>JAFWEE010000004.1 GCA_017515795.1 Bacilli bacterium
CCATCCTTTCTTTATAAAGTAGGATAGTCTTTGTATTCTTCCAAGCTGAAACGTGGGAGTTCGAAACACAAAAAAACTAATCCAAATTGGATTAGTTGTATATCTAAACTCGAAAAGTTCGAGCAGATTTCACTATGGAGCAGGTGAGGAGAATCGAACTCCCGTAGTCAGCTTGGAGGGCTGAAGTTCTACCATTAAACTACACCTGCATCAAACAAGTACTATTTAAGTATACTTGTTTTTATATTGTATGTCAATAGTTAATTAATATTTTGTTTAATAGAAAAATTAATAGTTAAGCCATCTTTTTTAGTATTGTCTTTCTCATTAGTATTAGATACTGCGCTTATTTTACCACCATGCATTTCTATTATTTCTTTACTAATAGATAATCCAAGACCACTTATCTTTCTAGATTTATTAGTAGTAAATAATGGATCAAATATCTTAGATATATTTTCATCAGATACTCCTGTTCCATTATCTTTAAATTCAAAATAAACATATTCATTATCATTCTTACATGTAATAGTTATTTTACCATTCTTATCCAAATGTCTAATACTATTAGATACTAGGTTAGCAAAAACTCTATTCATTTTACCTATATCTATATTAAATGATTGTATTCTTACTTTATCTATTATTTCAAATTTAATCTTTTTATCTTTTAAATCATCTCTATATTCTAGTTTTAATCTATCTAAATAATCTTTAATATTAATCTTAGTAAATGTATAAGTTCTATCTTTATTAGATAGTAAATAATCATCAAAGTCAGATGTAATAGCTTTCATATCTTGTGCTTTTAAGAAGATTTTTTCTTCTAAAGATTTTCTTTCTGCTATAGATAATTTCTTTTTATTTAATATTTCACTATAACCAAGTATAGCTGTTAAAGGAGTCTTTATATCATGTGAAATAGCAGATATAATTCTATTTTGTTCTTCATGTTCTTTCTCTAAGTTATTAGTTAAATCCACGAATTCATTTTGAATATATCCTATTTCAGTAGATACTTTTCTTTTCTTTGGTTTAATACCAAACTTATAATTTTTAATATCAGTAATAGTATCATCTATAGGTTTAAGTAATATTTCATTTGAAATAATTAATGCTAGCATAGTAATAACTAATGTAAATATTATTTCAAATATCATAAACTTTTTAGATATAGATACTATATTAAATTCATTTGTTTTACCAACACTAAGTAAATAGTTTTTACCATTAATATTAATCATAAATGGCATTAAATATTCTACATCACTTATTTCCTCAGTATTATTAAATATTATATTATTATTATCATCTTTAACTATTAGTAGTAGATTATATTTATTAGATATTTTTCCAAATAGATCCATTACATCTACTTGATCTCCTCTTATAGATTTTTCTATGTTAGAAAAAATATCTTCCTTTATTTCTTTTTCTAATGATGCATATCCCTCTTTAATAGAGGACTGTACTCCAAATTTAAACCATATTCCAAGGAATATAAAATTAGTTATTAAAAATATTACAAAGAAAACTATAAAACTCTTTTTAGTATTAATATTACTCATTTATATCTTTAGTAAACTTATAACCAAATCCCCAAACAGTTATAATATACTTTTCCTCCTTATCTATTTTACCTCTTAGATTTTTTATATGGACTGCTACAGAACCTATATCTCCATAAGAACTTTTCCATACATTTTCATATATTTGTTCTTTAGATAAAACTAATCCTGCATTTTCCATAAGATAAAGAAGTATTTCAAACTCTTTAGTGGATAAGTTTATCTTTTCATCATTCTTTTTTACTTCATAGTTTTCTTTATTTATTTTTATTTCACCAATTGAAATAATATTACCTTTATTAGTATTTTTATTTCTTTTATCTTTTCTTAAATGTGCTTTTACTCTAGATACTAGTTCTTGGTTTTCAAATGGTTTAGTAATATAATCATCTCCACCAATTTCAAATCCTATCATTTTATCTACTAAATTAGCTTTAGCAGTTACAAATATAATAGAACAATCTACTTTATCTCTAACTTTAGCACATAATTCTATTCCTGATATTCCATCCATCATTATATCCATAAGAATAAGATCAAACTTCTCTTTATTTATTACTTCTAGAGCTTCTTCTCCAGAATGAGTAATAACAGTTTCATATCCTTCTTCTTTTAAAATATAACTTTCTAATTCTGCAATATCTATATTATCATCTACTATTAATATTCTTTCCATAATATATCTCCTTTAATAATTATACATTAATATAAAGAAAAAACCAATTACTTGGTTTTTCTAAAAAGTTTAATAGGGGTTTAGTATTTATTAATTTATTAGTATATTAGAGTAGGGAAAACTCTAATTAATTTTACAGTTATGTTTTTTGATTTTCCTTTCTTTCTTAGTTATCATCCTCCTTACTACAATTTCATTATATAAAACAAATATTAATTTGAAATAAAGAAATTATTAAGAATTATTAAGACGTAAATATGTTATAATATTCGGGTAGGTGATTTATATGAAATTATTAATGCATGCTTGTTGTGGGCCTTGTTCTATATATCCAATAGAGATATTAAGAAAAGAAGGTATAGAACCAGATATATATTGGTTTAATCCAAATATACATCCATATAAAGAATATGAAAATAGATTAAATGCTTTAAAAGAGTTATCTAATATTATGAATTTTAATCTAATAATAGAGGATAATTATGGATTAGATGAATTTTGTAAGAATGTATCTAATAGAATAGAATCTAGATGTATAGAGTATTGTTATCCAGTACGTTTAAAAAGACTATTTGAATATGCTAAAGAGAATGGATATGATGCTGTTAGTACAACTCTTTTATATAGTATTTATCAAAAGCATGATTTTATTAAGATGTACTGCGAAAAACTAAGTAAAGAGTATGGTATAGATTTCTTGTATAGAGATTTTAGAGTAGGTTTCTATAAAGGAAAAGAGAAAGCTAAAGAGTATGGAATATATATTCAAAAATACTGTGGATGTATATTTTCAGAAGAAGATAGATATGTTAAAAAAACTAAAGATCCATTATCTATTCCAGAATCTGGATTTATTGAATAATATTTGACTTTTTAAGGCATTAATAGTATATTATTACTACCTTAAAAAAAGGGGGATTATTATGAAAGAAATTTTAAGACGTAAAAACTTTTTATCAGGAATACTTGGTGAATATATAGATCTTGGTATTGATACAGGTTTATTTGATACTGATAATATAGATTCTGTTTTATCAAGAATACAATTTACAGAGATAAAAGAAGATAATTCTATACCAGGATATTATGAATCTGGATTTAAAAATGGTAGATTTGTAATTACTATAAATAGAGAATTATGTTTACAAAACTGTGGTGAAAGATATATTGATAGAATTATATTTAATCAATTAACACATTTTGCAAATGAAATATTTAGAGATTTATCAATATATAGAAGACATCAAATATTAGATTTTAAAGACAGATATTCTTCATTAGTTAAGGGTAATGATGAAGTAACAAATCCTGAATGTGGTATGATGATGCTAGATAAAGAACTATGTGCTTATGTAGCTCAATTAATGGTATCTAAAAAATATAATACTGAACCTTTAATTAAAAAAGATAGAGAAATATCTTTTGATAGATTAAAATCTATTATGAGAAGACCAACTACTGATTATCCTGATAGTACTACTTTCTCAGAAATATTTGCTAAAACTATTTATAAAAATGATTCAATGTTTAGATTATCAAAAGATGCTCTAAGTGATCTTTTCTTAGATAATATGTTCTGTAAATATAGATTAAGAGATAATGGAATGAAAACATTATATGAATTATTAGGATATATGGGTAATATAATGATATCTGATACTATGTTAGAATTAGGCTTAGAAAAAACTAATCCTGATGATAATAGAAAATTAGTATTACATTCTATGAATAAAGTTATAAATAAAACAGAAGAAATAACAAAAGAATAATAAAAGGATTATTAAATAATCCTTTTTTTAGTGGAATATTATCTTTTTTAGTCAATATTATATGTGAGGTGTAATATGAAAAGATTAAAAAAGATAATATTTTTATTAGTAATAATACTAATTGGAATAAAAGGGATAAAGGCTGCTAGTTTAGATACTAGTATATCTAAAAGTTATATAGATAATGTATGGTCATTTCATTATAGAAATGGAAGAGTATTTTCTTATGGACAATTAAAAATGAATTATGCTAATGGTAAATTAGCTTATTGTATACAACCAGAAACTAGTATTAATTTTGATAGTTATAACTCTTATGATAATTGGAGTATTTCAGGTTATTCAGAAGATGCTAAATACAAGATGGAACTATATTCATATTATGGATATGGTTTTAAAAATCATAATAGTATTGAATACTATATGGCTACTCAAGAATTAATATGGAGACTATCTAAAGATGAAGATATAGTATGGCATACTGGTAATACATCTAGTACTCCTGTAATAGATATATCTAATGAAAAGAATGAAATACTAAGATTAGTTAATAATCATGGAAGGATGCCAGCATTTAATAATACTGTTAATTCTACTTATGTAAATAGGGAACTTATTATAAATGATTCTAATAATGTATTAGATAACTATGAAATAGTATCTAATTTAGACTTTAAAATAGAAGGAACTTCTTTAATATTTAAACCAGATAAGATAGGTTCTTATGAAGTATATATTAAAAAAGTAAACCATGGTTATAATAAGACAATAGTATATGATAGAGAAGATAGTCCAACACAGGATTTAGCTACATTTAAGATGCCTAATATTAATGAAGGCAAATTTATTATTAATGTAACTAGAGTACCTATAACTATTTATAAAAGAGATAAAGATACTAATGAGATAATAAAGGATAAAGGTAATAAAATACTTATTAATGATAGAGAATATGAATTTATAGATGGAGTAATTAATGTTACTTTAGAAAAAGGTAATTATACTATTAAAGAGATTAGTGCTTCTAATGGATATTATATTAATAATGAGGAGATATCATTTACTATAGAGGATGGTTCTACTTCAAAAGAAATAAACTTCTATAATGAAAAAGTAAAAGGTAAAATAGAATTAAAGAAAACTAATGAAGATGGAGAACTTTTAGAAAACATATACTTTGAAATATATGATGAATTTGGTGAAAAGATAGATGAAATAATAACATCCAGTAAAGAATATGATTCATCTATTATTCTTCCTTTAGGAAGATACACTCTAAAAGAAGTGAAAACTCTAAATGGATATGAATTAGATAATAAAGTATATAATGTAAGCTTAAATTATGTTAATGATAAAGATCCTTTTGTAATAAATAAAATAGATTTAATAAATAAAAAAATAATATGTGAAGTAACTTTTATATCATCTGATGAACTTGGTAATAAGATAAATGTAACATATGAAATATTAGATTCTAATAAGAATGTAATATATAAAGGTAATACTAAAGATGGAATAGCTAAACTAAATCTTAATTATGGTAAATATTATATTAGAGAAACCTCTGTAGAAAATGGATATAAATTAAATGATAAACTATTAGAGTTTGAAGTTAGTGATGAGTTTTGCACAGGAAATCTAACTATTTCTAATGATAAAACTATTTATCCTGTTACAAGTACAAAAAGTGATATATGGATATTAGTAGTAATAATATTTGATACTTTTGGAATGATATATGTTAAAAAGAATAATTAAGATATTATTATTTGTATCAGTATTTATATTATTTATTCCATCTTATAATAAGTATAAATTAGATAAGAAAATAGATGATGTAATTATCTCTAAAAGTAATAATATTACCTCTTTATATGAAGGTTATATTTATATACCAAAGTTTAATTATAAGAATTTAATTAAAAAGGGAGACAAGGCATTAGATGAAAATCTAGTATCTATGCATAAACTATCTGATCCAATAGGAGGCTCTAATATAATTTTATCTGGTCATAATAATAAATATGTATTTCATAAATTATATAATTTAGTTGTAGGAGATGAAATAATTATTAGTGACTTTAATATAGATAAAAGATATATAGTTAATGAAATAAAGAAAGTGAGTATTGATGATAGTTATATATTTAATATAGATGGATTAAAACTAATTACATGTACTAATAATAATCAAGTAAGATTAGTTGTAATTTGCATAGAAAAATAGTATTATATTACCGGTGAAAGAAATGTTTAAAATTGGAAATGTAAACATAGAGAATAATATTTGTTTAGCTCCAATGGCTGGTGTATGTGATAGTGCATTTAGAAGAATGTGTAGAGAATTAGGGGCAGGCATAGTTTTTGCAGAAATGGTTTCTGATAAAGCTATTATGTATGGTGATAAAAAAACTTTTTCTATGCTTAAAATGGATGAAAAAGAAAGACCAATAGCACAACAAATATTTGGATCTGATAAAGAAAGTTTTGTTATAGCTGCTAAAAAAGTATATGAAATAATGAAACCAGATATTATAGATATAAATATGGGTTGTCCTGTTCCTAAAGTAGCTGTTAGAGCACAAGCAGGATCTGCTTTATTAAAGAATCCTGAAAAGATTAAGGAAATAGTTAAAGCAGTAGTAGAAGCTGTTCCTTGTCCTGTTACAGTTAAGATTAGAAGTGGATGGGATAAAACAAGCATAAATGCTGTTGAAGTAGCTAAGATTATTGAAGAAGCAGGAGCATCTGCTATAACTATTCATCCAAGAACTAGATCTCAAGGATATGAAGGTAATGCAGATTGGTCTATCATAAAAGAGGTTAAAGAAGCAGTAAATATTCCTGTTATTGGTAATGGAGATATTAAAACAGTTGATGATGCAATAAGAATGCAGAAAGAAACTGGATGCGATGCTGTTATGATAGGAAGAGGTGCTCTTGGTAATCCATTTATTTTTAAGGAATTGGATTACTATTATAAAACAGGAAAAAAATTAGAAAGTATTTCAGATATTGATAAAATAGATTTATGTTTAAAACATATGAATTATTTACTTGAAATAAAACCTGAAGGACAAGCAATACTTCAAATGAGAACACATGCTGCATGGTATTTAAAAGGCATGAAAGGTTCTGCATTTGTAAAAAATGCTATATTTCAAAGTAAAACAAAAGAAGAACTTGAAAAAATACTAATAAATTATAAAGAAAGTATGTTATAATTTTATTATTAAAGAGGTGGAAAAAATGAGAGAATTATCTGAACAAGAAGTTGTTAGAAGAGAAAAATTAAAATTAGTAGAAAGACCTTATCCAGATAAATATGAAACTACTCATACAATTAAAGAAGCAAGAGAACTTGCTGATGGTACAACTGATGTTTCTATAGCTGGTAGAATTGGCTTTATGAGAAAGATGGGTAAATTATCTTTCATTAAAATAAAAAATATAGAAGCTAATATTCAATTGCAAATTAGAGCAGATGTACTTGGTGAAGAAAAATATGAAGAGTTTAAGAAAATATTTGATTCAGGAGATTTTATAGGTGCTAAAGGAGATATTATTACTACTCAAACAGGTGAAAAATCACTTGAGGTAAAAGATTTTACATTCCTAGGTAAGGCACTAAGACCACTTCCTGAAAAATTCCATGGACTTCAAGATACTGAAATTAAATATCGTGAAAGATATGTAGATTTAATTATGAATGAAGATTCTAGAGAGTTGTTCTTAGGTAGAAGTAAATTCTATTTCTTCCTTAGAAAATTTATGGGTGAAAATGGATTCTTAGAAGTTGAAACTCCAATTGTTCAAACAGCAGTTTCTGGAGCTTCTGCTAAACCATTCTTTACGCATCATAATGCATTAGATATTGATTGTAACTTAAGAATAGCACCAGAATGTTATTTAAAGGAATGTAATGCAGCAGGATTTGAAAGAGTATATGAAGTTGCTAAATGTTTTAGAAATGAAGGAATGGATCCTCAACATTTACAAGAATTTACTCAAATAGAATGGTATGCTTCTTATTGGAATTTTGAAGATAATATTAAATTCTTTAAAGAATTTATGAGAAGTACAGCTATGTTCTTAAAAGGAACTACAGAAGTAACAGTAGGAGATAAAACTATAGATTTAGGAAAAGAATGGAATAGAGTTAATTATGTTGAAGCATTAACTGATGCTTTAGGATTTGCCTTTATTAATATAGAAGATCCAGAAGAACTTAGAACTAAGATTATTGAATCTGGTAAATTTACTAAAACTGATCTTGAAGAATGTAATTCATTAGCTCAATTAATAGATTTTTGTTATAAGAGATTAGTTAGAGCAAATATATTTGAACCAACTATTATGTGGAATTATCCAGCTGTATTAAAACCACTTGCTAGAAGAAATGATGATGATAATAAAGTTGTTGATGTATTCCAAGTAATTATTGCAGGTGCAGAAATATGTAATGCATATTCAGAACTTGTTAATCCAGAAGTTCAAAGAGCTAATTTTGAAGATCAATTAAAAGCTAAAGCTCAAGGTGATGATGAAACTATGGATCTTGATGAAGATTATTTACTTGCGATGGAACAAGGTATGCCACCAATAAGTGGACTTGGTGTTGGAGTAGATAGATTAATGATGCTTTTATATAATGCAGCTAGTGTAAGAGATGTAGTTTTATTCCCAATAATGAGACCAAGAGAAAAGTAATTTTTAAAAATTACTTTTTTTTATTATTAAATGGTGCTATAATTCTTAATAGGAGGATTAAAGGTGAATAACTAAAATAGTAATACTAGAGATCTTAAAATAGGAGGAGATATTTATGAAAAAATATAATTTATACAAAATTTTAGGAATTGTAATATTATTTACAGTTATTATTAGTTATTTTGTTCCAGGAACTACTATTAGTTATGGATCAGTTTCAAAAGATACTATTATACCTGTTACAATAGCAGATACATTCTTTAATGGATTAACTTCATTAAGTGTATTTATGTCAACTATTGTGTATTTATTATCTGTTGGACTATTCTATGCAATATTAGGAAAAACTGAAAAATATGACGAATACATTACATGCGTTGCCAGAAAATTTGCAAGACGTAAATCTTTATATATAGTATTAACTGTATTTGTACTTGGTCTTATGTCAGCTCTTACTGGAAATATGTATGCTGCATTATTTGCACTTCCATTCTTTATTTCTGTTATTAGAAAACTTGGATATGGAAAAGCTGCATCTATAGCTGCTACAGTTGGTGCTACTATTATTGGTAGTGCTAGTTCACTATATACATATTATAGTAATCAAATGCTAAACTTAACTGTAACTGATAATTTATTATATAAAATAGTTTTATTATTGGTTTTATTACTTGCTTTAATAGCATTTATTTTAGTATTTAACAAGAGACCTGAAAAAGTTGATCTTGGTAAAGAAAAATGTTCAAATGTTTTAACATTAAAAATTGTAATGATTGTTCTTCTAGTATTAGTTGTTCTTGGCTTTGTTCCATGGACTCAATATTTTGGTTTTGATGGATTTACTAGATTCCTTGAATTTATGCAAAGTAAAGATATTAAAGGAGTATCTATATTTAATGCATTAGTTGGTAGTGAAATAGCTGCATTTGGAACTTTTGAATTATATCATTTTGCATTAGTTCTAGTAGTAGCTTCAGTATTTATTGCTATTATGTATAAGGTAAAAGTAAATACATTTATAGCTGCTGTTGGTTCAGGTCTTAGAAAATCAATACCATATATAGTAATTCTATTAGTTGCTAATATAGTATTTATTAATCTATACACATCTGGAGTATACTATACATTTGTAACTGCATTTAGTGAAAAGATGAATCTATTTACTGGTTCAGTTATATCTTCAGTAACTTCATTATTCTACCCTGATTATACATATGCTACTCAATTCGCATTATCAGGAATTAGTTATACAACTAAGACAACTGGATTTGAAGCTTCAATAGCAATTATATTCCAAGCAATTTATAGTTTAGTTTTATTAGTTTCACCAACAAGTATACTTGTATTCTTCGGATTAAGATATACAGATGTATCTTATAAAGATTGGATTAAATATATTTGGAAATTCTTCGTTATTGTATTCTTAGTTAGTTTAGTAATTTTATCTATAGCTACTAAAGGATTTGGATTATTTGCTATTATTGGAACTATTCTAGTAATTGCTCTAGTAATCTTAGCTTTATTAGATCATAATAAAAAACTAATTAAAGAAGTTAAAGAAGAAACTAAAAAGGAAACTAAAAAATCTAATAAATAATAGATTTTAAAAGAACACATAAGTGTTCTTTTTTTTGTATAATTATGATAAAATTAATAAAGAAGGTGATTACATATGAAAATATATAATACATTATCAAGAACAGTAGAAGACTTTATTCCATATAATGGTAATAATGTTAATATGTATACTTGTGGACCTACAGTATATCACTATGCTCATATTGGTAATCTTAGAACATATATATTTGAAGACATCTTAGAAAAAACATTAAATTATGTTGGTTATAATGTTAAAAGATGTATGAATATAACTGATGTTGGACATTTATCATCTGATTCGGATTCTGGAGAAGATAAAATGCTTAGTGGTGCTAAAAGAGAACATAAAACTGTTTTAGAAATAGCAGATTATTATACAGAATGCTTTAAAAAAGATTTAAATAGATTAAATATTAAATGGCCAGAAATAGTATCTAAAGCTACTGATAATATAGATTTCTATTTTGTTATGATTGAGAAATTATTAGATGAAGGCTATGCATATATATCTGGTGGAAATGTATATTTTGATACTTCTAAATTAGATGATTATTATAAACTTACTAATCATAAAGAAGATGAAATGGTAGTAGGTGTAAGAGAAGGCGTAGAAGAAGATTCATCTAAGAGAAATCAAGCAGACTTTGTGCTTTGGTTTACTAAATCTAAATTTGAAGATCAAGAACTTAAATGGGAATCTCCATGGGGATATGGATATCCAGGATGGCATATTGAATGTTCTGGTATTAGTATTAAGAATTTAGGAGAACATCTTGATATTCACTGTGGAGGAGTAGATAATATATTCCCACATCATACTAATGAAATAGCTCAAAGTGAAAGTTATTTAGGACATAAATGGTGTAACTATTGGGTACACGGAGAACATTTAAATGATGAAACTGGTAAGATGAGTAAATCTAAAGGAGAATTCTTAACACTCGATTTATTAATATCTAAAGGATATAATCCTCTTAGTTATAGATTTATGTGTTTAAATTCTCATTATAGAAAACAATTAGTATTTTCATATGATGCTTTAGATCAATCAGAAGATACATTAAACAAATTAAAAACTAGAATTAGTAATATAATTGATGATAATAATTATAGTGAAGAAGACTTTAATAAATATAATGAATTATTTAAAGAAGCAATTAGTAATGATTTAAATACTGCTAATGCAATTACAATTCTATATGATGTATTAAAAGATAATGAAATATCTAATTCTACTAAGATAGCATTAGTTAAATCATTTGATAAAGTATTTTCTTTAGATTTAATTAAAGAAAAAGAAATAGATAAAGAATTAGAAGATAAAGTAAATAAATTAATTGAAGAAAGAAATAATTATAAAGTAAATAAAGATTATGAAAATGCTGATAGAATTAGATCTGAAATAGAAGCTCTTGGAGTAACTATTAAAGATACTAGGGAAGGAACTATAATAATATGGGAGTAGACTATAATACAAGTACTGGATTAATATATAATAGTACAGGAATGATATTATTTTATGTAGCAGCTGCTATTACATTACTTGCTAGTTTAATACTTAGAGCAGTTCATAAAAAATATGCTGGAGTAGAAAATAATAAACATATAACAGGAAGAGAAGTAGCAGAAAAGATACTTGCTAGTAATGGTCTTACTAATATTAAAGTAGGTCAAATAAGTGAATCTTTAACTGATTATTATAATAATAGTACTCAGGAAATAAGATTATCTGAAAGTGTATATGATGATACAAGTATAGCTGCTATTGCAGTAGCAGCTCATGAATGTGGACATGCTATTCAATATAAAGATGGATATGGTCCAATAAAAGCTAGAAATGCTGTTGCAAAAGTAGCTAGTATTGGAAATACTATTGGTTACATTTCATTAGTAATAGGTTTACTTGCATCTATTACAGGTTTTATATATATAGGAGTTGCTCTTATGTTCTTTGCATTATCATTCCAACTTGTTACTTTACCAGTAGAATATAATGCATCAAATAGAGCAAGAAAAGAATTACTTAGATTAGGTATTATTGGTGAAGATGAAGTGCCTGCTGTTAAAAAAATGTTAAATGCTGCTGCATTTACTTATGTAGCTGGTTTATTATCATCAGTTTTACAAATTATTAGACTTTTGTCATATGCTAGAAAAAAATAAAAAAATACTTTACAAATAAATATATATAATATATAATATTCACGTAGTTTTGAAAAAAGGAAAGAAGATTTGTATCTCACCTGATTGCGAGTAAGCGATAGGTAAAAGGCCAAGTAATATATATTATAGTGCTTTTTAGGTAGATACAGATGTATCTACTTTTTTATTGGAGGTGCTTTGTTATATCAAAGAATAGTGATTTATTAATCAATGAAAAAATAACTGCAAAAGAAGTTATGGTTATTGGACCTGGTGGGGAACAACTTGGTGTTAAAAGCAGAGAAGATGCTCTTACACTAGCAAATGCTGCTGGATTTGATCTAGTTCAAATGAATGGAAATAGTGATAAACCAGTATGTAAACTTATGGATTACAATAAGTTTAAATATGAAAGAAATAAAAAACAAAAGGAAGCTTTAAAGAAACAAAAGAGTACAGCAGCTGAATTAAAAGAAATCAGATTATCTGTTAAAATTGATATTCATGACTTTAATACAAGAGTTAATCAAACAAATAAATTCTTAGAAAAAGGTCATAAGATTAAAGCAGTAGTTAGATTTAAAGGAAGAGAAATGGCTCATCCTGAACTTGGTAAAGATGTACTAGATAGATTTGTAGAAGCTGTGAAAGATTATGGTACAAAGACTAGTGAACCTACTATGGAATTTAGATCTATGTATGTAAATATTTCACCAAATAAGAAGGAAGGTAATTAATTATGGCAAAGAATAAAATTAAAACACATAAAGCATCAGCTAAGAAATTTATGGTTAGAAATAGTGGTTCTGTTACATTTAAGAGAGCTGGTGCTAACCACAATACAACTGGTTATTCAACTAAGAGAATGAGACACTTAAGAGAGGCAGGTCAATTATCAGGCTCTGATTCAAAGAGATTAAAAAGAATAATTGACACATTAAAGTAGGAGGTAAATCATGGCAAGAGTTAAGACAGCAAAAATTACTAAAGCTAGACATAAAAAGATTCTTAAGAATGCTAAAGGTTATTTTGGTTCTAAACACAGATTATATAAAACTGCAAAAGAACAATTAATGCATTCTGGAGTATATGCTTATAGAGATAGAAGACAAAAGAAAAGAGATTTCCGTAAATTATGGATTGTTCGTATTAATGCTGAATGTAGAAATAACGAAATTAGTTATTCTAAATTCATAGATGGTCTTAATAAAGCAGGTATTTCTATTAATAGAAAAATGCTTGCTGAATTAGCTGTTTCTGATACTAAAGCTTTTGCAGCATTAGTTAAAGAAGCTAAAGATGCATTAAATGGAAAAGTTGCTAAAACTACAAAAGAAGCACCAAAGAAAGAAGAAAAGAAAGAAACAACTAAGAAAGAAACTAAAAAAGAAGAAAAAGTAGATTTATCTAAACTAACAGTAGCTGAACTTAAAGATTTAGCTAAAGCTAAAAAAATTGAAGGTTATACTTCAATGAAAAAAGCAGAATTAATTGATGCTTTAAAATAAAATTACAATTTATATTGTAATTTTTTTTATGCAGTGATATATTAAAATTAATAGAGGCGGGCTATGGTTAGAGAGACTTATAACGAAAAGTTTGAAAGAATCAAAACTGAGGTTATTAAGTGTTTAATGCTTTCTAATAAAGTTCTTCATGAACAAGAATTATATAATAAGCTTGGTATTACTAAATCAAAAGAAAAGAAAGCATTAAAGAAAATTTTAAATAAACTCGTTTTGGAAGATAGTATAGTATATTCTAAAAAACAGGGGTTTATTAGGCTTAAAACAACTGAATATGAAATTGGAGAAGTAATTTTAAACGGTATAAATGATTTTGCTGTCCAATTTAAAGACAAAAGATTAAGTGTTAGAAGTAAGAACCTTAAAGGTGCTTATGTAGGAGATAAAGTATTATTCTCAAATAAAGATAAAAAAGTTAAAAGTGTACTTAAAAAAGAAAATAATCCTAGAATATTTGAATGTATTAGAGTAAATGATTCCATTCAAATAATTCCATTCAATTCAAGAGATGACGCTAATTATAAGTATATATTTGATAAACCAATATCACTTAGTGGTGACGAAATACTTAGTGCATATGTAACATATAATGAAAAAGAAGATTACTATGAATGCAGGATAAAAGAAATAATAGGTAGTAGAACAGAAAGTTCTATATATGGGAAAATAGTACTAGCTTCTAATGGAATTGATATTAATTTTTCAGAGAAAGCATTAAAAGAAGCTGAATTAATTCCTGATAGGGTATTAGATATAGAATTAAAGGATAGAGTTGATTTAAGAAGTTTACTTACATATAGTATTGATGGCAATAAAAGAATGGTAACAATAGATGATGCTATATCTATTGAGGAAAAAGATAATGGAAATATAAAGGTTTATTTACATGTAATAGATGTACCACATTATATTAAACCAGGATCTGCTTTATTTAATGAAGCTAGAAAAAGATCTAAAAAAATATATATGCATAGTTATAGATATAATCATGATATGATACCTCCTAAGTTATCTGAAGGGATATGTTCTTTAAAAGCTGGAGAAGACAGATTATGTAAAACATTTATTTTAGAATTCGATAAATATGGTAAATTCTTAAACTATGATTTTTGTAATAGTGTAGTTAATGTAAATAAAAACTATAGCCATGAAGAGGCAAATAAAGAATACTTAGATGTGTTATATTCTTCTGATGATCCAAATTCATTTATATCTTTAGAGAGTATTTTCTTTAATTCATTACATAAAGCAAATATTGCTATAAATAGGACTCTTTTTAAAAATGAACCTTATGCATTATTAGAACTATCTAGTAGTATTATGACTAATATTATTAAAATAGTTAATGAAAATGTAGCACATAATTTTTTAACATTACCTTTTATATATAAAACATTTAAATATCCATCTAAAAAAGATATTATTAATAAGGTTAAAGAAAAACCAATATTTTATTTTGATGATGCTTATTGGAACTTTACTAGATTGGATACTGTTGAAGAAATATTAGCATACTATGATTTACCTAGAACAGTGGAGTATAGAGATGCTGTATTAGAATTACTATCTAGAGGTAATTATTTCTTCTCTACAAGAAATAATGGACATTTTGGATTAGCTACTCCAAGATATGCCAAGATTAATTCTCCAGCAAGATCATTTATTAATCTTGTTGATCTAACATTATTTGACTTATATAGTACTGAATATGATACAGATGAATCTTATATTTCAAGACTTGAACAGGAATTAGAAACTATATGTGATGAGTATAATAGAAATAATGAAAAATATAAAAAACTAGAGGAATTATCACCAAATGTGGCATTAGATGAAAGACCAAGTTTAGATGGTCTAATAGTCGGAAAGGTAATAGAAAAAAAGGGAGATTTATTAACTATTAGTGTTAAAAATGGTGAAATATTTAAAAGTCATTACCGTGAACAAGATGTTGAAATTGGTAGTTCTGTTATAGTAAAAAAGATAGAAACTCCTGAAAATATTAAGTCTAATAAAGTGAAAGTATTGAGACATATAAATACTAATGATAATATCTAATTTTTGTTGAATTAGATATTTTTTTTTGTTATAATTAAATTAGTATATTAGAAAATAGGTGACGCGTATGAAATTTATTAAAAAGAATAAATTATTCTTAGTAGCTATAGTGTTATTACTAGCTAGTATTATATTCTTTGTTTATAATATTAAAGCTGATAGTGATGATAATAAAATTGGTATTAGCTATGCTGAAATGACAGGTATTAAAACTGGTACTAGTTCATTTGATAGTAGTGATGGACTTAATTATGGAGATACATCTAATCTACATGCTACTTCTGGTTATACAGCAGGCAAGGATGCTAGTGAAGATAATGCTATT
This sequence comes from Bacilli bacterium, assembly GCA_017515795.1. GTDB lineage: Bacteria > Bacillota_I > Bacilli_A > RF39 > UBA660 > RUG13038. The sequence goes on from JAFWEE010000004.1 coordinate 16,374, forward strand.
GTAAGATCTTTTGATAAGATTACTTATAATTTTGAACTTCAAATAAAGAATAAAGATGAGTTTAATCAAACATCTTCATTAACAGCATACTCAAATAAGAAAATCTTAATAAAGGCTACTATTTCAGAAGATGCTTCAAAATATGTATCATTTACTGAAAATGGTAAACCTGGACAAACTACATATACATATGAAATAAACAATGTAAATGAAATAAATGGTAGTAGAATTACAAGTGATATTTCTATGTATGTACTTGGTGCACCTAATGGAGTTATAATTGATCCTAAATTTGAAATACAGGAGTCTACTAATACTGATTCAGAATACGTTGTTACTTTAGGTAAGAAAGATAATAGTACACATTATTATTCATATGATGCTTTAAGAGATACTAATTATAGTAGTGCTGCTGATTTTTATAACTATATGCCAACAGTAGTATCTAGTTCTAATACATTAAATCTTAATTTAGAATTAATTGAAGGTGAATCTCAAAAAGCTACTTATGATTCTAAAATAGGTAGATATATGAATTATGTATTAGCATTAACTACAACTAATTCGTTAAAAGGTAAAGTAATGCCAAAAGATGATATTGTATTAAATGCAACATTTAGTCAAACAGGTCATGAAAGACCAATTTTAACAGAAGACTTTGTAAGATTATTTAATGGTCAACAAGTATTAGATATTAATGGATTTACTTTAGATGCACCATATAGTGCAACTACTCTTATAAGTAGAGATAAATATACAAGAAATCCAGGAAGTGTAACTGTTAATAATTTAACAAATAATACATTTAGTTTAAAAATTAGTGATTATGGAATGGGATATACTTATCCTACAGCATATTCTAATGGTAATTCTATTCCTTCTGGAAAGAGTTATATTGGAACATATGCAATTACACTATTTTCACCAAGAGTTCCAGAAGATGGTGGAAGTAATATAGATGTAACATTAAGTTTTGCATCTACTAATGTAACATTAACAAGTGGAACAACTTCATTAAATGCTGTTTCTAAAACAAGTTCTAATGAAGCATATGAAGTAAAAGATTATAGTTTAGTTACAGGTCTATATGAAATGGATGAAACTAAGATTGCAGAAACAAATGGTGAAGGAGCTAAATCTAGAGGTTCTGAAATCCAATATATTACAGAATTTAATTATTTATCTACATCTTCAAATGATGGATTAAAGGAAACAATTAAAATTGATCCAATTGCATACAGATTTATGCCATATACTTCTAAAGAAGATATTGATATTGAAGTATATTGTGGAAACAATAGATGTCAAAATATTAATGCAGATGATTTTGAATATAAATTTGTAGCAGGTGATTTTAATGCTTCTAATTATACAGCAATTAATCATACTACTGTAGATTCAAGAATTAAATCTGAAGAAGCTAATGTTATTAAAAATGGTTGTACAACTGTTAAAAATAATTTAGCAAATTATAATAGTGATCAAATAATGAATTTATATGGTGGCCCATGTATTAGTGAAAATAATCCTGTTTATTATGATAATATTTCTTCAGCAGCTACTGCAGATAATGAAGAAGTAGTATTAACTAAATTAATTGTTCAAACTAAGAATGGTGTTAATTTACCAGATAATTCTAAAGTAGTAATTAAAACAAAATTAAGAGTTAGAAATGTTACTGATATAACTAAGAAATATCAAGTAACTGCTATTGCTACATCTTCTGATTATGATAATAAAATTACATATTATAGTCCAAGAGTAGTTAATACATCTTCTTCTGAAGATTCAGTATTAAATCCAAATAACTATAATAAAGAATTTGATAATAGTTTATTTGGTGATTCATTAACTATATTAAGTTTTGAAGCTAAACAAAATATTACTGTTACAAATAGAAGAAAAGATGGACAAATGAAAGATAACTTTAATGTAGTTGATAATGAAACAATTCACTTTAAAGTATCTACAAATTTAAAAGATTATGCTTTAAATGTTGGAGCGGATGATGCTTGGTATATTAAAGATTTAGTATTCTCAGTATTTATTCCAGATACTTTAACTTATATTCCAACAAACAATACTGTTAATCCAGAAAGAGTAGACCTAGTTATGGGTGGAACTCTATTACAATACAGAATTCCATATACTAAACCAAACTTTGAGATTCCAGATGTATATTTTGATGCAATATTATCATCTGATTTAACAGGAAATGGTAATGAAATAGTAATTAGTTCACAAGTATTCTGTTACAATATAAATGATGAAGTAGTTGATTATTTATCTAGTAGTGCTTCATTAAAGATTTATGGTAATGGTATTAATAATATGATTATTACATTAACAAATGATAGCGCAAATAGAGTCGAAAAAGATAGTGAATTCTCGTATTACATTAATGCATACAATAATACAGATTCTAGAATTGAAGACTATATGATATTAAATGTATTACCTGCTAATAATGATGAAAGAGGTTCAACATTTAGTGGTGATTATAAAGTACATTTAGATGCAACAAGTCTTAATGGTGCTAATGTTCTTTGTACTACAGAAGACTACAAGAATATTAATAAAGATGTGTTAGATACAGAAACATTATTTACTGATTGTTCTGATATATTTAATGAAGGTGTATATAAAGAAGTAAGTGCTATTAAGATTACTAATTTATCTGCTGATGCAAATACTTCTATTAACCCTATAAAAGTAACTATTAAACCTAGTGAAAATAAATTTAGTGATACTTATAAAGTAAGTGCTGTTGGTGGATCTAGAACATTTATGCCTATTAATTCTAATGAATTATCGTTTGAAGTAATTAACAGAAAAATATCTGGAAGAGTATATATAGATGTAGATGAAGATGGTGTAAAGCATGGTAATGAAAAACCACTTCAAAATATATCAGTAAGTTTATATAAAATAATTGATGAATTAAATCAAGAATTAGTTGATGAAACTCAAACATTAGAATCTGGAGTTTATACATTTGAAAACTTAGAAAAAGGATTCTATAGAGTAAGACTTGCATATGATAATGAAAATTATGATTTAACTCTTAGATATGCTACTGAAGATACTGATAAAGATTCAGATGCATATAAGATTAGTGAAGGACTTGCAGAAATATCTAATAAACATGATCCTAGTAAAGTGGATGGTATTGATTTATATAACAATATTGAAGCTAATAATATGGATATGGGATTAATTAATAGAAGACCTTTCTCTATGGCAATAAAGAAATATATTACTAGAATAGATTTAAATTATAATGGTATTACTAATACTAAATTATATGAGAATTCATCAAAAGTATTATTAAGTTACAAGAATAGTTTAAAAGCCAGTTTAAAAGTATATTATGGATTTGAAATTACTAATGATTCTCAAGTAAAAGGATATGTTGATAATATATTTGAAGATATTCCTGAAGGATTATATTATGATTCAACTGAACCATATAATGAAGGGTGGGTATTAGTAGACAATAAACTACAAAATACTTCATATCAAAATCAAGTATTAGCTCCTGGAGAAAGCATATATGTTCAACTTGTACTTAATATGCCAACAAGGGAAGAAGCAGGAACATTCTTAAATAGAGTTAGTCTTGATATAAGAATGGCTGAAGAAGAAGTTGAACCAACTGAAGCTGGTTATTCAAACGGTACATCTTATGCTGTTGGTGAATATGTAGAATATGCTGGTTTAGGATGGCATGTAATAAATAGTACTCCAAGTGGAGATGAAGAATTAGTTACATTATTGCTTGATTCTGAATATGCTACAACAAGTGGTACATTAGGATCTGATGTTTATAAACCAAGTAATATTGATATAGCTGTTAGTGATAGATTATCTAGAGCATCTTCTATATTTGAAGACAATGTTATTTGTGATGATGCATCTGGTTTAGATAAAGGATCATATGGTGGAACACTTAAAGGTGGAAGCTGTACATCTAATCAATATGTAACTAGAAAGATAAGATTATTAACTGAGAGTGAATTTAATTTGCTAAGAAGAAGTCTAAGTGATATATCATGGTTAGTAGGAAATAAGAACTTCTATTTACAAAATTCTGTAAATATTCCAAATGATTATGATGATCATGGTGAAGTAATTAGAACTTATGTAGACAATGTAAGATTTGTTGATGCTAACATTGTTGCAGTAGGTCCTACTAAGATTACTCCAGTTAATAAATACTTTAGATATGTAATTACTATTAATAGTAAATATATAGTTAATAATTAAAAGGTATTATTTATAATACCTTTTTATTTTGACTAATTTGTGTTAAAATGATAGTAGGGTAAAAAGGTAGTGGTAACATGTTAAGTATTCAAGTTAAATATAATGATAATAAGTATACCTTTAGTAAGGGAACAACTTTACTTGAAATATCTAAATCGTTTCAAAAAGACTTTAAAGATAAGATTATAATAGGAGAAATAAATGGTATTTTAACTGAGTTAAATACTCCTGTTATGAATTCTTGTGATATTAGATTCTATGATAGAAATTCTAGCACAGGTAATAAAGTTTATGAACTAGGACTTGTATTCATTCTAGTTAAAATCTTTAAAGATAGATTTAATAAAGATCTTAAAATAATTCATGCATTAGATAAGGGTATTTATATAAGATGTAATGATGTTACTGAAAAAGATTTAGAATTAGCATCTAAAGAAATGAATAGACTTATTGAATTAGATTTACCTATAGATAAGTTATTAGTTAATAGAAAAGAAGCTATTAAGTATTATGCAAATCAAGGTGCTAAAGATAAAGTTGAGTTATTAAAATATAATACTAATACTAATATTAATTTATATAAATTTGATAATATGTATGATTACTATTTTTATAATTTACCTATATCCACAGGATATTTAAAAGATTTTAAATTACATTATCTAAATGAAAATAGCTTTGTTCTATTATTTAGAAGTATTTATAATCCTAGATTAACTTATAAACATCATGAAAAGATGTTTGATGAATTTGAAAGATATTATGAATGGTGTTCTAATATGGGTATTACTAGTATTAGTAATCTAAATAGGGCAATAATAGATAATAAAATAAATGATATCATTATGTTATCTGAACTTCATCAAAATAATGAGTTATTTGAAATAGCTAAAGATGTGTATAATAAAAAATCTAGAATAGTATTAATATCTGGTCCTTCTTCATCAGGTAAAACTACTACTTGTAAGAAATTAGGTTTATATTTAAAATCATTTGGTTTAACACCAAAGTCTTTATCTATAGATGATTATTTTATTTCAAGAGATGAAACTCCTAAAAGAGAAGATGGCAGTTATGATTTTGAATGTCTTGGAGCAGTAGATACTAAATTATTTAATAAACATTTAGAAAAATTATTAAATGGAGAAAAGATAAAAACTCCTACATATAATTTTATTACTGGTAAACCAGAATATATTACTGATCCAATAGAATTAAAAGAAAATGAAATACTTTTAATCGAAGGACTTCATGCATTAAATGATGAGTTAACTAAGAATATAAGTGATAAATATAAATATAAAATATATATTTCACCACTTCCAATATTAACATTAGATAATCATAATAGAATTAAGATGACTGATGTTAGATTACTTAGAAGAATAGTAAGAGATAATGAATCTAGAGGATATAATGCTTCTGATACTTTATCTCATTGGCCTTCTGTTAGAGAGGGGGAAGAAAAGAATGTGTTCCCTTTCCAAGAAGAAGCAGATGTTGTATTTAATACAACATTAATATATGAATTAAGTGTGTTAAAAACATATGCTGAACCACTTTTATATGCTGTGGATGAAAGCGATGTTAATTATAAAGATGTTGTTAGATTACTTAATTTACTTAAATTAGTACTACCAATATCTAGTGAGAATATTCCAAGGGACTCTGTTATAAGAGAATTCATTGGGAATAGCATTTTTAAATAGGGAGGTATTGTTATGATTAAAGTTGCTATTAATGGTTTTGGAAGAATAGGAAGATTGGCTCTTAGAAAGATGATAAATGATCCATTTTTTGATGTGGTTGCTATAAATGATTTAACTGATTCTAAATCGTTATCTTATTTATTTAAATATGATACTGCACATAGAGTATTTGATGGAGATGTAACTTATAGTGAAGATAGTATTACTATTAATAATAAAACTATTAAAATACTTAAAGAACCAAATCCAGAAAACTTACCATGGAAAGAACTTGGTATAGATATAGTACTTGAATGTACAGGATTATTTAAAACAAGAGAAAAAGCTAGTATGCATATTAATGCTGGTGCTAAAAAAGTATTAATATCTGCTCCTTCAGATAAAGATATTACTACTATAGTATATGGTGTTAATGAAGATAAAATGACTGGTGAAGAAAGTATTTATTCTGCTGCTAGTTGTACTACAAATGCAATAGCTCCTGTATTAAAATTATTAAATGATAATTATAAAGTATTAGTAGGTTATATGAATACAGTTCATGCTTATACTAATGATCAAAGTTTATTAGATTTACCTAATAAGAAAGGTGATCTTAGAAGAGGTAGAGCAGCTGCTTCTAATATAGTACCAACTACTACTGGAGCTGCTAAAGCAATTGGAATAGTTATTCCTGAATTAGATGGAAAACTAATTGGTAGTGCTCTTAGAGTACCAACAGTATCTGGTTCAATAGCAGAATTAATTCTTAGATTAGAAAAGACTCCAACAGTAGATGAAATTAATACTTTATTTAAAAATAAAGCTAATGAATCAATGGGATATGTAGAAGATGAAATTGTATCATCTGATATTATTTCTTCTACAGCAGGCTCTATATTTGATTCTACATTAACTGAAATAATTCAAAACGGTGATGAAAGTCTTGTTAAAGTATGTGCTTGGTATGATAATGAAATGGGATATACATCACAATTAATTAGAGTTCTTAAATATCTAGGTGAAAGATTATGACTTTAAAAGAAAAGTTAATATTTATGTTTAAAGGAACTACTCCTGGTGATAGTAATAGTAATGTTCCTAAAGAACCTAAACAAAAGAAAGTAAGAGAAAAAAAGATTACTAGATTACAATTAATACTAGCAGGAATAGTATTATTAACTGTTCTAGTGGTATTTATAGTTATAAATGTTAAAATTTCTAATAAGAACAAAGTATATCAAGAGTATGAAAAAGAGTTAGTAAATGCTGCTAATTTATATTATAGAAAGATGGATTATAAGATTAAAGATGGTACATCTGAAAGAATTAGTGTTAAAAAGTTAATATCAACTAACTTCTTAAATACTGATAGTAAACTTGTAGATAAGTGTGATGGATATGTTGAATCAACTAGTGAAAAAGATTATGATAGTGGTAAGTATATAGTAACAAGAAAAGCATATATTAAATGTGGAAGTAAATATAAAACAGTTAATTATACTAGTTATTAGGAGGTAATATGGAAGTAGAGAAATTCTGGACGAAATTTAAATTAATAGTTCTAGGAGTTATCATAGGTATTATTGCCATTATATTTGGAATAGTAATGCTTTATAGAAGTTCTATGAGAAAAAAATATATAATGCTTGAATCTCAAATTAATAACTCTGCATCAAACTATTTAGATATAGAAGATATAGAACTTGAAAAAGATGAATATAGAAAAATAGATATTAATTTAATTAAAGAAAAAAAATTAGTTACAAATTCTAATATTAAAGATTGTAAAGGATATGTTATTGCAAAGAATTCTAAAGGTAAAGAATTAAAAGAAGAATATGATTATAAAACATATTTAGCATGTAAAAATATATATAAAACTGTAGGTTATGGTAGTGAAACAACAGGTACTGAAAATAAAACTATTACTCAAACAGAAAATGATACTAAAGCACCTGAAATTAAATTACTTGGATCTGAAACTATGACTATAGCAATTGGAGAGGAATTTAAAGATCCAGGAGCTACAGCATATGATAAAGTTGATGGAGATATAACTAAGAAGATTAAAGCTAAAGGTGAAGTAGATGTTAATACAATAGGCGAATATCTAATTACGTATACTGTTAGTGATAAGGCAGGAAATAGTGCTTCTAAAGAGAGAAAAGTAATTGTTAAAGAAGGAGAAATAGAAGATGGTAAAGATACTAATCCTCCAGTAATAACATTTATAAATCCAAATTCATATCAAAAAGTATGTCTTGGTGATAAAGTAGATATTAGTACTACAGGAACTTATGGATTTACTGCATATGATGATAAAGATGGTAATATAACAAGCAGTGTAGTAATATCTGGGGATACAGGTTTACAAAGTAAAACAGGTACTTATACAATTAATTATTCTGTATTTGACCAAGCTAAGAATGCTACTACTGCTAGTAGAACTTATAGCGTTGTAGATTGTAGACAACCTGATCCTACACCAACTCCAACTCCAACACCATCTGGTGGTGGAAATTCAGGAGGTAACTCAGGTGGTGGTTCAAGTGGAGGTTCTGGTGGTGGAAGTTCATCTTCATCATCATCATCTTCAGGTGGAACTACAAGACCAGATGTAAATATTACTGTTAATGTAACAAGTATTTCTTGTGTTGATAGTATTACTTTAAATGTTGGTGCTAGTCAAAATCTTAATGCATCAGTATTACCAAGTAATGCTACTAATAAAACATTATCTTATAGATCACTAAATGCAGGAGTTGCTTCTGTAGATGGAAATGGTACAGTAAGAGGTGTTTCTAGAGGAGAAACAAGAATAATTATTACATCTAGTAATAATGTACAAAAAGCTGTTTACATAGTTGTAAAATAAGGGAATAATTATTCCCTTTTTTTATGCTATAATTTATATAGGTGATAATATGAAAAGATTAGAGGATATCTCTATAGATAACAAAAGAGTTATTATTAGATGTGATTTAAATGTTCCAATAGAAAATGGAATAATAAAAGATGATACGAGAATAGAAAAGGCTTTAAAGACTATTAAATATTGTTTAGAAAAAGCCTCTAAAGTAATAGTATTATCTCATTTAGGAAGAATAAAAACTCCTGAAGATATGGCTAATAATAGTCTAAAAATAGTATGTAATAGATTAAGTGAATTATTAAATATAGATGTAGCATTTTGTAAATATGAAGATGATATAAAAAGTATTATAGATAATAATAAAATAGTAATGTTTGAAAATACTAGATTCTTTGATTTAGATAATAATAAAGAAAGTAATGAAAATGAAGAATTATCTAAATACTTTGCATCTTTTGGAGATATCTTTGTTAATGAAGCATTCTCATGTTCTCATAGAGAGTGTTCATCAATTACAGGTATATCTAAGATATTACCATCTGTTAATGGATTTCAGGTATGCATAGAAATAGATAATTTATCTAAGTTATTAAATGATTATGAAAAACCATATACTATTTGTTTAGGTGGTAAAAAAGTATCTGATAAGATAGGTTTAATAGATAATTTAATAAATAAAGTAGATTATATATTAGTATCTGGTTTAATGGCTTATACATTCTTAAAAGCTAAAGGATATAATACTGGTAATAACTTTGTAGAAGAAGAAAAAATAGATTACTGTAAAGAGTTATTAGATAAATATAGTGATAAGATTATTCTCTCAGTAGATGCTTATACATCTAATAAAGAATATAAATTAGTAAGTGAATTAAATGATAATGATGAGTGCTTAGATATAGGAGAAAAAACAGTAGATTTATTTAAAACATATTTAGAAAAATCTAAAACTATATTTATAAATGGACCATTTGGTTTATTTGAAAATGATGATTTTTCTAAAGGATCTAAGAGTATGTGTGAGGTATTTAAATCTCTTAATTCTAGTATATATGCTGGTGGAGGAGAAACTACATATATGCTTAATAAATTTAATGTAGGAAATGTATTTATGTCTACTGGTGGAGGAGCTACTTTAACTTATTTATCTACTGGTAAATTAATTGGTATTATAGAGTAGTATTATTTTAAAAAATATGTTATTATATTTATATAATAGAGGTGTTTATATGAAAAGAATAAAAAGATTATTATCAATCAGTTTATTATTATTTTTAGTAGTTATGGTATCTGCTTGTTCAAAAAATTATAATTCAATTACATACAAAAGATTCCAAGAAAAAATGGGCGATGAATTGAATTATGCTATTACAGATAAAACTTTAACATATGAAGATATATATCAAAGATATTATAGTGCTATAAATAATGATATTATTTTTACATTCTATGAGTTTAAAGATGAAGATAGTGCTAAAGACTTTGTAGAAAAGAATTATAATAAGAGAAAATATTATAGTTATAAAAGTACAGATGATTATTCAGAAGTTAAATCAACTAAAACTGGATATTTTAGATTAATTCAAGTTGATAATATAATAATATCTGCTAGTAGTGAAAAATCTAGTGATAAGAGTGAAATAAATAAAGCATTTGAAAAATTAGGTTATTAAGAGGACTCAAAAATGTTTAAGAGAACTACGAATATAGTAATATTTGCTTTAATATTTGCTTTATATTTTATTTCATTTCTTATGTTATTTGATTCCTTTAGAGAAAGAAAACTAGCATCTTTAGAAAAGAAAGCATTAGATGAATTTGATAAGACTGTAAAAATAGAAGAAAAAGCACCTGAAGAAGTAAAAAAGACTTCTAGTAGTGTTAGTTATTCTGGATTTACTATATTAGGTAAAATAGAAATACCTAAAACAGGATTTAATTCTGTTATTATAAAAGAAAATACATCTAAAGCAATGAATGTTGGAGTAGTTAAAACATATGGAGAAGCCGAAATAAATGAAGAAGGTGGATTTGTATTATCTGCTCATAACTTTAGAGGTAATGATGTATTCTTTTATAATATTAAGAATTTAAAATCAGGAGATATTATAAGAATAACTGATACATCAGGATTACAATTAGAATATACAGTATATGAAACACTTAGAAATGTTAATCCTGAAGAAACAAGTTATTTAAATAAATTTGATGGTATTCATGCTACTTTAGTTACATGTGAAAATGGTGGTAAAGCAAGAATAGTAGTAAAAGCTAGAGTTAACTAGCTTTTATTTTTAGGAGGTATAATATGTTTGGACATATAAATGCAAATAAAGAAGATATATCTAATTTAGTTTTAATATGTGGAGATCCTTTAAGAGCAAAAGCAATTGCAGAAAAGTATTTAAATAATTATAAAGAAGTATGTAATACTAGAAATATGCTTGGATACACAGGATATTATAAAGGTGTTAGAGTATCTATTATGTCTCATGGAATGGGTATTCCTTCAGCAGGCATTTATACTTATGAATTATTTAATAATTATGATGTAGATTATATGATTAGATTAGGTACTGCAGGATCTTTTGTAAAAGACATTAAAGTAAGAGATATTGTTTTAACAAAAGAAAGTTTTTCTACATCTAATTATGCATATGAATATAATAAAGATACTTCTAAGATAATGAAATCAAATGAAGAATTAGATAATATAATAAAAGAAGAAGCAAGTAATAAAGGTATTAATTTAATTGAATCAAGAACTTTTACATCTGATTGTTTTTATGGAGAAACTAATAATATAGATTTAATTAGAGATAAATTTAATTGTACTACTGTAGAAATGGAAAGTTTTGTTATATTTTATAATGCTAAATTATTTAATAAAAAAGCTTCTTGTTTATTAACAACAGTAGATTCTTATGCAGGTGATAATACAGTATTATCTGATGAAGAAAAAGAAAGTGGTTTAAATGATATGATTAAACTAGCATTAGATTCTATTATTAAAGTAGGTAATTAATATGGAAGAATTATATGATGTATTTACAAGGGATGGAGAATACCTAGGAACTAGACCTATCACAGATCATAATCATTATAATAATGATAATCCAGAGTTTTATTTTAAAATAGTATGGATATTATTATTAAATGAAAATAATGAAATATTAATTCAAAAAAGAAGTAAAAATTTAAAAGTACATCCTGGTAAATGGGAATTATCTTCCTCAGGACATGTAAATTCAGGAGAAAACGAATTAGATGCTGCTTTAAGAGAAACTAAAGAAGAAGTAGGAGTATCTCTTGATAAAAATAATATTAGATTAATAAAGACATATATTCATAAGGATGCTATTACATATACTTATATAGCAAGAATTAGAAATAATACTAATTTAACTCTTCAAAAAGAAGAAGTAGATGAAGTAAAATGGATATCTTTATATGAATTTAAGAATCTAATATATACTGATGATTTTGTTCCAAGAAATAGAGAATATTATGAATTCTTATTAAACTATTTAATAGTAGACCTAAAAATAGATGATAGAAATATTATTAAAAGAAATAATATTGAAGGTTTATCTAAATCTATGGATCAAATAGAAAAAGATAATAATGTAAAAGAAGGAATAGAATTAGATAGTAGTTTAAAGATAATTGATTTTGTTATAGCAGTTTTAATTATCTTATTAATTGGTATAGTAGTATATTGCATATTGAAAATGTAATATGTTATATTTAAAAGGGAATGGTGATATAAATATGATTAGTGAAAAAGATGTTTTAGTTAATATGATTAATAGTAGACTAAGAAATAAATTTCCTGAATTATCTTCTTTATCTGCTGAAGAAATTAATAAAATAATTTCTTTATATGAAGAAGCAATTAAAGAACCTGGTTTTGAATTATATGGTGATGGGCCATGGCATTATTTATATTTTGGAGATGCTATTATAATAGAAGAATGCATTTATAATGTTATTAAATTAGAATCAAAATATGAAGTATTAGCAAATAGAATAGTAGATTCATATAAACAAGAATTAGATTTAAAATTAGAAAGAACAGTTTATTCTTATGGAGAACCTACTGATGAAACATATAAAGCACCATATTCAGAATTACCTAAATATAGTTTAACTTTACTTGAAATGTGTACAAGAAGAATGGATAATACATTGACTTCTCATACAGTATATAATAATGAAGTATTATTTGCTCTTCAAAAAGATGTAGCTATTTATGAACAAGTAAAAGATGATTTAACTAAAAAAGATATTAAAACTCCAGTTTCATATGAAGATGTATATAAGGATGCTAAAGAAATAATTGGTTTAATAGAAGATAGCATTAAAAGAAGAAATGCAGACGAATCTTTTAATGTACAAGAGGATGTAAAAACTGAACAAGAATTATATGATAGTAATTATAGAGTATTCCCAGATATATATAAACAAATAAATAGACTTCAAGATGAAGAGACTAAGAAAAAAGAAGAAATAGTAAACCAAATAATCATGAGTATTAATCCAAAAGAATTAGAATATGCACCACTTCCAGATTTAAAAAGAAGATTAATGGATTTAAGTCCTGAACATTTAAATATTATATTAAATGAATTTGCACCACAAGCAGATACTATGCAAGGTAGTGGTGGACCACAAATGTAATATGATGCCTATGGCATCACCTTTGTCCTTGTAGCTCAGTAGGATAGAGCAATTGCCTCCTAAGCAATAGGTCGGCAGTTCGATTCTGCCCAGGGACGCCATTAGTAATTAACTCCTATCATATGATAGGAGTTTTTTGACTAAATAGGTCAATTATGGTATACTATTGCTAATTTTCAAAGGGAGAAATGTAATGAAAAAAGATATAAAACAAAAATACAAAGAAGCAAAAAAAAATTATTTGTTGCAAAAACAAAAAGTATAATTGCTTCTACTTCGCTTATTGTTGCTCTAAATCTTCCAATATTGTTTTGTGCTCCAGTAGCAGGTACTCTTGGACATTTTTATAGAAACGAAAAAGAAGAATCTACTAAGAGAAAATATTTTATAGCTGGGTTATCAACAGCTCTTATTACTGCAACTGCATATGGTATACTTTGGAGTAATTCAGAAGAATTAGCTAATAAATTAGAAGTACGAGAAAAAGCAATTGATGCAGAGTTTAATAAAATATATGTAAAATCATTAAAGCGTAGAATAAAAGAAGAGGAATAAACTCTTCTTTTTATTTGTATATTATTTGTAAATTATTACTTGTATTATAATTTATTATGATAAAATATTTATAGTAGTGGAGGTATATATGGATACAAGTATACTAACAAATAATGGTGTAGATATTAATAGAGGTTTAGAACTACTTGGAGATATGGAGTTTTATAATGAAACACTTGGACAATTTTTAGATACAATTGAAGAAAATAAAAATAAACTATTAGAATATAAAACTAATAATGATTTTGAGAATTATGGAATATTATCACATTCTATTAAAAGTGATTCTAAATATTTAGGATTTGTATCTTTAATAGATGTAGCATTATCTAATGAAATGGCTGGTAAAGAAAGTAATAAAGAGTTTATAGATAATAATTTTGATATATTTATAAATGAAATAAATAAATTTGAAGAAATCGGAAAGAGATACTTAGGGAGGTAACTATGGAATTTAATCCTATAATTGATGAAAAAACTATATTAGTAGTAGATGACTCTAATATAACAAGAAATTTAATAGAGCATGTATATAAAGATAAATATAAAGTAATGATGGCTTCTGATGGTAAACAAGCTATGGATATAGTAGATGTTATGCCAGAAGGAACTATTATGGCTATATTACTAGATCTTAATATGCCTAATGTAGATGGTTTTGGAGTACTAGATTATTTTCAAGGAAAAGGAATCTTAGAAAAAATACCAGTATGTATTATTACTGGAGAAGAAGCCCCTGAAATAATTGGAAAGGTTAGAACATATAATGTAGCTGCTATACTTTTAAAACCATTCTCTGTTAAACAAATAGAAGATGTAGTAACAAAAGCAATAGAACTAAGAAAGAATAGTTAATATTCTTTTTTTTATGGTAAAATATTATTAGGTGATTATCTATGACAATTAAACTTAATAACTACTTTGATTTAGATAGTACTATTACATGTGGTCAAATATTTAGATATGATATTGAGGAAGATAATTCTTACACAGTAATATTACCTGATAGAGTAATTAATGTTAAAAAAGTAAATGATGAGTTAATAGTAGAATCATCTAATAATGATAATTTAGAAGAAGTTGTTTTAGAGTACTTTGACTTAAAAGAAGATTATGAATCAATTAATAAAGAAATATTAAAGAAAGATAATTCTATTAAAGATATTATAGAATTTTCTAAGGGGTTAAAGATTATTAATGAACCAAGATTTGAGGCTATTATTAGTTATATGTTATCTACTAATAATAGTGTTCCAAATATTAAAAGTGCTCTAGATCATATATCTAAAAGATATGGAAAGAAAGTATTATTTAGAGGTAAAGAATACTATTTATTTCCAGATAGAAAAGATTTAATGAATGCATCTACTACTGATTTAAGAGAAGTTAAATGTGGGTTTAGAGATCAGTATATATATGATTTAATTCATAGTGAGTTAGATGTAGATTCTATAGAAAATATGACTACTAAAGATGCAATAGATTATTTAACTAGTTATAAAGGTATAGGTATAAAAGTAGCTTCTTGTATATTATTATTTAGTTATAAAAAAAGGGATGTTTTTCCTGTGGATACATGGGTAAAAAAATATATGAAAGATAAATATAATTTAGAGGGTATAAATAATATCAATGATTATATTTATGAAAAGTATGCTGAATACTCTGGAGTAGTACTTCAGTATATATTTAATTATAATAGAAATAAAGAGGTTAAATAAATGACGTTAGAAAAACAATTAAAGAAGAAATACAACATAAACGAAGAAAATGCTAAAGAGATTATTTCTTTAGTAGAAAAATATAGAGGAGAAAAAGAAAATAAAATTAATATTAGAATTCCAAAATATACTTTAAAAGAAGAATTAATGAATTCTATATCACATGGTTTAGCAGCATTAGGTGCTATAGCTATGCTTGTACTTATGGTAATAAAAGCTAAAGGTGCTTTAGCAGAAACAACAGTTGCTTTATTTGGATCTGCTATGGTTATACTTTATACATTGTCTTGTATATATCATGCTTTATCTCCTTCATTAGAAGGAAAAAAAATACTAAGAGTATTAGATCATTGTAATGTATTTGTATTAGTATTTGGTACTTATATACCAGTAGCATTACTAGGAGTAGAAGGTCCATTTGGATGGGCATTATTTGGAGTAGTAGCAGCTATTACTACTTTAGGTATAGTTCTAACTTCAATTAATATAGATAAATTCCAAGTTTTAGAAGTTATTTGTCATTTAATAAATGGATGGTCTATATTATTTGGTATATCTATATTATTAGAAAGTATGGGAGTACATGGAGTATTATTTCTTTTAGGAGGAGGAATAATATATACTATTGGTTCTGTATTATATGGAGTAGGTTCTAAGAAAAAATATATGCATTCATTATTTCATGTATTTTGTATCTTAGGAACTCTATGCCATTTCTTTGCAATATATTTATATTTATTATAAGAGGTTACTATGGAAGTAAAAGTATTAAGATTAAATAATGAAGGAGAAGGTATAGCATCTATTGATGGAAAACTAGTGTTTATAAAAGGTGCACTTCCTAATGAAGAAGTAGATATAACTATTACTGAAGATAAAGGTAATTATTTTATAGGAAATTTAAATAGTATTATTACAAAGTCTCCTTTAAGAATTATTCCTAAATGTAAGTATTATGATAAATGTGGTGGATGTGAATTAATGCATTTATCTTATCCAAATACATTAGAGTTTAAAAAAGAAAAAGTAAAGGGTATCTTTAAAAAGATATGTAATATAGATATTAATCCTAGCATTAATTCTTATAATGAATTAAATTATAGAAATAAAGTTACTTTAAAAGTAAATAATAATAACTTAGGTTACTATGAAGAAAAGTCTCATAATATAGTAGATATAGATTCTTGTTTATTATTAGATAACTCAATTAATGAAGTAATAACTAAATTAAGAAGTTTTATTCAAGATAAGAATCATAATATATCTGAAATAATGATTAGATCTATATCAAATGAGATTATGATTTCATTTGATAATTTAAATGAATTATATAAAGAAGAATTATTAAATATATTTCCTTCATGCAGTATTTATATTAATGGAGAACTAATTACCGGTAACAAGAGTTTAATAGAAACTATTGAAGAATATAAGTTTATGGTTTCACCAAATTCCTTCTTCCAAGTAAATACTAAATGCTTCAAGGAGTTATATAAATATGCAATTAATAATTTAAATGGAAATGGTAATGCACTTGATTTATACTCTGGAACAGGTACTATATCAATACTTATGTCTAAGAGTTTTGATAAAGTATATGGCGTTGAAGTTAGTCATTCATCTATTATGGATGCTAACAAAAATATAGAATTAAATAATATATCTAATGTAGAGTTTATTGAAGGTAAAGTTGAAGATAAAATAGATGAACTAAAAAAATTAGATATAGATACTATTATTATGGATCCACCAAGAAGTGGTAGTGATAACAAGAGTTTAAATTCAATACTTGAAATAAATCCTAATAAGATTATTTATATATCTTGTAATCCAGTAACATTAGCAAGAGACATAAATGTATTAAATGAAAAATATAATATAAAAAGTATAGAATTGTTTGATATGTTTCCACAAACTTCACATATTGAAAGTCTTTTGGTTTTAGAAAAGAAAGATGTTTAAAAAACATCTTTTTTTAATCGTAAAATAGTAATATTGCGATGTAATTAAAATGTAGAAAAGTATGATATAATTGATTATAGGAAGTGATAAAATGGCTACTACAAAAAATTATAGAGATTATA
Source organism: Bacilli bacterium (assembly GCA_017515795.1). Taxonomy (GTDB): domain Bacteria; phylum Bacillota_I; class Bacilli_A; order RF39; family UBA660; genus RUG13038. Next base: position 34,243 of record JAFWEE010000004.1, read on the forward strand.
TTTTAGAACAACTAAACTTATTAGATAATATTACTTGTAAATCTATGATGGGAGAATATTTACTTTATTATAACGGAGTATTATTTGGTGGTATTTATGATGATAGATTACTTGTTAAAATAGTCGATAGTAATAAAAAATACAATATGCAAGAATCTATTCCTTATGAAAATGCTAAGCCAATGTATCTTGTAGACGATGTAGATAATCAAGAAAAGATAAGAGATATAGTATTAGATACTTGTAAAGGTTTGAAATGAGGATTTTATGGATATTAGAAAGAGTAAAAATATTACAACTATAACTTTAGTAATGGTATTTACAGTGTGTTTCATATTGGGAATTATAAGGTGGATTAATATATTTAATGAAAATGTTTTTGTAATAACAAAGGAAATTAATTCACATATAACTAATTTTACTATAAGTTTAATGTTGTGTACTTTAATTGGATATTTATTATTATGTTATAGAAAGAAATACTCAACTATTATAATAATTGGATTAATACTAATAAGTACGAATCTTATTTATGAAACAATACTTCCATTTATAAATACAATAGATTTAATAGATGCAGTTTATGGAATTTTAGGAGTAATTATAAGTTTAATATATCTATTATTTATTGATAAAAAAGGCTTTGATAATTAAAATAATCGTAAGATTAAGATGTTACGATATGTTCTTTATCCGCAGTACGAAGTGTAACACTGCGGATGAATTGATATGTTCGTTGACCAAATACATGGTTAAACGATATGTTCGTTGACCGCATACAAGGCATGTAGAATGTGTGTGTTTATTAGAGAGGTATTAATGTGAAGAAAATAACTTATTTATTATTAACAGAAAAAAATTTTAATGAAGATTCATTAGATGATTTTTTAAGATACCAAGAGGTAAAAGAGTGTTGGAGAAAAAATAGTAATAATGAGTATGTCTTAGTAACAAACGAGTATGTGGAAGATTGGGACTTAAATAAACGAAGAGAAATAGCACGAGAAATTCTGCATAAAATTTCAGAAAAAGCTTTTGCATATGGTGCGTTCTGTGAAGAAAAAGTTGTTGGATTTATTTTAGTATCTAATGAGTTTTTTGGAAGCAGTAATCAGTATGTAGAGTTACTTTTATATCAAGTATCAGAACCATATCGAAATCGTGGTATTGGAAAAGAACTTTTTAAGTTGGCTTGTAAAAAAGCAAAAGAGATTGGTGCAAAGAAGTTATATATTTTAGCACATTCTTCTAAAGAAAGCCAAGCAGCTTATAGAAGATTAGGTTGTATAGAGGCAACAGAAATCAATAGAGTATTAGCAGAAAAAGAACCATATGATATACAAATGGAGTATGTTTTATAACACAATTACAAAAGATTAAGATGTTACGATATGTTCTTTATCTCCATAACGATGAGAATGACATGTTCGTTATCTGCATACTAGGCATTGTGAGAGTGTCTGTTTTTTAGAAAGGAAGATATAGTATGTTATTAATTAATTGTTCTAATAGAGAAAAAAATTGTTTTAAAATATTAAATGATATTAAAACTGGTAATGATAAATTCATATCTTTATCTGGTAAAGATATGAAGTTTTGTTTAGGGTGCGGTGCTTGTCATGAAAATCTTGAAAAGCATTGTGTTTTAGATGATTTTATAACTAATTATTTATATTATGAAATAATTAATGCTAATGATATAGTTATAGCATCTCCAATGTATATGAGTAATATAAATGCAATATTTAAAAATTTATTAGATAGATTAAATCCATTTTATCAACATGATTTATTAAATGGTAAAAATTTATATTTAATTATGACAGGTGGTTCTTCAAATGAAGATAATGAAGAAGAAATAAATGGAGTAATTAAATATTTTGAAGGTATTAGTGAATGGATGCATTTTAATTTTGAATTCTTAGATTATTTTGAAGGTTATAATGCTATTGAAGAAATAGCTTATGAAAATAAAATAAATGTAATTAAGGAAAAATTAAATAAATAATCTTATAGAAAGGAACAACTATGATTAAATTATTTGATAAAGAAATGAATGATAAAAAGTATGATATAGCTAATTATCAAATAGAAGTATTTCCATTAGATAATTTTTCACCATTTGGATTAATTATGAATGGTTTATATTTTCCTACTAGTGAACATGCTTTTCAATATTTAAAATTTGTAGATACTAATATAGATATTGCTGAAAAGATTAGAAAAGCATTATCGCCAGATGAAGCAAGAAATATCGCTCATGAAAATAAAGAATATCGTCCAAATAATTGGTCAAATATTAAGTATGAGAAGATGGAAGAAGTACTTAGATTAAAAGTTAATCAAAATCCTAGAGTAAAAGAAGTATTATTAAATACTAAAGATTTAATAATAGCAGAATGTTGTATAGATGAAGATACTGATTGGGGAATTGATAATAATAATCAGGGTAATAATCATCTTGGAAATATATGGATAAAAATAAGAGAAGATTTTTTATAATACGAAGGAGATAAATATAAAATTTTCAGAAGACGATGAACTATATTATTTAAAAATGGAACAAAAAGAATTTCCAACTTTTTATGATTCAACTAGCTATAATTCAACTAGATCAAATGTATTAACTAAGAAGAATAAGAATAAAAAAAATAATAATGTAAATAAAAAAGATGTTTAATAGCATCTTTTTTATTTATTATGTTATAATGAAGATAATAGAGGAGTGTTAATATGAAAAAAAGAATATTAGCTATAGTTATGGTAGTAGCATTAATGATTAGTGTTATTTTACCAATAGCAAAAGTTTTTGCAGTTGCAGAAACAGAAAAACTAACAGTATCTTTTAGAACTGAAAGTTTAGGAAAAGGAAAGGTAGAATATAGTTTAGATGATGGTGATAATTGGATAGAAGTAACTGGAAATCTAGCTGAAACAAGTATTACAACAACTGGAACTAATTTTATGATTAAGATTGTTCCTGGTGATGATTATGATATTGATTATGCTGGTATAGAATTAACTTTAGATGGTAATAATGTTCCAAATTTATCATCTACTGGTATAGCAGGTGATATAGGTTATATTGTTGCTTCATCTGTTAAAAATGTTAAATTAATGAATGTTGAATTTACTGATAAACAAGGAACACCTGACCCAAGTACTAAAGTAACTAGTAAAGTAACGTTAAGTTTATCTGGTGAAGAATTAGAATATAATAATGATTGGTCAGATGATGCTTCAGATTTTTCGTTTGCAGTAAATAATGCATTAATGAAAAGATTTTCAAAAGATGAAGTAGTATTTACTGAGCAAAATAATCAAATAACTGGTTTAATAACTAAAGAAGATTATGATATGGAATACGATTATGATGGATCTGGAAATGTTACATTCCATATTAGAACACAATGGGATGATGTTATTACATCATTATTAATTAATGGAGATCCATTTGAAACTCCTGATTCTAAAGAAGAATTAGAAGCTGCTTTTGAAAATGGAGGAATAGCATTTGATGTAACTGTACCATATAGTACTAGATATGATATAGTTGCTGAAGGTAGAAAACAATCTGCTGAAGAAAAAATAATGGGTAACTTTGGATGGACTTATGATGAAAATACTAATCAGTATTCTGATGATGATAAAATACTTCATGGTAGATTAGAATTTGTTAGTGCTGAATTTAATAATGTAACTTATAATTCAGTTGAAGCTGTAAATAATGCAGGTGGAGTATTTAATTGGTATGAACATGATCCATATGGAGAAGCTGCTTTCCCATCAGGAACAGTATTAACACTTAAATTAATACCTGATGCAGGATATCAATTAATAGCATTAACTCTTAATGGTGCTCCTTTTGAACCAGGTAATGAACCTGGAGTATATACATTTACTATTGGTGGTGGAAACTGGCATTTAGGTGCTAATTTCTCAGAAGTAGGAAATGAATTAAATACTTCTGCTACAAGTGTTAGAGATGGTAATATTAATCTAAATTTAGCTAATGATAATTCATTTAGAAATGGTACTGCTAAATTAGAAGTTTCAGATATAGCAAGTATGTCTCCTTCAAGAGAAGCAGACTTTGTTAGTAAGGCTGAAGAAAGTGGATATGAAATAAATAGTTATATAGATATGTCATTATTTAATACTATTTATAAAGGTGGTAAAACAGATGCTAATGGTAATATGGAGGCTTGGGATACACAAGTAGATAATATTGTTAATGATGCATCAATATCTTTAGAATTAAATGAAGATATGACAGATAAGGAAATAGTATTAATTCATGAAACTCATAATGGTAATACTATAACTGGTTATGAAATAATAGAAACTGATTATAATGCAAATGATAATACTATTTCATTTACTACTAATAGTTTCTCTAACTATGCAATAGCTACAAAAGCTGGTGCTCAAACTCCAGTTATGCATACTGTAGAATTTGATTCAAATGGTGGAAGTGCTGTAGCTGCAGCAGTGGTAGAACATGATAGTATATTAGAAAGACCAACAGAACCAACTAAAGAAGGATATACATTTGGTGGTTGGTATATTGATCCTGAATTAAACTATTCATTTGATTTTGAAGGACCTGTACAAGTGGACTTCACTTTATATGCTAGATGGATAGATGATAATAATTTAAAAGATTATACAGTAACTGATGATGCTGGTAATTCTATTTCATTTACTGATGAAGAAGGACATACTTATAAATTTACTTTATTTGATATTCTTTCATTAAGTAAAGAAGAAATAATGGCAATGGATCCTGAATTAACTGACGAAACATATAATCAAATGATGGATTTATTAAATAGTTTAGCTAAACCAACAGGAACATTATTAAAATTATATGAAATAGAAGTATATGAAGACAATGCTGTTACTGGAGATACAACATCACTTCATGAAGGACCATTTAAAATTAAAATCAAAATCACTGATGATATGAAAGTATACAATACATTTAAATTAGTATATTTAAAGAATGATTTTACTACAGGTGAAGTTATTAATTTAACTGTAGAAGGTGATTATTTAGTAGGTACTATTCCTCATTTAAGTACATATATGTTAACTGGAAGTGTTACTACTAATCCAAAAACTGGTGATAATGTTCTAATTTATATGGGAATATTAGTAGTAAGTATTATTGCTTTATTTGGTTTTGGATTCTATTCACTAAGTGATAAAAAGACTAGATAAATCTAGTCTTTTTTTATGATATAATTGTTATAGGTGATATGTATGAAACTAAATAAGTATGATAATAAATGTATTAAGTTATATACAAAAGATGGATTAGCATATGAAGGAATATGTACATATCATAATAAAGATTATATAGAACATGAATATGGTTTTCCATATGATGCTCTTATGATGTCTAGTGTATTATTCTGTAATGATGAAATTAATAAGATAGAAGTAATAGATGAGTTTACAGATAAATATGGATTATTAGAGAAAACAGTAGTAGAAGCTGGAGTAGAATTAGTAGAGGATGTATTAGAATCAGAAGAAGATATAAGTATATATAGATTACTATTATGTTTAGAAGATAATTTAAATGATTATTCTACTGAAGATATAGAAGAATTAATTCCATATTTTGAGTTATTAATTAAATATAATAAAAATGAAAAAATAGTGGAGTTGTCAAGGAGATTAAAAGATGAATATACAAAATGAATTATTTAAGATGCAAGATAAAGAATATAGGAAATTACAAATAAAAACAATTCCTACATTAGATCCTGAAACTGTTATAGGTATTAGAACTCCAGAACTAAGAAAGTTAGCTAAGAAGTTATTTAAAGAAAATAATTATAAAGAGTTTATAAATGATTTACCTCATAAATATTTTGATGAGAATCAATTACATGCATTTATTATTTCAGAGATTAAAGACTATGATGAATGTTTAAAAGAGTTTAATAAATTCTTACCATATATTGATAACTGGGCTACATGTGATCAACCATCTCCAAAAGCATTTATAAAGAATCCAGATAAATTAATTAATGAAATTAAAAAATGGATTAAGTCTAAAGAAACATATACTATTAGATTTGGTGTTAGTATGCTTATGAGAGTATACTTAGATAATAATTTTAAAGAAGAATATTTAGAAATGGTATCTAAGATTAGATCAGATGAATACTATGTTAATATGATGATTGCATGGTTCTTTGCAACAGCACTTGCTAAACAATATGATAGTACAATTAAATATATAGAAGATAAGAAATTAGATACTTGGACTCATAATAAAGCAATTCAAAAATCAATAGAAAGTTATAGAGTAACTGATGAACATAAAAACTATTTAAGAAGTTTAAAAATAAAGGAGAAATAGTAATGGAAGAAAAAGTATTTGAATTAGAAAAAAGACTTGAAAAATTAGAAAGAAAAGAAAAGATTAGAAAAACTATAGCATTTATTAAAGTAGGTGCTGTTATATTACTTTTATCTATTGTATTTATAACTGGTTATAGATTCTATAAGAAAGTAAATGATACTATTAAACCTATTAAAGATATAATTGAAACAAAAGAAAATGCAGAAAACAAAATAGATAAAATAAAGAATATTTTTAAATAGTTTACACTTTTAGGAATACATAGTTTAAAAAACTATGTATTTTTTTATGCTATGTTATAATAAAATTAGAATAGGAGGTATTTATGAAAGATACTGAAAGGGAAGAAGTCAAAAAAATAGTTGATGAAGCTATGACTGAAAAAAATGAAAAAATTAAAAAGGAGAAAAAAAGTAAGAAAAAGATTCTTATTATTGGTGGAATTATAATAGCAGTTTTATTAGCACTAGCTACATTATTCTTTTTCTTATTCATATTTAAACCTAAATATGAAGTAACTATTAAAACTGGTGGAGGAAAACTTATTAAAGGAATAGTTATTGAAGATAATGTAGTTAAAGAAATGCCTGAAGTAGAAGCACCAGAAGGTAAGACATTAGTTACATGGATTAATAAGAATAATGAAGCTGTTAGAGCAGGTATAACTCTAGAAGATGATGATGAATGGGAACCAGTATATAGAAATCCTGAAGAAGAAACTGTTACATTAAAGTTTGAAACAGGAACAGATGAAAAAATAGCAGACATAATTATTCCAAAGGGATCTGGATTAATTGTTCCAGTTAAACCAAATAATTATAGTAATTGGAAATTTTTATATTGGGTAGATAAAAATGAATATGTTGCTATTGTAGGTACTAAAGTTATGGAAGATACAACATATTATGCTTATTGGTGGAAACCAGGATCTGGTGGAACAAAAGAACAAACTTGTACTATTTCATTTGATACAGGAACAGATGAAAAAATAGATTCTATTAACTTAATAAAGGGTAGTAAATATATATTTATGACTCCACAAGAACCAAATGGTAATAAAGTATTTGGTGGATGGTTAGATGATAAAGGTAATCTTTTAAATGCAGAATCTGTAGTAGAAAAAGATATTACATTAAAAGCTAAATGGTTAGAATATACTTGTCCTGAAAATTGTATTCAATCAGAAGAAGATCCGCTTAAATGTACTAGAACAACTACTGTTAATGTTGAAGAAAAAGAAGTATGTAAAGGAACAGAATATAAAGGATATTGTATAGATACTGCTCATATAGCTGAATTAGATTGTGCAAGACAATGTTCAGATGGATATCCATTTGGTGATACAGAAGTTTCATATCCAGTTAAGAGTAGATATTTACCTTCAATTGATGCATATTCTGAAATATGTTGTGTTAAGAAAATAAATAGAGTAAAAGAAAAAGTATGTCCTGAGGGTTATACTCAAGATGGAGATACATGTACTCTAATTGAAAACTTAGAATGTACACTTAATTAAAAGATTCATTTGAATCTTTTTTATGTTATAATTGTATTAAGGTGATAATAATGAAAAAGAAAATAATATATGGTGCTATATGTGTAGCATTAGTACTTATATTTATATTGGGAATAAAGATAGTATTTAGACCAAGTTTACCTAAACCTGAAGTAACAACTGGTCAAAGAGGAGAACTTGGAATTGATAAAAACATTAATGAAGAAACAATAGATAAATATTTATTTAGAAAAGATTCTGTATATAGAGATGTAAGAATGTTAGATGATCCTGGTAATTATGAAGCTATTGGAGGAGATTCTAAATTGTCTGGATTTGTTAAAGGCTTTGAAGTAATATCACTTCCATATATTATGCCTGTTAATAATTTACCTAAAGAAGTAGGAGATACTTATATAGGAGATACTTTATTTAGTAAAAATGATAAAGGGAATTATGAACCAAATTATGAAGAATCTTTAGAAATATTAGAATACTATTTTCCAAAAGATAAAAACATATTTATTATGTGTGGTGGCGGTGGATACGCTGGTATGATGAAGAACTTATTAATAGATCTAGGTTGGGATGAAGATAAGATTTATAATGTAGGTGGATATTGGTATTATGATGGTAAATATAATATCGATGTAAAAGAAACAAAGAATGGAATCACTAAATATAATTTTTGGAAGGTTAACTATCATGAAATAGATTTTGATAGTTTGAGTAAGATAGATGGGTAGAAAAAAGATATTAGTTTATTTTTTAATATTAGCACTAATAGGTTTAGCTTCAGTGATTGTATTTAATACACTTAAGAGTAAACATAGAAGGTTTTATTTAGAAAATGAATATTATAATGATAAAGGTTTAACTGATGTATCAGTTAAAGAACTAGAAGATATGTTAGAATATGAAGAATCATTTATATTATTTGTATATAATGATTTTTGTTCATTTAGTGTTCCATGTGATAGTGTATTTGATGAAGCATCAAAAAAATTAAATATGCAAATACTTCAAATACCATATAAAGAGTTTAAAAAATCATCTTTAAAAAGAAAGATTAAGTATGCTCCAAGTGTAATTATTTTTAATAAAGGTAAAATAGTTAAATACTTAGATGCTGAAAAAGATGAAGATAAAGAAAGATATCAAAATAAATTTAAATTTCAAAATTGGGTAACTGATAATGTATATCAAAGAAAAGAGAAGAATTAATTCTTCTCTTTTTATATACAAACAAGTGTTTGATATGATAAAATATATTTGAAGGATGTGATAATATGGATAGAATTTATATGTGTATAGATTTAAAGTCATTTTATGCATCCGTAGAATGTGTTGAAAGAGGATTAAATCCTCTAGATACTAATTTAGTTGTAGCAGATAAATCAAGAACAGATAAAACAGTTTGTTTAGCTATATCTCCTACATTAAAACAATATGGTTTAAGTGGTAGAGCTAGACTATATGAGGTAGTAGCTAAAGTAAAAGAAGTAAATAAAGAAAGAAAAAAGAATAATAACTATAGACCATTTAAAAATAAGTCTTATATAAATTCAGACCTTCAGAAGGATAAAAGTCTAGAATTAGATTATATTACGGCAACGCCTAGACTTAGATTATATATGAAGTATAGTACAGATATATATAACATATATCAAAAATATATTTCTAAAGATGATATATTAGTTTATTCAATAGATGAAGTATTTTGTGATATAACTACTTATTTAAAATTATATCATTTAACTCCAGAAGAATTAGTTACTAAGATGATTATGGATGTTTATAATACTACTGGGATTACTGCTACTGCAGGTATAGGTACAAATATGTATTTAGCTAAGATTGCTATGGATATATCTGCTAAACATATGGAAGCTAATGAATATGGGGTAAGACTTGCTTACCTTGATGAACAAAAATATAAAGAAACTCTATGGGAACATGAACCTCTAACAGACTTTTGGATGGTTGGAAGAGGAACTGCTAAAAAGTTAATTGCTAATAAAATGTATACCATGGGTGATGTTGCTAGAATGTCCCTAGAAAATGAAAATCTACTATTTAAATTATTTGGAGTAGGTGCAGAGTTTTTAATAGATCATGCATGGGGATATGAACCATGTAGTATGAAGGATGCTAAGAGTTATAGACCTAGTACATCTAGTTTATCAACAGGACAAGTACTTCATGTTCCATATAATGCTAAGGATGCTAAATTAATTACTAAAGAGATGATGGATGGACTAATACTAGATATGGTTAGGAATCATCAATTAACTAATCAAATAGCATTAACTATTAATTATGATATTAAAAATATGGAAAATGATACATATAAAGGTGAAGTAATAACAGATCATTATGGAAGAAGAGTTCCAAAGTATTCTCATGGTGTAAGTAATTTAGATCATTATACTTCATCTACTAAAATAATAACTGATACAATATCTAAACTATATGATGATATAGTTAATGAAGAATTATATATTAGAAAGATAACTGTTGGAGTAAATGATTTAATATTTGATGATGATTCTAAAAAAGATTTAGTTATGAAGCAACTAGATTTATTTACTACTGAAACAGAAGTAGTAAAAGATGAAAAAGAAGAAATAAGAGAAAAAGAAGTTCAAGAAGCAATAATTAAAATACAAAATAAATATGGTAAGAACTCTATACTTAAAGGGACCAGTTTAGATAAAAAGAGTACTGCTAAAAGAAGAAACGGTGAAGTAGGAGGTCATAAAGGTGAGTAGATATGATGATATTATTAATTTAAGTAGACCTGAGTCTACGCATCCAAAAAGACCAATGTCTGCGAGAGCAGGTCAGTTTGCTTCATTTAAATCTCTTCATGGTTATGAAGATGATATTAAAGAACAAGGTAGATATGTAGACAATAAAATAGAAATAGTAGAAGATAAGAAGGAATCTTTAGATGAAATTCTTAATACTATTAGAAGTAATTTATCCTTTAAAGTAAGAGTTAAATATTTTAAAAAAGATAAATATAAAGATGGAGGAAAATATCTTTATAAAGTAGGTCTTATTAAGAAAATAGATGAAATAAATAAACGTATAATATTTGATAATAAAGAAATAATAGATATATGTGATATAATAAATGTAGAAATTTATGAAGGAATTTAACTTCAGGAGGGTTTATGTTAATATTCAATGGAAAGATGTATCATTTTAGATATCATGATTCATTTGATGATATTTGGAAACCAGGTAATACAATACAAGTAGGACCAAATTTTAATGCACCTAAACAAATAGATGTTGCTGGAGTAGCTACAGGAGTTAAAATTAATGGTACAAGTATAGTTAGACCTGTAACAGATTTGATTGATTATACTATGTGTGATGTTAATGATATATTAGATAAAGCAAGTAAAAAAAATATTGATTATAAAGAGTTATTAGCCGTAATAAATAGACTTTCTTCTCTTCTTAAAGGATGTAGAAGAATAATAGATGATACTCAAAAATCAATAATTGAAAGAGCACTAGAAGAAGTAAGAAGACAAAACTATGATTTTTATCCTAGTAGACTTAATTCTTTATCAGTTTCTGATAAAGAACATATTAAGTATTGGGCTAGTGTATATCCTGATTCTGATTTATTTGAATTAAATCTATTAGGAAATATTTTTAAAACAAGTGCAGAATTAATACCACAAGAAGGATTAAGTTTATCTGTTACAAAAATGATGTCTTTTCCATATTGGGATCCAAAGTTTGATTCTGCTGAAGTAGAAGAAAAAACTGAATACTTATTTAATGGTTCTGCTAGAGTACTTAGAAAAGTTGATAAAAAAGAATTTGAATAATTCTTTTTTATTATATATAATATAGGCGGTGATTTAAATGAAAAGGGAGTTTATAGTTTTAGAAAAAGAAGAATTATTATCTTTTTTAAGAAATAATTTAACTAGTAAATCTAAGAATAATTTAAAATCTTTATTAGCTAAAGAAATGGTATTGGTTAATGGAAAAGTTCAAACTAAGTTTAACTTTATATTATTTAAAGGCGATAAAGTAGAAATAAGAGATACTAAAATTAAGACTGATAATAATTATAAAAAAGAAATTAAAATAATATATGAAGATGAAGATATAATAGTAGTTAATAAACCTGCTGGTTTATTAATAATATCTACTGATAAAGAAAAAGAATATACTTTATATCATATGGTATCCTCTTATTTAAAAACTAAGAATAAAAATAATAAAGTTTTTATTATTCATAGATTAGATAGAGAAACATCAGGACTAGTTATGTTTGCTAAGAATCAAAAAGCAAAGAATTTATTTCAAAGTAATTGGGATAAGATGTTTATTAAAAGAGGATATTATGCTGTAGTAGAAGGTACTCCTAAAGAAAAAGAAAAGACATTAGTTTCATACTTAAATGAGAATGAAGGTCATATGGTATATGAGACTACTAAAACAAAAGGAAAGTATGCTTGTACACAATATAGAGTAATATCTGAAAATAATAAATATACTTTATTAGATGTTAATATTAAAACAGGTAGAAAGAATCAAATTAGAGTTCAATTAAAAGAAAATGGTAATGTTATAGTTGGAGATAAAAAGTATGGAAGTAATATAGATCCATTAAAGAGAATGGCATTACATGCATATAAATTAGAGTTTAATGATCCAAGAACAAATAAAAGAGTAAACATAGAAATAGATTTACCATATGCTTTTTCTAAATTAGTAAAGTAATGGTATAATAAGGTTAGGTGATATAAATGAGTAATTTAAAAATATTTAATGATTTTGATGAATATAAAATATTAGATATGGCTCACGGAGAAAAATTAGAAAGTTGGAATGGAGTAATCCTTAGAAGACCTGATCCACAAGTAATATGGAGTGATGAATCATTTCCAGAACTATGGGATAAAGCAGATGCTGTATATCATAGAAGTAATACTGGTGGTGGATATTGGGAAAAGAAAAATAATATAAAAGATGAATGGCAAATACATTGTAAGGATTTAACATTTAATCTTAAATTAATGGGTTTTAAACATACAGGCCTTTTTCCAGAGCAAGCTTATAACTGGAAGTTTATGATTGATAAAATTAAAAATTCTGGTAGAAAAATAAAAGTATTAAATTTATTTGCATATACTGGTGGAGCAACAGTTGCTTGTGCTTATGCAGGAGCAGATGTAGTACACGTAGATGCTTCAAAAGGTATGATAGATGTAGCTAAAGAAAATATTAAATCATCTGGTTTAGAAGATAAATATGTTAGATTTATAGTAGATGATGTAATTAAGTTTGTTGAAAGAGAAATAAGAAGAGGAAATAAATACGATGCTATTATAATGGATCCTCCATCATTTGGTAGAGGAGCTAATAAAGAAGTATGGAGATTTGAAGAAAATCTTTATGACTTAGTTAAATTATGTATGCAAGTATTAAGTGATAATCCATTATTCTTTTTAATTAATTCATATACTACAGGTATAAGTTCTGAAGTACTTAGAAATATATTACTTCTTAACTTTAAAGATAAAGGAATTGTTACTCATGGTGAAGTAGGTTTATCAATGGAAAATAGTAGACTTAATTTACCTTGTGGAATATATGGTAGATGGGAAAAAGAAGATGAATAATCTAAAAGTATTATATGAAGATAATCATATTATAGTAGTAGTTAAAGAACCTAATATAATAGTTCAAGAAGATGATACTAAGGATAAAGACTTACTTACTATGGTTAAAGAATATGTTAAAGAAAAGTATAATAAACCTGGTAATGTATATATAGGACTTGTACATAGACTTGATAGACCTGTTGGAGGAGTTATGGTATTTGCTAGAACTTCTAAAGCAGCATCAAGATTATCAGATAGTATTAGAAAAAAAGAAGTTAAGAAAACATATCTTGCTATTGTACATGGTAAAACAAAAGATTCTGAAAAGTTAGTAGACTATATCTCTAAAGATGAAAAAACAAATACTACTTATTTAGATAAGAATGGTAAAGAAGCTATTCTTTCATATGAAACATTATATTATGATGAAAGAAATGATAGATCACTTATTAAAGTTAATCTAGAAACTGGAAGACATCATCAAATAAGATTTCAACTTAGTAATATAGGTCATCCAATTGTCGGAGATAATAGATATGGAAAAATGGAACATGAAAACATTAAATTATTTTCATATTCATTAGAGTTTATACATCCAGTTACTAAAGAAAATATGGTATTTAAAGAAATACCTAACTGGAGTATAATAGAAAATGTAAAGGAGTTATTATGAAGAACTTATATATAGACTTTGATGGAGTTATATTAGATACAATTACTCCAGTATATGATTTAGCTAGAAAACTTAATATAGAACCTAAAACTCAAACTAAAGAAGTAGGATTATTATATTCTAAAATAGATTGGGAAACTTTAATAGATGAAAGTCCTGCATTAAATGATAGTATTAATGCTATTAAAAAATTAAAGAATTCAAAGAAGTTTAATATTAGTATATTAACTCATGTAAATTCTTTAAAAGAAGCAAAATCTAAAATAGAATTTATAAATAGTTTATTTAATGATTTAACAATTATACCTGTTCCAAAATCATGTTCTAAAACAATGATGACTCAAACTAAGAATGCCATTTTAGTAGATGATTATTCTGGTAATTTAAAAGAATGGAAAGAAGCAGAAGGAATATCAGTTAAATTTAGTAAAGAAAAAGAAGAAACTGAATTTATAGATATTACTTCTTTAGAAGAACTTCTAAATATATTTTAATGAATATTAAATGTATTAGTGTAGGAAGACTTCAGGCTAATTGTTATATTCTTGAAAAAGATGGAAAAGTCTTAATAGTAGACCCTGGAGATGAATTTGAAAGAGTAGATTCTGATATTAATGGAGATGTAGTGGGTATCTTAATAACTCATAATCATTTCGACCATGTAGGAGCCTTAAAAGAATTTATTAGTAAGTATAAACCAATACTTTATTACTATAATATTAATGATGAAGTATCATATGACAAGTTGATTGATTTAAAAGAAGAAACTTATAAGATTGGTAACTTTGAATTTAATGTTATATATTTTCCAGGACATAGAAATGATTTATGTGCATTTTATTTTAAAGAAAATAATATCATGTTTGATGGAGACTTTGTATTTGAAAATGGTATAGGTAGAGTAGATCTTCCACATGGTAATATATCAGAGTTAAAAAGTTCATTAGAAAAACTAATGAAATATGATGATAGTATTACATTATATCCTGGACATGGTAATAAAACTAATTTAGGAATAGAAAAAGAATGGATTATTGGTTAATCCATTCTTTTATATTTGTCTCCTTGATATATGTTTCTTTTTACCATTTCTTTATCTATTTCATTAAGAACGCCAAATTTCTTAACTAACCATTCAGGTTCTATTAGGTCTTCTATATCTGGGTCTCCAGTAATTCTATTTATTACTATATCTTCTCTTAGGTATTCTAACTGTTCACATACTATATCTACATATTCTTCTTTAGTTAGTATATGGAAATGTTCTTTCTCATATAATTTATATAATTTAGTACCTTTTAAAACATGAAGCATATGTATTTTAATACCAAGTATCTTTTTATTAGATAAATATTTAACAGTATTAATCATATCTTCTTTTGTTTCATATGGAAGTCCATTTATTATATGAACTACAACATCTATATTTCTTTTATTCAACTTTTCTAAACAATCATCAAACTCTTTTAGAGTAGAACCTCTATTAATAAGCTCTACAGTTTTATCATTTATAGTTTGTAATCCTAATTCTATAACTAGATTAGTTCTATGAGAGAGTTCTTCTAAATAATCTAATATTTCATCTGATATACTATCAGGTCTTGTAGCTATATTTAAACCTATAACATTAGGTAATTCTAATATAGATTCATATTTCTCTTTTAATTCACTTATAGGAGCATATGTATTGGTATTTGCTTGAAAATAACCTATATATTTTGCATCAGGCCATTTTTTTGCCATAATATCTCTTACTTCGTAAAACTGTTTTACTAAATCTTTTTCAGTATTCTTATTAGATCCTCCAAGACAAAATATACATCCACCAGTACCTTTGGTTCCATCTATATTTGGACAAGTAAAACCAGCATTTAAGCTAATCTTCATTACTTTACATCCATATTTCATTTGATTATAGTAGTTTAAAGTATAATATCTTTTGTTATCTAATGTATATTTAAACATAAATATCACCTAAGAAATATTATATCATATTGCTTTTTTAGTTAAAATATTTTATAATTGACTTAATTGATGTTGAAGGAAAGTAGTAGTAAATAATCTATTCATAGAGAGTTAGTGTTTGGTGTAAACTAATAATAGAAAGTTTATGAACTTGTTCTGGAGTTAAATCGTTATTCGCGTTAAGAATTAAAGAGCATAGAAAATCTATGAAGTAAGGTGGTACCGCTAGTAATAGTCCTTACATCATAGGTTTTATTTTTTTGGAGGATAAAAATGGATTATAAAAAAATATTAGAATTATTAATTGTATTTGCTGCATTTTTCATAATAGTATATTTTGGATATTATGGGTTAATTAGAAGACCATTTATTAGAGCAACTAAAAAACAAAAAGAAAAGAAAATGCCAGCAGATCTTAGTATTATGAAACATTATTATAAAATAGATGTTGAAAAAATAGGATACAATAAATGTTTAAGTCTACTGAATTTTGTTAATGCATTATTAATTGCTATTATGATGATGATAGTTATAGGATTTAAATATTATGTATTACAAATGATTATAGCTGCTGCTTTAGTTATACCAACAGTATGGTTTTCATATGCTTTAGTAGCTAGAATACTTAGAAAAAAAGAAAGGAAGATAAACAATGTATAGTCATAAAGAAGTAGAAAAGAAATGGCAAGAATATTGGCTAAAAAATAAAACATTTAAAACAGATATTAGAGATTTTTCTAAACCAAAGTTTTATGTTCTTGATATGTTTCCATATCCATCAGGAGTAGGTCTTCATGCAGGGCATGTAGAAGGTTATACTGCTAGTGATATAGTATCAAGATATAAAAGAATGCAAGGTTTTAATGTATTACACCCAATGGGATATGATTCATTTGGTTTACCAGCAGAACAATATGCTGTACAAACAGGTAATCATCCAAGTGGATTTACTGAAAAAAATATTGAAACATTTTCTAAACAATTAATAGAATTAGGTTTTGATTATGATTGGGATAGATGTATTTCTACATCAGATCCAAAGTATTATAAATGGACACAATGGATATTTAAACAATTATATAATGATGGGTATGCTAAATATATAGATATGCCTGTTAACTGGTGTGAAGAATTGGGGACTGTTTTATCTAATGATGAAGTAATTGATGGTAAATCTGAAAGAGGAGGATATCCTGTTATCAGAAAGAATATGAAACAATTATGTATTGATCAACCTAAATTTGCAGAAAGATTACTAGAAGGTTTAGATGAAATAGATTGGCCTTTATCAACTAAAGAAATTCAAAGAAACTGGATAGGTAAATCTACTGGTGTTGAAATGGATGTAGAAATAAAGGATGGAGGTAAATTTTCTATATTTACTACATGCATTGAAACTGTATATGGAATTACTTTCTTTGTTATTGCACCAGATGGTAAATTAATTGAAGAATTAATGCCTAGAGTAGAGAATAAAGAAGAAGTAAAAGCATATATAGATGAGACTGCTAAGAAGTCTGCTATGGATAGAACTGAACTTAATAAAGGTAAATCTGGAGTAGAAGTTAAAGGTGTTAAAGCTATAAATCCAATTAACGGAGAAGAAGTACCTATTTTCTTAGGAGACTTTGTACTTGGTGATTATGGTACAGGAGCTGTTATGGCAGTACCTGCACATGATCAAAGAGATTTTGAATATGCTAAAGAACATAACCTAGATATAATTGAAGTTATTGAAGGAGGAAATATAGAAGAAAAAGCCTTTGAAAAATATGATTATTTAGGAAAGAATTGTAAACTTATTAATAGTGAAGAATTTACTGGTTTAATAGTAGAAGAAGCTAAAGAAAAAATAACTGATAAATTAGTTAGTCAAGGTATTGCAAGAAGAACAGTTAATTATAAGTTTAGAGAATGGATATTTGCTAGACAAAGATATTGGGGAGAACCAGTTCCTATAGTTCATATGGATAATGGTGAAGATTATATTCTTCCAGATGAAGAATTACCATTAGAATTACCAGTACTTGATGATTATCAAGGTCATAATGGAAAAGCTCCACTTGAAAATGCAGAAGAGTGGAAGAACTATGATAAGAATGGTATTAAAGGTATTAGAGAAACATCTACTATGCCTGGATCTGCTGGATCATCATGGTATTTCTTAAGATATATTGATCCACATAATGATGATGTATTTGCAGATTATGAATTATTAAAACATTGGATGCCAGTTGATTTGTATTTAGGTGGACCAGAACATGCAGTAGGACACTTAATATATTCTAGAATTTGGAATAATTTCTTATATGATAAAGGACTAGTTCCTGTAAAAGAACCATTTAAGAAATTAGTACATCAAGGAATGATTTTAGGATCAAATGGTATTAAGATGGGTAAAAGATTCCCTGAATATTGTGTTAACCCATCAGATGTAGTAAGAGAATATGGTGCTGATACAATTCGTTTATATGAAATGTTTATGGGACCTCTTGAAGCATCTAAACCTTGGAGTGATCAAGGAGCAGAAGGAGCTAGAAAGTTCTTGGATAGAGTATATAGAGCAATTGTAGAACTTGGATATGTAACTGATGAAGAAGTTTCTAACTTAGATACTCCATATAATAAGATGGTTAAAAATATAACTGAAGACTATGATAATTTATCATTTAATACTGCTATATCTGAAATGATGATATTTATGAATGCAGTATATAAAGAAGAAAAATTACCAAAAAAGTATGCTGAGGGTTTTGTTAAAGTATTAAATCCAGTAGCTCCACATATAACTGAAGAAATGTGGGAAAAACTTGGACATGATAATACTATTGCTTATGAAAAATGGCCTACATATGATGAATCTAAATTAGTAGAGGACACATTTGAAATGGTAGTTCAAGTAAATGGTAAAGTAAGAGGTAAACTAGAAGTTACTGAAGAGATGTCTGAAGAAGAAATTAAATCTAAAGCAAAAGAAATAGAAAATGTTAAAAGATTTATAGAAGGACAAACTATAGTAAAAGAAATAGTTATACCTAAGAAATTAGTCAGTATAGTAGTAAAATAAAAACAAGTAGTTTCTACTTGTTTTTTATTTGCTTTTTATATTTATAGTTTCTAATGGTTCATCAGTAGTTTCTAGTTCTTTAGGAGTTATATCTTGTGATTCATTTTGAATACTATTTGGATCAATACCATATTGTTTACATAAGAAATCTCTATAAGTTGAATAAGCATATTCATGTATTTCTTTCTTCTCTTGATCCCATAAACCATTATTAATAAAGGCATTATATTTAGCATCTTTATATTTATCAATTATTCCTATTATGTTTGCAATTGCTTTAATATTATATGGTTCTTTTTTTCTTTCTGCTGATAATAAGATATCAAAACCTTTTAATAAATGAACAAATGAACCTGTTTTCTCACATAGTTGATCAAATCTTTCACCATATTCTCTTGCATTTTGTTTACCAGCATATAACAAATCATTTTTTACACAGTATTGTCCATTTAGTAAAACTGGTTTTTCTATAAATTTATTTTTTGAATTTTTTAATGATTCATATGAAGTAGTTAAATCATTATCAGATGCTATTAATAATAATTTAGATATTATTCCCATTCTTCTATATGGTAAACCAGATCCTATAAATCCAACTTTATATTCAGGTATTTTAAAGCTATATATTAATTCATCTAAACTAGATATATTAGTAAATATATCTGGTAATACACTATATACTTGTATTTGAGCATATAACTCATTTATAATTTCATTTAATCCAGTACCATATATTTTAGTAGTATTTATATCTTCAAAAACAAATCTTCTTAAACCACTAAATAATACTACAAACTTTTTAGTTTTTTCATATTGCATAGTATCAGCATGATTTATTTCATGAACTAAAACTAATAATTCTTCAAATTTCTTTAATGCTAATGCTTTATTAATAGCAACCTTACATTTATGAGATTTCTTTAATGGAAATAGATTAAGTTTTCTAAATATTATATTTCTATTTTCACTAGGTATACATATACCTGCAACAGTTTTTAATTTTTCTCTTTCTTTTTCATCTAATTCTTCAGGATTACTTCTAATGAATTGTTCTATAGCAGATATTAATTTAATCCTATACCTTTTTTTATCATCATTATCATTTGTCATAAAATTAGTTACTAATTTTAATGAGTCATTGAATAATTTTTTGTCTTCTTTAGGTATTTTTCTATAAGAATCTCCTGTCATATTTTCACCTCTAAATATATGTATTAACTAATATAATTATAACATTATTATTTTGTTTTATTAATAAAACTATTTTTTTTATTTATTTGGTTGACAAACTATTTTCTTAATGATATTATTTTAATTGTCAACGAGATGCTCGATTAGCTCAGTCGGTAGAGCGCTTGACTGTTAATCAAGATGTCACAGGTCCGAGTCCTGTATCGAGCGCCATTTAAAAATTAGAACCTTAGGGTTCTTTTTTTTTTGTAAATAATTGTTATATTAATTGACTTTAAATGTTAAAATATGTTAATATTATTGCATAAAAGAGGCAAGGAAGAGGAGAAGTAATAACTACTAAATATATAGAGAGTCCCAGTTGGTGAAAAGGGATTATGATAGGGTTATGAACGAACACCTTGGAGCTTATTAATTGAAGTAGTAGTAGGTTAATACGTTAACTGCGTTAAAGTAAGAGGTCATATTTATATATGACGAATTAAGGTGGTACCACGACTAGATCGTCCTTTTGGATGACTAGTCTTTTTTGCTTTTTAAGGAGGATAAAATGAAAAGAATATTAATTAATGAATTAGTAGAAAATGAAGAAAGTAAGATATCTGGTTTCGCATCTAAAATAAGAGATACTAAATATATGATATTTGTAATCTTAAAAGATAGAACTGGATCTATTCAAGTTTCACTTGATAAAGGTACTCAAGAAGAACTTTGTAAAGAATTAGATGGAGTTATTGCAGGATCTGTTATTGAATTTGAAGGTAAGATGGTTTTATCAGAATATGTTAAACAAGGTGGTAAAGAATTTATTCCATCAAAAGTAAATGTACTTTCTAAAGCTGAAGCATCTCCATTAGAAGAAAATGCTAATATTGATACTAGAATGGATTATAGATGGATAGATTTAAGATCAGAAAAGAATCAATTAATGCTTAATGTTCAAAGTACTTTTGTTGAAGGTATGAGAGAGCATTGTTATAAAGAAGGATTTACTGAAATACATACTCCAAAATTAATAGGAGCAGCTTCAGAATCAGGCTCTGATGTATTTGAAGTTAAATACTTTGATAGAAAAGCGTACTTAGCTCAAAGTCCTCAATTCTATAAACAAATGGCATTAGCATCAGGATTAGAAAGAGTATTTGAAGTAGCACCATGTTTTAGAGCAGAAAATTCAAATACAAATAGACATGCTACTGAATTTACTTCGTTTGATATTGAATTTGCATATATAGATTCTTTTGAAGATGTTATGGATTTTGAAGAAGATTTAATTATTGCTGGACTTTCTAAAGTAAAAGAAAGATATGGGGATAAAATAAAAGAACTATTTGATAAGGAAGTAATTGTTCCAACTAAACCATTTCCAAGAATTAAATTAGAAGACTTATATAAAGAATTAGAAAAGAGATATAACTATCAAATTCCTGAATTTGATGTTGGAGATATGAATGCTGAAGCAGAAGGTCTTGCTTATAAATATGCTATGGAAGAATTTGGACATGAGTTTATATTTATAACAGACTTTAAGAAAACAAAGAGAGCTTTCTATCATATGAGAAAGAATGATATTCCTCAAGGATTTGACTTAATCTGGAGAGGTGCTGAAATTACATCTGGAGCGCAAAGAGAACATAGATATGAAGAACTTAAAAAACAATGTGATGAAAAAGGATTAACTAAAGACGTAGAATTCTATTTACAATTCTTTAAATATGGATGTCCTCCTCATGGTGGATTTGCTATAGGTGTAGATAGATTTAATATGTTATTACTTGGACTTTCTATTAAAGAAGAAATGTTTATCTTTAGAGGTCCAAATAGATTAGAACCATAGGAGGTAATTATGGATTTAATAGATGTATTTAAAACTAAAAAAATTGGTGATGAAGTTGTTTTAGAAGGTTGGGTTAGAAATAATAGAGACCAAAAAGAATTTGGATTTATAGATTTATATGATGGGACTTCTATTAATACACTTCAAATAGTATATGATAACAGTATGTCTAACTTTGATGAAATAACTAAGATTCATGTTGGGTCTTCTATTAAAGTAGAAGGTAAATTAGTTGAATCTAATGGCAAGCAAGAATATGAAGTTAAACCTACTAAAATAGAAGTTATTGGAGATTGTCCTTCAGACTATCCAATTCAACCAAAAAGACATACAATGGAATTCTTAAGAAGTCAAGCTTACTTAAGACCTAGAACTAAAACATTCCAAGCAGTATTTAAAGTAAGAAGTGTTGCAGCACAAGCTATTCATGAATACTTCCAAAGTAATAACTATGTATATGTACATACACCATTATTAACTACTGCTGATTGTGAAGGTTCAGATCAAATGTTTAAAGTAACTACTTTAGATTTAAATAATGTACCTAAAGTAGATGGAGAAGTAGATTATTCTAAAGATTTATTTAATAAACAAACATTTATAACAGGAACTGGTCAATTACATGGTGAAACATTTGCTATGGCATTTAAAAAGATATATACTTTTGGACCTACATTTAGAACAGAAAACTCTAATACTAAAACACATGCTAATGAGTTCTGGATGATAGAACCTGAAATGGCATTTATGCATTTAGATGATCTTATGAATGTTGAAGAAGAAATGCTTAAGTATGTAGTTAATTATGTAATGGATAAATGTAAAGATGAATTAGAATTTTTAGATCAATTTGTATCAAATGGTCTTATAGAAAAACTTAGTAAAGTAGTAAATAATAACTTTGTTAGAATTACTCATAAAGAAGCTATTGATTTATTATTAAACTCTGGCGAAAAATGGGAATTTACTCCAGATTATGAATCTGATATAGCAAAAGAACATGAAAAATGGATTACAGATCATTTTAATTCACCAGTATTTATTTATAACTGGCCTAAAGATATTAAAGCATGGTACATGAAATTAAATGATGATGGAAAAACAGTAGCTGCTGTAGATCTTGAAGTACCAGGTTCCGGAGAATTAATGGGTGGATCTGAAAGAGAAATAGATTTAGATAAATTAGATGAACTTATTAAAGTTCATAATGTTGATAGAGAATCTATTGAATGGTATTTAAATCTTAGAAAGTTTGGAGGTTGTTACCACTCTGGATTTGGTATGGGATTTGAAAGATTAATTATGTACCTTACAGGTATAGAAAATATTAGAGATGTAATTCCTTATCCAAGAACACCAGGTAACTGTGATTATTAATAGATAAAAAAGGAGGAAAAATAATGGAATCAAAATTTACAAAAGAAATAGTTGATGACTTAGCTGATAAATTACTTATTGGGTTAACTCCTGAAGAAAACAAAATGGTTCTAGATGAGTTTGATATTATTGATGAACAAATTAATATTATTAATGATATACCTGGAATAGATAAGGTAGAACCTATGACTCATACATTAGATGATTTTGAATATGAACTTAGAGAAGATATAGTAGAAGAATCTGTACCTATAGATGATTTACTATCTAACTGTGATAATGTTAGTGGTAGAGAAGTAGAAGTACCAAAGGTGGTGGGTTAAGATGTATATGAATAAGAGTATTGAAGAACTTCATGAATTACTTAAAAGTGGAGAAGTTACTTCTAAAGAATTAATAGAAGAATCTCTTAAACTATCACATGAAATAGAAGAAAAATATAATGCATTTGTAACTATATTAGATGATGCTAAAGAGATACCTATTACTGATAATTTATTATCAGGTATTCCTTGTGGAATAAAAGATAATTATTCTACTAAAGGAATATTATCCACAGGATCATCTAACACATTAAAAGATTATATTCCATTCTTTGATGCTACTGCATATTCAAAATTAAAAGAAGCAGGAGCAGTAATGGTTAATAAGACTGCTATGGATGAATTTGGTATGGGTGGTACTGGGACTACTTGTCATACAGGAATTGTTCTAAATCCATGGGATAAAACAAGAATGTGTGCTGGTTCATCTGCTGGTTCTGCTTGTGCTGTGGCTGCTGGTGTATATCCATATGCAACAGGAACTGATACAGGAGACTCTATTAGAAAACCTGCAGCATACTGTGGAATAGTAGGTTATAAACCTACATATGGAATGATATCTAGATATGGAGTATTTCCTTTTGCATCATCTTTAGATCATTTAGGCGTATTAACAAGATCAGTTAAAGATGCTGCAATAGTAGTTGATAACATGAAGGGTATTGATAAAAATGATATGACTTCATGGGATTCATCTAATATTCATTTATATGATTCATTAGATGGAAATGTTAAAGGTAAAAAATTATGTTACATAAAAGAAATATGTGATATTAATGAATATGATAATCCTAGTAATGAATTAAAAGAACATTTTAATAATTTCTTTAAAGTATTAGACAAA
This sequence comes from Bacilli bacterium, assembly GCA_017515795.1. Lineage (GTDB taxonomy): Bacteria > Bacillota_I > Bacilli_A > RF39 > UBA660 > RUG13038. The sequence goes on from JAFWEE010000004.1 coordinate 59,033, forward strand.
GCTAAAGAACTAGGTATAGAAGTAGAAGAAGTTTCTATTAATAGAACTCTTCTTAATGCTTTAGCATCTGTATATGTAGTAATATCATGTGCAGAAGCTACATCTAATATGTCTAATTTAACAGGTATTATTTTTGGACCTAGATCTGAAGGATTTAATAACTGGATAGATATGGTTAAAGATTATAGAACTAAAGGATTTTCTTCATTAATTAAAAGAAGATTTGTAATTGGTTCTTATGTACTTCAATCAGAGAATCAAGATAGATATTTTAGAAATGCGCAAAGAGTAAGAAGATTACTTGTTGATGCTTGGAAAGATTTATTTAAGACTTATGATGGAGTAATACTTCCAGTATCTAGTGGACCAGCTAAAAAGTTTGATGGTGATACCGATATGCTTACTAAAGAAACTGTTACATTAGAAGAACATCTTCAAATAGGAAACTTTGGAGGATTCCCATCAATTACTATTCCTGATGGATTTATAGATGGCCTTCCAGTAGGATTAAATATTACTGGTAATTGTTATGATGATGAAAATGTACTTAATATTGCTTATGCTTTAGAAAGTGCTATGGATTATAAAAATCAAATAGCAAAGGAGGCTGAGTAATATGGGATATAAATTAATGGTAGGATTAGAAATGCACTGTGAAATATCTGAAACTAATACTAAAGTGTTTTCTGGTGCAAAAAATAGTTATTCAGTAACTCCTAATGAAAATATAAGAGCCATTGATATGGCATTTCCTGGTATACTTCCAGTTGTTAATAAAGAAGCTGTTAAGATGGCATTGCAAGCATCTATGGTTTTAAATTGTAAACAACCAGAATATATGTATTTTGAAAGAAAGAATTATTATTATCCTGATCTTCCAAAAGGGTTCCAATTAACTCAAGAAACTAAACCTATACCAGTAGGTATTTATGGTTATGTAGATTATGAATGTAATGGAGAAGTAAAAAGGGTAAGAGTTAATAATATTCACTTAGAAGAAGATGCTGCATCATCAGATCATTTATATGATACAACTGTAATTGATTATAATAGAGCGGGTGTACCACTTTTAGAACTTGTTACTGAGCCTGATATAAGTTCAGCTGAAGAAGCAGTAGCTTTCTTAGAACATATGAAAACAGTTTATCAATATTTAGGTATATCTGAAGCTGATTCTAAAAAAGGTCAAATAAGATGTGATGTTAATGTATCTATTATTGATGAAACATTAGATATGGAAGATCCATCTAATTGGGGAACTAAAGTAGAAATAAAGAATGTTAACTCATTTGGCGGTGTTAGAGATGCTATTAACTATGAATATAAAAGACAAGTTAGTGCTAAAGAAAATGGTACTTATGATACTGAAATAATTCAGCAAACAAGAAGATGGGATGAAGAAAGTGGTACTACTATTGGTATGAGATCAAAAGCAGATGCTATAGATTATAAATACTTTGTAGAACCAAATATTCCTAAGTTTAAATTAACAAAAGAATGGTTAGATGAAATAAGAACTTCTATTCCAGAACTTGCATATGATAGAAAACAAAGATATATGAATGAGTATGATCTTTCTGAATATGATTCAAATATTTTAGTTAAAGAAAAGAAAGTATCAGATTTCTTTGACGATACAGTTAAACTTGGAACTAATCCAAAAGAAGCTTGTAACTGGGTTAATGGTATGATTCTTTCATATTTAAATACTAATTTAATTACAATTGATGAAATATATATGACACCAGATATGCTTCATGATTTAATAAAATTAATTGATGATAAAACTATATCATCTAAACAGGCAAAAGATGTATTTACTAAATGTTTAGAAGAAAAGAAAGAACCTATGTCTATTGTTAAAGATGAAGGTATGATGCAAATAACTGATGAATCATCTATTGAAGCAATAGTAGATGAAGTATTAAGTGAACAAGCAGAAGCTATTAAAACTTATGATCCAGAGAATCCAAAAGCATTAGATTTCTTTATAGGACAAGTAATGAAAAAGACAAGAGGTAAAGCTAATCCATCTATTGCATATAAGATGATGAAAGAAAAATTAGATAATATGACAAAATAGACTAGTAAAAACTAGTCTTTTTTGTTATAATTTTTGTAGTAAAAAAGGGTGCGTATTATGAATGATAATTTAACAAAGGAGCAAATTAATAATATTATTAATGAGAATAATAGATTAAGAACTCTAATTAAAATATTTATTATTGTTTTGTTAGTATTATTAATATTCTTATTTTATTTTAAAAAGAATATAGTAGATGTTAATTTTAAATTAAATGGCTCTGATACTGTAGTTGTTAATGTATTTGAGGAATATAAAGAAGAGGGAGTATCTGCAGTAATACATGGAGTAGATAAGTCAAAAGAAGTTATTATAGATTCTAATGAAGTTAATACTAATAAATTAGGTACTTATAAAGTAACTTATAAATTAAATATTGGTATATTAAATATATATAAGAAATTAACTAGAAAAGTAGAGGTAGTAGATATTATTCCACCTGAAATAAGTGTAGAAAGTGATACTATTTATTTAGATGTTGGGGAAGAATTAGCTATTCCAGATGCTACTGCTAAAGATAATTATGATGGTGATTTAACTGAGAATATAGAAGTATCTAATAATATAGATATTAATAATACTGGTGAATATAAAATAACATATAAAGTAACTGATTCATCTAAAAATGAATCTGTTAAAGACGTTAATGTATATGTTAGAACTCATAAAGAAAATTGTAAGATAGTTATTACTATTAGTGAACAAAAATTAAGATACTATGAAAAAGGAAAAGTAGTATTTGAAACAGATACTGTTACAGGTATTAATAATGGTACTCCAAGAGGGACATATTCTATTTTAAATAAAGCTAGAAATGTTGAATTAGTTGGAGACGATTATGTAAGTAGAGTTAGATATTGGATGCCATTTATAGGAAGAAGTTATGGTATTCATGATGCATCTTGGAGAAGTAGATTTGGTGGAACTATTTATAAATATAATGGATCTCATGGTTGTGTAAATATTAGTACTAAAGCCGCTGAAACATTATATAATATGGTAGAAATAGGTACTCCAGTAATAGTAGAATAATAAGCACTTTAATAAGTGCTTTTTTTGTTATTTCCTTGATTATAGATATAAAAAATGATATACTAGAATATAGAATAAGAATTGAAAGGGGAGTAGTAATATGAACAGAACTATTACTATTACTAATGATCAAGGTCAAAAGGTAGTTGCAGATATTGTTTCAATCGTTAATATTAGTTCTTTAAATAATGAATATATTATTTATACGTTCAATAAAAAGGATGAAGCAGGTAACATAAAAGATTATATATCTAGAATAAAACAAGATGGAGAAAACTTTATTTTAGAGCAAATAGAAGATTTAGAGGAATGGAATAAAGTAAAAGAAATGATTACTAATTCTGTTAAGGAGGCATAATATGAAAGAAGAAAAAAATATGACTCCTAAAGCTAATAAATCATGGGTTAACCCTTCAATTGGACAAGAATCAAATAGTAATTTAAAAAGTATTGTAGATAATAATACAAATGAAATTAATTCATTAAAAAAAGAAATAAATAAGATTAATGAAGAATTATCTAAATTAACTAATAATGAATTTGTTCCTATAGAAGAAGAAAAAGTAAACGTAGAAGTAGATATGCCTTTTGCATCACCATTTACTGAGTCAGTAGAAACTAATGAGGAAACTGAAGTAAATGATGATACTAGTACAAATGAAATTTTAGATTCTGTTAAAGAAGAAGTAAAAGAGGAAGTAGTTCCTGAAGAGACTCCTATAATAGAAATTCCTTTAGAAGATACTAAAGATAGAATAGCAGTTGTTGTTAATAGATATAATAATGACATAGTAGCTTCTACTAAAGGTAAAGGAGCTAAATTTATTTCACTTACTGAAAGTGAGCAAAGTAAATTATTATCTGGCAAGATAAATGAAAACTAGAGGTGTAAAAATGAAATTAAAGAAACTTAAATTTGGTAGAAAAAATAAAGATGCTGGTTCTAAACCAAGAAGAAAATTTAAAATAGATTTATCAGTAATTATATTTATTGCAATTATTTTAATCGTTGGAATTATAGTTTTCTATTTAACTATAGGCCAAAGAGGTAACAAATATGGTGATAGACTTAGAGGTATAGAAAAAATATCATTTACTAAAAAAGATAAGAGTAAATTTGTTGATGCATTAAAGAATAATGAAACTGTTAAGAGTGCATCAATTGATATTCAAGGAAGAATAATATACGTAATAGTAGATTTCAATGAATCTATTTCAATTGATGATGCTAGAAATATAGTAAGTGATTCACTTTCTAATTTATCAGATGAAGTAAAAGGATATTATGATATAAATGCTCTTATTACTAAGAGTGATGAAAAACCAAATGAAGATGGAAAAACACAATTTCCAAGATCAGGATATAAGAAGAAAACATCTGGTTCTATAGTTTGGTAATATAGGAGATATATATGAAAAGAAAAAAATATTTAAAAAGGAAAAGAATAATAGTAACATCCATAATAATTGGATTAATATTATTAATTGGTATAGTTGCTTTTATTATTAATAGAAATAATAAGAATAATGGTGTATTTTCTGTTTTAGAACAAAGATGGATTGAAAAGAATTCGTCTGAAGTAGTAGATGTTTCAATTCTAAATGATGTTCCTATATTTGGATATGAAGGATCTGGTGTATTCTTTAGTTTCTTAGAAGATTTTACTGATGAAACTGGCATTAAGTTTAATATGATTCCATATAGAGTTGGTTCTCCAGATGGATTAAAGAATTATGCATTTATTACTAGTAATAATACTAGAGTAGCAGATAATGAAGTGGTATTCTTTACTGATAATTATGTTTTAATTAGTAAAGATAATGCAAGTATAAAGAATTTATCTAATTTAAATAATGCTACTATTGGTGCATTAGATACTGATTTAAATAAAATTAAAGATTATTTAGATGATAACACTTCAATTATATATAATACATATACTAATATAGATTCTTTAGTAGAAGCTATGAATAATAATGGTATTTTATATGCTATTATTCCAAAAACACAATACATTAGTTATATATTTAAAAATAATTATTATATAGCTTATAACTTTAATGAACTTGTTATTAATTATAATTTTGTTATAAATGGGGAAGACAAAACATTAAATAGTATTCTTCAAAAATATTATGTAAGATGGAAAAAAGATAAATTAAGTAAAGCATATAATTCTAGATTACTTACTGAATATTTTGAAGATAAAGGTGTTGATGATACATCAATAGCTAATTTTTCGGGTAAGGAATACGTTTATGGATATGTTAAAAATCTTCCATATGATTCAAAAATAAATGATGATTTTATTGGATATAATAGTCAAGTATTAGATGAATTTGCCGAAAGTATGAATATTACTTTTAAAATCAAAGAGTTTAATTCAGTTAAAGAATTAGTTAAAAATATGAATGAAGGTAAAGTAGATATTACTTTTGATTATTATGATTTTTCTGATTTAACTGAAGAATTTGATTCTACATCAGTTTTATTTGATACTAAGATAGTTGCATTAACATCTATTAATGATACAACTACAATTGTTCCATCACTTAGAACTCTTCAGAATACTGAAGTTATTATGTTAGATGATAAACTTGCTACATATTTTAAGAATACTGTAGGAGCTAATCCAAAAACATATAAGAAGAGTGGATCTTTATTTAATGCTATAGATGATAAGAGTTTAATTATTCTTGATTATAATGTTTATAATTATTATAGAAATTCTAAATTAGATAATTATAAAGTTATATATGAAACAAGAATTGATAATGTTGATTATGATTATTTAATTCTTAATAATGCTGAAAATAAGGCGTTTAATGGATTATTTAAGTTCTATATATCATCAATTAATCAAGATATATATATGTCAAGAGCTATGCTTAAATTAAGTAAAGATAGTAAGAAATTAGATTTAACATTAATTTATATTTTAATCTTCCTTGGAGTTCTATTAGTTATTGGATTTATATATTTAAAATATAAGAGTGGTAAATATAGAATTACTAAAACTGATAGATTAAAATATGTTGATAGTTTAACTTCTTTAAAGAATAGACATTATTTAAATAAAAACTATGAAAAGTGGCAAGAAAATAAAATATATCCACAAGCAGTTATTATAGTTGATGTTAATAAGATTGGTCATATTAATGATGTATATGGACATCAAGAAGGTGATAATACTATAAAAAAGGCTGCTAATGTTTTAATTAATAATCAATTAGAACAAAGTGATATAGTTAGAACTAATGGTGATGAATTCTTAATTTATATGGTTGGATATGCGGAAAATAAAGTAATAGCATACATAAGAAAACTACATAAAGAGTTTAAGAATTTACCATATGGTTATGGAGCTACTCTTGGTTATAGTATGATCACAGACGATGTTAAAACAATTGATGATGCTATAAATGAAGCAGTTTTAGAAGTTAAAACAAATAAAGAAATGAATATAGAAGAAAAATAATAGGTGTCATAAATGGGAAAAATATCTAAGGATTTTAAAAAATTTTGTGGTGATATTTTTAGATTAATGAGAAAGCCAGTTGTTTCTGTATTGTCAGGTCATCTTGATTTCTTTTTCCTGCTTTCTGCTATTCCTATAATATTATTAATTGGTATTGCAGCTAATACATTTTCATTTTCTATAGCTAGTTTTATAGATTTTCTTAAAATATCATTACCTGCAAGTACTAGTGAATTAGTAATACCACTTTTCTCAGGAAAAGCACTAAGTATTAATATAGTATTTCTATTAATATCAGCATTATATTTGATATCATGTGGTACAAATGCAATTATAATGGTTGCTTCAAATATATATAACGTTAAGACTAATCTATATAAAAATATTATTAAATCTATTTTAATAACTATAATATTATTGTTTTTATTTGTATTTTTAATAATAATTTTAATAGTAGGTAGTAAGTTCTTACTTATATTATCTGAACTTCCTAATATGACTATTATTTCAAATAATAGTGTTAAAATATTTAATTTCATTAAATGGCCTATATCAATTATAGTTATATATTTTACTTTAAAGGTAATATATGTATTAGCTCCAAATAAATCTATAAACTCTAAAAGTGTTACTAAAGGAGCTTTATTTACTACAGTATTATGGATTATATTTACTACAATATATTCACTATATTCAATGAATATATCTCCATATACAACATACTTTGGAAGTGCTTCTTCTATAGTAGTATTAATGATCTGGATTTATGCAATGGCATTTATATTTGTTGTTGGTATGATTATTAATGCAGTAGAAGAAAAACATAACTATGTAGATTTAGAAAAAACTTTAACTAGTATAATAAGATAAAGAAGGAGAAATCCTTCTTTTTACATTTTATGTAAAGTATTATTTTTATGTCTTAAATGTATCAAAAAAAGCATAAAATATGATATAATAATTATATTAGAATGCGAGGTGTCGATATGAAGAAAACAGTTAAAATAATTATGTCTTTAATTATTCTTTTTTCAGTGTTTACACCTTTTATAAATACATCTAAAGCTATGGCAGAAAGATATACTTATGCTTATATAAATGCAACAGATTTAAGTGTAAGAGCATGTCCTAGTACAGATTGTGAAAGAATTAAACATGACGAAGGTAAAACTATATGGCTTGATAGACCAAGAGTAGTAGAAGTATTAGCTACTTCTGGAGATTGGTCTCAAATTAGATTTAATTATTGGGGATTTACTTATACTGGATATGTAATGAATAAATATTTAGGAAATAAACAAACTTATACTTTAAATCAGGATTATGCTAATGAATTAAGAAGAAAAGGATTCCCTGAATCATATGTAGAAGCATTATGTAAGATGCATGCTGTTCACCCAAATTGGAACTTTGAAGTATCAAGAGTAGATGCTACACTTGATGAAGCTACTAATGGTGAATATAGTCCTATTAATAAGAATTTAATTAGTACTACTAATAAAGCACAATTATCAACTGATCCAGGAGCATATTCAAATGGAGTATATACACAATTTGAACCTGGATGGTATGCACCATCATGGGAAACCCTTAGATATTATTTGGATGCTAGAAACTTCTTAGATGATAATAGTATATTCATGTTTGAACAATTATCATTTAATGAGACTCAAAATGCATCTGTTGTTCAAAATATATTAAATGGTTCATTTATGGCAGGTACATATACATATAACGGCACTCAAAAATCATATGCTGAAACTTTTGTTGAAGCAGGAAGAACTTATGGTGTAAGTCCTGTTCATTTAGCTGCTAGAGTACTTCAAGAACAAGGTTATAAAGGATCTGCTACTACAGAGATGGATGGTGGAGATGGAAAGAAGTACTATAACTACTTTAACTTTGGAGCTTCAGGTTCAACTCTTGAACAAATTGTTCAAGGAGCATTAACATATGCAAAAAATAGAAACTGGGATAGTCCTTATGCATCTATTATGGGTGGCGCTAAAGGTATAGCTAATGGTTATATAACTAGTGGACAAGATACCGTATTTTATGAAAAGTTTAATTTAGTAGGATCTTCTAGATATTGGCACCAATATATGGCTAATATTCAAGCTCCATATAGAGAATGCTATACAACATATATTTCATATTGGAAAGCAGGATTAACTGACTTAGCATTTACATTTAAGATTCCTGTATATAAAGATATGAGTGCAGGTACAGTAATACCTACTAAGAGTAATAATGCTAACTTAAAGGAATTAAATTATAATACTGGTATATTATATCCAGCATTTGATTCATCAATAACTGAATATACATTAGAAGTATCTAGTAATACTAATAGTGTAGATATAACAGGTGTTAAAGATGATGATAAAGCAAGAGTAGATGGTAATGGAACAGTTACTCTAAATGGTAATGAGACTGTTAAAGAAATAATTGTTACAGCAGAAGATGATACTGAAAGAAAATATACTATTACTATTAAAAAGAAATCTGCTAGTGAAGAAACAACAGAGGACATAATTAGATATTCTGGATTAAGTACTAAAGAAAGTAATATATCTGGATTTGAGATTGGAACTTCTGTAGAAAATATTATAAATAGTATTAAGAATAAGAATATAAATGTAACTGTAAAATTATATGATTCATCAAATAAAGAAATAACTAGTGGAACTATTTCTACTGGTCAAAAGATTACTATTAATCTTAATGGATTAGTAAAAACATTTGATGTAATAGTATATGGTGATACAAGCGGGGATGGAAGAATAAGTACTTTAGACTATTCAAAAGTTAAAGCACATATTCAAAATACTAAAGCATTAGAAGGTGTCTTCTTAACTGCTGCAGATACTAGTAAAGATGGAAGAATAAGTACATTAGATTATTCTAAAATAAAAGCACATATTCAAAATACACAAAGTTTAGTACAATAAGGAGAACAATATGAAGAAATTAAAATATTTATTAATTGCACTTTTATTGATGATTCCAATAACAAGTAAAGCAGCAGTTTATCACTGCTCTGCACCAGGACAAGTAGTATCTGGTCAAAACTTTACTGTTAGATTCTATGGTAGTTTAAGTTCAAATTCTGCTACTTGGTCAGGAACAGTATTTAGTGAAGGTAATGCAAGATATGTTAGTGGTGGAACAAGTATATGGTATGATGGAGCTAATTTCAGCAAATCTGTTACATATACTGCTACTAATCCAGGAACTGCTAGATTCTATGTTGGAAATATAGATGTATCTGATGAAAATCAAGAATACTCTGGTAGTGATAGTTGTACAGTTACTATAGTAGCTGCTTCTTCATCAAATACTTCTAGTTCAAGGGTTCAAGGAAATGTATCTCAAAATAAAAAGAGTAATGATCCAAAAAAGAGTTCTGATAATGCATTAAAGAAATTAGAAGTTGAAGGAGTTACTTTAGATCCTGAATTTGGAGCAGATACTCTAGAATATACCGCTACAGTAGAAGGTGCTAAAGATAAGATTAATATTATTACTGAAACTAATGATTCTAAAGCAAATGTAGATGGTGATGGAGAAGTAGAATTAGTTGAAGGCTTTAATGAAATAATAGTTACTGTTTATGCTGAAAATGGAGATGCTAGAGAATATAAATTAAAAATAACTAGGGAAGAATTGAATCCAATTGAAGTAATGGTAAATGGCAAAAAATATAGAGTAGTAAAAAAAGAAGTAGAAGATAATATTCCAGAAGGATTTGAAAAGGAAACTATTACTATTAATGAACAAGAGGTAGTAGCTTATTCTAACGGAAAGATTACATTAGTTCTTTTAGTAGATGAAGAAGGAAATACAAGTTTCTTTAAATATGATGCTAAAAAGTCTAGTTATTCTGAATATGCAGTATTTAATTCAGAAGTAATAAAGATAATATTAAGTGATCCTAAGAAAGAAGATATTCCTTATGGATATAAAAGAATAACATTTACTATTGATGGTAAGAAAGTAACTGGATATTATTATAAAGCTAAAGATAAATTTAGATTAGTATATGGTATTAATGAAAGTGATGGAAAAGAAGGATTCTATTTATATGATATGGATCAAAAAACTTTCCAAAGATTCTATGATACACAAACTAAAGAATATTTAGTATATCTAAGATATGGGATGTATATAGCAGCAGGAGTAGCTTTACTTATATTAATACTATTTATTTCAATTATTTCTTTAGTAAGAAAAAATCATAAATTAAAGAAGAATAATAAACCTGAAATAAAAGAAGAAGTTAAAAAAACTGAAGTAAAGAAAGAAGAACCAAGACCTTTAACAAGAGCAGAAAGATTAAAATTAAAAGAAGAAGCAAAAGCAAAAGAGGTTAAGGAGGAAAAGAAAGAAGTTAAGCAAGAAACAGAAGTATTTAAAGAGGAAGATATAAAGCCTGTCAAAGAAGATACTAGGGAAGCAAAGAGACTTCAAAAAGAAGAAGAGAAAAAAAGAAAAGAAGAAGCTAATAACTTCTTAAAATAAAAATATCTTTTATTTATTATATTTATGTGATAAAATATTTTAAACAAGCAGTGATAAGGAAATAGTAATATAACTAAGTTTTATAGAGAGTTAGTGGTTGGTGTAAACTAATAAATAAAGTTATATGAATTCACCCTTTAAGCTTATAAGTAATGTTATACGTTTATTCGCGTTAAGAATTAAAGAGCATAGAAAATCTATGAAGTAAGGTGGTACCGCTATTATTAGTCCTTACATCATAGATTTTTATTTTTTAGGAGGAAAATATGAAAGAAAAAGTAGAAAGCATTAGAGAATCTTTAAATACTGATATTAAAGAAGTTAAAACTACTCAAGATATAGTAGAAATAAAATCTAAATATATTGGTAAAACAGGTTTAATATCAGAACTTACTAAAGGTATGGCAGAGTTATCTATCGAAGAGAAAAAAGAATTTGGTATGATAATTAATGAACTTAAAAATGAGGCTAATAGTTTAATCTTTGGTAAAGAAGAAGAAATTAATAATGCATTATTAAATGAAAAATTAAATAAAGAAGCAATAGATATTACTTTACCAAGTAAAAAAATTAAAAGAGGATCTTTAAACCCAATGACAAGAATAACTGAGGAGTTTGAAGATTTATTCGTATCAATGGGTTATACAGTATTTGAAGGTCCAGAATTAGAAACTGATGAAAACTGTTTTAGAAAATTAAATTTACCAATAGGACATCCTGCTAGAGATGCTCAAGATACATTCTACTTAAAAGATGAAGTAGATGAATACTTACTTAGAAGTCAAACTTCTACAGCACAAGTTAGAGCAATGGAAGCTAATGAAGATAAAGGCCCTATTAGAATAGTTTGTCCTGGTAAAGTTTATAGAAGAGATGAAGATGCTACTCATTCACATCAATTTATGCAAATTGAAGGTTTAGTAATAGATAAAAATATTTCTATGGCTGATTTAAAAGGCACTCTAGAAACTATGATGAAACATGTTCTTGGAGAAAAAACTGAAGTTAGATTTAGACCTAGTTATTTCCCATTTACAGAACCATCAGTAGAAGTAGATGTTACTTGCTTTAAATGCTCAGGAAAAGGTTGTAACCTTTGTAAAGATACTGGTTGGATAGAAGTTCTTGGAGCTGGTATGGTTCATCCTGATGTACTTACTATGAGTGGATATGATCCAAAAGTATATCAAGGATTTGCATTTGGTACAGGATTAGATAGAATGGCGATGTTTAAATATGGTATTCCAGATATTAGAACTATATATGGAAACGATTTAAGATTTATAAATCAATTTGATAGAAAGGATGAAGAGTAATGTTATTAAGTAGAAAATTTGTATCTGATTATATTGATCTAGATGAAAACTTATCTATTACTGATATAGCAGAAAGTATGACTTCTGTAGGAAATGAATATGATTATGCTGGACCTCTTATTAATGCTACTAAGCTTGTTACTGGTGAGGTAATAGAATGTGAAAATCATCCTGATTCAGATCATTTACACGTATGTAAAGTTAATGTAGGAAGTGAAGTATTAGATATAGTATGCGGAGCTCCTAATGTAAGAAAAGGTTTAAAAGTTATTGTTGCTCTTGATGGAGCTAAACTTCCTGGTGGAGAAATTAAAAAAGGTGTTATTAGAGGCTGTGAATCAAATGGTATGATTTGTTCAATAGCAGAACTAGGACTTGATAATAAATTCTTAAAACCTGAGGATAAAGAAGGTATTCATGAACTTCCAGAAGATACTGAAATTGGTATTGATGGAATTAAAGCACTTGGATTTGATGATGAAGTTATTGATTTTGAACTTACATCAAATAGAGGAGACTTACTAAGTATTATTGGTATGGCTTATGAACTAGGTGCTATATATAATAAAGAAGTTAAAGATATTGATTTATCTTATAACTCTAATAATGATGATATTAATAACTCATTTAAGATAGATATTAAGACTGATGATTGCAGTTTATTCTTAGCTAAAAAGGCTATTAATGTAACAATTAAAGAAAGTCCTGAATTTATTAAGAATAGACTTATAGCATCTGGTATTAGACCTATAAATAACGTAGTAGATATTTCTAACTATGTAATGCTAGAAACTGGTCAACCACTTCATTATTATGATGCTGATAGATTAGGAGATACTCTAATTGTTAGAAATGCGAGTGACGGAGAAAATCTTCAAACATTAGATGGTCAAGAAAGAGAATTATCTAAAGATGATATAGTTATTTCTGATAAAGAAAAAGCTATTGGACTTGCTGGTGTTATGGGTGGTCTATCTACTGAAGTAGAAGAAGATACTAAAAATATAGTTATTGAATCTGCTATATTTGATGCTATTAAGGTTAGAAAAACAAGTAAGAAAATACTTAGATCTGAAGCATCTAATAGATTTGAAAAAGGATTAGATCCAAAAAGAACATATATGGCTATGGAAAGAAGCTGTGCATTACTTGAAAAGTATGCTGATGCTACTATAGTTGGTGGAATATGTGAATATAACAAAGTAGACATGAATGATACAGTTATAGATATTAAACTAGAAAAGATTAAGAGTGTTCTAGGTATAGAAATCTCTAAAGAAGAAGTTATATCTATATTTGAAAGACTAGGATTTACTGTTATCGATAACGGTGAAGAACTAAATGTAACTGTACCATCTAGAAGAAGAGATATTAAGATAGTTGAAGATTTAATTGAAGAAGTTGGTAGAATTTATGGTATGGATAGAATAGAAGGTAAATTACCTGAACTTCCTACTATTAAAGGTTCTTATGATAAAACAAAAAGAGCAATTAAACATAAATTATGTGATTTAGGTTTAAATGAAACTATTAGTTATACATTAATACCTGCTTCTGAAGTTCATAAGTTTACTAAAGATGAATTTACTGAAGTAATGCTTAATGATCCAATGAGTGAAGATAGAAATACACTTAGATATAGTCTAATTTATTCTTTACTTGAAACTTATAAATACAATAAAGATAGAAATATACCTGATGTATCTATATTTGAAATTGGTAAAGGATTTCAAAAGAGTGAAAATGGATACACTGAAGAATTAAAACTAGCAGTATTAATGTCTGGTGATTATGAATTAGATATTCAAAATACTAAAGTAGATTTCTATCATATTAAAGGAATTATGGAAGAACTTCTATATTTCTTAGGATACGATAATAGATATTCATTATTTGTAGATGATAAGATACCAAACGAATTACATCCAGGTGTTAGTGCTTCTATTAATGTAAATGGTACTAATGTAGGTGTTATTGGTAAATTACATCCAAATGTATGTAAAGATAATGTTTATGTAATGGAAATTAACTTATCTAAATTATTATCTATTAGAACAGGCTCTATGAAGTATAAAGACTTCTCTAAGTTCCCAAGTATCTATAAAGATGCTGCATTTATAGTAGATAATAAAGTAACTAATAAAGAAGTACTAGATGTTATTAAAAAAGCAGGTGGAAGACTACTTGTAGATACTTCATTATTTGATGTTTACTATGATATAGAATCTGGTAAAAAATCTATGGCTTACAATATGGTATTTAGTGATCCAACTAAGACACTATCTGATGAAGAAGTTATGGATGTATTTAATAAGATAATATTTGAAGTAGAAACTAAGTTAAACGCTAAATTAAGAGGATAATAATCCTCTTTTTTTATGCTATAATTTTATTAGGTGATAACTATGAAAAATATTAGTTTATATATACCAAAATTAGAAGACTATTGGTATGAAGAAAAACTTCAATCTGATCCAGAAACAATGAGTTATAATGCAGGATGGGATGTATCTTATTATGGATATCATAAAGATACTGGATGTATAGATTTTCCTAAAGAAAAATGGGAAGAAACATATAATAAAAGAATTAATGAAAACAAATATTTTGCATATATAAAAGATAATGATACTAATGAGTATGTAGGATATGTTAACTATCATTACAATAAAAGTGATGATAGATATGACTGTGGAATATTAATTGAAGCTAAATATAGAGGAATGGGTTATTCAAGACCTGCTTTAGAATTATTATGTGAGACTGCTAAAAATAATGGAATCAAAGAATTATATGATGATTTTGAAACAGACAGATATAGTGCTACTAATCTATTTAAGTCAGTAGGTTTTAAAGAAGATAGTAAATATATCTTTAAAAGATTTGATATAGATACAGAAATATTAGTAGTTAAAAAGGAATTATAATATGAAAGTAATAACTTTAAAACAACCATGGGCTACTTTAATAGCAGAAGGTTTAAAAGAATATGAATTTAGATCATGGAAACTAAATTATAGAGGAGAGCTTCTTATTCATGCTGGAGTAGGAGAAGACAAAGAAGCAATGGAAAAATATAAACATCTAGGTTTAGAGTTTCCACATAAAAGAATAATTGCTAAAGTAACTTTAGAAGACTGTATTAAATTAACTCCAGAAGTATGTAAAGAGATAAATAAAAAGAATCCTTTGATATATGGAGATAAGATAAGGGATGGTTATGCATGGAAATTAACTAATATAACTAAGATTAATATAGATAAAGAAGTATCTGGTCAACAAGGATTATGGAATTATAATGAAGAGTAGTTTTTACTACTCTTTTTATGTTATAATTAAAGTAGGGTGGTAAATATGAAAAAAGTAATTTTAGTAGATGGTAACAACTTATTATTTAGAAGTTATTATGCTACTGCATATTCTGGTAATTTAATGAATAATTCTAAAGGATTTCCTACAAATGGATTATATGGCCTTGTTAATATGTTAAATAAGATTATTAAAGAAGAAAAACCTGAATATATGTTAGTGGCTTTTGATAAAGGTAAAACTTTTAGACATGAAAAATATAAGAGTTATAAAGAAGGTAGAATTAAAACTCCTGATGATTTATTAAAACAATTTGAAGTAGCTAAGAAATTAGTTCCCCTAATGGGAATTAAAATGTTTGAAATAGATAATTATGAAGCAGATGATATAATTGGTACTTATTCTAAATTAGTATCTGAAAATGAGGACTTTGATAGTTTAATAGTTTCATCAGATAAAGATTTACTTCAGCTTATTAATAAAGAGAATACTGTTAAATTACTTAAGAGTAAAGATTATATTATGATGGATGAAAAGACTTTCTTTAGTGAGTATGGTATTACACCAGACAAAATGATAGACCTTAAAGGATTAATGGGAGATTCATCTGATAATATACCTGGTGTTAAGGGAATAGGCGAAAAAACAGCCTTAAAATTACTTCAGGAGTATGGTTCTTTAGAGGGTATCTATGAGAATATAGATTCTATTACAGGTAAGACTAAAGAAAAACTTCTAGAAGATAAAGAAAATGCATTTATGTCTAAAGATATAGCTACTATATATAAAGAAGTACCACTAGAATATAAATTAGAGGATCTTAAATATACTGGAGAAAAACCAGGATTAATAGATTTATATAAAGAATTAGAATTCTATAGTTTTATTAAAAATGTAAAGATTAAATCAGATGAAAAAGTAGATTTAGAAATAGTTAGTGATCCATCTTTAATAGATTTAAAGAAAGATATATCTATATTTATTGAATCTGATAAAGAAAATTATCATGATGCTAGTATTATAGGTATTAGTTTATATGATGGAGAAAAAGTATATTATTTAGATAATACTAATGATTTATCATTCTTAACTAAATATAATATAAGTTCTTATGATATTAAAAAGAATATTGTTTTATTAAATAAATATGGTATTAAATGTAAATTTGATTATGATACTATGATAGCAGCCTATATTCTAAATTATAATGTAAAAGATGATATATCTTATTTAGCAAGTGAATTTAATATAGCTATTACACCATTTAATGATCTTATGAAGGATAAGAATATAACTACTGAGAAAATAGCTAATGAAGCTGCTTTAAAAGCTAAATTTATATATGATACAAAAGAAGATTTAGTTAATAAATTAAAAGAAGAAAACCAATATAAATTATATAGTGATATAGAGTTAAAACTATCTTATGTACTAGCATCAATGGAAATAGAAGGTATTAGAGTAGATGTTAAAGTACTAGATAAAATAGGAGAAAAACTAGATAATAGAATAAATGAATTAACAAATGAAATATATTCTATGGCAGGAGAAGAATTTAATATTCAATCTCCTAAACAATTAAGTGACATCTTATTTGTTAAGATGGGTATTCCATATCCAAAAAGAACTAAAGGATCATTTTCTACATCTAGAGAAATACTTGATAAACTTGTAGGAATAAATCCTATAATAGAAAAGATAATAGATTATAGAACATTAGCTAAACTTTATAATACTTATATTATTGGTATTAAGGCTCAAATAAAAGAAGATGGTAAACTTCATACTATTTATACTCAAACATTAACTAGAACTGGAAGATTATCATCTATAGAGCCTAATTTACAAAATATACCAATAAGATATGAAGAAGGTAAATTAATTAGAAAAGCCTTTATTCCTGAAGAAAATAGTGTATTTATATCATCAGATTATTCTCAAATAGAACTAAGAGTATTTGCTCATTTATCTAATGAAAAGAATATGATAGATGCATTTAATTCTGGACTAGATATTCATACTAAGACTGCTATGGATATATTCCATAAAAAGGAATCTGAAGTAACTAAAAATGATAGAAGATGTGCAAAAGCAGTTAACTTTGGTATCCTTTATGGTATTAGTACATTTGGGTTAGCATCTGATATAGGAATTAATCTTAAAGAAGCAAAAGAGTTTATGGAAGAATACCTATATGCTTATCCAGGTATTAGAGACTACCAACAAAAGTTAATAGATGAAGCATATAAAAATGGATATGTAACTACTATTATGAATAGAAAACGTAAGATTGAAGAATTAAACAATACTAACTATATAATACGTAGTCAAGGGGAAAGAATAGCCCAAAATACACCAATTCAAGGTTCTGCATCAGATATTTTAAAGAAAGCAATGATAGATATATATGAAGAATTTAATAAAGAAGGATTAAAGTCTAAAATGCTTCTTCAAATACACGATGAACTTGTATTTAATGTTGTAAATGGAGAAAAAAATAAAGTTAAAAGTATAATTAAAGATAAAATGGAAAATGTATATAAATTAAGTGTTCCTCTAGTCGTAGATATAGAAGAGGGATCTAATTGGTATGATGCAAAATAATTGTAAAAAGTAGTAAATATCTTACTGTAAAGTATTTACTACTTTTTTTCTTTATATTATAATATATATAAGATAGATAGAAATCTAAAGGAGGTAAACTATGGACACATATATTTTTGAATATTTAAATGAACCAGAATTCAAAAAATGTGAAAGATCTGTTAAAAAGTACAATATGTTTGCGTTCAAAAAACTTATATTTGATTTCTATCCAGAAATGAAGGAAGGTAACTTCCTTGGTACAAAAGTGGAAGAAGATAAAGAAAAAGGAATTACATCATATGAATTAGTACTTCCAACTGATGCTTTATTTGTTAAAGTACATGGTGAAATAGTTCTTCACTATGATGTATATGATAATAAGAATATAATACTACTTAAGAAAATAACTCCAGAAGATTTATTAATAGAAGGTCATAATAGAGAACTTAGTGCATATAAGGGAGTTATGATCAGTAAAGAAAATGCTGAGAAAGATAAGTTTAAGATTGATTTATTAAATATGCTTAACGGTAATAAATAGTGTTATAATTAAATAGGGAGATTTGAGTATGAAATTTTTAAGAGAAAATATAGTTAAAATATTACTTGTTTTTGGAATACTAATAATAGCTATAGTAATTCTAATAGCATGTTCAGGTAAAGGAACAGGTGGTAAAGCTACTTCATATGCTAAGATGGAAGAAAACTTTAAAAATGATGCTACTAGATATTTATCAAAACATAAAGAATTGTTACCTAAAGAAGAAGGTAAACTTGTTAAAGTAAATATGGATACTATTTATTCAGAAGGTCAAATGAAGAAAATGACTGCTATTGATGATTCTTCAGTTAGATGTGATGGATATGTTAATGTATCATTTAGAGTTGATAAAAATGAAGATAAGATATATAGAGCAGTTCCTCATATTAAATGTGGAGATAAATATGAAACAGAAGATTTATATGTTCATATTTTAAAGAATGAAGATTTAGTTCAAGAATATGATGGACTATATAAAGTTGGAGATGAATATATCTATAGAGGAGAGAATCCTAACAACTATGTTAAGATTGGTGAAAATTTATATAGAATAGTATCTATAGATTCTGATGGATATATTAAGTTAATTACTACTAAGGCTTCTATATTAAATTCTGTTTGGGATGATAGATATAATATTGATACTGGAAAATATAATGGTATTAATGATTATTATGTTAGTAGAATTAGAACAAATTTAAGTGAAGTATTTGAAAGTGATGATTATTTTACAGATTCAGAAAGAAGTGTTTTTGTTAAGAAAGATATATGTGTTGGTAAAAGAAGTGAAACAAATATTTTAATTAACAAAACTGAAGAATGTGCAACAACTTCTGATGAAGATTATTTATCATTACCACTATTGTATGATTACTATATTGCAAGTATAGATCCAAATTGTAAGAACATAACAGATGTTGCTTGTAACAATTATAATTATCTACACTTACTTGGTTCAATGTATACAATGACAGGTTCAAAAGAAACATCTTACTTAGTATATTCAATAAGTGAAACAGCTGAAGCTTCAAGAGCAGATCGCACTAGAAGGGTTTCAATAATATCATATATATCTAATGTATCTTATACATCAGGAAAAGGAACACTAGATAATCCATATATTATTAATTAGGAATAAAAGGGATGTTTAAAAAGTTTTTTTAAGCATCTTTTTTTGGTAAAAATAGTTTTTTGATAGGGAGGAATAAAAATGAATACAAAAAAACTTTACACAGTAGAAGAATTAAAAAGAATGGGAACTGATATTGATGTATCAACAGTAATGGAAGGACAATTAACTATTTTTAAACCGAGAGAAGAGGAAATCCAAGAAATAGATAATAAACCAATTGAAGGACAAATTACTCTTTCTTCTTTATTACCAAATAATCCTAGAAAGAAAGCTCATAAACAATTAGCTTATGCATATTGTGCTAAAAAAAGAAATAGATAGTTTTATTGATTATCTAAAAAAACAAAGAAATTATTCGGACTATACAATTAATAACTACTATAAGGATTTAATTGATTATAGTCTTTTTTTAGATAACAATAACTTAAAATATGATGAAATGGATTATAAAAAGTGTGTAGAATATTTAAGATATTTAGATGAAAAAGATTTAAAGAAAACAAGTATATCTAGAAAACTTAGTTCTCTTAGAACTTTTTATAAGTATCTTGTACTAAATGATAAATGTAAGAATAATCCATTTATGCTTGTTTCATCTCCTAAAAAGGAAAAAAGAATTCCAAAGTTTATTAATTATGAAAACATAGAGGAAATCTTTAATTATCCAGACATTAAGACTCCTGAAGGTCAAAGAGAAAAAGTAATACTTGAAATACTTTATTCATCAGGTGTTAGAGTATCTGAACTAGTTAGTATTAAATTAAAAGATATTGATTTTGGAGAGAAAACAATACTTATTTGTGGTAAAGGAAATAAAGAAAGAGTAGTATCATTTGGAGAATATGCTTATGATATTCTTAATACATATATAAATGATGGTAGAAAAGAATTGCTTGGAGATATTAATAGTGATTATTTAATAGTAGGACATAATAAAGAATGTTTAACTACAAGAAGAATAGAACAAATAATAGATACTATTATTAAACATACTAGTATTAAATTAAATATTACACCTCACGTATTTAGACATACTTTTGCTACACATTTATTAGATCAAGGATGTGATTTAATTGTAGTCCAAGAATTACTTGGACATACATCTCTTTCTAGTACAGAAATATATACTCATATTAGTAATGAACAAATAAGAAATGTATATTTAAATTCTCATCCAAGAAGTAAGAGGAACCTAAAATGAATTTTGATAAATTATATCCATCAATAGATCTTCATGGAGAAGATAAAGTTAGTGCAACTTTAAGAACAAAAGAGTTTATAAATGACTCAGTTTTTCTTAATAGAACTAAGATAATTATTATCCATGGAAAAGGGACTGGGGTAGTAAAAGATGCAGTATTTAAAGAGTTGAAATCTAATAAAAATGTAGAGAATTTTCATTTAAATATGAACCTTGGGTCTACTACTGTAATTTTAAAGAAAAAAGAATAACCGAAAGGTTATTTTTATTATTTTCTAAAAAGCCAAAAAAAATTGACAAATATGATGCCTTGTGGTACTATAGAGAACGTTTATTTCAAAGGGGGAAGAAATAAAATGGAAAGAAGAAGTACTTTTATTAGAGATTTATTGGTAAAAATATTATTAATAGCTATTTTCCTATTCCTATTAATGTATTTATTTCCAATGCCAAATTTAACACCTTTTTATAGTGCAATCTTTAATAACAATATCCAAACAATGAAGGATGCAGCTGAAGATTATTACACAGTAAAAATGATGCCAACTGAAGATGGTAAATCTGTTAAGATGACATTAAAAGAAATGGAAGAAAAGAAATTAATAATTCCATTCGTAGACAAAGATGGTAAAACATGTAATAAGACTAAGTCTTATGTAAAAGTAACTAAAGACGGAGATGAATATGTATTAAAGGTATCTTTAACATGTTCTGATGAATCTAATTACATAGTTGAAAGAATAGGATGTCATAATTTCTGTCCAAATGGAACTTGTGATGAAAATAAAACAATCGCAGAAGTAGTTCCTAAGGAAGAAGATAAAAAAGTAGTATGTGAAACAGATGATGAAGGTGTTATCACTGTTAAAGTACCTACTGGAGAATATATAACTGAATATGAGTATAAGAAAGTTACTGATAATTCAAAATGGGTTACTGGTGAGTGGACTAATACTAAGGTTACTGAAAATGAAACTACTAAGTTAGAATCTACTAGAACTCAATATACAGGTCAAAAGAAAGTAACAGCTAATACTACATTATATGAACAAATTGCATATGGTTATAATGATAAGTGGACTATAGGTAATTGGCAAGATAATAAAGAAACTGAAACTTCTACTAAGAAGTTACATGATACAAGAACTCTTTATACTGGTCAAAAGAAAGTAGTTACTTCTGAAACATTATATAAACATGTTAAATATGGTGTTAAAGAAAACTGGACTATAGGAAACTGGGTAAATGAAAAAGAAAAGGAAACAGATACTCATAAATTATATTCATCAAGAAATTTATATACTGGTGATAAATTAGAAAAAGTAAATGTTACTAAATATCAATTTACTAAAACAAAATATACATTAGAAAAAACTGTAACTAACAAGAGTAAAACATGTACAGATTGGATTAAGGATACTAACTGGTATACAAGTAAACCAGCTTCTACAGATTCAAAAGAATATGGAAGTTCTTATAATTCAAGATCTACATCTACATGGACTTTAATTCAAAGTTCATATAAATCATATAGTGTAATGCCAACATACGTTACAACTAATGGTGTTAGATATAAATATGAATTAGTAAGTAAACAAGAAAATCCAAACTGTGGATCTAACTGTTCTACTAATAAGATTATATATTTCTATAATGTATATAAAGAAAATGTTAAGACAGAATATCAATATTATTATAGAAACTGTTCTATAGCATCATCTATAAGTGTAGATACTAAAGTAGTATATAAAGCTGCAGATGCTAATACATACATTACTCAAGGATATAAATTAGTATCTAAAGTAGTAGAAGATACTATATGGCAAGAAAGTACTACAGCTCCAACAAATTATGAGTATACAGGAAAAACTGAAACTAAATCTACTGATAAATATGTATCATTAGGTAAATGGGTTTTAAGTAAAGCTGCTCTTGGAGAATATACTTATAATATGAGAACTGCAGTTCAATATAAATATGCCGATTTAACTAGAACAAAATATATCATAGATACTAAATGGACTAAATCTAAGACTCCAGAAACAGGATATGAATATACTGGAGAAACTAAAACTAATACTTCAACAAGTTATGTAGATTTAGGTAAATGGGTAACTAGTAAAACTGCTCTAGGAGAATATACATATAATATTAAGACTAAGACTCAATATAGATATAAAACATTAACTAGAACAAGATATATTAAAGATACTATTTGGACTACTGAAAATGTAGCTAGAAGTGGTTATGAATTAACTGGTAATAAGAAAACAACTACTAAGACAACTTATGTTGATTTAGGATACTATGTTAATAGTAAATCTGAATTAAAAGATTATACTTATAATGTAACTACTAGAACTCAATATAGATATAAATATCTACAAAAAGATAGTTCAGTTGAATATAAATGGGTTAAAGAAAAAGAAAACGCAGGAGAAGGATGGACAAAGACTGGTAAAACTAGAAAGACATTTGTTCAAACTGGATATAAGACTGAAACTAGAACTACTAGAAGAAATAGTCAAAAGTATTAATGTACACAAATAAAAGTAAGAGAAATCTTACTTTTTTTGTTGTATAATATAACTAGGAGGCAAATATGGTTATATCAGTTTTAGTAGAAATAAATATAGATAAAGTATTTGATTATAATGTACCTGATAATTTAAAAGAAAATATTTGCCTAGGTAAAAGGGTATTAGTTCCTTTTGGTAAACAAGTATTAGAAGGTTTTATAATAGATATTAAAAATAAAAGTAATTATGAATTAAAAGATATTATATCTATAGTAGATAATGAATCTATATTAAATGATGAATTATTATCTTTAGGAAAAGAAATAAGTAAAAGTAATGTATGTAATTTAACTTCTGTATATCAAAGTATGTTACCAGTTGGATTAAAGGCCTCTAAAAATAGAAAAGTATCTATTAGAAAGAATACATATATTAGATTAATAAGTGATGATGTAATAGAGTTTATATCTAATACTAGATCTCTAAAGCAAAAAGAAATAGTATCTTATTTATTAAAGAATAAAAATGCATTAACTACTACGTTTGATAGTTCATCTATTAATGCATTAATTAAAAAAGGTATTATAGAAAAATACTCGGAAGAATACTATAGATTAAATGATAATAACTCTATAGAGGACTTAGTTACATTAAATGAATATCAAATAAAAGCATATAATGAAATAAAAGAATCCTCCAAGGATGTAATACTTTTAAATGGAGTAACAGGATCCGGTAAAACGGAAATATATATGCATCTTATTAAAGATGCATTAGATAATAAAAAGAGTGCTATACTATTAGTTCCTGAAATAAGCTTAACTCCTCAAATTATAGGTAGATTTAAGAAACATTTTAATAATATAGCAGTCCTTCATAGTGGACTATCTCAAGGGGAAAAATATGACGAATATAGAAAGATTTTAAATAAAGAAGTAAATATAGTCATAGGAGCTAGATCTGCTATATTTGCCCCTTTAAATGACCTAGGAGTAATAATAATAGATGAAGAACATTCACAAACATATAAACAAGATCATAATCCTAGATATAATGCTATAGATGTAGCTATTATTAGAGGTAAAACTCACAATTGCAAAGTAATACTTGGTAGTGCTACTCCTATGGTAGAAGATTATGCTAGGGCTAAAAAAGGATACTATGAATTAGTTAAATTAGATAAGAGAGCTAATAATGCTTCTCTTCCATTAATTAATATAGTAGATATGACTAAAGAAACTAAAAAAGGTAATAAGATATTCTCTGAAGAATTATTATTATCTATAGAAGATAGATTAAATAAACATGAACAAATAATGCTTCTTTTAAATAAAAGAGGATACTCTAATTATTTAATGTGTCCTAATTGTGGTGAAGTAAAGAAGTGTCCTAATTGTGATATAACTCTTACTTATCATAAAACATCTAATATGAATAGATGTCATTATTGTGGATATGCTGATAATAATAAAGAAATATGTTCTAAATGTAATACTAAATTAGTAAATATGGGATTAGGTACTGAAAAAGTAGAAGAGGAAATAAATAAATTATTTCCTGATGCAAAAGTACTTCGTATGGATATAGATACTACAGGTAATAAAGGATCTCATCAAAAAATAATAGATAAGTTTATGAATCATGAAGCAGATATATTAGTAGGAACTCAAATGATATCTAAAGGTCTAGATTTTCCGTTAGTTACTTTAGTAGGCGTTATAAATGCTGATACTATTCTTAATTTGCCTGATTTTAGATCATCAGAAAGAACATATGATTTAATTAGTCAAGTATCAGGTAGAGCAGGTAGATCTAATCTAAAAGGTAAAGTTGTTATTCAAACTTATAATCCGGATAATTATGCTATTAAATTAGTATCATCTAATAATTATGAAGACTTCTATAATGAAGAAATAACTATTAGAAAGAAATTATATTATCCGCCATATTCTTTTATTGCTCTTATTAAAGTAGGTGGAAAAGATTTTAACAGTACTATTAAGGAAGCCAATAAAATAGGAGACTATTTAAGAAGAAATGTAGATAAAGAAATAGTACTAGGTCCTTCAGTAGCATCTTTATCAAAAATAAATAATATTTATTATTTTGAAATTATAATTAAATATAGAGATAAAGATAATATAGTTAATATATTAAATGATGTTAGAAAGATAACTTTATCTAATAGTAAAATTAACGTACAATTTGATATAAACCCTATATCATTATAAAGATATATGGTATTATATATATGCAAATAGGAGGTATTTATGTTTTGCGGTAAATGTGGTAAAAAAATAGAAGAAAACACAAAGTTTTGCCCTGGTTGTGGTGAAAAAGTTGAAGCTAAAAAAGTAGAAAAAGCTGAAGTAGTTAAAACTACTAAGAAAGAAGAAAGTAAAGAATCTAATGGACTTGGAATAGCTGGTTTAGTAATGGGTATTATTTCATTCCTATTATCATTTGTTCTAACACTAATTATTCTAATTGTTCCAGTAGTAGGTCTTATTTTATCTTGTTGTTCTAAAGGAAATAAAGGTATTAAGATAACTGCTATTATTCTTAATGCACTTGCTATTGTAAGTTGTATTGTTATGTTCCTAATTTATATAGTTACACTTGGAAGTATTGTTGGTGGATTTATTGATGATAACCAAGATATTATTAGTGATATAACTAATGAAGTTCAAACAGAAGTAAAGAGTGTATATCCATATGGTACATGGACTTGCGTTCCATATAGTTCAGGTTCAACATCATATGACTATAATAATATATCATCAAATGATAAAGCTGATTTAACAGTATTAAAATTAAATAAGGATAATTCATATCAATATGGACCATATGTAGATAGTTATAAGAATTATTATAAAGGAACATTTACATATGAAATTGAAACAGATAAGAATGAACAATATAAATCTCAAGGATATTCATTTATTATGGTAAAAGGTCCTATTACTGATGCAATGGTTGATGGTGTTAAAAAAGATACAACTTCTGAAAGTAGAATAGAATTAGAAATGGAATTATGGAATACTTATAATAACGATAAAGCTTTAATAATGTTTACTAATACATATAACATGTATTTCTGTGAAAGATAAGAAGGTTAAAACCTTCTTTTTTTATGTAAAATACCCTTGTCAAATAAAGAAAATGTGTGCTATAATATCCTTGCTTTTAGAAAAAAATGCACAAATATTGATTTATGAACCATGTGCCATTTATGGTGGGGAGTAAAGAAGAGATATTTGGAAGATGAAACAAAAGGAGGAATTTATTTATGACAGTAGTTTCAATGAGCTATTTATTAGAAGCAGGTGTTCATTTTGGACATCAAACTAAAAGATGGAATCCTAAGATGAAGGAATACATCTATACATCTAGAGATGACATTTATATTATTGATCTTCAAAAAACAGTTAAGAAGATTGAAGAAGCATATGATGCTTTAAAGAAAATTGCAGAAGATGGTGGAAAAGTTATCTTTGTTGGTACAAAGAAACAAGCACAAGAAGCTACTAAAGAAGAAGCTTTAAGATCAGAAAGCTATTATATGGTAGAAAGATGGTTAGGAGG
>JAFWEE010000005.1 GCA_017515795.1 Bacilli bacterium
GCTCCATGTAAATATAAGCTTACGATTTATATCGTAAGTTTTTATTTACTTATTTTTTACTATAATGTATTATATATACACGAGGTGGCTATTTATGTTAATAGGTATAACTGGTAGTTCTGGATCTGGTAAATCTACGGTTTCAAATTATATAGAAGAAAAATTAAATAATGCAAAATTAATTACTGTAGATGATATTATGAAGAGTAATGTTAGAGTTAAATATAGAAAAGAAATACAAGAAGCTTTTAATCAAGATGAATTAGATCCTATAGCATTATTTCAAAACATAGATACTGTTAATAAATGGTTAGATATATGTAAAGATAATATGGATTTAGAAATAGAAGAATTAGTTGATGAGTATTCTAAAACATATGATTATGTATTAGCAGATTATGTATTTTTACCAATGCTTGGCGTATGGGATAAATGCGATATGACTATTAATGTAAAAGCGGATAAAAATATTCAATTCAATAGATTAAAACAAAGATTAATTGATTCACATCATACACATAATTGGACAGGTGACGATACAATAAGAAAGAGAATAGAGTGCTCAGTATTAGATGAATATGGATATAACGCGCAACATACCGTATATAATAATGGTACACTAGATGAATTATTAAATCAGGTTGATAATATATTAATAGAAATAAAAGAAAACTAGTCTAACGACTAGTTTTTTTATTTGTAAATTTCAAAATATATTCAGTTTCATTAGGTGTTATATTATCTGGAAGACTATTTTCATTAAACCATTTTAATTCAGTACTTTCTTTATCAGGTATTAATTCGCCAGTAAATTCTTTAACTACATATACTATATCTGTATAGTAGACTTCATCTCCATTTGGATACTTCGTATACATATTAGGTTTAACATCGAATAATACTGGATTTGAAATATCTAAATTAGTTTCTTCTTTAACTTCTCTTGTTAAACCTTGTTCTCCTGTTTCTCCAAATTCAAGGCATCCACCAGGAATACACCATTCTCCTGTATCAGTTCTTTTTTCAAATAAGATTAATTTCTTATCTTCATCATATATTATACCTAAGGCTGCTGTAGCCATTATTGGACTATGACCAACAAACTTTCTTATATCTGAAATATAACCCATATATTTATCACTCCTTTAATATAAAGAATTAATAAATACATACCCCAATATAATTATATCATATTTGAATTTAAGTAAAAATATTGTTAGAAAAGAATATAAATTGTATAATGATTGTAATAGGAGAAACCATATGAGATATTTAGATAAATATGACATAATAACATATGATAATAATAAAGAATATATAGTTATAAATAGTGTTATTATAGAAGACTCTAATTTTGTATATTTAGTAAATAAAGATGATCCAAAAGAGCATCTTTTTGCAATGGTTGAAAAAGATAATAATAAAATAAAAGTAAATGAAATAGATTTGGAAGCTAAAGATAATAAAGAATTATTAGTAAAACTTCTTGAGGAACTTGGAGTAGATATGTACAAAGAGATTCTAGAAAGGAGTTCATAGTGAAGATAGTATTTAAAAGTAGTAATTATGTTGCTAATGTAAAAAATAATTCAGAACTTGCTAAAAAGATAAAATCTGCTAATGGTGATGAAATAGAAATATCTAAGATGATATTAGATTCAGTGGATGAAAAATGTAAGAGAGTAGAACATGTTAGGAATACATTTATAAATTTTATGGCATGGGGTATTCTATTATCTGCTGTTAAAGCAAGTGGTCATTATGAATCTAATTTGTTAGATAGTTTTGATCCTTTTATTTATGGTTTTACTGCAGTATGTAGTGCTATAGGATTAGGATCTATAGTAGTTTCAAAAGTATTTGATAAAAAATATTATAAAATATTAAATGTATATAATAAGGCACTTACTCAAAAAGGAGAAAAAAGTGACAATAATGATAAAGAAGATGAAATATCTAATAAAAAAATGTTATAATTAATTATAGTAGAAAGGGTTATTAATTATGTTATGTAAAAAATGTGGTGCTAATTTGTTAGATACTGATACAATATGTTCATCATGTGGAACATTAGTATCTAATGAAATTGAGACAGGCATTAATAATTTGAATGATGTTGTTTTTAGTTCTCCAAGTTATACTACTAATACATCTTATAGTTCACCATCTTATAAAAAAGGAATTGATAAGAAGTATATAATAATTGGAGTAATAATTATTGCTATTATAGGAGCATTCTTTATAATAAATAAGATATTTGCTCCAAAAACAAAGACAATAGTATGTACTTCTGATAAAGGAAATATTAGTCTTAAATATAGTGAAGAAAAAATAGTTAGTTATAAAGCAACAAATGGTATTACTTTTGATAAAAAAGATCAAAATGAAACATATAAAGATATTGGGACAGATAGTTATATTAAACAGTTTTATGCTTGGTTTAAAGGAGCTACTTCTGGAAAATGTACAATAGATGGTGAAGAAGCACCAATAAGTAATACTACTAGTAGTAATTACGTAGTACCTGATAATGCTGTTACAGTAGGTGATAATATTAATGGATTTATAAAAGTTCCAAGTAATTGGACTAAGAATAATACAGTTGATAATTCAGTATCATATGTATATGGAGATAACAGTATTACTTTAGAAACTATACAAAATAGTGATGATACATTAGATAGTTATGCTGATTTATACTACAATACAAAAATATATGATGGTAATTATGGAAACGTTACTAAAATGGGAAAAATAATTGGTAGTTATTCTGGATATGAAATATATATGTATAATGTAGTTACTGATAGATTTGTATACTCATTTTGGTTTGAAACAGATGATGATAATATACATTTTATGTCACTTGAAGGGCCTTCTGAAGGTGAAAACAAAGTAACTGAGTTTTTATTTATACCAGAAACTTATACATTAGAATAGGAGAGAAAAAATGGATTATAATAAGTTAAAAGGAACAAAAACTGAAGAAAATTTAAAGACTGCTTTTGCAGGTGAAAGTCAAGCAAGAAATAAATATACTTATTTTGCATCTAAAGCTAAAAAAGATGGATATGAACAAATAGCTGCTATATTTGAAGAAACAGCAGGTAATGAAAAAGAACATGCTAAATTATGGTTTAAATATTTAAATAATGGAGAGGTACCTTCTACTGTGGATAATTTAAAAGCAGCTGCTGATGGTGAAAACTACGAGTGGACAGATATGTATGAAACCTTTGCTAAAGAAGCAGAAGAAGAAGGATTTACTGAACTTGCTATTAAATTTAGACAGGTAGGAGAAATAGAAAAACACCATGAAGAAAGATATAGAAAACTACTTAAGAATATAGATGATGAAGTAGTATTTTCTAAAGATGAAGATAAGATTTGGATTTGTAGAAACTGTGGTCATATAGTAGTAGGTAAGAAAGCACCTGATGTATGTCCTGTATGTAATCATCCACAAAGTTTCTTTGAAGTTAAATCTGAAAATTATTAAAATAAAAAAATAGGCTTATGCCTATTTTTTATTTACTTCTTTGATCTTTTTTACTGTTTCAACTACATTAGTTCCATCAAAGGCTCTAAGTACTTCGATTGGAACTGCAAATATAATTGTATTAGATTGATCTGAAGATAAATCATTAAGAGTCGATAGAGTTCTTAAGTGAAGTGCACCAGGTGCAGCACTTAAAACTTCAGCAGCTTTAGCTAAGTTATCAGCAGCTTCTTTTTCACCTTTAGACTTAGTAATAACAGCTTGTTTTTCTCTCTCGGCTTCAGCAACTTTTGCAATAACTCTTTGCATTTCATCAGGAAGTTTAATGTCTTTTAATTCAACATTTTCAACTTTAATTCCCCATGGATCAGTTGCTTCATCAATTACATTACAAATTTCTGTAGAAATCTTATCTCTTTCAGATAGTAGTTCATCTAATGAAACAGCACCAACAGCATTACGCATAGTTGTTTGTGCTAGTTGACCAACAGCATATTGATATTTTTCAACAGCTAAGATACATTTAGATGCATCAAATACTTTATAGTAAATAACTGCATTAATTCTAATAGATACATTATCTTTAGTTATAGCATCTTGTTCTGGAACGTCAACTGCTTTAGTTCTTATATCAACCTTTTTATATGATTCTATTATAGGTAATACAAGTTTCCAACCAGGGTTCATTATTTTTTTAAACTTACCAAATCTGAATTTGATTCCTCTTTCATATTCAGAGATTTGTCTAATTGATATAAGTAGTATAAATACTACAAAAATAATTACACCTACTACAATAATCATAAACTCCTCCTTCTAGAGAAATATTATATATTATTTTAAATTGGAGGTCAATATCATTAAAAAAGCAGATTATTCATCTGCTTTTTTACTTGATAAGAATGTTATTTTCTCAGCTATAACTTCAGTTACATATTTCTTTTGTTCATCTTTTTCATAACTTCTTGTTTCAACTCTTCCCTTAACACCAAGAAGATCTCCTTTATGACAATATTCTGAGGCATTTTCTGCAATCCCATTCCATAATTTACAATCAATAAAATCTGATTCATATTCTCCATTAGCGTTTTTAAAATTTCTTGGAACAGCTAACGTAATATTAGTATATTTTTTACCTCCTTCAGATTCTTTAATTTCTGGATTTCTAACAAGTCTTCCAATAATAACAATTTGATTTAACATCTTTTTTCTCCTTTCAGGATATATATTATTCAAATATATTAATAATACAAATTAGTAAAATCATATAATAGAGGATAAATTTACTCTAAAAATATATTTTATTTTATTAAAAAACACATTTTTGATTAATTAAATTATTTAAGAATAAAAAATGAATAAATTAATATTTTTTGTGATATAATATTTCTAAGGAGGAAAAAATGAAGAAGAAAATATTCGTTGGAGTTATTTGTTTATTAATGTTATTTACATTTACTGGATGTGGATCTAAAAAAGGTGATGTTAATACTAAAAATGGTAAAGGTGAAGTAAAAGAAAAAATTAAAGGAAACTGCACTGTATTTGAATGTATTAAAACTATTGAACCTACAGATACACTTGAACAAGTAAATGAAAAAATGGGATTTGATGGATCTTTAGATAAAGATGAAGAAAGTTATAAAATCTATAAATGGGAAGTAACTAAAGATACTAGTGTTGAAGTTAATTTTCCTAATAGTGGTAAATCAACTATTAAAATTAATTTTGATGAAAAAACAATTGCTAATGATAAGTTAGATTTATCTCAATTTGATGAAATGAAATCAATAATAAACAAAGGTGAAATGACTTTAGAAAAATTCAATGAAATGGTTGGAAATGTAGAAGGTACTCTTATTGAAAAAAGTGCATACAGTGTTAAATATGAATGGTATAAATCATCTTCAGATTATTTAAAAGGATCATTCAGTACTACATCTAATAAATGTACATTCGTTTCTGGACTTAGAAGTCAACAATAATAAAAGAAGCTATTTAGCTTCTTTTTTATTTACATATTTTATCCAATATTCTTCAAAAGATATTTTTTCATCATGCATCTTAGTAGCTACATCTACACCAACATATCTTATATGCCATGGTTCTTTTGCAAATCCTGTAAGATCTGTCCATTCTTCAGTATATCTAAATATCCATCCATATTTATATCCATTATTCATAATCCATTCATATTCTGCATCAGTTTCATCAATTGTATATATATTTGCTAAGTCTACAGCAGTTCCTAATTGATGCTCTGAAAAACCTGCTCTTGCAGCATATAAATTAGCTTTAGCATATCCATTATTATTTACGTAATTATTATATAATTGTTTTTGAAATTTAAATGTTCTATAACCAGATTCTGCATAGAAGTTTAATCTTTCTTCTCTTGCAGCATCTACCATTTTTTTAAATGATTCATATGCCTCAGTTCTTAGTTGCATCTGTCTATAATAGTTATTAGCATAATCATCACTCATATCTACTAAATCACTAGGTTCATAGTCTTCATTAATATATCTATGTTTACTAATAAGAGCAGTAAGTGAATCGGGATTAGTTTCTTCTACAGTATCAGAATAACTATCTTTATCTAAATCTAATTGAACTTTTAAAACAGTTCTTTTTATATCTTCGGTATCTTTTCTATAATTAAGATATCTATCATAATTATTATAATCAAAATATGATATTTTAATCATAGTTTCTATATCTTTATCATATTTTGAATTAATTAAAGACTTTATATCACCGGGTTTAAAATTTATAAGTACATAACTAATAGTATTCTTACTATAACCTTTATCTTTTAAACTAACTATATAGTCATCAGTAAAACTATTTATTTTTTCTTTTTTAATCAGTTTATCTAATGTATTACTAGCTTCTTTATTAGTATATTTAGCATCAAATAAAGAATTAACTACATCACTATATTTATGATATTTAATTTGTAAAGGTACATGAATAATTCTAATCCTATTAAAATATATAATAGGGGTTAGTATAAGAATTATAAGAATAGTTTTAGCTATAGTACGCATAAGTTTATAATTAGGTTTTTTCTTCTTTTTCATATCCTTACCTCTAATATAATTATATCATCTATAATATCTATTGGTACCAATATGTAAATAAAAAAACTAGTATTTTACTAGTTTTTTGATATTTCTAATATAACATCATAATTGTCATCTATAGCCATTATATTTTTATGTTCCATCTTACATTTTTCACATTTATAAACAATTTTATATGTGTCCTTAAACTTTTCTATTCCAATAGGTTTAAGTAATCCTTTACAAGTATTAGTTCTATCACCAGGATTAATATCTACATGTTTAGAATATAAACAATAAGGGCAATGATCTCTAGCAGAATATTCAAGTTTTTTAACTTCTTTACCACAATGTTCACATATAAATTCTTCATCAATCATATTAAATCTTTTCATATATAACCTCTAAGAAAATTATACCATAAATGCTTTTATTATATATAAAAAAATGATATAATTATATATGATATGTGGGTGAAAAAATGGAAGCAAATTTTATTATAAATGACTTTGAGGGACCATTAGATTTATTACTTCATTTAATTAAAACATCTAAGATGGATATATATGACATTAAGATAGAAGAAATAACAAAACAATACTTAGATTTTATTAATAAAATGCAAGAATTAAATCTTGATGTAGCTTCAGAATATTTAGTAATGGCTTCTGAACTTACATTAATAAAATCAAAAATGCTTCTTCCAAGGCAAGATGAAGAAGAAGAGGAAGAAGATCCAAGAGAAAACTTAGTTAATAGATTAGTAGAATATCAAAAATATAAAGATATGATTGATGAATTTAAATCTTTAGAAAAAGAAAGAAAAGATATATTTACTAAAGATCCTATGAACTTATTAGAGTATAGCGATCCAATTAAAAATGATGGAGATATTACATTAGAAAATTTAGTTGATGCATTAAATAAATTTTTTCAAAGAAAAGAAGATGAAAAACCTCTAGAAACTAAGATTGCAAGAAAAGAATTACTTGTTAGTGATAGAACTATAGAAATAAGAAATATATTAAAGAAAAAGAAAAAAATTTCTTTCTTTGATTTATTTGAAGTAAGAACTAAAGAATATGTAGTAGTAACATTTTTATCTATATTAGAAATGGCTAAAAAAGGGGAAATAACAATTACTCAAGATAATAATTTTAATAATATAACAGTTAATGTTAAAGAAGGTGAAGAACTTGATTAGTGCTTTAGAAAGTATATTATTTGCAGTTGGTGAAGAAGGCCTTAAATTAGAAGAAATAGAAGGCATTCTAGATATTGATGAAGAAACTGCATTAAAACTAATTGATGATTTAAAAAATGAATATAGTAAAAAAGAAAGAGGACTAGATATAAAAGTTCTTGGTAATTCATATAAACTTATTACTAAAGAAGAAAATAAAGATTACTTAAAGAAAATATCTTTAGAAGTTAGTAATAACTTATCTGAAGCTGCTTTAGAAACACTTGCTATTATAGCTTATAATGAACCAATTACTAGAGTAGCTATAGATGAAATAAGAGGAGTTAATTCTTCTCAAATGGTTAGAAATTTAATAGCTAAGGGTCTTATTATGAATTCAGGTAAATCTGATTTACCAGGTAGACCTAATTTATATAAAACTACAGATTATTTTTTAGATTAT
This sequence comes from Bacilli bacterium, assembly GCA_017515795.1. GTDB lineage: Bacteria > Bacillota_I > Bacilli_A > RF39 > UBA660 > RUG13038. The sequence goes on from JAFWEE010000005.1 coordinate 8,211, forward strand.
TTTAATTTGCCAGATTTATCTAAATTACCTGTAATAGATAGAGATGAAGTAGAAGTATTAGATGATAAAGATTTATATGAATCTAAATATACAGAAGTATAATGGAGGATCCAAATGGGAAAAATGAAAAGAAGTTCCTTTAAACAAGGAGCCTTTATAGCAACATTTGCAATTATATTAACTAAGATTATTGGTATAGTATATGTTATTCCTTTTTATAAAGTTATAGGAGAAAAAGGAGGAGCTCTATATGGTTATGCTTATACTATATATGCCACTTTCTTATCTATATCTACAGTAGGAATACCTTTAGCAATATCAAAATTAATTAGTGAATATAATGCAAAAGGATATTATCATACAAGAGAAAGAGTATATAAACAAGGAAGAAGAGTTCTTGCGTTATTTGCTCTTATAGTATTTACTTTATTATTTATATTTGCTAAACCTATAGCAATGCAAATAATTGGAGATATAGAAGGTGGAAATACTATAGAGGATATAGTATATGTTATTAGAGTTATAGCTACAGCTATATTAATTATTCCTTCTTTATCTGTATCTAGAGGTTATTTACAAGGTAATAAATATATAACAGAATCATCAATAAGCCAAGTAATAGAACAATTATTTAGAGTAGCAATAGTAGTATTTGGTAGCTATTTTGCAATGAAATTATCTCATGATGTTAAAACATCTGTTGCAGTAGCATGTTTTGGTGCTACAATTGGTGGATTATTTGCATTCTTATATTTAAGACTAAAAATTAGAAATAATAAAGATATATTCTTAGTAGATATAAAAGAAAAAGAAGAAGAAAAAAGTATTTCTACTAAAGAAATATGGATTAAGATTATTAAATATGCAGTACCATTTATAGTAATTGATGCAGTAGGTAATGCATGTACATTAATTAATATGTTTACTGTTAATAAGATACTTGTATATCATACGGGATATACTATAGCTAAAGCAGAAACTGTTATGAGTACACTTACTACTTGGGGTATTAAATTAAACCAAATTATTATAGCTATTGCTACAGGTTTAGTTACTAGTTTACTTCCACACGTTACATCTAGTTATGTAAAAGGAGATATGGATACTGTTGGTAAGAGAATTAATGAAGCTTATATAATGCTTTTATATTTTGGAATACCAATGACTGTTGGTTTATCATTTTTAGCAAAGCCTGTATGGCAAATATTCTATTCAAATCATGGACTTGCAGCATCTGTATTTAGTATATTTGTATTTGCTGCTATAGCATCTTCATTATATACAGTTACATTATTTATAATGCAATCAGTTAATAAATATAAAGTAGTATTTATTGCTCTTGCTGTTGAATTAGTTCTTAAAGCAGGGTTACAATTCCCATTAATGGTATTTGCATATAAAATAGGTTTACCTCCATATGCTGGTACTATATCTGCTACATTAATATCACTTTCATCTACATATATTATTTCAATAATATATATGATTAAGAAGATGAAGATAAGTATGAAAGATACATTTAAGTCATTATTTTTTATAATGGCAGGAACTACTGCAATGCTTGCATCTTTATTTGTATTAAGAATGTTTATAAATCCAGTAGTTGATTCCAAAAAGGCTGCTATTATAGTTGTAAGTATTTATACTTTAGTAGGAATGATATTCTACTTCATATTTACATATAAACATGTATTTAAAAAAGTTATAGGTAAAGAATTAATAGTTAAGTTTGAAAAAATATTAAAACGCAGGAGAAAAGATGAGATTAAGGAATAATAAAAATGCTAAGAATATAATTAATAATTCTAGTTATGTAGTATTAAATCCAAAGGAACATATATCTAAATGGAATAAAGTTTTTAATAATAGTAATCCTATTCATATAGAAATAGGTATGGGTAAAGGAGATTTCATTATAGGAATGGCTTTAAAATACCCTGATATAAACTTTATTGGAATTGAAATGTATGATAGTGTTCTTATGCATGCTGTTAAGAAATTAGATGAACTTGATATTCCAAATCTTAGACTTATAAGAATGGATGCCAATGAAATAGATGAAGTTTTTAAAAAAGAAATAGATTTATTATATCTTAATTTTTCTGATCCATGGCCTAAGAATAGAAATGCAAAAAGAAGACTTACTCATGAAAGACTTCTTAGTAAATATGATAAGATTTTTAAGAAAGATAAAGTTATTTTTATGAAAACAGATAATATTAAATTATTTGCATTTTCTATAGAGTCTTTATCTGAATATGGTTATACAATTAAAAATATAACTTTAGATCTTCATAATGAAGATATAGATAATGTAGAAACTGAATATGAGAAAAAGTTTAGTTCTAAAGGAATCAAAATAAATAGATTAGAAGCATATAAATAAAACACTTTAATTATTAGATAATTTTTGGTATAATAAAGTAGCAAAGTAGGTAGTAAAATGAAATTAAAAAAGATTGTTTTACTTGTATTATGTGTAACACTATTAAGCGGATGTTCTTTTGTAAGAATAAATACTAATAGTTATGATACAAATATATATAATGTATTAAAAAGAAAGAATTATAAAGTTAATACTAATTCTGTTGGTTATCAATATTATTTACTTAATGGTATAACTAAAAAGGAAGGGAATGAATTTAATCAAGTATTAAAAAGTTCTAATGGAATATATTATATGTATGTTGATTTAGTTAGTTATTATCATAAAATAAGTAAAGATTATAATACAAATGATAATTTATATATATCTAAAAAGATTAATTACAAAGATAATATAGGTTATCTTGAAGTATCTGATGAAAAAGATTATTATTATGTTAAAGCAATGTATAATTATTCTAAAATAGAAGCTCATATTAATAAAAAGAAATTAAATGATGCTTTAGTAGAAATCTTTTATACTTTGTCTTCAATTAAATATAATGATACAATAGTAGAAGATATTCTAGGTAATGATAAATATGATTTAAGTGAAAATAAAGAATATAATTTATTTAATATAGATAATGATGATGGGGAAAGTAATTATCTAGAGGAAATAAAAAAATATGATGTCTATGATGCTGAAGAAGATGCGCAAAGTCTAATTGAGCATGAAGAAGTAAATACTTCTATAGATGAGTAAGGAGGACATATGGGATTTGTAGATAAGGTTAAGAATTTTTTCTATGAAGATGTTGATGATGAAGAAAATATCAAAATAAAACCTGAAAAAAGAATTAAACCTGATAAAATAAAGGAAGAAAAACCTAAAAAAGAAAAGAGAGAATTCTTTAAGTCAAATGATGAAGTTAGTGAAAAAACTCAAAAAATATCAATAGAGTATGAAGATGAAGCTCCTAATGCACAATTAAGTGAATTAGAATTATTTAGATCTGAACGTACATTTAATTTTCCTGTTGATATGGATGATGATGCTACTGAAACTTTTACTGAAAAAGAAAAAGATGAATTCTTTGGTCCAACTTCTAGATTAAGATTTGATGAAGAACCTGTTCAAAGACAAGAAGTAAAAAATGAATCATCAAAAACAAAATTTAGACCTAGTCCTGTTATTTCTCCAGTATATGGTATCCTAGATAGAGATTATAATGTTGATGATGTAGAAGAAATAAATAAAGGTGATGATCATAGTTTAAATAAAAAAATTAAAAGCTATGATGAAGTAAGAAATAAAGCTTATAAAGAAATGGATGATGAATTAGAAAAAACTTTAAATAAAAGTAAATCTATATTCTATAATCTAGATGAGAAAGAAGAAGATATTCCTATTTCTTATGGTGAAGATAATGAGGAAGCTAAAGAAGTAGAAATACATGAAACAAGATCTAAAAAGAATAAAAAAGTAGTAGAATCATCAGAAGAATCTGAAGAAAAAGCAGACACAAGTGATTTATTTAATTTACTTGATAATGTTACTTCAGAAGAATATGATGATGACGATGAATAATTGACAATAGTCAATTATTATAATAAAATACAAGTAATTAATATTGATTAACAACCAAGTAGTGTTTTATTTGAAATATAGAGATATAGGTGTGGTGGAAACTTATACAAGTAAAATATGAAGATACATTGTTATGAATTAAATCGTGATTCGCGTTAAGAATTAAAGAGCATAGTAATATCTATGAAGTAGGGTGGTACCGCTATTATTAGTCCCTACATCATAGGTATTTTTTGTTTTAAGGAGGTAAAAATGAAATTATATGAAGATTTAATGTACAGAGGTCTTATTAAAGATGTAGCTTCTGAAGACCTAGAAAAAGTATTAGATGGAGAACCAATATCATTTTATTGGGGTACTGATCCAACAGCAGATAGCCTACATTTAGGACATTATTCTAGTTTAGTGACTGCAAAAAGACTTGCTAAAGCAGGACATCATCCAATATTATTAGTTGGTGGGGCTACTGGTTTAATTGGAGACCCAAGACCAACAGCAGAAAGAGAAATAATATCTAAAGATATAATTGACCAAAATGTAGAATCAATTAAAAAACAAGTATTAGATATATTTGATGGTAATGCTGAAATAGTAAATAATTATGATTGGTTTAAAGATATATCTTGGATAGATTTCTTAAGAGATGTAGGTAAATATATTAATGTTAATTATATGCTTGCTAAAGATATTATTAATCGAAGATTAGAAACTGGTATTACATTTACTGAGTTTGCTTATACTTTAATGCAAGGTTATGATTACTTATATTTAAATGAAACTAAGAATGTAACTTTAGAATGTGCAGGATCTGACCAATGGGGTAATATAACTACTGGTGTAGATTTAATAGGAAAGAAACTTGGTAAATCAGTTAATGCATTTACTATGCCTTTAATACTTGATTCTACTGGTAAGAAATTTGGAAAGAGTGAAGGTAATGCTTTATGGCTTGATGAATCAAAAACATCTAGTTATGAATTATATCAATATCTAATTAATACTGATGATGCAAAAGTAGAGGAATATTTAAAAGTATTTACATTCCTTTCTAAAGAAGAAATAGAAGATGTAATGAAGAGACATAATGAAGTACCTGAACAAAGAATAGGCCAAAAAGAATTAGCTAAACAAATAATAACTGATTTACATGGTAATGAAAGCTTTGAAAAAGCAGTTAAAATTACTAATGCATTATTCTCAGGAGATATTAAGTCTTTAGATGAAGATGAATTAAAAGCTGCACTTAACGGCGTAGAAACATCTACTATTTCTGAAGAAGTTAACATAGTAGATATGCTTGTTAATACTGGTATCTTATCTAGTAAAAGAGAAGCAAGAGAATTCCTAACTAATGGATCAATTAGTTTAAATGGAGAAAGAATTATTGACCTTGAATTAACTATAAATAAAGATATTTGTTTATATAATAAGTACTTAGTAGTTAGAAGAGGTAAAAAGAAATATCATTTAGTTATATTTAAATAATAAAAAAACTAGTCAAATGACTAGTTTTTATTATTATCTATTATAGAATTCAACGATAAATGCTTCATTAATATCAGCACTTAATTCATTTCTTTCTGGATATCTTACATATGTACCTTCCATATTTTTCTTATCGAAAGTAACATAAGCAGGAATACTGTTAATACTTTCTAATGAAGCAAGAATTGCTTTATGATCTTTAGAAGCTTCTTTAACAGAAATCTTATCTCCAGGTTTTACGTTGTATGATGGAATATCAACTTTCTTGTCATTAACAAGAATATGACCATGGTTAACAACTTGTCTAGCAGCTCTTCTAGTAGTAGCAAGTCCCATTCTATAAACTACGTTATCTAATCTAGATTCTAATAGTTTTAAGAAGTTTTCACCATGAATACCTTCCATCTTACCAGCTTTTAAGAATAATGTGTGGAATTGTTTTTCATTCATTCCATAAGTAAATCTAACTTTTTGTTTTTCAGTTAATTGAGCTGAATAGTTAGATGGTTTAATTCTATCTTGACCATGAGCACCAGGTCTATATGGTCTTCTAGCTAAATCTTTACCATTTTCTAATGTTGAGAATGAAACTCTTCTACTTTTCTTATAAGCAGATCCAGTATATCTTGACATATTTTTTCCTCCTTTACTTAAATTTCAAACTTAAGTAAGACCTTATATATATAGGGTGTATATTTTAATACTTTCATATGTGTGCTTAAAGGACATATTAATCGTAAAACAAATGCAATATAACACATTATATAGATAAAATCCGCACAATTTGTTTGCATGTATAATAATACCTAAAAATAAAGGAATAGTCAACATTTTTTTAAAAACTATATAATTTTATAATTACCTGTGATATAATGTTATATATAATATGGAGGAGTATAAATATGAAGGGTACACTATTATATGTAACAATTTATGTAGTAGTAATTTCTATTTTAGTAGGTATCTTTTTTCTTATTAATGCTAATAGAAAAAAGAAACTAAAAAGTCAAATTGCTTCATTAGAAAAAGAAAAGAACCTTATTATAAGTGCTCCTATATTAAGTGAATTAGGTAAAGTAGAGTCACTTGTAAAAGATGATAAATTAAAAATCAAATATAATGGTTGGCAAGACAAATTTGAAAATTTAAGAAAGAATGAACTTCCAAAAATATCTGATATGCTTCTTGAAGCAGATGGTTTACTTGAAAAGAAGAATTATAAAGATTTAAGAAAATTATTAGTAGAAATAGAATTAGATATATATAGATTAAGAGAAAGAACTGATAATATTTTAACTGAGATTCAATGTTTAACTCAAAGTGAGGAAAAGAATAGAGAAAGAATAGTAGAACTAAAATCTAAATATAGAACTATTAAAGCAGAATATGAAAAAAATAAAGAAGCATATGGTGATATAGTAGAACAAATAGATGTAGAATTTGAAAATATAGAAAAAAGATTCTCTGAATTTGAAATTACTATGGAACAAAAAGACTATGATGAAATCAACTATATTGTAAAAGGTATAGATGAAATGATTGATCATTCTGATTATGTAGTTAAAGAAGTTCCAGCAATACTTATTATGTGTAATGAATTAATACCTAATAAGATATCAGATATATCTAATTTATATATAGATATGACACGTGATATGTATCAATTAGATTATTTAAATGTTGAATATAATATAGAAGAAACTAATAAGAAATTAAAAGATATTATAGATAGAGTTAAGGTACTTAATTTAGAAGACGTAGTATTTGAACTTAAGACTATTCTTAATTATTTTGATTCGTTATATACTGATTTTGAAAACGAAAAGAGCGCTAAAAAGAAATTTGATTCAAATATGAAATCATTTAAAACTAAACTTACTAAAACAGATAAAACTGTTAAGAATATTAAATCTCAAATTAATGAATTAAAAACAAATTATGAATTATCAAATGAAAACATTGAAAGAATAAATGTAATTGATAAAGAAGTAACTAATATTAAAAATAGTTATAATGAATTAACTGATTTTAGTAAGAATCATTCATTTCCGTTTACCAAGTTAGTAAAGGAATTAGATTTATTAATAATTAAATTATCTAAGATAGATGAAAATCTTGATTATGATGTACATACTATAGGTAGTATGAAAGATGATGAAGTAAGAGCAAGAGAACAATTAGATAATATTAAGAGATTAGTTAAAAAGACTAAAAATAGAATTAGATGTTATAACATACCTGTTATACCAAATAATTATTATGTTGAAATTGAAGATGCTAATGAAGCTATTAAAGAAATTAATAAAGAATTAAATAGAAAACCTATTACTATAGAAGTATTAAATATAAGAGTAGATACTGCTAGAGATTTAGCTTTTAAAGTATATAATACTGTTAATAATTTAATAAAATCTGTTATGATGGCAGAAGAAACAATTGTATATGGTAATAGATATAGAGGTATTAAAACACAAATAGATCAAGGTTTAGATAAAGCAGAAAGTCTATTTAAAGAAGGAGAATATAAAAAGTCTTTAGAAACTACTATGAATGCAATTGATTATATAGAACCTGGTATTCATAATAAAATATTAAAAGCCTTTGAAGATAAAGAACAATAATAATTAATAAGAAGGGGAAGGAAGAAAGACTATGGAAAGTACAATTATTGCAATATGCGCACTTATATTTTTAGCAATTATAATGATAGTATTTTTTACTAAGCAAAAAGCAAAAAAAGTTGAAAACACATTGTTTTCATCTCTTTTAGTTGTTAATTTTATTGGTTTAGTAACCCAAATAGTTATTTATTATATTACATTAAAGAATCCTGATTTTTCAGAAAGCCTATTATATGTATATATATTAAAAGTATTATTCTTAGTGTACTTTTCATTTGAAGTATTCTTTGGATTATATGTATGGGCTATATCATTTGATATAAATACAAAAGAGAATCTTAATTTTAAAAAGAAACAAACTATAGTATATTTAGTAGCATCTATTTTAGTGGCTATAATTATGTTTATGAGTCCAATGGATATAGAAGAAGTTAATGGGTACTATTATCCTACTGGAGCATCATTCTTTACTATGTTTATAGGTATGCTTGTTGGTACTGTATTTATGATTTATTGTTTATTTAGAAATTATAAAAGAGTTAAATCATCTAAATATCTACCTTTATTTGCATATGTAATATTATCAACAGTAGGAATAATATCTCAAATGATTAATCCTACATATTTATTAATAGCACCATTTGAAACATTAGTTATTACTCTTATGTACTTTACTATAGAGAATCCTGATATGAGAATGGTAGAAGAGTTATCTAAAGCAAAAGAAGAAGCAGATAAAGCAAATAAAACTAAATCACAATTTTTAAATTCTATGTCTCATGAAATAAGAACACCATTAAACTCTATAGTTGGTTTATCAGAAGACATAGGTAGTTATGGAGATACTCTTCCTGAAGGCGTTAGAGAAGATGCTAAAGATTTAATAGAAGCATCTACATCACTTCTTGAAGTAGTAGATAATATATTAGATATTAATAAAATTGAATCTACTAATATACCTATAGTAGAAACACCATATCTATTTAAAGAAGAAATGGTTAAACTATGTAAATTAAATTCTACTAGAATTAAGGGTAGACAAATTAATTTTAAAGTAGAATTTCAACAAGGTCTTCCATATGAGTTAATAGGAGATAGAGTACACGTAAAAGAAATAGTTAATAATTTACTTAGTAATGCATTTAAATATACATCTGTTGGAGAAGTAAAATTAACTGTTAAGTATATAATATTAAATGATATATGTAATTTAATTATAATGGTATCTGATACTGGAGTAGGTATCAGTAAAGAAGATCAAACTAAGATATTTGAAGTTAAATCATCTGATAAAGTAGATAGTGAAGTAGTTGGATTATCAGTTGCTAAGAAGTTAGTAGAACTAATGAAAGGTAAAATAAGTGTTCAAAGTACTTTAGGAGAAGGTTCTACATTTATGGTAGAATTACCACAAAAAATAAGTAAAATGGAAGAACCAACAGTAGAAGAACAACCAGTAGTAGAAACTACTAATAATGTAGGATTTACAGGTAAAAAAGTATTAATAGTAGATGATAATAAATTAAATATTAAAGTTGCTGAAAAAGCATTATCCTTCTTAGAAGTTAATTCTGAAAGTGCACTTAGTGCAAGAGAAGCTTTAGAGAAAGTAAAAGATAATAAATATGATTTAATTCTTATGGATATTATGATGCCTGAAATGAGTGGTGATAAATGTCTTCTTAAATTAAGAGAAGAAGGTTATAAGATGCCAGTAATTGCTTTAACAGCAGATGCAGTATCAGGTTCTAAAGAAAAATATTTATCTATAGGATTTGATGATTATATAGCAAAACCATTTACAAAAGATGAAATAAAAGAAAAATTAGAAAAAGCATTTAAAAGTTAACAAAGGTTAACTTTTTTAGCATTTACTTTTAATTTTTTAAATTATTTGCTATAATTATTTATGCGTGTTTCTATTTAAATTTTTATGAAAGGAGAAAAAATGAGTAAAATTAAAATATTTAGTCTCGGTGGACTAAATGAAAATGGTAAAAATATGTATGTTGTTACTGTAGACAAAGACATATTTATTTTTGATGCGGGATTAAAGTATGCTAATGAAAAGATGCTTGGAGTAGATTATATTATTCCAGATTATGATTTTATTAAGAAAAATAAAAAAGATATTAAAGGTATATTTATTACGCATGGTCATGATGAAAATATGGGCGCAGTAATAGATATTATTAAGGAAGTAAAAGATATAGATATATATTCATGTAAATTCACTTGCGATATTATAAGAAGAAATCTAGAAGATGAAGGTATGACATTTAATAAATTACATGAAATATTACCTCATAAGAGTATATCTTTTGGTAAGAATAGTGTATTTCCTGTTTTATTAACACATTCAATACCAGATAATGTAGGTTATGTACTTAATACTGAAGATGGAGCTATTGTTTATACAGGTAATTATATATTTGATTCTAGTTTAGATGGTAGTTATAAAACTGATATTGGAAAATTAGCTTATATAGGTAAACAAGGAGTACTTTGTTTACTAAATGAATCTGAATATGCGGATAGACCTGGATTCTCAGTTCCAAGAAATAGAATATCTTCTAAAGTAAGAGATATACTTATGCATAATGAAGGTAGAATTATAGTAACAGTATTTACTGCTCATATAAGTAGAATTCAAGAATTATTAACAGAAATAGAATCTACTCAAAGAAGAGTAGTTATAATGGGTAAGAAATTACAACAAATGATTAATTATGTAATTGATAATGGATATGTAATATTTAACAAAGATAGAATAGGAACACTTAATAACATATCTGATAAAGATGCTGTAATACTTATATCTAATGAAAACGAAAAACCATTTACTAACCTAGAAAGAATAGTTAATGGATATGATAAGTATATTAAGATACTTCCTACAGATACTGTATTCTATTTAGATCCAGTATCTGTTAATAATGAAAGAATAGCAGTTAAATTAAGTGATGATATTGCTAAACTTGGTTCTAAAGTAGAAAGTTTATCATCAAAAGATTATTTACTTAATCATGCTTCAGAAGAAGATCTTAAATTAATGATTAATTTACTTAATCCAAAGTATTATTTTCCTGTTTCAGGAGAATATAGACATATGGTAAATAATGCTGATATAGCAAATAATATGGGTATAGATAAAGAAAATATTATTCTAAAGCAAAATGGTGAAGTTGCTATATTTGAAAATGGTGTATTATCTAATGAAACTGAAAGAATATCTATAAATGAATTATTAATTGATGGTAATTCTACTAAAGATATTGGAGAACTTGTTTTAAAAGATAGAGAAATGCTTAGTGAGAATGGTATTGTTATAGTATGTGCAACATTAGATAAGAAAACAAGAAAAGTTTTAGCAGGTCCAGAAATACTTACTAGAGGTTTCATATATGTTAAAGATAATATAGAATTTATTAATCAAATAAAAGATATGTCATCTGAAATAATTAATAAGAATATATCTAATAATTATGTAGATTATAATAAGATTAAAACTGATTTAAGAGATGTTCTTGGTAATTTCTTTTATAATGAAACAGAATGTAAACCAATGGTTATTACAGTAATAAATGAAATATAATGTAAAAGAAGATGCAAAAGCATCTTTTTTTATTTGTTTTATGATATAATAAAAGTAATAATGCGAGGTATTAATTATGGCTAAAAGAGGAAGACCTAGAAAATCATCAACTAGAAGAAGAAAGAAAAGTAATTTATCTTTTATATTAATTGGATTTATATTAGTTTTAGCGGGTGTTCTTGGTTTGCTAGGTTATAAAGCAAACATTTTTGGCACATTCTGCAGAGGAATAGGTATGTTCTTAATGGGATCATTTTATTATATTCCATTAATATTATTTATTATTCTAGGATTATATTTATTATTTAAGAATAAATTTCCAAAAGTATTTACATTTACTAAATGTGGTATATATCTTGTTTTAATAGGTATATTATCTTTCTTTAATATAGAACATTTAACTAGTAAGGCTACTATTAAAGAAGAAATGATTAGTGCATTTGAAACATTTAAAATTGCAATTTCAGAACAAACTAATTTTTCTGGTGGAGGACTTATTGGAACATTCTTTTCAGCAGTGTTAGATAAATACTGTGGACATATAGGTTCTATAATTATTATATGTGTACTTATATTTATTGGAGCTATTTTAATAACTGGTTTATCTTTATCAGATTTATTTGATGATTTATCAGATAAAATGAATAAAGATAAAGATGGTAATGGTATTCCAGATAATGAAGATGAAGAAGATGATAAGGGATATTTACATTCAGAAGATCTTGAACAAACTAAGGTAAAAATTACTTTACCAAATCATAATGATAATGAACCAAAAGAAAAGGTTGATTATACTCCTACATATAATACACAATTATATAAAAACTATGAACCTCCATATCCTAATCATGTGGATGAAATATTAAATAAAAAAGTATCTGCTAAAGATAAAGCAAAAGAAAATGAAATGGAAATTAAGAAGAATATTCCACTTCTAGAAAAAGTACTTAGAGAATTTGAAGTGGTTGCAAAGGTAAGAGAAGTTCATGTAGGACCATCTGTTACTCAATATGAATTAGAAATAAAATCTGGAACTAAGATGAATAAAGTAAAGAGTTTATCATCTGAAATAGCATTAGCTATGGCTGCTAAAGATGTTAGAATTGAAGCTCCTATTCCAGGAAAGAGTACTGTTGGTATAGAAATACCAAATAAAGTTAATTCAGCAGTACCATTTAGAGAAATAATAGATGCTTTCCCTAAAGAAAAAATGTCTAATAAGTTATTAGTAGCTTTAGGTAAAGATATAATGGGTACTCCAAGATATTGTGAGATAAATAAAACTCCTCACTTATTAGTAGCAGGTGCTACTGGGTCTGGTAAATCAGTATGTGTAAACTGTATTATTGGTTCAATACTTATGAGAGCTAAACCAGATGAAGTAAAAATGGTTATGATAGATCCAAAGAAAGTGGAATTCTCTGGATATAATGGACTTCCACATTTACTTATGCCAGTTGTAACTGATCCAAGAAAAGCTTCTGTAGCTCTTCAAAAAATAGTTGAAGAAATGGAAGATAGATATAGAAAATTTGAAGAAGCTAAAGCTAAAAACATTGAAATGTATAATGGAATGTTAGAAAAGAAAAACGCTAAAATGGCAGAAGAATCAAAATATCCACTTCTTCCATATATAGTAGTAATAATAGATGAGTTAGCAGATCTTATGGTTGTTGCTAAAAAAGAAGTTGAAGACTCAATTGTAAGAATTACTCAAATGGCTAGAGCTGCTGGTATTCATTTAATAGTAGCTACTCAAAGACCATCAACAGATGTTATTACAGGTTTAGTTAAAGCTAATATTCCATCTAGAATATCATTTGCAGTTTCATCTCAAATAGATTCTAGAACCATTTTAGATATGGGTGGAGCCGAAAAACTTCTTGGTAAAGGTGATATGTTATTTCTTCCAATGGGTGAAAGTGTTCCTCAAAGAATACAAGGTGCATTCATTGATGAGGCTGAAGTAGAAAAACTAGTAGATTATTGTTGTAAGGGTCATAAGGCATCTTATGATGACAAATTTAATTTAGATAAAGTATCTGAAAGTGCATCTTCTAATAGAGCAGATGTGGATAATGATGATCCTCTATATAATGAAGTTGTTAAATTTGTATGTACAAGTAAAAAAGCATCTGCATCACTTCTTCAAAGAAGATTTAAAATTGGTTATAATAGAGCAGCTAATTTAATAGATAAACTTGAAGAAAGAGGTATAGTTGGACCTGAACAAGGATCTAAACCTAGAGAAGTTTTAGTAGAACTAGATGAAGAATAAAAGATATAGAAATATATCTTTTTATTTTACAAAAAATATGATATTATAGTATATGTAAGAATAGGAGGGATTTTTATGGATGAAAAAATTGAAGAATTAGAATCTGTAGAAGAGAACGCCATAGAAATGCCTTTTACTGAGGATACTGACGATATTTTTGAAGAAAATGAAGTAGTAGAGACTCCTGTTAAAGAAGAAGTACCAGAAGTATTAGAAGAAGTAAAACAGGAAATTGAACCTATAATAGATGAAAGAATATCTAGTAATCCAATATATGAAAAAAAGAATGTATCAGATGAACTAGAAGATAGAGTAGGATCTGGTTTATCATTATCTGATAATAGTAATATGATACTAGATGATAGAATTAAAAATAATCCTGCATATCAAAATGTATCATTTCCTAATGTAGATAGTAGAGTAGTAGCATCTGCTAATGAAAAAGAATTTATAGAAAAAGATAATAAAAGTTTATTTGAAAAGAATATATTTGCTATAAAACATAAGTCTATTTTATTACCAGTTATAGCATTCATTTTTGCATCAGTTGTAGGTATATATTTATTTGTATCTTCTTCTAAAGCAGAAACAATTAATTTAATAAAAATAAATGAATCAAATAAAGTAGGGTACATGGATAGTGATGGAACTATAGTAGTTAAATCTAAATATCTATCTGGATCTGACTATTATAATGGCCTTGCTATAGTTAAAAACGATAATAATTTATACTGTGTATTAAATGGTAAAGGCGTATTTGAAGTACCTTGTGGAACATATACATATATAGGTTTATATGATGGTAAATATATAGCATCTAAAATTACTAATCAAGGTTTAAAACAAGCTATTTTAGATAAGAAATTAAATAATATTACTAAATATAAATATGATAATATTTCATATATAAATAATGGTATATATACTTTTAAAAGAGATGAAACAGTAGGTCTTTTAAATGGTGAAGGAAAAGAAATATATTCATTTAAAGTAGATGAGGTAGATGATAAAAACATATCAGTGGAAGTCTCTAATTCTAAATCATCTATTAAATATGCTAAGATAAAAGTTAATGATTCTACTACTATTATTAATTTAGAATCAGGTAAAGAAATATATAAGTATACTTTAAATGAAGTTAAAGTATTAGATAATAATATATTCTCAATTAAAGATATTACAAAAGATAATAATACATATATTTATATAGATGATGATGAAGTAAAATATACAACAGATAATTATAAGTTTGTTAGAGTAGAAGATTATAACTCGAATATAGCAATATGTATTAAGAGTGATTCTAAGATTGATTATATTAATCTTACTAATGGTGAAAAGATTAATAGTAATGAAAATAATGAATATTTCTATAATGATGGATATGTACTTGAAAAAACACATGATTTTAATTTAAATGCTGATGTATATAATATTATTGATTATAGTGGTAAAGTAGGTTCATTTACATCATTAGAACCAGTAGATGGATTATTTAGTAATCAATTATTAATGATTAGTGTATTTGAAAATAGATATAACTTTGTAAATACTAAAGGTAAAACTATTAGTAATAAGTCGTATGAGTATGCTGAGAAATTTAGTAAAAATGGATATGCTGTAGTTGCAAATAATGAAAAATATGGTATCCTAGATACTAAAGCAAATGAAGTTGTATCATTAAGTTATAATAATATAGAACAATTAGATAGTAGTATGTTTAAAACATTAAAGAATAAATATGGTTTAGAGTTATTTATATTTACTGGTGATAATAATAAAAAAGGATTAGTAACTAGTAAGAATAAAGAATATATAGAGGCCATATATAGTTCGTTTGAAGTACTAGATGATGATTATCCATTCTTAAAAGCATATTATGGTAATGAACCAGTACTTTTAAATGTTGTAAACAAGAAAGAAATAGATATAAAAGAGGATGACGATATTCAAATAAAAGAAAACTATGTAATTGTTAATAATAAATATTACAATTATAATGGTAAACTAATATATACTGCTAAGTAGTAAAGGGTGGTTTTATGAAAAAAAGATTTATTTATTGGATAGTATTAATAGTACTTATTTTTATACTTGCATATTTTATATTCTCATCTAGTATATTTAGTAATATTAATAATAAAGCTTCTTTATCTGAAGCAAATGAGGCATCATTGCTTCAGGATGTTAAAACATATGTTACTAATAATATAGATAAGTATAAAGATGAAGAAATAGTAATATTTACAAAAAAAGATCTTGTTGTTAATTCAATTATTAAAGAAGATAATGATTTAGATGAAGACTCAAGAGTATATGTTAGTATTAATAATGGTTATGTAGTTGATGCATATATTAAAAATAGAAGTATTAATAACTATATTATGAATGATTATAAAAGTGATAATCTTATAATAAAAGATAATAATTATTACTTTGTAGGTGATGAAGTATCAAATTATATATCATTTAATAATGAATTATATAGAATTATCAAAGTAGATAGTGAAGGTAATTTACATATAATAAAAAATGATAAAGAAGATACTGCTACTAAAGATAAGATAGATATACAAATACAAATATTTAAAAACAAAAAATATTATAGCTATATTAATAATGTAACATTACTTAATATAAGTGATTATAATAACACTATTAAAGATGGTAAAACATTCTTAGAATCAAATTATAAATATTTTGTTAATACGTCTGATGGATATACTATTATAAATGGTATATCTGAAGACGACGAAGAAGCAGCTTTAAAACTAGTTATAGAGATTAATAAAGATGCTTCATATGAAAAAGGTGTAGGTACAATTGTTGATCCTATAATAATAAGCGAATAATTCGCTTATTTTTTTTATTTAAAAAAAGTAAAAAAAGTGCTTGAAATAAAGGAAAAAAGGTGTTAAAATGAATTATGTGTGACTGGCGATGATATGCAAGGTTGCTGATACACCGGGTTAAGTTGTTATTTAATAATAACGAAAAATGACTGTTTATCAGGTTTTTGCACGGAGCAAGTCTATACAAGATATAGGCGAAAGGAGGATATTATGGCAAACAAAATCCAAATCAATCTTAAAGCATATGAACACAAAGTAATTGATAAAGCTGCTGCTAAGATTGTAGAAACTGTTAAAAGAACAGGTGGAGAAGTTAGTGGTCCAATTCCACTACCAACTAAGATTGAAAAAGTTACAATCTTAAGAGCTGTTCATAAATATAAAGATTCTCGTGAACAATTCGAAATGAGAACTCACAAGAGATTAATTGTCATCAATAACCCAAGTAAAGACACAATCGAGGCACTAACTCGTTTGGACTTACCAAGTGGTGTTGAGATTAGTATTAAATAATTTATTAAGATTTTATAGGAGGAAAAAATGAGAAAAGGAATCTTAGGTCGTAAGATCGGGATGACTCAAGTTTTCGCTAAGAATGGTAAACTTATTCCAGTTACTGTTATTGAAGTTGAACCAAATTATGTTTCACAAATTAAAACTGTTGAAACTGATGGATACAATGCTGTTCAATTAGCATACAGTGACGCTAAAGAAAAAAATACTTCTAAAGCTGAACTTGGTCATCTAAAGAAAGCAAATGTTTCACCTAAGCGCTTCATTAAAGAAATCAGAAATGCTGATGTTAGCGCATACACATTAGGTGGAGAAGTTAAAGCTGACATCTTTGCTGTTGGAGAAATGGTAGATGTTTCTGGTATGAGTAAAGGTAAAGGCTTCCAAGGTGTTATTAAACGCCACAATCAAAGTAGAGGTCCTATGGGACATGGTTCACAATACCATAGAGGTGTTGGATCACTTGGTACTATGAGACCAATGCGTGTTTTAAAAGGTAAAAAATTACCAGGACATATGGGTTATAAATTAATTACAGTTCAAAACTTAGAAGTAATTGAAATTAATTTAGATAAAAATATTATTTTAGTAAAAGGTAATGTTCCAGGTCCTAAAAAGTCATTAGTTATTATTAAATCTGCTATTAAGCATGAAGGACAAGTTAATGAATTAGATGAACTTGTTACTTATGCTACTGCTGAAGAAACTCCAGTAGTTGAAGAAACAACTGTAGAAGAAACTCCAGCAGAAGAAACTACTGAAGAAACTGAAGCTCCTGCAGCTGAAGAATCATCACAAGAATAGTTAACTATTTAATAATAATGTTAATGTGATGAAAGGAGGAATTAAATATGCCTAAGGTAGCACTTTTAAATTTAAAAGGTGAAAAAGTAAAAGATATAAAACTAAATGACGAAATATTTGGTATTGAACCAAATAACCAAGTAATATATGATGCAGTTGTTAGAAAAGGTGCATCACTAAGACAAGGAACACATAGTGTTAAAACTAGAAGTGAAGTAAGTGGTGGAGGAATCAAACCATGGAGACAAAAAGGAACTGGTAGAGCTAGACAAGGTTCTATTAGAGCACCTCATTGGTATCATGGTGGTGTAGTATTCGGACCAACTACTGAAAGAAATTATGAAAAGAAACAAAATAGAAAAGAAAGTAGATTAGCTTTAAGATCAGCTTTATCTTATAAAGCAAATAATAAAGGAATTACAGTTGTAGAAAAATTTGATGTTAAAGATTCTAAAACTAAAGGATTTATTAAACTACTTAATACTCTTAAGTTAGAAGGTAAAACTTTAGTAGTAGTTAAAGAATTAACTGATGAACTAATTTTAGCTTCTCGTAATTTAAAAGATGTTAAAGTAATTGAATCTCATGAAATCAACACTTATGATGTACTTAACTATAAAAATATAGTTATGACTGAAGAAGTAGTTAAAATGCTTGAGGAGGTACTATAATGATAGGAGATTATAGAGATATTATTCTTGCTCCAGTTATTACTGAAAAAGCTGCTATGATAGCAGAAGCTGGAAACAAGATGGTGTTTAAAGTTAAACCTAGTGCAAACAAGGTTCAAATTAAACAAGCAATTGAAAAAATATATAATGTAAAAGTTACAAATGTAAATACAATTAACGTTAAACCTAAGAAAAAGAGAGTTGGACGTTATACAGGAAAGACTTCAGCTTATAAGAAAGCAATTATTACTTTAGCTGAAGGAAGCAAAATAGAAATTTAAGGAGGTTTTAGAATATGGCTATTAAACATTTTCGCCCAGTTACTCCTGGACAAAGAAAGAAAAGCACATTAGTAAATACAGAGCTAACTAAAACTGCTCCTGAAAAAAGTTTACTAAAGATTGCTAAGAAAAATGCTGGTAGAAATAATACTGGTAAAATTACAGTTCGTCATCAAGGTGGCGGAGTTAAAAGAAAATATCGTATTATTGATTTCAAAAGAAATAAATTCGATATAGTAGGTACAGTTGCTACTATTGAATATGATCCAAATAGATCTGCTAATATAGCTTTAATTAACTATTCAGATGGTGAAAAAAGATATATATTAGCTCCAAAAGGATTAAAAGTAGGAGATAAAATTGTATCTGGTGAAAAAGTAGATATTAAAGTTGGTAATGCTTGCCCACTTATGAATATTCCAGTAGGTACTGTTATTCATAACGTAGAACTTACTTTAGGTAAAGGTGGACAACTTGCTAGAAGTGCTGGTCAAAGTGCTCAAATTCTTGGAAGAGAAGATAAATATGTAATGATAAGATTAAGTTCTGGTGAAACTAGAAAAGTACTTGGAACTTGTATGGCTACAGTTGGAGAAGTTGGTAATGAAGATTACTCATTAGTTAGACTTGGTAAAGCTGGTAGAACAAGATATCTTGGTATTAGACCTACAGTTAGAGGATCTGTTATGAACCCTAACGATCACCCTCATGGTGGTGGTGAAGGTAGAACTCCAGTTGGTCATAAACAACCAATGACTCCTTGGGGTAAACCTGCACTTGGACTTAAAACTCGTAATAATAAAAAGAGTTCAACAAAATTAATTGTTACTCGTCGTAAATAAAGGAAAGGAAAAGAAATAAATGGCTAGAAGTTTAAAAAAGGGACCTTATGTATTCGATAGATTATTAAAAAAGGTTCAAGAAATGAATGAAAATGGTAAAAAAGAAGTTGTAAAAACATGGTCAAGACGTTCAACTATTTTCCCTGAATTTATTGGACATACATTTGCTGTTCACAATGGTAAAGAATTTATTCCAGTTTATGTTACTGAAGATATGGTAGGACATAAATTAGGTGAATTTGCTCCAACAAGAAAATTTGGTGGACATGGAAATAAAGATAAATAGTTTGAACTTGAAAGGAGATAAATAATGGAAGCAAAAGCAACTGCTAGAACAGTTTTAGTTGTTCCAAGAAAAACACGTTTAGTTACTCGCTTAATTCAAGGTAAAAGTGTTGAAGATGCAACTAATATGTTAAGTAATATGAATAAAAAATCAGCACGTTTAGTAAATAAGGTATTATTATCTGCTACTGCTAATGCTGAGAATAATCTAAAATTAGATAGAAATAATTTATATGTTAAGTCTGCTTATGTAAATGATGGTCCTATTTTAAAAAGACATAGATTTGGATCTCGTTCTCATATTGATAGACATGATAAGAAAACAAGTCATATAACTGTTATAGTAGCAGAAAGAGCTGTTAAAGCTAAAGCTACTAAGATAGTTAAAGAAACTAAAAAAGAAGAAAAAGTGGAAAAGAAAGTAGTTAAGAAAGAAACTACTAAAAAAGTAGCAACTAAGAAAGCTACTAAAACTAAGAAGGAAAACTAGAAGGAGGTTAATTTATGGGACAAAAAGTAAGTCCA
>JAFWEE010000006.1 GCA_017515795.1 Bacilli bacterium
AGCCATTTTAATTAATTGACCAACACCTTTTTGATCAAGTGTCTTAAATGGATCTTCTTCATAAATTTTCTTTTCATAGTATGCAGGTAAGAATTTACCAGCATCATCTCTAGAGAATCCAAATGTCATTTGAGTTAAGTCATTAGTACCAAATGAGAAGAATTCAGCTTCTTTAGCTATTTCATCAGCAGTTAAAGCAGCTCTTGGAATTTCAATCATAGTACCAACTTGATACTTCATATCTACTCCAGCATTCTTTATTTCTTCATCAGCTGTAGCAACAACTATATCTTTAACATATTTTAATTCTTTTACTTCACCAGTTAATGGAATCATAATTTCTGGAGTAATATTCCAGTCAGCATGTTTCTTTTGAACATTAATAGCAGCTCTAATAACAGCCTTAGTTTGCATCTTAGCTATTTCTGGATAAGTAACAGCAAGTCTACAACCTCTATGACCCATCATTGGATTAAATTCATGTAATGAAGCAATAATTTCTTTAATTCTTTCAACTGATTTACCTTGAGCTTTAGCAAGCTTTTCGATATCAGCTTCTTCTGTAGGAACAAATTCATGTAGTGGAGGATCTAAGTATCTAACTACCACAGAATCACCTTCTAATGCTTCATATAATTCTTCAAAGTCACCTTGTTGATATGGAAGAATTTTTTCTAGAGCAGCTTCTCTTTCTTCTACAGTGTCAGAACAAATCATTTCTCTAAATGCAGCTATTCTGTCTTCTTCGAAGAACATGTGCTCAGTTCTACAAAGACCAATACCTTCAGCTCCTAATTCATGTGCTTTTTTAGCATCTCTTGGAGTATCAGCATTAGTTCTAACTTTTAATGTTCTAAATTTATCAGCCCATTCCATAACTCTACCAAATTCACCTGAAATAGTAGCGTCAACAGTTGGAACAATACCATCATAGATAGCACCAGTAGTACCATCAATAGAGATTTCATCTCCTTCATGGAATGTTTTACCAGCTAATGTAAATTGTTTGTTTTCTTCGTCCATTGCGATATCACCACAACCAGATACGCAGCAAGTTCCCATACCTCTAGCAACTACTGCAGCATGTGAAGTCATACCACCTCTAACTGTAAGAATACCTTGAGCAGCTTTCATACCAGTTATATCTTCTGGAGAAGTTTCTAATCTAACTAAAACAACTTTTTTACCATTTTCTTTCCACTTAACAGCGTCTTCAGCAGTAAATACTATTTGACCACAAGCAGCTCCTGGAGAAGCTCCAAGACCTTTTCCTAATTGTTTAGCATCTTTTAATTTAACTGCATCAAATTGTGGATGTAATAATGTATCTAAGTTTCTTGGATCAATCATTTCAACTGCTTCTTCTTCTGTTCTCATTCCTTCATCAACTAAATCACAAGCAATTTTTAAAGCAGCTTTAGCAGTTCTTTTACCATTTCTAGTTTGAAGCATATATAGTTTACCATGTTCAACAGTAAATTCCATATCTTGCATATCTCTATAATGTTCTTCTAGAGTTTTACATACATCTTTAAATTGTTTAAATGCTTCTGGGAATTTTTCTTCCATTTCAGTTATATGCATTGGAGTTCTAACACCAGCAACAACGTCTTCACCTTGTGCATTAGTTAAGAATTCACCAAATAAACCTTTTTCACCAGTAGCTGGGTCTCTTGTGAATGCAACACCTGTACCACAATCATCACCCATATTACCAAATGCCATAGATTGAACATTAACAGCAGTCCCCCATGAATAAGGAATATCGTTATCTCTTCTATAAACATTAGCTCTTGGATTATCCCATGATCTAAATACAGCTTTAATAGCTCCCATTAATTGTTCTTTTGGATCATCTGGGAAATCTGTACCTATTTTAGATTTATATTCAGCTTTAAACTCATTAGCTAATTCTTTTAAATCATCAGCAGATAATTCTACGTCTTGTTTAACTCCCTTAGCTTCTTTCATCTTATCAATTAATTCTTCAAAGTATTTTTTTCCAACTTCCATAACAACGTCAGAATACATTTGAATGAATCTTCTATAACAATCCCAAGCCCATCTTGGATTATTTGATTTTTCAGCTAATACATTAACTACTTCTTCATTTAATCCTAGGTTAAGAATTGTATCCATCATACCTGGCATAGATGCTCTAGCACCAGATCTAACTGATACTAATAATGGATTTTCTTTATCTCCAAATTTCTTACCAGTAATTTCTTCCATCTTGATGATATATTCATCAATTTGAGATTTAATTTCATCATTAATTTCTCTACCATCTTCATAATACTTAGTACAAGCTTCTGTAGTAATAGTAAATCCTTGAGGAACTGGTAAACCAATGTTAGTCATTTCTGCTAAGTTGGCACCTTTACCACCAAGAAGATTTCTCATACTAGCATTACCTTCGGTAAATAAGTATACGTATTTCATACCTTCATCCTCCTAATACAATGAATATTATATAAAATATAGAAACTTCTATCAAGAGTTATTTACATAAAAAAACAAAAAGTAGTTTCTACATGAAACTACTTATATGCATAGTTGTATATTTAGAATTATTCATAACATAATTTAGTACTTCATCAACATTATCATCTACCATAATAATATGTTCATCATCAGTATCAGGATTAAGTTTTTTAACTAAATTTAATGCCTCTAATTTATCTTTAAAATCTCTAACATACATTATATTTTCTTTTTTTACATTATAATTTCTAAGAAGAAAATCATCTTTAATATCTTGCTCTTCAGTAGATAATACTCTAGATAATACATATACCTTATTAGAATCTAATTTATCTAGAAATTTCTTCATAGTATCATTTACCAAATCATCAGTATAAAAGTTTCTTCCTCCTACTACAGCATCTCTAAATTGTTCATCACTATCAATACTTGAATCCTCATTATAATAGTGATTATTATCTCCAAATTCCATTTTAGCTAGAACTCCATCAACATCAAATACAAATATACTTTTTTCATCATTTAATAATTCATTTAATCTAGTCATTATTATCTCCTTTCATAGTTAAAGCAACCTTTTCTTTATCTTTAAATATTTCTTTAACATATACTTTTACTATATCTCCTACTGACAATACATCAGATGGATGTTTAATATAACTATCAGATATTTCAGATATATGAACTAGTCCATCATTATGAAGACCTATATCTATAAAGGCTCCAAAAGGTGCTACATTTCTAACTGTACCTTCTAATTCCATACCTTCTTTTAAATCATCAATAGTAAGTACATCACTCTTTAAGATAGGTCTAGGTAACTCATCTCTTGGATCTCTATTTGGTTTTTCTAAAGATTCTATAATACCTTCTAAAGTATATATATCTATATTTAAATCTTTAACTAATTCATCTTTATTAACACTTTCTAGTTTATTAATTAATTTATCAGTACCAATATCTTCTAGAGTTAAATCTAAGTTAGATAATAACTTTTTAGTAACATCATAACTCTCTGGATGGATAGATGTTTTATCTAAGATATTATCTCCATCTACTATTCTAATAAAACCAATAGCTTGTTCATATGTTTTATCTGTTAATAATTTAGAAATTTCTTCTCTAGATTTTATTTTACCTTTATCTTCTCTATACTTAATTAATTTATCTATACTTCTTTTTGTTAGTCCTGAAATATATTTAAGAATAGACCCTGATGCTGTATTAATATTAACACCTACTTGGTTAACAGTTTTTTCTACTACGAAGTCTAATCTATCTTTTAATTTACTATCAGGTACATCATGTTGATATAGACCTACTCCTATTCCATCAGGTGGAATCTTAACTAGTTCTGCTAATGGATCTTGAAGTCTTCTTCCAATAGATACTGCACTTCTTTCATTTGGTGTAAGATTTGGAAACTCTTCTTGTGCAATTGGTTCAGTACTATAAATAGATGCCCCAGCTTCATTAGTAATAATATATTTGCAGGTCAAGTTATATTCTTTAATAAGCTCTGAAACTAGTTTTTCAGACTCTCTAGAGGCTGTTCCATTACCAATAGATATAATATCTATCTTATAGTCTTTTATTAATTTAACTAGTGTATTCTTTGATGTAATTAATCCATTATTAGAGGATGCAAATGGATTAATTACACATGAATATAAATACTTACCAGTTTCATCTAAAACTGCTAATTTACATCCGTTAGAGTATCCAGGATCAAAACCTAATACTCTTTGATTTTTAATTGGAGGTTGCATTAATAAACTTTCTAAATTCTTACCAAAGTTCTCTATAGCTTCATCCCCTGCTACTTCAGATAACTCACTTCTTATTTCTCTTTCTATACTAGGTTCTATTAATCTAGTATAAGAGTCCTCTATAGCATTTCTAACATACTCTGCACATTTATTTTCTTTCTTAATCATTTTAGATTCTAAAAACTTAATAATATATTCTTTAGAAGACTTAATTGATACTGTTAATATATTTTCTTTTTCTCCTCTATTAAGAGCTAATACTCTATGAGGTTTAATCTTCTTAATCTCTTCTTCAAAGTCATAATACATTTCATATGTCTTTTTAGGATCTTCAGCATTCTTTTTTAATTTAGAAGTAATAGTTCCATGATTAAATGTATTATCTCTAATATATTTTCTATAATATGCATTATCCGAGATATACTCTGCAATTATATATTTAGCACCTTGAATAGCATCTTCTTCAGTCTTAACTTTATCATTTAAAAACTTATCTACATATAAAGTATCTGGAAAAGATAATATAATTTTAGCTAGAGGCTCTAATCCATTATTAATAGCATCAGTAGCCTTAGTCTTTTTCTTTTCTTTATATGGTCTATAAATGTCTTCTACATCTACTAACTTTTTACATTTAAGAATACTTGTCTTTAGTTCATCAGTAAGTAAACCTTTTTCATCTATTAATCTAATTACATCTTCTTTTCTTTTTAAAAGATTGCATTCATATTCATATACTAAAGAAATAGACTTTATCTTGTCCTCATCTAATCCTCCAGTAAACTCTTTTCTATATCTTGCTATAAAAGGAATAGTATTTCCTTCTTCTAATAAAGACAAAGTCTTACTTACTTGATCTGTTGTTATATTTTGCTCTAATGCAATACTGTTGATTATTTCGTCATTCATTTTATTCACCCTAAAATAATTATATCATAAAGCAAATAAAAAAGAAGACTATTTGCCTCCTTTACCTCCAAAATCATCATGCGGAAAATTATCATACAATTTTGATTTTTTTAGACTTGCTTGTAAAAAATTTAAACCATCTTTTTCAATAACTTCTAATTCACAGTCTACACCAGGTTCTCTAGCATTTCCAATTTGAGACACAATAGATAAAACGCTAGTTGCCTTACTAACGTCACTCATTGGACCAATTAAAGCTTCAAATTTTCCTTTTTCTCTTATTTCATCAAATATTTTTCCTGAATCTATTTCTTCAGGACTTATAATTCTTTCTTTCATATTTATCACTCCTATTTTTTAGATTTCTTAGTACTTTTAGTATCTATTAATGTATTAAACATAGATATTAGTGCACAAGATATAATTACTCCTCCTAGGATATCACTAACCCAGTGTACACCAGAAATAATTCTACCTGCTATTACTAATGTTAATAATGTTAATACAATTACTTTTAAGAATTTAGAATATTTACCAAAGTATTTATCTGATACCATACAAAAACTAATTGCTACACACATTGCAAGTACAGTATGACTTGATGGATAAGAAGCTTCTAATACTTTATCTATAAGTATTGGTCTATAATTTATTATTACTTTTTCAAAACCAACATATACTATTGCCATACATGCATATAGAGCTCCAAGAGATAAAATTTCTTTATCAACCTTTAATGGATTCTTTCTTTTTATTAATTGAATTAAACCTATAATAGCAAATACTACAACTATTAATAATAAAGCATAACCAAGATATTCAGTTACTTTATATATAGTCATATTCTTTCCTATTACATTTTTAAACCATTTGTTTACTACTGCAAATCCAACTTTTGATTTTTGTGGACCAATAGCTTTAACATTAATAGTTTTAACTAAATATGTATATACCCCAAATATTATAAAGAGTATACCTGTTAATATAATATTCTTCTTTTTCATATTTAAACCTCTCTACTATATATAATTATAACACAATTTATAACATGATTCAATTTTATTTCTTTATTATATTTTTAGTCCATTCTTTTGCTTCTTCAAATAATATATTTGCTTTTTCCATTAAATAATTAGGATCCTTTATAAATCTATTTATTTCTTCTTTACTATAATTATTTAATATATAATTTACAATCGTATATGCATATGGATATTTTAATTTCATAATTGATGGATTAAAATTATTTACTAACTCATTAAAATCACATTCATTTAAACTACATATAGAATACTGGAATTGATTAGATAAATTAGTAGCTAATCCTTCACTAAACCATATACATTCTCTTGGAAATTTCTTTACTAATAACTGACATTTATGAATTATTTCATGTAAGAGAGTCCCCTTAAATTCATCAAGATTAGCATTTTTATGAGTAGTATATTTTTTTTGATCATCTATATTTAATAATTTAATAGTCATTGAATAATCAGAAAAACCTCGTTCATAACCTAGAATCTTATGATTTTTTTCCTTAGCATATTCCATAAAACCATCATAACTCATAATTCTAATAGTAATCTTATCAGGTAAATTATCTAATTCAAAAAATTCAAATATTCTTTTTTCATTTTCTAAAACATGATTAACTATATCATCAAAATAATCTATCTTAATATCACTTTCAATTATAAAATTATTTAACTCTCTTCTCATATATTTCTCCTAAAAAAATTATAACATAAAAAAAGAGAATAATTCTCTTTAATCATTAAAATCAGGCTTAGGCATTTTATTTCTTGATTTAATTAATATACGATAATTATTCTCATCAAATTTAATATCTCTTTTTGAATAGTTCCATAAATCTACCACTTTTTGGTATTTAGTACTAATATCTGAAGTTGTATCTAATGCAGCATCTAAATAGAGTCTTCTAAATTCTTCATCAGGAAGATTTCCTCTACAAAGAAGATCACCATATGCTTCATCAGTATATACTCTAAATACTTTACTAGTAGCTATTTGAGTTATACCATTTAATTTATGATAAAACTTTCTTATCTTTTCAATTGTTAAATGATATAAATGGATAAATTGTGGATCATTATTCTCAAATGCTATTTTTAATTTTTCCATTCTATTATTTATTATAGAAACATATTCTTTAGATGTTTCTTCATCTAATTTAGGTAATGGTTTAGAGAACTTATCAATAGCATATTCTTTTAATTCATGTAAATCACCATGTTTATCAAATATAATTCTTGCTCTTCCAACTATTGCAAATAAAGCACTATTTTGATTATTAAAATCATTATCTATTGATTCATACATATCACTAATAGGCTTTTCAAAATATTCAACTCTTATACCATCAACAATGGTGTTACCTCTAATTAATCTATCAGGTTCTTCATCATCATATATTATATGTAAATCTAAATCAGAGTATTTATTATTATAGCCAGTTAAAAAACTTCCATAAAAGAAACATCCAAGTACATGTTCATCATCTAGATATCCCATTATATTAATAAATTTAGTAATTGTATCGCTTATATTAACTTTTTCCATATATACTCCTTAACTTATATGTTTTTTACTTTCATATACTAGTCTTTTTATATTTTCGTATTGTGTTTCACCAAATAGATTTGTAATAACAGTTTGAGAATCAGGAAAATATTCTAATAAAACATCACACATAAAATCTAAAAATACTCCATTATTTCCTTGATTACAAGCAACATCTTTTACTTCTTCCCAAGGCATTCCTTTAGATATACATTCCATTATTTGAGCAGCATCCTCATATGCAGATAGTCTTACTGCTATTAAATAATCTGTTTCAGGATTTCCAGAAGCATAAAGAAATTGTCTTATATCATGAGTCCAAGAATCTACTTTATCCTCTTTACATAAATCTTTATATTTAGACATATTTCTAATATATTCTTCTGCTATTAAACTATATGGTTTCCCATCCTTAGTTAAACATATCATTTTAGAAAGTTGAACATCTCTCATAGCGTTCATAATAGTAGCTTCCATTAGTTCTTCTACTCTTTCTTTATATTTTTTCATATATACCCCCAAAAAGCATAATTATTATAACAAAAAAACTAGTCAAAGACTAGTATTTTTTAAATGGTCGGGAAGACAGGATTTGAACCTGCAACCTCTTGGTCCCAAACCAAGCGCACTGCCAAGTTGTGCTACTTCCCGATATAATTTTAAAAATGGTGCGCTCTAAGGGATTCGAACCCCTGACCTTTTGGTTCGTAGCCAAACGCTCTATCCAGCTGAGCTAAGAGCGCATACGCACTTCAAAGAACATATAAATAATATCATTTTATTTATTTAAAGTCAATAATAATAAAAAAAATAAAGAATTTTTCATTCTTTATTTTTTAAACATTTTTTCAATAGCATTTAATGCTCTAGTAATTAATCTTCCTTCTACTCTAGAAGCTACTCTTCTTCCAACTTTTCTTGGAACAGAGTTTTTCTTTTTTCTTTCAGCTTCTCTTTCTTCTTTTTCTTTTTGTTTTCTAGCTTTCTCATCTAGTTTTTCTTGTTCTTTTTTAGCTTTTTCTTCATCTTTAATTCTTTGTTCTTCTGCTTTTTTATTTTCTTCTTCTAACTCTTTTTCTTTAAGTTTTTCATGAGCAGAAGTTCTATCTTCACCATCTAAATAAGCCACATCATCAAATGAATAATTATTCATTATTCTAAGTCTTGTCGAATCATCTATTACTCCAATCTTACTTTGAGGAGGTAATATAAATACTCTTTCACATACTTCTGGTTCGCCTTTTTCATTTTGGAAACTTACTATAGCTTCACCAGTACCAAGTTCTAGAATAGTATCATAAGTTTTAAATTCAGGATTAGTTCTAAATGAATCTGCTGCTGCTTTAGCAATCTTTTGATCAGCAGGTGTATATGCTCTTAAGTTATGTTGAACTCTATTACCAAGTTGATCTAATACTGTAGCAGGTATATCAGTTGTATAGTGAGATATAAAGTATAAACCAATACCTTTAGATCTAATTAATCTAACTATCTTTTCAACTTGTTTTAGTCTATATGAAGGCATTTCTCTAAATAAGAAATATGCTTCATCAAAGAAGAATACAATCTTTGGTTTATCTAAGTCACCTACTTCAGGCATATAATCATATAATTTAGTTAATAAACAAAGCATAACAGCAGAATATAAATCTGGATTCTTATATAATTCTACTGCATCTAAAATATTAATTACACCTTTTTCATCTTTATGTCTTAATAAATAATCAATCTTAAATTCTGGAGTACCAAAAAAATTATCTAATCCTTGATTTTCTAAAACAGATAAACTACGAATAATAACACCTACACTTTGTGTAGTTACGTTACCAAGTTCACTATAATCTTTTTTATTATTACTTACATGATTTAACATGTGTTTTAAATCATCTAAATTATCTAGTTCATAATTATCCTTTTCTGCAGCTTTAAATATAATATTTAAAACTCCCTCTTGGACCTCAGATAGTCCAAGCATTATTGATAATATACTTGGCCCAATTTCAGATACTTTAAATCTTATTGGATTTCCTTTTTGTTTATATACATCCCAGAATGCTACTGGAAATGCTTTTGGTTCAAATCCATCTAGTTTTAATTTATCAACTCTTTTTTGAATGTTTTCAGTAATTCCTTCATCACAAGTAGCTGTACCAGAAAGATCTCCCTTTACATCTGCCATAAATACTGGTACACCTAAATCAGATAAACTTTCTGCCATTACTTTTGATGTAATAGTTTTACCAGTTCCTGATGCTCCAGTTATTAGACCATGTCTATTAGCCATACTAGGAAGTAAATATACTTCCTTCTTATCATTTTTACCTATTAATAAACCTTCATTCTTATACATAATATCCTCCTAATTATTATTAAGTATATCCTCTATTATATTAATACCTAGTGTTGCACATGTTTTTCTAGATTCTTGTTTCCATATTTCATCAAATGCAAGTAAATCTTCTAAAATAGTTTTATCATATTCTTCTTCATTAACCATCTTTTTATAGTTATCTATAATATTTAAAACTTCTTCTTTTGATTTACCTATAAATCTATGAATTGCAATTGATAAAGAAGATGTTGCTATAGCACATGCTTCACCATCAAATCTAATGTCTTTTACTACTCCATCTTCTAATTTTAATTCTATATCAAAATGATCTATACAAGATGGATTCTTATCACTCTTTTTAATATAACTAGGATCATTAGTTAATCCTTTATTATTAGGATAATTAAAATTGTCTAATATTAATTCTCTTTTTATATTACTATCCATATTAAATACCTAAACTTTCTTCTAATATATTTGGATTATTTAATGCTTCTATTAATTTATCACATTCTTCTATAGTGTTATAGAAGTATAAACTAACTCTAACAGTATTTTTAACTCCTGTTACTTCATGAAGCATCTTATCACAATGATCACCAGATCTAACACATATGTTTTTCTTATCTAAATATAAAGATGTATCCTGAGCAAATACTCCTTTTACATTAAATATAATTGTAGATCCTTCTACATTAGAATTTAATATTTCTAAATTATCTAATTTAGATAATTTATTTATTAAATATTTCTTTAAATCAGTAATATATTCTTCTATATTATTAACTCCAATTAAATTAATAAGGTCTATTGCTTTACTAAATGCAATTACTCCAGGAACATTTCTAGTACCTGATTCTAAATTATATGGAATATCTTTATATACTATTTCATCTTCATTAAATGAAACTGTTACTCCACCACCAGTATAAACAGGTTTAATTTCTCTCATTAATTCTTCTTTAGCATATAGAATACCTACTCCCATAGGTCCACACATTTTATGAGCAGAGCCAGCTAAAAAGTCTATATCCATATCTTGTACATCTACCAAAGTATGTCCTAAACTTTGAGCAGCATCTACTACTACTAAAATATTATTTTTATGAGCAAATTCTATAATAGATTTAATATCTCTTTTATCACCTATTACATTAGATATATGAGAAAGTCCTATTACTTTAGTATTTGGAGTTACTTCCTTCGAAATATTATCTAGTGTTAATTTATAGTCCTCATCAAGGTTAGCATATTTTATTTTTACTCCTAATTCCATAAATGGAAGTATTAAAGAAGCATGTTCACTTTTAGATAGTATTACTTCATCATTAGATGATAACTTATCTTTAAAGTAACCATTTATAATCATATTTAAACTTTCAGTAGAACCACTAGTGAATACTATTTCTTCTTTTTTATTAGCATTAATAAAATCTTTTACTTTAACTCTTGTTTCTTCATATAGATTACTAGTAAGTAAACTAAGTTTATAATCTCCTCTATGAGCATTCATAGGATACTCTTCATAATACTTAAGTATAGAATCTATTACTGCTTTAGGTTTTAAACTAGTTGCACCGTTATCAAAATATATAATATCAGTATTTAATAAATTAAAATCCTCTCTATGCATTTTGCACCTCTTTTTATACTGTAATTATATCACATTTGTGATAAAATATATATGGGAGATGAAATAAATGGACAATTGCATTTTTTGTAAAATAGTAAAAGGAGATATTCCTTCATATACTATATATGAAGATGAAATAGTTAAATGTTTTTTAGATATTAATCCTGTTAATGATGGACATGCATTAATAATACCTAAGAAGCATTATACAAATTTAGATGATATTGATTTAGATACTCTAAATCATATTATGAAAGTTGCTAAAGATATTAAAAAGAAATTAGATGAAAAATTAAATATGGGAGGACTTAGACTTTTTCAAAATAATGGATCAGTTCAAGAAGTTAAACACTTTCATTTACATTTAGTACCATCTAATGGAAATGATATTGAATTAATAACAAACACTAATAAAAAGGATGTTAAAGAAGTGTTTGATTTATTAAAGTAATTTTGTTATTATATATTTATACGTTTATAGGAGGATAAAGATGAAAAACAAAATATTATTAAGCGTAGGAATAACTATGGGTGCAGTATTATTACTTACTGGTTGTGGTAAAGCAGATTTAAAAAATGGATCCGAAGTAGCTATTAAAGTTAATGGAGAAAAATTATCTGCAGATGATATCTATAAGATATTAAAAGAAAAATATTCTAAACAAGTTATAGTAGATGAAATTGATAAAATTATTTTTAATACTATGTATAAAGATGATGAAGAAATAGAAAAACAAGTTGAAGAACAAATAGAATATTATAAAGCTCAATACTCTACTAATTGGGAAGACACTTTAAAGAGTGCTGGTTATGAATCAGAAGATGAATTAAAAGATGAAATGAGATTATCTTACCAAAGAGATAAAGCTGTTAAAGATTATTTAAAAGATAACCTAAGCGAAAATGAAATTAATACTTATTATAAAGATGAAATATCTGGCGAAATATCTGCTAAGCATATTTTAATATCTACTAGTGATAGAGAAGAATCAGAAGCTGAAAGTTTAGCTAAAGATATAATTAAAAAGTTAGATAAAGGTGAAAAGTTTGAAGACCTAGCAAAAGAATATTCAGATGATACTGGTTCTAAAGACAGTGGTGGTGATCTTGGATATTTTGGTAAAGGTGAAATGGTATCAGAATTTGAAGATGCTGCATATGGTTTAAAAGTTGATGAATATACTAAAGAACCTGTTAAAACTACTTATGGATATCATATTATTTTAAAAACTGGTGAAAAAGAAAAACAAGAATTAAAAGATATTAAAGATACTGTTAAAGAAAAACTTGTTGAAAAGAAATTATCTGATGATAAAACTTTAAAAGTTACTACTCTTCAAGATATTAGAAAAGATTATGGATTAAAGATTAAAGATTCAGTTTTAAAAAGTAAATATAATGAATATATTGAAGAAGAAATAGAATACTACAATAGTGCAAATTAAAAAGGAATATTAAATATTCCTTTTTATTTCGTCCAAATCAAATCCTTTAGAATATAATTTACTTCTTATAAAAGCTTCTAATTTATAATCATCATATTTATTCTTATACTTATTTAATAATTTATTATATTCTTTTATACCATCCTCTATATTAACTAAGTTCTTAGAGTTTAATATTTCTATAATCATATCTTTATCATATCCTAGATTAATAAAATAACTTAATAATCTTTGTTTAAGTACATTACCAGAATAACCTTTGGTAATTTTTATTTTTTTATCTATTAAATGATTTAATTTATCAAATATTACTGTGTTATCCACAGTAATATTTTTATTTATTATATCTTCATTAATACCCAGTTTTAATAAATTATCTTTTATTTTATTAGGACCATCATTAGATAAATTAATCTTATCTTGATAATATGCTATTACGTAATTAGAGTCATTTATAAGACCATTTTTAAGTAGTTTATCTATTATCTTGTTAACTATATTATCTTCATATATTTTGCTTAAATAAGTCTTTATTTCTTTTTTGGAACGCATTTTAGTACTAATATATTTAACTGCTTTATCATATGCTTCATATTCTAAATTATCTTCTTTAATAGATGTTAAATCATTTATTTCTTTGCTTAAAAGTAAATTATTATTTAATATAACATCTTCATATAAAGTAATATTTTCATTATTATCTAAATATACTTTATATTTATTACCTCTTTGTTTTTCATATTTAATTATTTTCATATATCACCTTATAAAAAAACTTAATACATTATTTAACATGTATTAAGCCATTTTGAACTTCTTCTAATGCTCTATCTAAACTCTTCTTAGATTTATAATCTTTTTCTTTCATTTGATAATGTTTTGTTTCATCCATTTGAGTAGCTCTTTTAGCTGCTACATAAACAAGTTGATATTTAGAATTAACAGTACTAAGAATTTTATCAATAGAATAATTCATAATTATGCCCCCTTAACCATTATATTAGTTTTTGGTACTAATTTTACCTTTAATTTTTCATTAATTAATTTTAAATCTTCAGCATATAATCTCTTGAAATCAGAATCAAATTCTTCTTTTGGTGATTTATATTCTTTTTTCTTAAAATCACTTTCAACAAGTCTTATATCTGATCTACCATTATCTGAAGCACCTTCCATTTTTATAAGAAGAGCTGTGTCTCCAAATAATTGAGTAAACTCTTTTCCTCTTCCAGTTATAAATAAATGGAATAGTAAACTAACATTTTCTAATAATCCTGATGCATTATGTCCAATAATATCATTTACATTTATTAATGTTACCTCTTCATCAGTATCTTTTGGATCATAATCTAAAGCAGCATTTAATAATTGTTCAGATAATATCATATTTAGTCTTCCATTAGTTGGATGACTATCAGGAACATATAATCCAAAATTAGTTATATCTTCTTCAGATTCAACATCTAATGGACATGAAAAATATCTCATTATATCTTTTAATAAAAGTTTATCTTTACCTTCAGTTAATTTATGTACTTGTGATTTTTTATAATCTAGGAATAGTGTATAGTCTTCGA
Organism: Bacilli bacterium; assembly: GCA_017515795.1. Taxonomy (GTDB): domain Bacteria; phylum Bacillota_I; class Bacilli_A; order RF39; family UBA660; genus RUG13038. The sequence continues at coordinate 14,730 of JAFWEE010000006.1, forward strand.
TACCTTCAGGTTGAAGAATATCTCTATAGTATGCTAGTAATACATCATCTACTATATAATCTATAAATACTTTTCCTTCAATTTCTTTTTCTAGTAAATCTTTAGAACTGTTTTCACTTATAGCCATATCACTACTCTCCTATTACATAATTCATTATAACATATTTTTAAAAAATATTTAATATTTTTTAAAAAGGTAATTTCATATTTCCATTACTCATCATTTTCATCATCTTTTTAGATTCTTCAAATTGTTTAAGTAATTTATTTACTTCTTGTACAGAGGTACCTGATCCTTTAGCTATTCTTTCTTTTCTAGAAGCTTTAATTATATCAGGATCTTTTCTTTCTCCTGGTGTCATAGATAAAACTATAGCTTCTATTCTAGCTATTTGTTTAGGATCTATTTGTATATTACTAAGTCCCATCTTTTTAGCACCTGGTATCATTTTTAAAATACTTTCAATAGAACCCATCTTCTTAATTTGTTTAAATTGTTTTAAGAAATCTTCTAGGTCATATTTACCTTTTTTCATCTTTTTATATGTGCTTAATGATTCTTCCTCATCCATTACAGATTCAGCTTTTTCAATAAGAGACATTATATCTCCCATACCAAGAATTCTACTAACCATTCTTTCTGGATCAAATTCATCAAGTCCATCTAATTTTTCAGATGTACCTATAAACTTAATTGGTATACCAGTTAAATATTTAGCAGATAATGCTACACCACCTCTAGTATCACCATCTAACTTAGTTAAAATAGTTCCTGTAAGTGGTAACTTATCATTAAAACCAGTAATAACATTAATAGCATCTTGTCCCATCATACTATCTATTACTAACATTACTTCATTAGGTTTAACTTCATTATTAATGTTCTCTAATTCATCCATTAGTTTTTCATCTATTTGAAGTCTTCCTGCAGTATCTATTAATACATAGTCTAAACCATTTTCTTTAGCATAAGCAATTGAGTCTCTAGCTATTTGAACAGGATCTTTAGTACCCTCTTCAAATACTGGTATATTTAAACTTTTACCAAGTGTTTGCAATTGATTAATAGCAGCTGGTCTATATATATCTGCTGCTACTAATAATGGTTTTTTATTATATTTTTTTCTAAGTAAATTAGCTAGTTTACCTATAGTAGTAGTTTTACCTGAACCTTGTAGACCTACTAACATAAGAATACTAGGATTACCCTTAGTATAAATATCTGCTTTATCACTACCAAGAAGTTCTAATAATTCATCTTTTAATATCTTTAGGAATACTTCATCAGGTTTTAAACTTTTTCTTATTTCTTCTCCTAAAGCTTTTTCTTTTACTTTGTTAGTAAACTCTTTAACAACTGTATAGTTAACATCTGCCTCTAATAAAGCAAGTCTTACTTCTCTTAAAACATCTTGTATATTTTCTTCAGTAATAGATCCATATCCTCTAATTTTACCTATAGCACTATCTAATCTATCTGATAAACTTTCAAACATAGTTGCCTCCTATAAATCTAGTATATTATTTATTTTCTCTATTAATTCTTCATTTCCTGTTTCTTTGATTAATTTAGTAATCTTTTTATCTTTATCAATTAATTTAAGTTTAGAATCAAAATCTTCAAGTTTACTGGTAGCAAGCTTTAAATCCTTTGAAACTGCATTCTTACTAACACCATTATTTTCTGCTATTTCACTTAAAGTTAAATTATGAAAATAATAATCAATAAAATAATTTTTTTGAGAATCAGTAAGTAATTCTCCATAATAATCAAATAATATTATTAATCTATCTTGTAATTCCATTTACATCATTTCCTTAAATAATCCATATATATATTTTTCAATATCAAAAGTTCTTAAATCTTCTTCTTTTTCACCCATACCTACATATTTAACAGGTATATTAACCTCTTCTTTAATAGCTAAAACTATTCCACCTTTAGCAGATCCATCTAATTTAGTTAATACTATTCCTGTAACATCAGTTATTTCTTTAAAAGCTTTTGCTTGAGATATACCATTTTGACCAGTAGTAGCATCAATAACTAATAAAGTTTCTTCTGGAGAACCTTCTTGATGATTATTAATTACCTTTTTAATCTTCTCCAACTCATTCATTAAGTTAACTTTATTTTGAAGTCTTCCTGCAGTATCAATAAGTACTAAATCATAGTCTTTAGACTTTTCCATACCAGTATAAACTACTGAAGCAGGATCTACTCCTTCTTCACCATTAACTATATCTACATTTAGTCTCTTAGCCCATTCAGATAATTGTTCTACTGCGCCTGCTCTAAATGTATCTGCAGCTACTAATAATACTTTTTTACCTAAATCTTTCTCTTTCTTAGCAATTTTAGCTATAGTAGTAGTTTTACCTACTCCATTAACTCCAACAAATAGAATAACTGTAGGTCCATTATCTCTATAATTAATTTTATTTACTAACACTTCATCATTAACATAGATAATAAATAATTCATCAACGATTAATTCTTTCAATTCTTCTGGATCATCAATTTTTTCTTTCTTAGCTCTATCTACTAATCTATCCATAAACTTAATAACAGTATTAACACCAATATCTGCCATTATAAGTATTTCTTCTAATTCTTCAAAATATTCCTGATTAACTTTAGAATATTTCTTGTTCAACTTATTTAATTTATCTGAGAAATCTTTTCTAGTTTTTTCTAAACCTTTTTCATATATTTCAGTTTCTTTTTTATCAACTTTATTAACTTCTTTATTACTAGAAAATTTTTCTTTTATTTTGCTAAATAATCCCATGTTTATCACCTAATAAATATTATATCATATAATAAAAAAAACTACATCAATTGATGTAGTTTTTAATTACATAGATCTTCCTGAAGAAATATCTTCATCTATTGTAGTAAACATATTGTTGTTATCATATTTTTTATAAAATTGATCTATTTTAGATTTTTTAGATTTTACACTAGCTATAGTTTTATAATAATCTAAAATAATTTGTTTATTAACAGTTCTCTCATTTATCATTTGATCAAATTCTGGATCTCCTGGTTCTATCCATTCTGAATTAGCATCTTCTATAAACATCTTTCCGTAGTCATCTAATTCTTCAAATGCTTTCTTTTGATCTATATCATATAATGAATCAAAGTATAAAATAATCTTATCAATATTAATTGCTCTTTCATTAAGCATTTGTTCAAACTCAGGATCTCCTGGTTCTAATCCTTCAGCTTTACTATCATCTATAAATGCTTTTTCATAATCATCTAATTCATTATATAATCTCATTTTTTCTTCATTATATTTTTTATTGATTTCTTCTAATCTAGCTTTTTCCTTTTCAACAGTTGGATTAGGTACCTCTACAGGTTTTTCTATAGGAGTATCATTACTTGTTCCTCCAGTAGATGATGAACCACCATTATTACTTAATGTACCTACAGTAAATCCTCCATAAGAAGTTTTCCTTCTCTTTTTATTAGTAATTCCACCACCAACTACATTAGAAGTATTATTATTAGTAATACCCTTCTTTATTTCATCAATCTTATTTTTTAAATACTCTATTTGATTATCTTTTATATCGTTATTTTTAATATTAAAAAATAATTCAGCTTGTTTAGAAGGACAATCATCTAATAAATCACAAATATCATTAAAAATGCCTTCAAAAGCTTCATCAGTATATTTTGGATCTTTCTTGGCAAAATCATGATATCCTTTTATTAAAGCAAAATCATAAACCATTTGAGATAATCCTTCAGGATCTTTCTTTAATGTTTCTACCCAATCTTCATTTAATGCTTTTTTCATTTTACCTAAAATATATTCATCAGATCCTATTACATTTAAATTATTATTAATACATTTTAGAGTTTCATTAAACTTTTCTTCTTGTTCTTTTTGCTCTCTTCTTTCTTGGTTCTTTTCTTTTGCATTATTGTATCCGTCTTTAAACTTATCTTTTACTCTTCCAAATAATCCTACTGCTTTTGTTCTTAATTTTGATTTAGGTTTACTTATACTCATTTATAATACACACCTCTATTCTATATATATTATATCATACAATGAATAGATAGCAAAAAAGATGTCAAATATGACATCTTTTTTTACATTATAAGGTTAATCTTTTAATAATTTCTTTTTCTTGTTTTTTAGAATCTATTCTATTTAAGATTTCAACAAGTTCTGCTTTTGTAAAAGCACTTACCTTATGTTTTTCAAGTTCAGCACCTGTTAACATATTTTTGTTTTCAGCAGCTTCTCTTCTTAATTCATTAATAGTATATAAGCTATAATCTTTTGATTCAGTACCAGTTAATTTAGAGTATTCATCAATTACTTTCTTTTGTTCTAATAAAGCAACATCATAAATCATCATAAATGCCCATATTTGTACATCATTAACTGTTCTTTCGCTTAACATTTGTTCAAATTCAGGATCATATATATCTAGACCTTCTGCAAAAGCATCATCTATAAACATTCTTTCATATTCACCTAAACGAGCATATGCGTTTTTAACACCTAATTTAAAATTATTATATTTATTTGTTAATAATTCTTTATTCATATCTAAATCTAGATTATTTAATGTTTTATAGTATTCATATATAGCGTTCTTATCAACTGTTCTTTCATTTAACATTTGTTCAAATTCATTATCAGTTGGCTCTAAACATTCAGCTAATGCATCATCTATAAACATTTTTTCATATTTACCTAATTTAGCATATTCAGCTTTTTTAAGTTCATTATATTTATTAACAGTTTCATCATGTTGAATATCTTCTGCAGTAGGTTCTGTTGGTTCCACTGGTGTTACTGTTGGTTCCACTGGTGTTACTGTTGGAGTAACTGTTGGTTCTGTTGGAACTGTAATTAATGTATTTATTGGTTTAGTTGAAGTTGTTGGAGTTGTTGGAATTGTTGGAGTAACTATTTTATTAGTTTTATCATCTTCAACTTTTGCTCTCTTACTAAATAAATAAGATAATCTATTTTTTAGATTTAAACTTGTTTTAGTTTTTTTAATCTTTTTAAATGTCCCAATTCCACCATTCTTAGATTTAGTCTCAGTATCTTTTGGTTCAAGTTTAAGATTTTTACTTAATGAATATTGAACTTTATTCTTTAAGTTACTAAATACATTAGTTTTATTCTTTTTAATCTTTTTAATAGATCCTATACCGCCATTATTATTCTCTTTAGTTTTAACAGTATTTTCTTTTGGTTCAACTTCTGCTCTCTTACTAAATGTATAAGATATTCTATTAGTAATATTATTATGTTTAATAGCATTTTTAATATTACTTAGTCTTTGTTTCATTGTTGGTATTTCAACAGGAATAAAGTCATTATAAATATCTTCTTTCTTAGTGTTTTTCATATCATCTACATATAGTAAACCAATAGGTCTATTATATCTACTATTAATTATACTTCCTGACTTTGGTTCAACTTTAAAAGTTTTCATTCTAGAATTAATAATATATCCTCCAGGAACAATTAAGTCTTCTGGATCTATATCTTCTTTAGTATCTAATACTAGATCATTTCCTTTATATGCAAACCTATAATCTGGATTAAGTCTAGCTATTTCTTGTATTAATTTTTTAAAATCTCTTTCACTAGAATAATTCATTATAATTTCCCCCTTTGAAAATATGCGCTATATGATACCACCAAGGCCTTTTTTTGTCAAATAATTTGCCCTTTTTTTAAAAGAGTAGTATAATCTTATTTGTGAAACGCATTAACTTTATATTTTGGTAGAAAGGAAAGAATATGAAATTTTTTGAAAATAATACTGATACTAAAGTATTTGCGCTTGGAGGTCTTGGAGAAGTCGGAAAAAACATGTATTGTATAATGCATGGTAATGAACTTGTTATCGTTGATTCTGGAGTACTATTTCCGGAAGCTGATTTATTAGGTATTGATTATGTAATACCAGACTTCTCATTTTTAAAAGAAAACGAGAATAAAATTAAGGGATTATTTATTACACACGGTCATGAAGATCATATTGGAAGTATACCTTTTTTACTTCAAACAGTGAATATTCCTGCGATTTATGCGCCTAATCAAGCTGCAAATCTTATCAAAAAGAAATTAGCAGACAGAAATATTAGATTTGATAATATTATTGTTTATAATGAAAAAGACAAATATAAGTTTAAAAATATAGAAGTAGAATTTATAGCAACTACTCACTCTATTCCAGATAGTTATGCTATTGTTATTAGAACACCAGATGGTGTAATAGTAGAATCAGGAGACTATAAATTTGATATGACTCCTATTGGACCTATGGCTAACTTACAAAAGATGGCTAAAATAGGATCTGAAGGTGTTACTCTACTTATGAATGAAAGTACTAATGTAGAAAGAGAAGGAGTTTCTCTTTCAGAATCTAAAGTAGACGAAGCTTTATCTGATTTATTTAGAAGACAAACTGGAAGAATAATTGTTGCTACATTTGCATCTAATGTATTTAGATTAAAACATATTATAGAAACTGCTAAAAGAAATAATAGAAAAGTAGTACTATTTGGAAGAAGTATGGTTAACCAAGTAGAAATAGCTATAGAATCTGGAATAATAGAAAATAATGGTACTATTATTTCTCCAGAAGAATCTAATAACTTAAAACCAGAAGAAGTATGTTTACTTTGTACTGGTACTCAAGGAGAACCTTTAGCAGCCTTATCTAGAATGGCAAATGGTACTCATAAACAAATAAAACTAGTTCCAAGCGATATAGTTATATTCTCATCATCACCTATTCCTGGTAATGGTGAAGCAGTAGCTATTACTCTTAATAAACTAGCTTTAAATGGAATTAAAACATACACAAATGCAATTTTAGGAGACATTCATTCATCAGGACATGGTAATCAAGAAGAATTAAAGTTAATGATAAGATTATTAAAACCAAAATACTTAATGCCTATCCACGGTGATTATAGATACCTAAGAAAACATGAAGAAATAGCTATAGCATGTAAAATGCCAAAGAACCATATATTCCCTATGATGAATGGTGAAATATTATCTATTAAAAATGGTGTATGTAAAAGAGCAGGATCATTTCCTTGCTATGACATATATGTAGATGGTAATAGAATTGGTGATGTTGGTGGAGCTGTTATTAAAGATAGAAAAATAATGTCTAATGATGGAATACTAGTTCTAGTATGTAATCTAGATATTAAAGGTAAGAAACTTCTTGGAAAAGTTAATCAAGCAACAAGAGGATTTGTTTTAGTAAATGAAAATGAGGAATTACTTTCTCAAATAGAAAATAAAGCTGAAGAAGTTATTAAAAGAGAACTTAATAATAAGAAGTTTAATATAGCTGATTTAAAGAATAAAATAATAACAGATGTTAATGATTTCATAATAGAAAAAACTGGTAGAAAACCAATTATTATGCCTGTTATTATGGATATAAAAAGTAGTGATAAATAATCACTACTTTTTTTAAAAATAAAAGATAGTGATTACTCACTATCTTTTTTATCTTTTGTTTCAGGATTTAAAGCTTCTTTTCTAGATAAGTTAAGTTTACCTCTCTTATCAAAACCAGTAGCTTTAACTAAGATTTCATCTCCTACAGAAACTACATCAGATGGTTTTTCAACTCTTTCATTTGCAAGTTGTGAAACATGTACAAATCCATCTAATCCTTCCCATAAGTTAACAAAGCATCCATAGTCTTCAACTTTAACTACAGTACCCTCATAAATCTTACCTATTTCAACTTCTTTTACACAGTTTAAGATCATATCTTTAGTTTTATTAATAACATCTCTATCAGTATGATAAATAATTACTCTTCCATCATCATCTATATCTACTTTAACAGCATTTATATCACTAACAGAATTTACATTAGAAGCTTCTAATATAATCTTAGTAATCATTTCTCCGCCTTTACCAATAACATCTTTAATTCTTGAAGGATTAATCATGAATGTATCAGTCTTAGGAGCATACTTAGAAACATCTTCTCTAGGTGCTGGAATTTGTTTTTCCATAACATCTAAGATTTCAAATCTAGCTTTCTTAGCTTGTGCTAAAGCTTCTTTTAATATTTGTTTTGTAATACCTTTAATCTTGATATCCATTTGTAGAGAACAAATACCTTTTCTTGTTCCACCTACTTTAAAGTCCATATCACCAAGGTGATCTTCCATACCTTGGATATCAGTTAAGATTGTATAGTCTTTTCCATCAGCAGATGTAATAAGACCCATAGCAATACCAGCAACTGGAGCTTTAATTGGAACACCAGCAGCCATTAATGACATACAACCAGCACAGATAGTAGCTTGTGAACTAGAACCATTAGATTCTAATATTTCAGAAACTACTCTAACTGTATATGGGAACTCTTCTTCAGATGGCATAACTTGTTTTAAACATCTTTCACCAAGAGCACCATGTCCAATTTCTCTTCTTCCTGGACTACCATATCTTCCTGTTTCTCCAACTGAGAATTGTGGGAAGTTATAATGAAGCATAAAATGTTTTTCTGCTTCTAGGCTTAATCCATCTAATGCTTGATATTCATTTAATGCACCAAGAGTAGTAACTGCAAGTGCTTGAGTTTCTCCTCTTGTAAATACAGCAGAACCATGAGTTCTAGGAAGTACATCTATTTCAGTAGATAGAGGTCTAATTTCATCCATCTTTCTACCATCTGATCTACTCTTTTCATTAACTGTAATAGATCTAAATAAATCATATTCAATTGATTCTAAAACTAATTTAACTTTAGTAATTAATTCAACTAATTCTTCTTTATCTAAATCAGCATTTTCTTCTTCATATTTAGCTACTACTTCAGCTTTAACATTATCAATAGCTTCATATTTAGCTAATTTTTCTTTTATTCTAAGAGCTGCATCTAATTTATCAGAAGCTAACTCTTTAATTTCATTTCTAAGTTCATCAGATATTTCAAGATGTTCATATTCCATCTTTTCCCCACCAATTTCGCTAATAATCTTTTCTTGGAATTCACATAATTCTTTAACAGCTTCATGTCCAAACATTAAGGCTTCTAACATATCTTCTTCAGATACTTCTTTAGAACCAGCTTCAACCATGTTGATAGCTTCTTTTGTACCAGCAACTGTTAAATCAATATCAGATACTTCTAGTTCAGCAGGAGTTGGGTTAATAACAAATTCTCCATTAACTCTACCTACTTTAACACCAGCTATTGGTCCATCAAATGGAATTTTAGATATTGATGTACAAAGTGAAGATCCAAACATAGCAGTTAATTCTGGTGAATAATCAGGATCTACTGATAATACAGTATTAACTACTTGTACTTCATTTCTGAAGTCTTCTGGGAACATAGGTCTCATTGGTCTATCGATCATTCTAGCAGCTAATGTAGCAGCATCTGTAGGTCTACCTTCCCTCTTAATAAATCCACCAGGTATTTTACCTACTGAATATAATTTTTCTTGGTATAAAACCATTAATGGAAAGAAATCACTAAGTACATTAGCATTTGGAGATACTACTACTGTAGAAAGTATTACAGTATCACCATATCTAACTAAAACACTACCATGTGCTTGTTTAGCATACTCTCCATTTTCAACTATTAATTTTCTTCCACGAAAATCCATTTCAAATGTTTTCTTACTCATCTTTTTTCCTCTTTCTTAAATCCTCTTTCTTTTTTCCTCTTACAAAGACTATTCTATCACAAAACAAAAGAAAAAACACTATAAAAGTGTTTTATTTTCTTAAACCTAATTTTTTAATTATTTCTCTATATCTGTTTACATCAGTTCTCTTAAGATATTCTAGAAGTCTTCTACGTCTTCCAACTTTCTTAAGTAAACCTCTCTTAGAATGAAAATCATGAATATTAACTTTTAAATGTTCAGTTAAAGTATTAATTTCTTCAGTTAATAAAGCAATTTGTACTTCTGCAGAACCAGTATCTTTATCATTAATACCATATTTCTTAATTAATTCTAATTTCTTATCTGCTTTTAAAGCCATAATTTAGTTCTCCTTTCTTAATAATTCGCCTTTGTACTGAGTATTGGTTGGAGTTTCCAAATACCAAGAACAAGGTACGTAATAAATTATATCATAAAACTCTTATAAATCAAGAGGTTTTAATATTTTTTTGTTATCTCCTTTTTTACTAGTATCTCTTGCAGTTCTATACATTTCTTGAAGACCATACTCTGAAACTAGTCTTAATGTTAACATTACATATCTTTTAGATGCCAAATCTTTTTTACCACTATTAACTAAATCTGCTATTTTTTCTAGTCTTGGATATATCATCATTGCTCTTAAATAATTATCATCTGAATCCATTAATTTTTCAGCAATTACTGGCCCAGTAGCATTATAAGCACTCATAAATCTATTATAATTTTCATTTTTATCAAATACATCTTTTAAACTCATTAAACTAGTATAAAAAGAAGCATTTTTATCAATTGTTAATATATTACTTACTGCATTTACTATATACCAACCATATTCTTTTACAAGAGGACAATTAGCATATGCTCTTATTTCATCATAACAATAATATTTATCATAAGTATAAGGAACATCTTCCTCTTTACCTGATATTATGCATTTATAACATGTAGTAATGCAAGAACCTCTATCTATACAATATTTACACCAAGTCATAAAAAATCACCCTTTTCTTGAGTGATTATATTATACTAAATCATATATATAGTCAATATTATTTATATTCTATATCAGTAATACTTGCAATAGCAGCTATTAAACCCATAGATGCTTTACATGTAATTTCTACTGTATCATTCTTATCTAATGTTACTTCTTGAGTAATAGTTTTTTCAACACATCTAAATTCAACTACGTGTTTTCCTGGAGATACTACTTTTTCTAATGACTTACCATTACCAAGATTATCTAATTTTTCTCCATCAATAAATACTGGAAATGAAATGGCAAATCCCATTACTTTCTTTTCTCTAGTTACTATTATCTTTTTAGTTTTATTCTTTTCACAAGCATCACATATACCTGCTTCATTTAATGCTTTTCCACATTCTGTACAATACATATTATTCACCTCTATTTAATTATATAAAAAAAATAGACATAAGTCTATTTTCTTTTTATAAGAATTCTCACTATATAAAATAATAAACAAGCATACATTAAGAACATAAACCATATAACAAGAGTATATAAAAGTCCTCCAGTACCAGTATATTTACTGATCATAGATACTACTGATTCTGGTATATACTTATTTACTAGATTAGATAATTCTTTAACATGAATATTACTTACTAGAAAATGAAGTAATCTATATAAAATATCTAAACTACATACTGCATATACAAATGACGAAAATCTTCTAAATAAGAATACTATTATTAATACTACTATTATAAATACAATTAAATTAACTAACATACACACTACCTCTAATTATATTTTAATTAGAATTAGAATCAATATCAATATCACTGTTAAATACCTTTACAGGTTTTACGAGATTATTATCCTGTTTATAAATAGCTATCACATCATGGTTATATGTAAATATAAACTCTGGATAATTATATATGTTTTCTAATTTATTACCATTTATAACCTTTTTTAATAGTTCATTATTAGTTATTTCTACTTTAGGTATATCTAGTGCATCTATTATAGGAATAAGCTTATAATTGCCTTCTTTTATGTCTTCTAGAGTATATGAATCCTCTATAGAATATTTACCTTGTTTAGTTCTATTTAGTTCTTCCATAACTCCAATAGTACCTAGATTCTTACATATATCATTTATTAAACTTCTTATATAAGTACCTTTACTAACATGACATTTAATATAAAAACTATTATCTTTTATATCTGATATTCTTTCTAATGAATACACTGTTACTTTATGATGAGGTAATTCCACAGGAATATTATTTCTTGCATATTCATATAATTTTTTACCATTTACTTTAACTGCACTATATAATGGTACTTCCATATCATAATCATGTGGAAAACTAGATAATACTTTATCTATATCTTCATTAGTAATATTTACTTCTTTAGTATCTAATACTTTTCCTGTAATATCTAAAGTATCTGTTTTAATGCCTAGTTTTACCTTAGCAATATATTCTTTATCTAAAGATGTAATATGATCTACTATCTTTAATGCTTTACCTATAGCAATTACTAATACTCCAGTAGCAAGTGGATCTAACGTTCCAGTATGACCTACTTTCTTAGTATTAAATATATGACACATTTCATTTACTACATCTCTACTAGTTAAATTTTTATCTTTATTTACTATTATTAATCCATTCATTTTAATACAAGTTTTTTTATTGTAGATTCAGAATCATATGGTATTTCTTTTAACTCATATTTATCTGCTATCTCCAATACTTTCTCCCCTAAATATTCATTATCTATTTGATCATTATCAGCACATAATACTCTATCTATCATATCATCATCTAAACCAAAGAATTTTAATGCTCTAGCATTTCTATTTGTAAATCTTCCAAACAAAGATCTTAAATAATAATGAGTTAATGATAACATATCTAATTGCTTTGTATAATGACCATGTTCACCATATTTAACTAATCTTTCTGACATTCCTCCTAATATAAAAGGTATTTCAGAAGTTACTTGATCACCTATTTGAATATCTTCATAATCAGTTATATGTACTTTTCCTTCTTTATCTACAATAATAGAAGTATCTAATAAATGTGGAAATACTATATCCTCTCCTGCGCCTTTAACTATTCCTTCTAATTGTAAATATCTATCTGCTAGTTTATATAAATCTAATCTATCTTTATCATTAGATTCCTTATCCATTCTTTTTACATAGTCCATAGTATAACCAATAAACTTACCATCATCAATTACTATTTTTTTTGGAAGAACTACACCATTTAAATCTATAGGATTAGATACTCTTTTTTCTATTTCTTCTCCCTTAGCATCTAATATCTTTGGAGAAAAAATCTTAGCTACTTGATTATCCTTAGTTTTATAATATATAATTCCCGTTTTAGTAATAAAAGGTTTTTCTACAACTTTTAATTTTAAATCATCTGAAAATACTTTTTCCATAAAACCCTCCTGCACTTTTAATATAACACAGCATAATAAAAAGAGCAATTGAATTGCTCTACTTTATCTTTAAAATACCATTAATTGTATTACTAATCCATGTATCTATATCATTATCATTAACAGTTTCTTTATTAGTAAGAGATCCTATTAAATAATAAGTATCATTTATATTAAATACAAATGAATCATATTTTATTCCATCAGAAGATACACTATTATCATCATATATAAGCATAGTACTTATACCATTATAATTATAATCTTTTAACTTATAATTCTTACTTTTAATATATGACTCAAATTTATCTTTATCATCTAATTCAGAGAATGATATTAATGAATTATCTTTAATATATGTTGCAGTTGTAAATGATAAGCCACTTGTTTTATCAGTTGTAGAATAATATTGAATTATATTTGCATCTTTTACTAAAAGAGTTACATTATCATTTAATTTAATATTTTTATTATCTAAATTAACATAATTAGTATTAAATTCTTTTGTTTCTTCTACTGATATAGAATTCATTATTTTATTTTTTAGTTCTTCATAAATAGATTCAGTTATTTTAGATTCATTATATACAGATGGTAATTCTAAATGAATAGCTACTTTATCATCTATTACTTTATAGAATGTATTAGGATAAATAGATAAATTAGATTTTCCATTTTCTTTCCATTCTTTGTCTGATAAATCCATTTTATCATCTTTTAATCCAACATAAATATTCATAGTATAATACTTTAAATCACTACCTAATATTGCAAAACTTATTACGTTATCTTTTTGATTTAAACTATATAAATTTAAATATTTAATATCTTTTAAAGATAATTTATAATACTTTGGATTATCAACAGAATTAATAAAATAATAATCAATATTTGATGGATTAAATAATAATTTACCTTTATAATTGTCTCCTGTAGTTTTAGAGTAATTCATATTAATTACTACTTCATTAGTTCTATTACTATCATATTTAGCTTCTAAATTTTCTTTACTTAATAAACTAACATCATATATAAAATTAAATGAACCGTCTTTACTGAATGCTACTCCTTTACTAGTACCATCATTAAAGAAACTCTTTACAAGAGAATAAGATAATATTAAAAATAATCCAATTATACAAATTGTTATAAATTTACTATTCTTTCCCGAGTTATTCATATTATCACCTAAAATAATTATACCATGAAAATAAAAAAATAAGAGCAAATTATTTTGCTCTTATTTGTGCCATATAGTTTCTAACTTTCATAGCCCAAGTATTAGATTCTGCATATCTTGGATTCATTAATTCTGGTGTATTTAAACCTTTAGCATAATATCCTGCTAAGTTATCTATAAACTTAGTAATACCATCTTCCATAGAATCAAATTTTCTATATGATCCACCACCACAACTTGGAGTACCTTTTATACCACCTAAGTTATAACAGTTTCTAGCTAATGAACTACATCCCCATTTACATCCTGTTTCAAGTAATACTATACCTAATGCAAGATATGGGTCAACACCTTTTTCTAAACAGTATGATGCAAAGAATTCACCATAACCATCTATAGAAGATCCCATAGATCTATCTAGTTTTTCACCAAGCTCTTTTAAAGTCATACCATCATATACGATTTTACGAACTTCTAGATTAGAATCTTTACTCATCTCGGATGTATCTAATACTAATTCTTTAGAATTAGATAAATCTGCTTTTAATAAAGCTATTTCATTAGTATCAATGCTTCCTAGCACTACTGCTAATGAAGTTAAAAAAACCATGCAAATAGTAAAAACAATAATAATTCTCTTATTTAAATGTTTTACTAATTTCATAGATATTCACCTACTTTTCGCCTTTTTCAAAGCTACTTTATAATACCATAAATAAGGGCTTTAGTCAAATAAAGAACCTTATTTAAGTATAAGGTTCTTTCTATTTTTTCCTAGTATAAAATCATAATAATATATTAGATTTCCTTCTTCTGTAATATAGTCTACAAAGTCATCTATATATTCATTATCTTCATATTCATCAAATAATAATCTTATTTTTTCTCCTATATGAGTTATATTATCATCTTTAATACCAAGAGCATATAAAGACTTTTGAATTTGATGTTCTAATTCTCCTTCTTCAAAAGATGAGAAATAACTTAAATTAAAGTTTAATGCTAATAAAAAGTAAATATATATTAAACTTCTTATATCCATATTCTTAGTATATAATCCATCTTTATAATACTTTTCTGTTCTTAATATTGGTCCACCATAATTACATTCTATATCAGAGGCAATATATCCCTCTACATTACCTATTTGCATATCATCAAAACATACAAACGACATTCCATTTTTAGTTAAGAATACATTTCTTAAATCTAATAAATTTGGAAATACTATATTGTCTCCTGCTTTTTGAATAAATTCTTTTAAACCATAATATATTTCTCTATATCTATATAAATCTGTTTTATCAAAAGAAGAACATTCATTCTCATATTGATCTATATTAATTCCATCTACTTTATCCATAGTATAACCATTTAATAATCCTTTATTATCTAAAACAGCTAATTTAGGAACTACAAGACCTGATGGCATATGTTCAACAAATTGCATTTTTTTAGTTAAGTAATTTACTCTATGCCTATTTTCATGCATTAATGGTCCTTTAAAACATTTATATAGTTTATCATCAGGTAATATAAATAGTTCTGATTTAGATGAATAATAATTAGGTATATATATATGTTTTTTATTCTTAATACTTTCCTTACTAATTGCTTTCATAATAACACCCCTAAAGCAAGATGTATTATATCATAAATATAAATATATGCAAATAAAAAGACCCTAAAGGGTCAATCTCTAAATTTAAAATATAACATAATAATAGCTATTATAATAGTTATTACTATCATAGAAATAATAACTATAGAAGAATATCCACTTTGATTAGATGTACTAAAGTCATATTCTTCTTCAGTATCTTTTTCATTAATCTCAGTATAATTATCTAATGACATTAATTGATTATTTCTTTTTTGATTTATTAAATATTCAAATTTTCTATATTTCTTTTTTACTTCTTCTATTTCTTTATCTGTTTGTAATAATACTATTGGATCTATATTATTCTCTATAGATTTAGATAATACTCCATCAAATATAGATACTGCATTATCTACATCTGTTACTTTTAATAATTTTAAATTATTACCTAAAATATTAAACCATTTAGTATATTCATTTATATTTTCATATAATTTAGTAATATTAAGAGAGACTCCTATAGACTCATCTGCTTTCTCTCTAGAATAATCATAATTTCTTATTAATGTATTTTTAGTATACATTAATACATCTGACAGATTCTCTACTCTTTTTCCAAAATAAGATACATTATTTTCATCTTTAACATTTTCTATATACAAAGTAATACCATTAGATATTAATTGAGCTAGTCCATTAGAAATTGTTTTTATATAATCCTGTTGTTCTTCCATTGTAGACCAATCATATACATCAAGAGGTAAATTAGATAGATCTATAACAGCATATTTAACTCCATATTTTACAAGTATATAAATAAAATTAGTTATTTGTTTTAAATTAGTTAAATCATATCTTAATGTAGGTAAATGAAATAATAATGTTCCATGATATATTTTATTTAATGACTCTAAATCTAATTCTTTTCCATCTTTTCTTACTACTAATTCAGTATATTTAGCAGATAACTTTTCAGATTTCATGCATTTATCTATATTACTTCCTTGAATAATATAATCCCCAGTATAAGAAATACCTATATTCTTAAAATAGTCCATGAAATCACCACCTACTATATAACTATATTATATTATAAAATATAATTCATTTCAATTAAAAAATAGACAGATATCTGTCTATTCATTTAACCAATCATAATCATATATTTCTTCGATTTTTTCATCTTTTTCTGGTTTTCTTTTTATATCACTTACTTCTTTATATCCTTTTTTAGTCCATTCAAATAATATTTTATCTATATATCTCATATTATGAACACCAGATAATACAGCTTCTTTTAGAGCTTCTTTTATTAAAACCTCTGGTATATCACTTTCTATCCAATTACCTATTATTTGAGTTTCTGTTGGACTAAGAGTTCTACCAAATTCTGATTCAAATAGTGAATATACATCATTATTATCAGATTCTTCATTTGAAGACATAATAATACTTTCTATTTTATTAAAGAATAATTCAGTAGATATAAATTCTTCAATTACTCCATTAGTCTTTTTCATTTCTATAGAAATATAATTCTTTTCATTAAGAGAACTAATTAATTCTAGCACTCTATTACTTTCCATATATAATTTAGAGGATAAACTATTAATATCAAACATAACTAAATCTTTTTGATTAATTAAAAATACAAGTAATATAAATTCATCTAATTCTAGATCTAATTTATCTCTATATTTTAATAAATAATCTGGAATAATAATATTATTATTTATTTTTAATACATCTTTTAATATCTTATCTTTCATATTATCCTCCTTTAAGAGCATTATAACATATTTTTATTCATTATCTATATATGACTTTAAAATTCTCTTTTCTTCTCTAGTAAACGGATAATTATCATCATATTCTATTTTAGACCATACTTTTAAATAATTATCTCCATATATATTATTACCTATTTTAATAGATAAAGCCTCTTCTAAACCATATTCTTTTATTAAATCTATACCTCTTTGATAATTTATATTAGAAAATATTTTATCTAATTCTTCTTTTTTTCTAAAGAAGGATAAATTTCTTATTAACTCTTTATTATTATGTATTGCTTTAGATACTTCATCATCTATATTAAAATTCAATATAGAAGCAAATCTAATACATCTAAGAATTCTTAGAGAATCTTCCTTAAATGATATATTTGGATTTTTAACTGTTCTAATAATTTTATTATCAATATCATTTTTAGCACCAAGTATATCTAAGTATTTACCATCTTTATTAATACATAAAGTATTAATAATAAAATCTCTTCTTTTTAAATCTTCTTCAATAGTATCTACAGTTTCTTGAATATCAGGTTTTCTATTATCTATATAAGATATATCTTTTCTAAAAGTAGTTATTTGATATTTATATGATTTATAGTCTACTATATATGACATATAACCATTTTCTTTAACATTATCAAATATTCTTACTAGATCATCATATTTAGCATTAGTAGTAATATCTATATCATTACTATATTTACCAATATATTTATCTCTAGGATAACCACCTACTATATAGCCTCTAAACCCATTAAAGAATAATTTGTTTAAAATTTCTAACCCCATTTCGTACATAGTATCACCACAATTATATTATAACATATAAAAAAAGACATTAATAATGTCTTTTTTCTCTATTATTTATTAACAGCTTCTTTTAATTTAGAACCAACTTTGAAAGTAACAGCTTTTCTTGCAGGAATCTTAACTGTTTCACCAGTTCTTGGATTTCTACCACTTCTAGCTTTTCTAGTTGATACTGCGTATGTACCAAATCCTGTTAAAGTAATTTTTTTACCACCTTTTAATGCTTTTGCAACAACTGATTGGAATGCATTTAAAGCTCTTTCAGCATCAGCTTTAGTAATTCCAGCTTCTTTAGCAATTGCTTCTACGATTTCTGTTTTGTTCATATCAAATTCCTCCTATTATGAAACCATAAGCACATCTATGCTTACAACTTAAATATACCATTTTTTTGTTATAAAATCAACGTTTTTAAAGAAAAAAATGTGTTTTTAACACATTTTTATGCTACTAAAGCTAGTTTTTTATCTTCTTGCTCAGTTTTTTTAGAATTAAATACATTAATTGTAGAAGTTATACCTTTATTATTAGAGTCTGCAATCTTATCAAGTTTACTTGTTAATAATGGTTTTATTTCAACTTTTGGCTCTACAATTGTTATATTATCAAATGATGGAATAGATTCATTTACTGGAGTTTCTATAGTAGGAACTTCATTAACTTCTTCTTTAGATTCTATTTCATCTACTTTTACTTCACTAAGTTCAATAGGAGCTTCTTCTACCTTTACTTCTTCAGCTTTTTCTTCTATTGGAGCTTCAACCTTTTGTTCTTCAACTATAGGTTCTTTAATCTCCTCTTGTTTAGTTTCTTCTTTTATTTCCTTAGTTTCTTCTATCTTTTCAGTTTTAATTTCATTTTGTTTTAATATATCTTCGAAACTAGCATATTTTTTATATTTTTTAATTTCATCAGCTAATTTATTTGCTTCTTCTAAATCAGATTGTTTAGATTCAAATAAATAACTATCAACTGCTTTAACTTGTTTTTTTACTAATTCATCATATGCTTTAGTAAATTCTTCTACCATCTTTTTAGCAGTTGCTTCTAAAGCAGTTTTATCTTCTTCAAGATTTCTTAGTTCTCCATATATATCTTCTAATTCAACTTTTAGTTTATCTAGTTCAGCATTTAATTCACTAAGTATCTTAAGATTATAAGTTACTTTTTCAATCTGATCCCCAGTATTAATAATACCTATTTCTTCAGATTTATTTCTTTTATTTTCTACTGCCTTATCTACTTCTTCTTCCTTAGCTTCTTTTTCTTTTGTAGTTTTATCTATTTCTTCTTGTAATTCATTTAAAGCTAATATATCTGGGATAGAATCTTCTAAAACATATACAGGAGTCTCTTCTTTAATTTCTTCAATTAATTCTTCTTTTACTTCTTCCATAGTAACCTCCTATCCTTGATTTTGGCTAACTAATTCTTTATAACTTTCAGCAAATGCATTATATACAGTTTTCTTTTCTGCATCATCTGTTAAGTTAGAAAGTTTTTCATTACCATTTTCATCTAAATCAATTCTTGCAGCCATGATAAATACTTTCTTTTCATCTTCAGGAACATCTCTAGTATCTTCAATATCGTCGATAGAATAAATAAGATATTTCTTATCAGTTCCTTTGATTTCAAGTCTAGTAACAACTGTTGCTACAAGTTCATTTCCTTTTTCATCAATTACTTTAAATGTTTCTAACTCTCTATCCATTTTTATTCTCTCCTATTATGTATATATAATAACATTTTTTGAAGTAAAAAACAACCATTTTTGGTTGTTTTATTATTCTTCAGATCTATTTTTGAAGTTAAATTCTATTGGAGTCCCCTCTAAATCAAAATTAGCTCTTAATTGATTTTCTAAATATCTTAGATATGAGAAATGAACTAGTCCTTTATCATTAACAAACATATCTATTCTAATAGGAGCCACTCCTGTTTGAGTACAATAATATATCTTTAATCTTCTTCCTTTATATGAAGGAGGTATATTACTTTCATAAGCATCTCTAATTACATTATTTAAAACACTTGTTTTAAGTTCTTTTCTAGAATTTTCATATACTCTGATTATTTCAGGCATTAAAGTATGTAATCTAGTTCCTTTTAATGCACTTAAATATACTATTGGAATATAACTTAAGAATTGGAATTCTCCTCTTACTTTCTTTTCAAATTCTTTTTTATCAAAATTAGGAATAGTATCTATTTTATTAACTACTATTACTAATGGTTTACCTTCATCTAATGCATATGAAGCAATATGTTTATCATGTTCTACTATTCCCTCTTCTGCATTAATTACTAATGCACATACATCAGATCTAACTATTGATTTCATTGCTCTAAGTAAACTATACTTTTCTACATTTTCGTATACTCTACCTTTTTTTCTCATACCTGCTGTATCAATAATTATATATTCTTTATGATCATAATTAAATGGAGTGTCTATAGAGTCTCTTGTAGTACCTGCTTCATTAGATACTATTACTCTCTCTTCTTTTAAAATAGCATTGACAAGTGAACTCTTACCAACATTAGGTCTACCTATTACGCAAAATTTAATCTTATCTTCATCCCATTCAAAGTTATCTTGCTTACTAAAATCTGATACTACTTCTTTAAATAGTTCATTAAATCCAGTACCATGTTCTGCACTAATACCTATTACTTTTTCAAATCCTAATTCATAGAAATCATATAGATTGTCTTTAGATGCTTTAGCATCCATTTTATTAACCGCTACTATAACTTTTTTATTTGCTTTATATAATATATTTCTAACTTCAATATCGTTTTGGTTAATACCCTCTATACCATCTACTACAAATATAACCACATCAGATTCATCTATAGCAAGTTCTGCTTGCATTTTAATTTGTTCATTAAATGTTTCATTAGATAAATCTATTCCACCAGTATCTATTACATTAAATTTATAGTCTTCATAATGACCTACCCCATATATTCTATCTCTAGTAACACCTGGAGTATCTTCTATAATAGATATCTTTTTACCCATAAGTCTATTAAATATAGTAGATTTACCTACATTAGGTCTACCTACTAATGCTACTGTTGGTAACTTCATATAATTCACCTCCCTTTACTCAAAAAAAGAATAGAAACTATTCTTTATTATAAACTATTTTATCTAGCTCAGAATGTATATCACTCTTACCAAGTTTAGTCTTGTTTGAGAATAATACCATATTATCTTCATCAAATACATTTAAAGTACTCTTTATAAGATTAATTTGTTTTTCTCTATCATTTCTAGATACCTTATCTACTTTAGTCATAACTATAGTAACAGGTAATTCGTGATACTTTAAGAAATTGTACATAAGCATATCATCATTTGTTGGTTTAATTCTAAAGTCTACTAACATATATACTCTTTCTAAATTATCCCTATTTGCTAAATATTCTTCAATCATTAATCCAAATTTTTGTTGCATTTCCTTAGATACATTTGCATATCCATAACCAGGAACATCAACAATATAGAAATCATTATTAACATTATAAAAGTTTAATGTTTGAGTTTTACCTGGATTAGAAGATACTCTTGCAATATCTTTCCTTTCCACTATTGCGTTGATAAAACTGCTTTTCCCTACATTACTTCTACCAACCAATAAAAACTCAGGTTTCTTATCTTCTGGATATTGACTTTGTCTAACAGCCACTATCGGCTCAGATACACTAATAATTTTCATACTAATCTCCTGTGTGCAATAATTATAACAAATAATAAAAAATAAAGCAAATTAGTCATTTGCTTTATTATATTCCATACATACTTTATCTAAATCTTTAATTATATTTTTTACTTTAGAATCATCTTTTAGTCTAACACCAGAAGCTAGAGCATGTCCTCCTCCACCATAATTTTCAAGTATATGGCTTATAACAGGTCCTCTACTTCTTACATTTACTTTAACTAAATCATTTTTTACATCATAAGTAAATATAGACCATACTATTACTTCATCTATATTATTTAAATTACTTACTATATCACCAGGATATGATGTATCATCACCATATTTCTTAATAATATCATCAGTAAGAATTATATATGCAAATCCATTATCAGTAACAGTCATATTTTCTTCTATATAACCTTGAAGTCTTACTTCTTCTAAAGATCTTGAATATAACATATTAAATATTTCTGTTGTATTAATTTTATGATCACTAAGTAATTTAGATACTAATTCATATGTCTTTGGAGTAGTATAGTCATAAAGAAATCTTCCTGTATCAGATACTATTCCTGTAAAGAACTTTTCAGAAGCTTCTTTACCTACTTTAAGATTATTATCATATGCAAATGATAATATCATTTGACATACTGAAGACTCTTTAGTATCTACCCAAGATATATCTCCAAATTTATCTATTGTTGGATGATGATCTATTTTAATAACATATTTAAAATCATTTATATTACTAATACCATCTATTCTAATTAAATTTGGAGTATCTAATACAAATAATAATGCATTAGATGTATCTAAGTTATCTATATTATCTAATTTACCCATAGATTTAAATTTAGAAGCATAAACTCCTATTACATATACTTTCTTCTTAGGAAAATTATCTAATATTAGATGTTTTAATCCTATTGAAGCACCAAGAGCATCTGGATCGGCTCCTATATGTCTTGATATAACAATAGTATTAAATTCCTTTATTTTTTCTAATATTTTTTCTTTCATTTTATTCTCTTTTCTATTTTGCAAAATCATAGGCGTCTCTTCCAATCATTACTTCTTCATCTGTTGGAATAACATAAACTGGTATACTAGAATCACTAGTAGTTATTAATCCTTCATGTTTTTCTTTAAAACCTGCGATTTCGTCATTGGCATTATTATCTATTTTTACTCCTAAAAAGTCAAGTCTTTCAAGTATTTCTTTTCTAGTAGCTATATTATTTTCTCCAACACCTGCAGTAAGAACTATAGCATCTACTCCCTTTAATTCAAAATAATATTTAGCTATATAA
This sequence comes from Bacilli bacterium, assembly GCA_017515795.1. GTDB lineage: Bacteria > Bacillota_I > Bacilli_A > RF39 > UBA660 > RUG13038. The sequence continues at coordinate 38,281 of JAFWEE010000006.1, forward strand.
TCTACTATTCTATCTACATACATATTAAGAGCAGTTCTAGCTATATTAGAACCTTCATCTGCTAGTTTTCTTACATCTCTCATATCAGATTCACCAGTTAATCCAACTAAACCCGATTCTTTATTAATAAGCATAGCTATATCATCTTTAGAATAACCTTTTTTACTCATTATATAAGGAATAATAGATACATCTATATCGCCACATCTAGTACCCATTATAAGACCTGCATTTGGAGTAAATCCCATAGAAGTATCTACACATTTACCATCTTTAACAGCAGATACAGAACCACCTGAACCTATATGACAAATAATTAATTTCTTATTAGATTCTAATACTTCTTTCATGTGTTCAGTTATATATTTATGTGATGTTCCATGAGCACCATATTTTCTTACATGATATTCAGTATACCAATTAAGTGGTAATGCATATAAATATCTTTCTTTATCTATTGTTTGATGAAATGCAGTATCAAATACACATACATGTACAGCACTTTTTATTACTTCTTTAGCTCCTTTTATACCTTGTACAGCAGCTTTATTATGTAGAGGTGCTAAAGATGCTAAATCAAGAATATCTTTTACTACTTCATCAGTAGCTATAACAGATGATTTATAATGATCTGCTCCTTGTACTATTCTATGACCTACTGCTTTTATTTCATCAAATGATGAAATAATATTTAATTGTAATAATTCTTCCATTAATTTAGAAAATGCTTTCTTATGATCAGGAAGTTCACATTTCTTTTCTCTTTTTTCTCCATTAAACTTAATAGTATATATACCTCCAGATATACCTATTCTTTCAAATACTCCAGAAGCTAATACTTTTTCTTCAGGCATTTCATAACATTTAAATTTTAATGATGAACTACCAGCATTTACAGATAATACTTTCATAAAATACCTCCTACATAACTTTATTATACAATAAAAAAAACATATATAAAATATGTTTATTTTATTCTTATTACTAAATTTACTATTATTGCTATATAAACTATTACAATTACAGAAATTATAATAGCATCTGCAATACCAGATTCTTTTTCATTAGTTTTAGGAACTAATTTTTTAGTTTGTGGAGCTATATTAGGAGCCTCAGTTATAACAGGAGTTGCTGTTTCAACTATACCTGTTTTAGGAGGTTCTGGAATCTTTTCTTCCACAATTTTAATACTTTCTTCTGTAATAGGGCCTTTACTAATAACTTGTGTATATCCAGTATTAGTAAGCATATCAGGAGAATCTTTATATTTACCTAAATCTACTTCAGGAACATTATCTGATTTGGTTACTTTTGATTCTGGTGGGTTAGTTATATATTCTTCAGCAAGTTGAATCATATGTGGTTTTTCACCAGGTTTATATTCATTATCTTTAACATCTCTTTGATTATAACCAGTTATATTTTGATTATTAGGAATCTCAATATTATTTTTAACATATTCTTTTTCTTGTCTTATAAAATCATCATTAACTTGGATACCTTTTGATTTAAGAAATGCTTTATATGATTCTTCGCTAGTAATACGATTTAACTCATCAACAGTAAAGTCCTTAATATCAGGATAAGCAGTAAAGAAAAATCTAATGAAGCCATCTATTGTTGCAGTTCTACTCATTCTAGTTGTTTTCCAACCTATTCGATCAAACAAAAATACTTTTGCAGAATCATTTAATTTATTATCATAAAAATCCCTTGCTTCAGGTAAACTTTTAAAAAGCATCCTAACCACCTACTTTTCTACTATAACATTATTATATCATAAGTATAGAAGAAAATAAATAAAAAAAATAACTAGTTACACTAGTTATTATTTGTTTTCTCCGTTAATAACACTTAGGATTCCATCCATCTTTTTATTAACACTATCAATTTTTTCTTGAAGAGCAGCTTTTTCATTATTTAATGATAAAGTTTCTTTTTGCTTTTCAAATAAATCAAATTTAGTTTTAGAAAGTTCTTCTTCTAATTCTTCTATTCTCTTTTGTTGTTTAGCATATACATCTAAAAGAACTGGTTCAACATCTTTCTTAAATTGTTCTTCATAATCTCTACTATTAACACTAGAATTATTAATAACTGGTTTTGGTTCAGAAACAGGTTTTACTGGTTCTTCGCTAGTAACAGTATTCATAGCATTTTGAATAGTTTTAGATCTTGCTTGTAATTCTTCAAATGTAGGTATCTTGATTGTTTTTTCAAGTTTTAATTCATTATCAGATATATTACTTACAACTGGTTCAGATACTTTTGGCTCTACTACTGGAGCTACTGGAGTTTCAGGAACTACAGGAGCACTAACTTCTTCTCCATATTTAGAAGCTAATGTATTAGCAAACTTTTGAGATACTAATAATTTTTTGGCTTTTCTAATAGAGATCTCTTCTCCTAATACTTTTATATTAGAAATAAAGTTATCTCCAAGAGGACTAGAATCTTTAGCAAATACCTTTAAAGCATCTTTAACATTATTCCATTCTTCATCACTAACTATTTCTTTATATGAATCAGATGCAATACCAGTTACATATATTTTAATCATATCATTCTCATTGATTTCATTATATGTATATACTAAATAATCATTATCATTTAATTTAAATTTAATTAACGCTTTAGCATCTACTGGAGTTCCATCTTCATTAATTACGTAAAATAAATTCTTATCCATTTATAACACCTACCTACTATAATAAATTATATCATGTTTATAGCTTTTTAGCAATAAAATATTTGCATCCATAAGCACAGTTTTCTTCTATATATTTATCTAATAAACTATACTTATTTATATTATTTGATTTAGGATTCTTATCATTATAGAAACCTTTTAATCTAAGTTTACTATATGCATAGTCACCTACTATATAATCATAACCTTCAAAATAATCAGTATATCTATTTAAGAATTCTTCTTTATCAAATGCATCTCTATAATCTTTAATAATTTCATATTCTGTATTTTCTACTTTAATCTTCATATTATCACCAATTTAATTATAACAAAAAAATAGTCATATGACTATTTTAATATATAATTTTTAATAAAGAATATAGTGGCTGCTATAAATAATATAACAAATATTATTATTAAAGTTTTAGCTAAAGTATTAGATTTTTTAAGATCATCGTATTCATCACTAACCATTTCTCTATCAAAGTCTTTAGTATCAAACATAAATGTACTAGAATTATATTCTTGAGATTTATCCTTATTATCAGTATCATCTTCTATTTGTTGTATCTCTATAGTATGTTCCTTCTTAATAGCATTCTCAGTTAAATCACTAAATATATCCATAGCTAAGTCTTCCTTAGTAGCATTAGTTAATGTATTCATAAGTTCTAATAATTCAGTTTCTTCATGTTTTAAATCAACATATGCATTCTTAGCTTTATCTAATTCTTTTTGAATATCTATATGACTTGCATAATTACTTTTTATTTTTCTCTTTTCATTAGCGTCTTCTAATATATCACGACTGCTTTTAGCGCTCTTTAAAACCTCATTTATATCATATACTCTATTTATATCAGTGGTCTTAGAAAGGTCCTCTAAATCGGCATATAAATCGTTTGTAGGGTTATATGTTTTCTTTTCTTTATACTTTTTTTCTTTTTCAAGTATTTCTTTAATTTTATTAAGATCTATTTCTTTAGATTCATCTAAAACTACAGAGTTAGAATAACTAGTATCACTATATAAATCATCGTATAATTGTCTATTTCTAGCTTGTCTACTAGTATTAGTAGCATTTTTAGAATATTTCTCTACTCTAGAACTCATATATAATCACCTACTTTACTATATAAAATAATAACATATTTTTTAAATATTTACAAATTAGATTTAATCTACTATAATTTAATTAAAGGAGAATAATAATGCAAGATTAATATGGGATTAAGAATAGATAACAATAGATGTTTAAGATGTGGAATGTGTACTGGTATAGAACCAGATGTATTTGAATTTAATGATGCTGGAGATATTGAAATAAAAGAAGACAAAATAACAGAAGAAAACAAAAAATTAGTTGAAGAAGCTAAAAACACATGTCCAGTTAAAGCTATTGAAGAAGTAGAAGAAGAAAAAGTAGATACTGAATAGTATCTACTTTTTTATTAACATTAATAAATCATTAATTTCTTGTTTAGATAGAGGTCTATATTCTCCAAATCTAAGAGTACCTAATCTTAAATTACCATAAGATATTCTAGTTAATTTTAAACAATCATAACCTAATTTCTCAAATATTTTTCTAACTTCATGATTTCTACCTTCATGAATAGAAATTTCCACTAAACATTTGTTATTCTTTTTATCTATTTCTTTTATTTTAACTTTATTAGGAGTACATTTAACTTTATCTATAACTATTCCACCAAGTAATTTATCTATATCTTCTTTAGTTAAAATAGAATCCAATTTTGCTAAATAAGTCTTAATAATATTACTACTTGGTTTCATCATTTTATTAGCAAAATCACCATCATTAGTAAGAAGTATTAAACCAGTTGTATCATAGTCTAATCTACCTATTGGATAAATTCTTTTATCAGTATCAATATATTCTACTACTGTTCTTCTTCCTTTATCATCAGAGGCTGATGAAATAACTTCTCTTGGTTTATTTAACATATAGTATTCTTTTTCTTCATAAGAAATAGAATGACCCTCTACTACAATAATATCTGATGAATTAACTTTAGTACCTAGTTCTTTTACTACTTCACCATTTACTATTACTTTTCCTTGAGTTATTAATTCTTCCGCTTTTCTTCTAGAACAGTATCCAGAAGCAGCAATAACCTTTTGTAATCTTTCCATAATATACTCCCCTTTGCGATAAAGATTATAACATATAAATAAAAAAAAGAGAAATTATTTTCTCTTTTTTGATATAAATATTAAAGCACCCATTAAACCAGTAATTGCTATTAATACTCCAGTAATAATTAAACCATATCTAATAACAGTTTGACCTGTTTGAATTTCTATTATTAATTCAACTTGTGCTGTTGAACCTTCTAAAGATCTCTTTTGGTTTATTATAGTTGCAGATCCTTTAGCATAACCATTAGCATCTATTTTAATTACTGCAGCATTTTCAATACCTGTAAGTTCAAATCCTTTTGGAGCTTCTAATTCAACTACTCTATATGTAGAGTTAGCAGCCATATCTATAAATGTAGCAATACCATGAGATAAAGTAAATTGTACTTTACCATTAGCATCTTCTTTAAAGATATCAGCTTCTGCAGGATAAGTACCATCATTAGCTACTGATTTAACTTTAATATCTTCATATTTAGCTTTATCAGCATTATATTTTTGTAGTTTAAATTTACCACCAGCTAAATAATTACCATTTTCATCTACTTTATAGAAATTAAATACTTTTGTAGCATTAGTTATTTGGATTAATGACATGTTTTCTTTGCCATCATCTATTGTTACTTTTTGACCTGCCTTAGTCATTGTAATTGTAACTTTAGTAAATGCATCATCACCTTCTGGAAGTACATATGGAGGTACAGTTTCAATTTCTTTGAAATAATAAGTACCAGTTGGTAAACCATTTACTGTAAACATTCCATTGCTTCCTGTTACATAAACAGTAGCATCAGAAAGACTATTTACAATACTATTATATTTATATACTCCGCCAGTTTGAGTTGATTTAATATATTTTGTTTTATCACTATTAAATAATACAAATTTTACTCCAGGAAGTGAATTACCACCATTACCAATTTTCTTAACACTAACTGTTGTAGTATGGTTAACAGCCTTAATAGAATTTTGGTCTGTTAGTATTCTACTATTACATGTAGAATCTGTACATGTATGTATATTAGAATCTTTATCTACATATATATAAATTGTTCTATCTGCTTCTGATGTAGGCATTACATATGGAGATGGTACAGAAATCTCAACTATTTTATATTTTCCTTCTGGAAGTTTAGAAATAGAATAAGTAGAACACTCAACTCCTGATAATGTGTCAGTTAATCCTACTCCACTAGTAGCATAAGCATAACCACAGCCAAATCCATTTTGGAAACTTACAAAATTTACTTGAGTACTGTAATTGTTTCCAGTATACATTTTAAATTGTGCTCCAGCTATTGCATTATCTTGAGGATCAACTTTATTAATTAATAATGGTTTAAGTGTATCATAAGCAGTTATTTCAAATGTATTATTTACATATTTAATACTTATTTTACCACCTTGACAAATAACTGAACCATTTTCTACTCTACCATTATTACAACTAACTGTATGATTTGATAAATCAAATTCTAGAATTGTCGCAGGTACACGATCATATCCAGCAGGAATAGTATATTCCTCTAATAGATATCTTCCTGATTGAGTTATAGTACTCGCTGCTCCATTACCATCTAAATATATTCTTTTACCCTCTGGTGTTACAAGATCAAAAACTGCACCACTTAATGGACCACCACCACTGGCTAATTTTATAACTTTAACACTAGATCCTTCTGAAACTACATTAAATGTTCTAGTAATTGTAGTACCAGCAGTACCATTAACTATATCTTGCCAACAATCTTGCCAGTTATTTGCACAAGATGGAAGATTTACAAACTTATAATATGTCCATTTGTTACTACCATTACCTGTAACAAGTTTACATGTAATAGTTGCTGATTGATTAGTTTTTGTTGTATAAACAGTAACAGTTTTATTTACTGCATCAACTGATACTCCCACATCGGCATTAGAACTTGTACATGAAGTAAAGTTTCCAAGACCAGTTTTAGCACCAGTAGTGAAACGTTTTTCATTTGAATTCCATTTCATTGTATATGTTTGTCCAAATATTGGACTATCACCAGCTGAATCTTTTTTATTTAAATAATCTCTAGCAGCATCTACAAATGATTTGTAATATGCAAACACATTATCATTTTGTGTTACTACTACACTATATGCACTAGTATCTGATGGATTATAATCAGGTGCATATGAGGTAAATTGTGTTCTACCACTTTCAACAATTTCCCAAACTAGAATTTGCATAGCAGCCATTTTTTGAGCTTCTTCAACTGACATATTTTCAATTGATCTAGAATTTTGCTCATCAAAATGATATCCAGATGCAAGTAAAGCTTGTAATAATTGTATTTGATGATCATTTAATCCTACACCATATTTATTCTTAATATATTCTCCAGAAAAATTATCATCAAATGTATAAGCAGTTAAATCTCCTTCATATCTTTCATTAGCTTTTAAAGAAATATGTAAGCAATATCCAGAATAGTATTTACCACCTTTAGTAGCTTCATGGAAATACCAACTAGATGACTCTAAGTGAGCAGAGTCACTAGCAGAAGCTACTCTAAAGTATGGTAATTTACTTTTTCCAAATACAAATGAAGTAGTTTTTTTAACTTTGTTATATGTATATCCAGGATCAGTAGTTACTGCACCAGATAGTTTTCTTAATATAGAACTACCTGATATATTTCCAAATATTATAGTTACAGGAATAACAATAATTAATAATAATGATAATGCAAATAAAATCTTTTTCTTCTTCATATTAATCACCTTCTCCTGTATTAGTAGTGCCTCCGACATCATCATCTGTAGCTCCGAAGCCTCCAGATTCATTATCTCCAACACCCATAGAAACATCTCCTGGATTAAATGGAACTACATCATCACCCATTAATGAAGGTAATTGAGCGGCTACTATATTTACATATGTACCACCTTTATTAGTATCTATATCAAGTACTAAATTAAAGTAGTGTTTTTCTCCAGGTAATAATAATATGTTTTGTAATCCTTTATAATATAGAATATTATCCATTAATACCCAATCACCATTTTCTTCAAGTGTATTATCAAATGTTGCTCCTTCAGGCATTAAATCCATTATTACACCAATATATCCTGGGAAATATTTAGTATTAGAAATATCAAAACTATAAGTAACTCTAAACTTAGTATTTTTTAAGTTTTTAATATCTATATTTACTTTTGTAGCTTTATCATATTCATATGTCTTAGTTCCTTGATTAGATGTTTGAACTATTTTTGTAATATATTTATTAATTTCAACAGCAAATTCTTTTCTAATTCTAAGGCCTAAATTAATATATCTTTCATTTGCGGAAGAACTTTCAGATAAAGTAATAATATCTGATACTGCAGCATCATCAACTCCATTTAAAGCTACTGCTTTGGAGTTAATAGCATTCGCATTAGTAACTCCTGTTGCTTCTCCACCATATTTATCTGATGGTGTATATTTAGCTCCATCATATCTATATAAAACATAATAATAACCAGCTTTTAATCCTGCAAATGAATATGCTCCAGTTGATGATGTAGATTTAGTTGCAATTAACTCGTCTACTTCTGGATTAACATAAGCATTTGGATTCTTACTATCAGATTCATTAGTATATTCACTATTATTTAATTTATATAATTCAACAACTATATCTTGTAATTGGTCTTCTCCACCTTCATACATATTACTATAGTTATAATCTTCAAATACAAATCCTGATATTTTTCTACTATAAACTTCTACTAAAGACTTAGATGATTGATAGTATAATTTTGCACTAGGAGTTGTACTACAATCTTCAGGATCACCAACACATGCTTCAATATAATTATCTGGTCTATTAACAGTTACAGTAAATCCATTATAATAAGCATCAGCTTGTTCATTATTAATAGGAGTTACACTAACTACTACACCATTCTCATTTAAGAAATATGTATCAATATTCCAATTATCATTTTTAACTATCTTAATAGCAGTTGCTCCTTCTAATTCATCAGATGGATTATTCCAAGGTTTCCATACTGTTGTAGTATCTGAATTAGTACTATTATAAATATCACTAGATACATTCTTACCATCATCTGTTGTATAGTATGCTGTATATCCAGCATTTAATGCACTTAATAATTTAATTTTAAACTTACTATTAGTAAATGTCTTATCATAAATCCTGTAATTAGAATCTTCTATATAAGGAAGAACATAATATAATGCAGCTCCACTATAAGAATAACCTGTTCCTTCACCTATACTTGAGTTATTATATGATTTCATAGTAAATACATAAGGTGAATTTGTTTCTATATATCTGTGATCAACATTACTATAAGTTGTAATTGATGATCCATTATATAGAGTTACTATATTTGAATTATATTTATAAGCATCATCTCTTGGATCACTTAATCTTATAATATTTGTTCCATCAATTTTACTTCCTTCAAAATCTACAGTTACTATAATACCAGTTTGAGTACCAGATTTAGTATCTAAATAAATATCTGTAAATATTGATAAAGTATTTATCATATTATTATTTATTTCATTTTGATTAAATACATATGTGTAAGTATCATATGATGAACCTTCTACTTTAGTACCAGTTTTATTAACTCTTTTACCATCTACCATAGTTTCAGCATATAAATAATTTAATTTTTTTGGAATAGCTACAACTACAGTTGCTTTATCAAATACAATTGAATCATCTGATGTAGTAGCATTAGCATCAATTCTCCATTCAATTGGATAATCATAGAATACAGTTCTTTCAATATCATTATGATATGCATGGACTTCTGGTTGATTAACTGTATATGCTATTACATGAATTGTATTACCATTGATAGCACATTTTGCTGCATGACATAGATTTGAATAATCTCTAGATATTAATTTATTATTAAAATCATATACTGTTTTAATATAACTATCTTTATTCTTAGCAGCACTAACATTATTATCATTAATAGCACTAGACATATAGAATTTATTACCATTAAATGTTCCTACTGAAGAAGAAACAACTTGATGTGATGTATTTCTTAATGAAGCATTATTTCTTACAGTAGCATTTAATGTAACAGTAGCTATTGTACCTTCATTAAAGTTTAATGTTTCATCTGAAGCATCGCCAAATACTGTATCAACAATTATTAAAGGCAATGTAGTATTCTCATCTTCGTTCCATTTAACAGTGTTCTTTGCTCTTAAACATGGCCCACCAAATAGATTCATAAGATTTTCTTTTGTTAAACTACTTATATTAGTAGGACAACCAGATTCTCCAGTTAATTCAAAATAATTTGAATTCCATTCACCATAACCATATCTCATAATAGCAGTTGGTTCTGATACTGAATTACCTTCTCTACTTACTATAAATGCATCTGAATCAATTTTAATATAGTTATGTAATTCATCTAATGTATCTCCAACACCATTAGTAGCATATTCAACTTGCTCAACTATAGCAAATTGTTCACCATAATTTAAGAATACATTCCCAGCAGTTTCATAGCCTTCAGCTTGACCTTTAACTATATCAACACTTGCATTGAAGGCTCCTACCATTTTATGAGCATAATCTGTAACAACTATTTCATCACCAGTTTGTTTAACTAATGTATCATTAGCTTTTAAATTAGAAACTGTAACAGTAATACTACTATCAGTAGTAGCACTATCTCTTACACTATTAATTTCAAATGCAGCAGTACCAATAACTGAACTACCAGCTTTTAAATTACCTACAGTTATTACTCCACTATCATATGATACAACGTTAGGAATATCTACAAGTTCACCTGTAGCTTCAGTATAATAAATTGCATAATTCTTATTAGGGTCTTTATAATTAACAAATGAATCAGCAACATATGATACTGTAATATCTGTATCAGTAGTAGCATAAGCAACATCAAATGATACAGTATTTGGAATATATATACCTAATCCATTTCTTGGTATCTTTATTTCAATACCTATTGGATAATTCTTATTTAAATTTGTATTAGTAGAATTAAAATATACACCTTGGTATAAAGTTACATCATAATCATAAATACCAGTAAATGTAGTCGAACACTCAATTGTATTTGGATCACAAGCAACTCTATTATTAGTTAAATTACTTATAAATGATTCTTTTTCTGAATCACTCATTTCAGAGATTGCTTTATAATTCTCATCAGTAGCTTCTTTAATTAAAATAATAGGAGTAAATGATGCATCAACTACTTTTGTATTAGCGTTATATAAAATAAAATCAAAAATATTTGGTTCACTTGATGTAGTAGTAACGTTATCTAAAACAAATTCATAATAGTCATTATTAGCATCTAATGCTACTGGACTAATAAATTCATCACTTTGAGAATTACTACTTCCAAGACTTGCTTTAATTGTATTTGGAAGTATTACGTCTACTATTACATTTCTTCCTTCAACTTGAGTTACTTCAGGATCAGCTTCTTTTAATTCTAGATTATAAGATGCTCTATAAGTAATACTATCAAAATTTCTTACTATACCATTATCTCCAGCAGAATCCTTACCATTTCCAGTAGTAGAATCAAATTCATATAAACCACCATCTTCAATAGATGTTATAGCAGCATTCTTAACTACTAACTTATTTGCAAATTCATCATCATTAGCTAAAACATTAAATAATATTAATGATGTAGCAATTCCAATAGCAACAAAAAACGATATAAACTTATGTTTATATACTAATTCTATTGTTTTCCATAAACCACTTTTAACTTTTTTCATATGGGCACACTCCTAGTATCATATTCTATATATAATTAAACCATTTTTTATGAAAATATGCAATAAAAAAGAGGATATTAATCCTCAATTTTTTCTATTTCAACTCCATTAATACTATCAAATCTCTTTGATATTTTATCTGTAGTTATATGAATATCCTCAACATCTCTTGATACTGTTTCAATACTTCTAGATAGTTTATCCCATCTTTCTTTATATCTACCAAACTCTATAGATAGTTTTGTAAGTTCAGATTGAATAACTTTAGCATACTTATCTCTTTCACTATTTTTAATAATTACTTCTATCGTAGTTAGAGTACTCATTAAAGTAGTTGGAGAGGTAATCCATACTCTCTTTTTATAAGCATATTCAATTATGTCTGTATGATAAGCATTTAGTTCTGCAAATATAGCTTCAGCAGGTAAAAACATAATTGCTTGATCTGATGTAACACCTGGTATTATATATTTACTAGCAATAGCATCTATATGCTTTTTAACATCTGATTTAAATAATTTAGCAGCTGTTTCTCTAGATGCTTTATCAAAGTTCTTATCTACCATAATTCTATAGTTTTCTAAAGGAAACTTAGAGTCTATTGCTACCAAACCAAGAGGCTCTGGAGCAAATACTACAGCATCAGCGATAGTGTTATTATCAAAAGAGAATTGTGTTTGATATACTTTATCATTTTTATCTCCAAATACAGAAGATAATATATGATTTAGATTAACTTCGCCGTAAATACCTCTACTCTTTTTATCAGTCAAAATTCCTTGAAGAGATACTATATCAGATGATAAACTATCTATTTTCTTTTGAGCTTCATCAATCTTACCAAGTCTTTCTAATACACTATTAAATGTTTTATTAGTCTTTTCAAAATTAACATCTATTCTTTCATTTACTTTAGTATCTATCTGATTTAATCTATTTTCTATTCTTTCATTCATCTTAGTAAAATCTTCATTAAAATTTCTATTAATATCAGATTTAAAATCTCCTAGTTCCTTAGTTAAATTAACATGCATATCATTTACTTTATCAGTTATTCTACCTTCATTTATATTCTTAAATAAAGATATTACCGTTAATATAACTACTAAAACTAATAAACCTATTATTATATATTCCATGTTATACCTCCCATTTAAATATCTTAGTTAATACTTTACTTATAACATAAGTAAAAACTAGCATTCCAATAATTATTAATATTGTTTTATAATCAGTTACACTATCCATAAAACTCTTTCCTATAATACACCAGAATAGTACTAAAGGAACCTTACCAAAGCATATTCCAATAATAAACTTTTTGGTATCTACTCGAGAAAGACCTGCTGCTATATTTATTAAATATGCAGGAAAGAATGGTAGTGCAGTTACAGTAGCTAAAGATGGTATAGTAATATTATTCATCTTGCCTTTAATCTTTTTTATTCTTTCTCTTTCATTAAATTTCTTAAATTTACTATCAAATTTTTTAAATAATATAAAAGAAATTATACATCCAATAATAGTCCCTATATAAGATATTATAGTTCCTAGTATTAAACCATATGCATGAACATTAAACGCCATATAAACACCTAATGGGACTGCTATAGGATATATAGAATTAATTATAATTATTAATAATCCTCCAAGAGGACCAAATTTAGAAAAATAATCTGTTATTATTTGTATAAAGTTTGAAAATTTTGTAATCATAATAATGTCCTCTATTCATAGGAATATTATAACATAAAAAAACAGGTTTTAACCTGTTTTTATTGAATATCTATTTGTTTTCTATTAGATTCAATTTCTTTCTTAGAAGCTTCTATTTTAAGAACACCATTATTAAAGTTTGCTTTAATAGATGATTCATCTATATCTCCTAAATAGAATGCTCTTTGTACTCTAGAAGATGAATGTCTTTCTCTTCTTAGATATTTTTTATTATCATTATCTTTGAAGTCTTCATTCTTTTCAGCAGTAATAATAATAGATCCATCTTCAGTTTCTATTTTAATATCTTCTTTATTAAAACCATATACTGAAGCTTCTACTACATACTTACCATCCTCTTCATAGATATCACAATCCATTCTTTCTTTTGGTGGATGCATTCTAGGAGCATCTAAATCAAAAATATCATCAAAAAATCTATCTGGTAACATCATATAACATCTCTCCTTTCGTTACACGGATAATATAATTATTACCTCCATGATTAAAGTATAGCACTATAATTAGCACTTGTCAATAGAGAGTGCTAATTTGTTATATTTAATTTACCTATAATCTTAATAAGATCTAATGTCATATTTTTTACTAAAGGATCAACATCCTTAACAGATTTTAAAACATCTAATATAAGTCTTTTGTTACTAATAAAATCTATTAAAGTAATAACTCCATTCTTCTTTAATACTTGTCCTAAACTATTAACAAATTCTCTTTTAGAATCATTATCATATTTATCTATCCAAGTATTAACTCCTTCATCTATTACTTTACTAAATTTACTAATTTCTCTTGTTTTAAAATGATCATAATCTATTTTCCAATTAGTTATTAAATGAGATACACCTGGTTTTTTATCAGAATCTACACTTAAGTAATACATATCATGATATAAAAGCATTCCTACAATAGAATTATATGGAACTATATGAATATACTTCTTTAATAAATCATTATATCTTTTTAAATTTGTTTCTTCTTTTCTTAAACCTTGTCCATCATTACTATATATATTTATTATTCTTTTATATATACTTTTTTTGCATCCTAAAGCAGATACTAATGCTAGATTACCACCTTTAGAATGACCACCCACAATAATTCTTTTATAGGTATGTTTAAAATATTTATTCAAGTAATTAATAGCATAACTATGTGCTAAAACAGGATATTCATAAGACATTTTTGCATTTTCTATCCATCCACTTATTACTTTATCTGTTCCCTCAAAAGATACATAAACTAGCCTCTTGTTAATTTCAAATGTTAAACAAGAAAACTGACATTTATCGGTTATATTATTCTTGTAATTATATAATAGTATATCTTTAAATCTATCTGTATCTTTAGCAGCTATTAAAAGTTTTAATGATTCTTTAACAGTAATAATATCATTAGTAATAATATTACCTTTAAAATCTAAATATGCTTTAGCAGCATCTTTTAATCTAATTTTATGTTTATTATCATTTGATACAATTCCATTAAAATCTACATAAGCAAGTTCTGAAAATATAGCATTATCTATTTCGTTAAATGGTTTATCATCAAATGTATATTTTCCGTAATAATTTAAATAATCAAATATATTCATAATATCACCTATTTCTTATCTATATAACTGCCTAAATAATCAATAAGTTTTTTTGTTTGAGTAAATGGAAATAAAAACGAATATTTTTCTTTAGCATTCTTTTGAACATCTTTTATATGTATTTTAAGTTTTTCATACATAACAGTGACATTATTCTCTTTAGCATATTTTCTAATTTTAATATATAGTTTAGTAGAATAAACAAAGTCTATTATTAGAAAACCTGATAAAATACCTATTACATAAGAAAAAGATATATTTTCATTAAACCAATTTACTGCATACATAAGAGGATCATATAAGAAGAAATAATATATAGTTCCTATAAATAACCACATAGCAGAATAATAAGGACATATTATTCCTTTAAAGTTTAACCAGTTCTTACTATAATCCCATAATCTTACTTTTTGAGATAATGCAAATAAACCTCCAATTAACTCTATTAAAGTCATAACTATACCCATTAATAATATAATTACCACTGGATATAAATTTAATCTTGTTAATAGTATATGAAGTATAGTTAATGATAATAAACCAAATCCATATATAGGTAAATATGGGCCAACTAAAAAACCAGGATTAACTAATTTGCCATGAAGAATTCTTCTATAAACTAGTTCTAAAATCCAACCAACTACACTCCCTAGGAAAAAAATAAATACTGATAATAAATATAAATTCATATAACCACCCATTTTATTATAATATAAAAAAAGTGTAATCACTTATGTGATTACATCTTTTTTACATATTAATAATATGATGCTGTAATTAAAGCTAATACTAAGAAGAATAAGAATATTATAATAAATCCTAATAAAACTGAACTAATTATAATACCTGCTATAGCAAGACCTCTTCCTTCTTCTCCAGTTTTTTTAATTTGATTTAAACCTACAATTGAAAGTATCAAACCTGGAATAGCACTTAATACTCCAAGAAGAAGTGTTGTTAAAGATAATACAAATCCTGTAATAGCTAAAGCATTAGTACCAGTTTTAGTTTCATTGTTTTCTACTTTTTTTACTTCTTTAACATCACATTTTGGACATTTATTATCTTCAAGCATACTTCCACATTGTCCACAAAACTTTGCCATAATAGTCCTCCTTAAATATATTTTATCAAATAATAATTATTACTTCAATATTATCTGTAAACCAATCTTTTAGCAACCTCTTCATATCTTTCAGGAGTTATTTTCTTAAATGTATATAAACCTTTTTCTTTAGTTAACTCAAATTGAATACATTCGTCTTCTATATTTACTATCCTATGGAATACTAAATCTTTATCTACAATATCTTCAAATGGTATACTCATTAGTTGTGGAAATATATGTATAAAATATGATGCATCTGTAAAATGTTTATTTACTTTAGTAGTATCTAATAACTCTCCTACTTCTTTAGCAGCACCATATTGAGAAGGACTCATGATTTTAGTTTCATATTCTGATCTCTTAATAAAACGATATCCTAGATCAGGATCCATATATCTAAAATCAAAATCATATTCCTCAAGTCTTACTCCTCTTTTTTTAACATAATACATACCTGTTGGTAATATACCTAATTTTACTCTTGGCATATCTCCATACATTGGATCTAATTTCCATCTATTGTTATAATCATCTGTTACTTCAGTATAGAAATGATTTCCAAGAGAAATAATATTAGTATGTAAATTAGTTAATTCTCTAATTAAAGGAGATATAACTTCATAAGCTCCTGAACGACATATTATAGAAAAATCATCTATATTCTCTAAATCTATTTTTCTATAAAAAATTGAGTCTTCTAATTTTTTGTCTTCTATTATATCTGCAGCAGACCATTTAGAATCAAAATGAAATAATTCACAAAATCTTAAATAAATATATCTCATTTTTTCTAAATCAGATAAATGCTTCTCTTTTAATTCATTATCTAATGTATTAATTAAATCCATTTTTATTCCTCCATATTTCTTACATAAGAAGAATAACTATTTATACGTTTTTCATGAAGAGTCTTTCTTCTTATTTCATAAAGCATAGGATTCTTCTTTCTACATACTCTTTCAAATTCTTCTTTTAATTCTCTTAAAGTATCCGCATTTATATCTTTACGATATAAAAACTCATGAATATCAACACCTGTATATACTCCTTCATTCCAAGGTTTAAATCTATATATTACATTTAAAATAGTCTTTAATAATTCTTGTTTATTAAACTTTTCTAAGTCTTCAGGTGTATCCTTTTCTTTAGCCATATTACTTTTATCCATATCTATTACATGAAAAGAACCATCTACAAGAATATTCTTTCCATGAATATCATATAAATCTACTCTATTTTCTGTTAAAGATTTAATGTCATCAAATAAAATACCTATATTTTTAAATAAAGTATCTATTCTAGTAAATCTACTAACACTTGCTACTTCTATTCCATTTATATATTCATATATATAACCTACAAACTTTTTGTCTTGATATACTAAAGTTTTAGGTCCTACAATAGATTCATTTGATGATTTACATAAAGCTTCCATTAGGACTTCTAAATCTTTTCTATTTACTATTTTTTGTCCTTCTTCATTATTTTTAAATTTCTTAAAAACATTACCATCTTTACATCTATAACAGTGCGCACAAAAACCACTGCCTATAGGAATAGGAGACTTAATAATATCATACATACTATCAATTTGTATTTTTTGCATATAAATCACCGTGAAAATATAATACCACAATTATAATATATGTCAAAAAAAGACCTATTGGTCTTTTTATGCTTCAACTTTTTGCATTACTCCATTTATTTCTTTATAAACTCTTTTACTATTTTTAAGCATCTTGTTTTCTATTTCTTTTCCTAGATCAAATCCAAGTAATTCAGATATTCCAAGAAGATAAATAGCTACATCTGCAAGTTCTTCTCCTAAATCATCTTTCTTTTTAAGATAAGCCATATAAGCCTCTCCTAGTTCACCATAAGCTAAACAGAATTCAAAATTAATATCAGTAGTATTAAATCCATGATTAATCTTATTTTGAATAACCTCTTTTTGTAAAACTTTTAAGTCTCTCATAATAACTCCTTTAATTTATTAACTATTTCTATGTCTGCTCCTAACCACTCTACTGTATCTAATTCTTCTTTAGAAAGCCATTTCATAGCTTCGTGTTCTAGTTTTTCTTCATCATGATATACAAGTTCCATATGATCATTTAATAAAGTACAAAAATAAGTATGCATAGTTAAATGAAAATCAGGATCTTTATAATCATATTCTACAGTACATATATAATCATCTACTTTAATATCAGCATTTAATTCTTCTTTTATTTCTCTAACTAGAGCTTCTTCCTTAGTTTCTCCTTCTTCAGGTTTTCCACCAGGAAATTCCCACATTCCTTTGAAATGTCCATATCCTCTAGCAGTTCCTAGAATTTTGTTATCCTTTTTAATAACTGCTGCTACTACTTCTACTACTTTCATAATTTCTCCTATAATGAATAAGGTCTAAATCCATCTTTCTTTTTTTGTGCAGTTAAAGATTTAGTATATCTTTTAGTAAATGGATCTCTCGGAATCATTTTTTCTTTTTTAGCAGTCTCTAACGATTTATTAAATCTTTGATTAAATAAAGCTTCAGATTCTTTCATTAATTTAGCTCCTTTTGTTGGTTTTGAATTAATAAAATTCTTAACAACTCTTTCTTCAGCTAAATCAGAATAAATACCTTTAAATATTATATATGGTTCTTCATCATATTCTTCTTCACAAGCATCTTCTTCATACTCAACGCCATAATATTCTTCCATTGGATTATGCATAAATACTTCATCTGGATCTAATTCTAATAGGTCTCCTATAAAATCAAACTCTTTATCACTTAATGCACTTAATGATCTTCTTAATTCTTCTCTATCAGATATAGGATTTCTATCTCTATTACCTAAATTTCTTTCCTTTTCTTCTTTTACAGAATCAAATACCTCTTTAAGTATTGTTCCATCTTCTTCATATTCATATTGCCATGCTTCTATTACTGAAGTTAATGATTCCATCCCATAAATATTTAAACTATCAAAAACGTTTCTTAATTCTTCCCTAGTTAATCCTTTATATGTTAATACATTAATATTATTCATTTTAAACCTCCTATATTAATCAATAATACTATTATTTCTTGATTCTTCTAATGCTCTTTTTATTAAGAACTTAGATAAAATAACATCAGCATCTGCTAAATCATAATCTAATAATTCTTCAATACTAACCCATTTATATTCAGAGTGGATATCTAACTTGAATTCTCCGCTTACATAATCACATTCATATATTTTCAGATCTACTATATGACCTGGATATTCACATATACTATGAGTTAAATAATCTTTAATATCTACTTTCATCTTAAATATTTCATTAAATGCTCTTTCTAGAGTTTTCTTTTCATCTTCAAGACCTTGTCTTCTTCCTCCAGGAAATTCCCATCTACCATTTAAATGGTCATTTTTGTTTCTTCTAGCTATTAAACATTTACCATCTTTCATAATTAATGCGCATACAACATCAAGTATCTTTTTGTTATCTACTACATTAGTTACTTCAAATGGAAGACCATTTTTCTTAACTACTTGTTTTAAGAATAAGTTAATAGCAGAACTCATAGATAAGCCAAGATCTGTTAAAACTAAAGTAGCATCTTTTTTAACATCACTATCAACTTGTATGTTAATAGCACTTGTTTTATTAGCCATTTTATCACCTCTTGATTAGATAATAACACTATAAAAAATGCTTGTCAATAGAAAACTACAAAAATACTACAATTTTACTACATCGCGTTTTTATATAAAAAAAGAAGCATTAAGCTTCTTTTTTTGGATCTTCTTTAGGCTTCATTGTATATTTTTTTGATTCTGGACCACAATCACTTTTTGTTAAATCAACTGTAGTCATTATACGAAGCATTCTTTCTCGTCTCATTTGATTTAACTTTCTTTCTCTTTCTTCCATAAATAATTCAGAATCAATAGCACTCTTAATATAATTCTTAGATTCTTCTTCTACTTTCCATAAATCAGTAATATAAGTTTCATTAGAAGTATCCATACATAATAAGTCACTTTCCATTCTTTTTTTCTTATCATATCTAAAGAAATATGGGTAATAAAATAACTTACTTACTATATTTCCTTCTTTATCTAAATATACTGCTGTAGTTATTTTATCCTCTTTATCTAATCTAATTGTAGTAGTTCCTATTAATAAATTATTTTCTTCTAGAGTTTTTTTAATTCCTATCCAAGCTTCATCTAATAAGACTCCCATATATGGAGTTTTAATAACAGGATAAGTATAGTCAATTATATTATCAAATTCTAAATCATTTACAAAATCACCTTTTGAAACACTATATAGTCTTCCATAGCATACTCCAAGTTCACCATCACCTAATTGTAATTTTTTATATGTGGCATATTCATTATCATCTACTTTTTTACTGGTACTATCTGCACTAGTAAATTCATGTTTTTCCACATATTTTTTTCCATTAAATTTATAATGAGCATATTTAGGAATCCATATACTACCTAAATTAATAATAACATCATCTTTTGTAACAAATATATTATCAGGACTTATTTCTACAAAATCATCAAGATCTTGAAAGTTTAGATAAAAATTATTTGATGTATCTAAATCTAATAATAGTTCTCCTTTATCATCAAATATAAGTTTTCCACATATTTCATTTAATTCATCTTCATCTTCTGATTCATGAAAGTTTTGCATATAATACTCTATATATTTTTTATCTTCATATTTAGCTAATTTAAATGCATAAGAAATATCCTGAGATTCCATATCAAATTTTATTCCTATTGATTCAAAATATGGTAAAACTAAACCAAATATTTCTTTTTCTAATAATAATCTTCTTATTTTTTTATTAGTTTCATCAATATATCCTTGAATATAACCTACTTCTCTTTGATTATGATCCTTTGTAATTGAGTTCATTCTTACTTCATAATAATTACGTGTACTTTTTAGTATTTCTAATTCTTCATCATAGTTTCTTTTTTTAATAATTGCCATATAAACCTCCTGAAATATAAAACTATTATAACATAATAATAAAAAAACGAACTTAAAAAAGTTCGATTTTTTCAAATGGGGCGAAATAAGGGAGTCGAACCCTTGCATAATAGAGCCACAATCTACCGTGTTAACCACTTCACCAATTCCGCCATGAAATTACTTAATAAATATATCACATATTTTTTAAATATACAAGTAATTTATGATATAATTTATTTAAGGTGGTTGTATGAAAAAATTCAATATAAATAAATTTAATGAATATATACTACTATTCTTTGTTTCATGTTTTATCGGATGGGCTTGGGAAGTTCTATGGGAATTTCTTAAAGAAGGTAATCTAATAAATAGTGGTACTATGAGAGGACCATGGTTACCAATATATGGAACAGGAACTGTATTAATATATTTATTATTATATGAATATAAAGAAAAGAAATGGATGATATTTATAGGATCCTTTGTTATATGTACTATATCAGAATACTTAACAAGTTTATACCTAGAATATACATATGGCATGTCTTGGTGGAATTATACTGATAAACCATTTAATATTAACGGAAGAATTTGTTTACCATATTCAATAGTATTTGGTTTTACAGGATTAATAGTTATATATTTAATAGTTCCATTTATAAAAAAATTTATAGAAAAACATAATAAAAAAGTATTATTTGTTGTATGTTTAATACTTTTATCAATATTCACATTTGATTTTGTATTTTCTACTATTAACCCTTATGTATCTAAAAAGATTCAAGTAATTAATATGGATAAATTTAAATAATAAAAAAAACTATCATATGATAGTTTTTTATTTTAATCTAATAATTGAATACATTATTACAATACCAATTATTATTGTAATAATACTTATTATAATTGCATTTGCGTTTCCTTTTTGACTATCAGCTTCATCTGGACTAATTTCCATTTGATTATCATCAAATAAAGGATTAGCTTCTACTGTGTTAGAGAATGGTGTAACATCAGGAGTTATTTCTTCATCTGCTGCATTAATTTCAATATTAACTGGAGCTTCTTCAACTGCAGGAGTTTCAGTAATAGTTATTTCTGGTTCTACTGAAGCTACTGGAGTTTCAGGAACTACAGGAGCAGGAGTTTCAGGAATTGGAGCAGGAGTAGGAACTTCTACTGCTTTAGCTCTTTCCATCTCTTCATACTTTGCTTTCATTTCTTTATCAAATGCATCTATATCATTAATAATAGAATCAAATGGTATTTCAAGATTATCATTACTATATTTCTTAAGCATAGAAATATATACTTCTTGAGTAATAGTAGGATTATCTTTAGCACATGCATTTAATCTATTTATGATTTCAGTTTTTCTTTCAGATAGTAAGGTTTCTTTATAAGAATCAAATGCTGCCTTTTTTTGTTCATCAGTCTTAGTTGCGTCACTTAAGATCTTCATTACTTCTTCTTCATTGTAATCGAATTTGTTTCCCATAATCATCGTCTCCTATCTTATATATTCATTATACTAGTTTTATCCTTATTTTGTAAAGCATTTTACGAATTTTTTTTAATTATTTTTTATTAAAAATTAAACATTAATAATTCAGGTTTTAATAATAAAAGTATTCCTATTATTATCATTAATATGCCTCCAATTAAATGAGAGTACTTAGTATACTTAGTAGATATTCCTGTTACTTTTAAAGTCTTCATAGATATAGCAAATATAATAATATCATCTATTAAGAAGAAGAATATATATATAAGCATATATATCATATATCTAAATGTACTTAGATCATTCATAGAAAGAATTTGAGTAAATATCATAGGTATACCTATAGAACACATAAGTTCTATTATATTTACTGAAGCTGCTAAAAGCATTATACCTAATAATGCTATTATAAACTTCTTATTAGATGTTATCTTTATAATTCTTTTAATAATCTTTTTTCTTTTCTTATCATCTACTACTTCACAACCATCATCCTTAGATAAAGATTTAATATAATTATTTAAGTTCAATATGCCTGCTCCAAGGGCTATTATAGCCACAAATAAGCGTATATATTGAAGCTTAGTAACAAATGACGTAAGATTTAACCAAGTAAGCATAAATGCCAAATAAACTAGTCCAGAAGTAAATATAAATGTAATACCAAGTATCCACATTTTCTTTCTATTTTTCATATTAAATAACATTGTTATTAAGAATATAAGTATCCACATAGCACATGGATTAAAACCATCTACAAGACCTAATAGAACTGCTATTACAGGTATAGATACTTTCTTAGTATCTATAGTTCTTTTTTTACCAAATAACTTAAATGATACTTTAGTATCTTTCTCTTCTTTTTTATCTTCTTTCTTAGGTTCTACTATTTCTTTTTCCTCTATTTTTTCTCCAGTTTCAAGAAATACTTTTACCCTATCAGTATATTCTTTATTCCTATATATATTTATATAAGATCTTATTTGTTCTCCTGTTGTATCATTAGACATAAAACCACTAACAACATCGTCTCCTATTACAGTATAAGGAACTCCATTAGGAGTAACTCCAAGAAGATCTCCTACATCTTTTAATAGTTTTATATTTTCTTCGTTATACCATACTTCATATCTATGTACTACTACATCTTCATTTGATTTAAGGTATGATTCTAAGAACTTTTCTTCTGCTGCACAGTGAGGACATCCATCACCATAAAACAAATAAATATCCACTGTTTTAGCATGTACAAATACTGGAATAAATAAAAGTATAGCAAAAACTAAAAACTTAATTATTTTCTTCATATTTATCTATCTCCATTAATAATTCATTATAGTTTTTTTCACCAATAATTCTGCCTATTTCTTTATCATCTTTAAAAACTATTATTTCAGGTAAAGTTCGACCTACATTATATTTGCTTATATCATCAAAATCATAATCTAATCTAGTTACATCTATATGTTTTTCATCTATTAATTTATCCGTTGCATTATTAGTAATAATACAAGCAGGACACCATAGTGCACTAACCATAATGTATTTCATATATATCACCTTTTTAAATTATATCATTTAAACAAAAAAAACGATAGGTATTTACCTATCATTTTTTTAATTATTTATTAAAACCACATTCAAGAGTAACATCAATTGTGTAATCAGTTTTACCATATGGTTTCTTTGGTTTAATGACTACGTATGAAGCAGTCTTATCACAATCTTTTTTAGTCTTTTTATTAACCATAGATTTAACTAATTCTTGATCAATTTTACTAACTTTAGCAATATTTTCTAAGTTAACTTTAATACCAGTCTTTTCAAATTTCTTAACAAATGCTTTAACATCTTCTTGAGATTTTTCTTGACTTGGATAATAGAATTCTTCATAGAATTGTTTTCCTAATTTAGATAAATTAGAATTTAATTCTTTTTCATTATTTCCACCTAGTAAAAGTACTAAAGCAACAACTATGCCAATAACAATAATAGCAGCCCCTACGATTATCCCTATTTTCTTTTTACTCATATTAGCCTCCTATAATTAAATTATAACATATTTCCTATAAATTACAACTATTCTTCATCATAATCATCATAATTATCAGCTGAATGTTCAGGCTCATAATCATCATCATTAGATTCATTTTCTTCTCTTGCTTCTTCTCTTTTTTTCATTCTCTTTTTCTTACGATTAAGATTTTCTTGATCTAGAAGCATTTGTAATTTATCAACATTTTTAGTTCTTATACCTTCATTTAATGCATCTACCAATTCGTCTTTAGTAACTACATCATCATAAATATCATATTTAGCATCTACAACTGTTTCTTGATTATCTAGTAGTTTCTTTTCATCCATACCATTAAGCATTGGACCATTTGCATATACTACATCATCGTCAGTACCATTTTTAGAATTAAAGTTAAATTCAGGTTTAAAATCAATATGAACAGGAGCTTCTTGTTTAACTACATCATCATCAGATGATTCTTTAGCTATTAAAGCTGCCCTTCTTTCTTTTTTATTCTTTCTTCTTCTTAAAAGTAATAATAAAAGTAATAATAAGATTAATAACAAGAATAATATTAT
This sequence comes from Bacilli bacterium, assembly GCA_017515795.1. Classification (GTDB taxonomy): domain Bacteria; phylum Bacillota_I; class Bacilli_A; order RF39; family UBA660; genus RUG13038. Next base: position 63,435 of record JAFWEE010000006.1, read on the forward strand.
TAGGAATGGAATTAAACCAAGTCCAAATATATTAAATCCTTTTTTTCTAGTAATATCAATTTGATAATACTTAGTAAAATCTTTTTCATCAGTTACTTTAACTAAAACCACATTATTTCCAACTTGTAAATTTTTATTACCAGTAATCTTATATGTAGCACCTTTTGGAGCTTTAACTAATACTGTAACATTTCTTACTTTATGAGGAACTGTAACTTTATAGTTAGTAGTACTAGCTTTAAATACAGGACTCATTTCATAGTCTCTTACTTTTAAATCTAATAAGTCAGTATTAGCCTTATATTCAGATCTCTTAACTTTAAGAGTTATAGTTTTAGTTGATCCATCTTCTGCAGTTACTTTAATCTTAACTATATTATCTCCTTCAGTAGAGAACTTTTCATTTCCAGTAATTTCTACTTTAGTATTTGAATCATATGGAATTACACTTAAATCTAATTTCTTAACATCATAAGGAACAGTTACATTGTAATCATTCTTATCATTACTGAAGTTAGGATCAATTGTATGTGGAGAATAAATCTTGAAATCTACATTTTTATCACTAGATTTCTTCTTTTCAGATTCTCTATTAACAACTACTTTATAAACTGTTTTACTACCATCTTCTGCTGTAACAGTTATTTTAACTGTGTTTTTACCAACATCCCATTTACTATCTCCTTCAATATCTACTGTTGCTTTAGGATCATTAGGTACAGCTTGTACATATAATCCTTTAATACCATTAGAAACAGTCATTGAATAGTTTAAAGTACTAGGATTAAATTTAGGACTATAACTATAACCAGACATTCCTAAACTCTTTAATGAAGAATCACTACTCTTTGTAGGTTCTGGTTCTGGTTCAGTATGTTTTTGTCTATTTACTGTAATTGTATAATTAGTACTTGTACCAT
>JAFWEE010000007.1 GCA_017515795.1 Bacilli bacterium
AATTAATTTATCAGTGATTATAGCAGAGTGGAAATACCTGTTCCCATCCCGAACACAGAAGTCAAGCACTCTAACGCCGAAGATAGTGTAATGCAAAAATAGGAAGTCGCTGGTATTTTTTTTTGCTTTAAATTTTGTATATTTTACATTAAATACTTGTTATAAATGTAAAAGATTATGTATAATTATGGTGGGTGATATAAATGGATTATAAATATACTTCAAAGAGCGAAGCAGATACTATTGTTTTAGCTCAAAATATTGAATCAGAAAAATTTGAAAATATGGTAATTTGCCTTAACGGTGAACTAGGAACTGGTAAAACAGTATTTACTAAAGGTTTTGCAGATGCTCTAGAAATTGATGAAACAGTTACATCTCCAACTTTTAGTATTATTAAAGAATATTTATCAGGTCAAATGCCTTTATACCATATGGATATGTATAGATTAGAGGGTAATATAAAATCCACAGGAATATTAGATTATTTTGATAGAGATGGAATAGTAATAATTGAATGGGCAGATATGATTAAAGATTATCTTCCTGAAGAAAGATTAGATATCTATTTCAAAGCATTAGATGAGGATACAAGGATTATTAAACTTGAACCTCATGGAACAAAGTATGAAGATTTATGTGAGGACATTTTATCATGATCTCACTTTTTTTAGATACAAGTTCAAAAAAGTTAGTAGTAGGTCTAGTTAAAAATGATGAAGTTCTTTCTTTAGTAGAGAAAGAGACTTTAAATGATCATTCTAAATATTTAGTGCCTATTATCGACGAAGAATTAAATAAAAATAATCTAACTATAAAAGATATTAATAAGATATATGTTATTAGTGGTCCAGGATCATTTACAGGCACTAGAATAGCCGTTACTGTGGCTAAAACTTTATCTTATGCATTAAATATACCTGTTAAGTCTATATCAGCCTTAAAACAGTATGTATTTGAGTATGAAAATAATGATTATTATGCAGTAATATTAAATGAAAGAAATGATAAAGCATACTTTGGATTATATGATTCAGAATATAATGAAGTTATTCCTGAAGAATATACTTCACTAGATAAGATTAATGAAAGATTATCATCAATTACATCTAAATTATTAATTATTACTGATATGGAATATCCATATTCAAATAGAACTACTGAAACAAAATTAAACTTAATTAAACTAATAAATTATTATAAAGATAAAGAAGATAATTCTTTTAATATTAAACCTAGTTATCTAAAGAAAATAGATGTAGAGGATAAACTATGATAAAAGAAGTCTCTTATAACGATATTTTAAGCTTATTTAATGAATATAAAGAAGACTATATTATATCTATGTCTAATAATTCTAAATACTATGCATATGAACTAAATAATGAATATATTGGTTTTATATGCATACTTGATTTAGATACAGAACTAGAAATAATAGATGTCTTTGTATTACCTAAATATCAAGGTAATGGATATGGAGATAAATTACTAAAATATATATTAGATAATTATAGTAATAGAAACTTCTTTTTAGAAGTTAATGTAAATAATGAGAAAGCTATTAATCTTTATAAAAAGAATGGATTTAATGTTTTAACAACTAGAAAACATTATTATAAAGATGAAGATGCTTTTGTTATGAGTAAGGGTGGTGAGTAAATGAAAGATACTTATATTCTTGGAATAGAAAGTAGTTGTGATGAAACTTCAGTATCTATTGTTAAAAATGGTAATGAAGAAATAGCTACAACAGTACTTTCTCAAATAGATATTCACAAAAAATTTGGAGGAGTAGTTCCAGAAATAGCTAGTAGATCCCATGTTGAATCTGTAACTATGGTTATAGATGATTGTCTAAAGAAAGCTAATATGTCTTTAGATGAGATAGATGCTATTGCTGTTACTAAAGGACCAGGACTTGCCGGTTCACTTTTAGTAGGAGTAGAAGCCGCTAAATCACTTGCTTTAGCATTTAATAAACCATTAATAGGAGTTAACCACTTAGTAGGTCATATATATGCTAATAGATTAGTTAGTAACTTTCATTTTCCACTTATATCTTTAATAATAAGTGGTGGACACACAGAACTTATTTATATGGATAAAGATCTATCATTTAAGAAAATAGGAGCTACTATAGATGATTCTGTAGGAGAAGCCTTTGATAAAGTAGCTAGAGTAATTGGAGTACCTTATCCTGGTGGTCCTATTATAGATAAATATGCAACTGAAGGAGAAGTAACTTATTCTCTTCCAATACCTCTTGATGATGATAGTTATAACTTTAGTTTTAGTGGAATTAAATCTGCTGTTATAAACCTTGTTCATAATGAAAAACAAAGAGGTAATGATATTAGAGAAAAAGATTTATGTGCTTCTTTTGAAGATGCAGTTATTAAATCTTTAACTAAGAAAACTATGAAAGCATTAAAAGAATATAATGCTAAAGAATTACTAATAGCTGGAGGAGTATCTGCTAATTCAGGTATTAGAAATGAGTTTACTAAGTTATGTAATGAAGAAGGAATAAACTTAGTTATACCAGAACTTAAATATTGTACTGATAACGCTGCTATGATAGCTGCTGCCGGATATTTTATGTTTAAAGAAGAAATGTTTGATGATTATTCTTTAGGTATAAATCCATCATTAGATTTATAAAAAGCAAGTATAAATACTTGCTTTTTTTATTTTGCGAACATAAGTTGACACCTAAATGTACATTTTTATAAAAAAATCACTAATGTTGCAATTGCAACATTACATTTTTTAAAAAGTATAATAGAATGAAAGTACATCCTAGCGAGAAAGTAGTGTGATGAGTATTTGAAGATTGGTGGATTAAATAAATTAACAACTCAAGATTTTCCAGGAAATCTTGCATGTATCATTTTCACAAGTGGATGTAATTTCAACTGTGACTATTGTTATAATAGAGACTTAGTAGAAAGTAATACTACTGATATTTCTCTTGATGAAGTATTCTCTTATTTAGAAGAAAGAAAGAATATGTTAGATGGTGTTGTTATTTCTGGTGGTGAACCAACTATATGGAATGACTTAATACCATTTATAGAAAGAATAAAAGAATATGGATTTAAGATAAAATTAGATACTAATGGATATAAACCAGAAGTATTAAAAGAAATAATTGATAAGAATTTAGTAGATTATATAGCTATGGATATTAAAGCAGTATTTAATAATTATTATAAAATAATTAATAAGAAAATAGATACTAATAAGATTATAGAAAGTATCAAATTAATTAATGAATCTAAAATAGATCATGAATTTAGAACAACAATAATTAAAGGAATGCACACAAAGGAAGATCTAGATGAGATAGTAAAGTTAGTAAATGGAAGTCCTTATTATTTACAAAACTTCAAAATGGAGGATACAGTAATTAATAAAAAGATGGAAGGATTTACTGAAGATGAATTAAATGATTTAAAAAATCATTTTAAGAATAAACCTAACGTTACAGTAAGATATATATAGGAGGTAAAAGATGTACAAGGTTAGAAAAAGAGATGGAAAAATTGTTAGTTTTGATATTATCAAAATAAGTGCTGCTATTATTAAAGCATTTGAAAGTTTAGAAAAAGAATATGATGAAAATGTTATTGATTTCTTAGCATTAAAAGTAACAGCTGAATTTAGTGATAAGATTCAAAATGATATTATTGATGTAGAAGATATTCAAGATGCTGTTGAATCAGTATTAATTAAATCTAATTATTCTGATGTAGCTAAAGCATATATTTTATATAGAAAGTTACATGAAAAACAAAGAAATGTTAATAGTGCATTATTAGATTATAAGAATGTTGTTAATAGTTACTTAAATGTATCTGACTGGAGAGTTAAAGAAAACTCAACAGTTACATATTCAGTTGGAGGATTAATTCTTTCTAACTCAGGTGCTATAACAGCTAATTATTGGTTAAATGAAATTTATCCAGAAGATATTGCTAATGCTCATAAGAATTGTGATTTCCATATTCACGATTTATCTATGCTTACAGGATATTGTGCTGGATGGTCACTTAAACAATTAATTCAAGAAGGTTTAGGAGGAGTTCCAGGTAAGATTACTTCTGCTCCAGCTAAACATTTATCTACATTAACAAATCAAATGGTTAACTTCCTTGGAATAATGCAAAATGAATGGGCTGGTGCTCAAGCATTCTCATCATTTGATACTTATCTTGCTCCATTTGTAAAAGTAGATAACTTAACATATAAACAAGTTAAACAATGTATTCAATCATTTGTATATGGTGTTAATACTCCATCTAGATGGGGTACTCAAGCTCCATTTACTAATATTACACTTGACTGGACAGTACCAAACGATTTAGCTGAATTAAATGCTATTATTGGTGGAAAAGAAATGGACTTCAAGTATAAAGACTGTCAAAAAGAAATGGATATGGTTAATAAAGCATTCATTGAAATTATGATTGAAGGAGATGCTAATGGTAGAGGATTCCAATATCCAATTCCAACATATTCAATTACTAGAGACTTTAACTGGAAAGAAACTGAAAATAATAAATTATTATTTGAAATGACTGCTAAATATGGTACTCCATATTTCTCAAACTATATTAATAGTGATATGGAACCAAGTGATGTTAGATCTATGTGTTGTAGACTTAGACTAGACTTAAGAGAACTTAGAAAGAAATCTGGTGGATACTTTGGTTCTGGAGAATCAACAGGATCTATAGGTGTTGTTACAATCAATATGCCAAGAATTGCTTATACTTCTAAAACAGAAGATGAATTCTTTGAAAAGTTAACTCACCTTATGGATTTAGCAGCTAAATCATTAAAGATTAAAAGAGATGTTGTTACTAAATTATTAGATGAAGGATTATATCCATATACTAAGAGATACTTAGGTACATTTGGTAACCATTTCTCTACAATTGGACTTGTAGGTATGAATGAAGCATGTTTAAATGCTAAATGGATAAAAGAAGATTTAACTAACGAAAAAGCTCAAAAGTGGACTAAGAAAGTTCTTAACTTCATGAGAGAAAAATTATCTGATTATCAAGAAGAATATGGAGATCTATATAACTTAGAAGCTACTCCTGCTGAATCTACTTCATATAGACTTGCTAAGAAAGATAAATCATTATATCCAGAAATAGTTACTGCATCTGATGATGAAACTCCATACTATACAAATTCATCACACTTACCAGTAGGTTATACAGATGATATATTTAAAGCATTAGATATTGAAGATGAACTTCAAACTCTATATACATCAGGAACTGTATTCCATACATTCCTAGGAGAAAGAATGAGTGACTGGAAGACTTGTGCTAGCTTAGTTAAGAAGATAGCAGAAAACTATAAGTTACCATATTATACAATTTCTCCAACATACTCAGTATGTAAGAATCATGGATATATTACTGGTGAAGTATGGAAATGTCCAATATGTAATGAAGAAACAGAAGTATATTCAAGAATTACAGGTTACTATAGACCAGTTAAAAACTGGAATGATGGTAAGACTAAGGAATTTGAAATGAGAAAAGAATATGTAGCAGAAGGTTGTGCATGTTCAAGAAAGAAAACTAAAGTTCCTAAGACTGCTAAAGAAGTATTAAAGAGCGATGCTAAAGACGGTTTATTACTATTTGGTACAAAGACTTGTCCTAACTGTAAAATGGCTAAAAAACTACTTGAAAAAGCTTCTATTCCATATGAATTTGTTGATGCTGAAGAAATGCCAGATTTAACTAAACAATATGGTGTTAAAAAAGCTCCTACACTAGTAGTAAATGCTAATGGTAAATCTAAATTAATAGAAAATGTATCTAATATAAAGAAATATATTGAGGAAAAATAATATGATATATGATGCTATTGTAATAGGGGGTGGACCTGCTGGTCTTACTAGTGCATTATATCTTTTAAGAGATGGAAGAAAAGTTTTAATTATAGAAAAAGAAACTGTAGGAGGAACTGCTTCTTCTACACCTCTAATAGAAAATTATCCTGGTTTCAAAGCTATATCTGGTTCTGATTTAACAAGCATAATGTTTGATCAAGTAGATGAACTAGGAGTAGATTTTGAAATAGAAGAAGTAATTGATTTAAAAGTAGATGGAGATATTAAAGAAGTTATTACTGAAGATAATACTTATAAAACTAAAACTATTATTATTGCTTCTGGATCTTCTTATAGAACTCTAGGATTACCTAATGAAGAAGAGTTAATTGGACATGGTATTCATTTTTGTACAGCATGTGATGGACCATTCTATAAAGGTAAAGATATTGCTATTGTAGGTGGAGGTAACTCTGCATGTATAAATGCTTATAATATGTCTAATATTGCAAAGCATGTAACTATTCTTCAAAACTTAGATCATTTAACTTGTGAAAAAGATTTAGTTAATAAACTAGAGAGTTGTAAAAATATAGATATTGTTTATAATTGTACTGTTAAAGAATATTTATCAGAAGATGATGCATTAACTGGATTAAAAATAGAAACTGATGGTAAAGAAGAAACTCTTAAATTAGATGGAGTATTTCTTAATATTGGATTAGTTCCACAAAGTAAATTTGTTAATGGTAAATTAGAGTTAGATCCAAGAGGATACATAGTTTCTGAAGATACTACTACTAAAGTACCGGGTGTATTTGTAGCAGGTGATTCTAGAACTAAGAAATATGCTCAAATAACTATTGCTTGTGCTGATGGAACTATCGCAGCATTAGATGCTATTAATTATTTAAATAAATAAAAAAAGTCTATCTAATAGACTTTTTTATTTTTGTAGAGAATAAAATACATGAAGCGTTTATAAGCTTAAGTGTCTACCTCGTTTTTTTAGGAAAGAAGGTGGTATTGATGAGGAAACGTGAGTACGTTTGTAGAGTTTTATTACTCTCATCAATAATTTTATTTCTCCTATTATTAATATTAAAAGAGATAAAAAAATGACACTTAAGATAATATTCTAAGTGTCTGTCAACAACAGGTAGACATTTAGTTTATACTAAACGCTTCCTTAATTAGATAATAACATATATTCTAATTTAATTCTATATTTTTTATTCAAAAGATTATCATTTTTTGATAAAATATTAATGGTGATTAGTAGTGAGCATTTTAGATAATTTAAACAACAAACAAATAGAAGCTGTTAAAGCATTGGATGGACCAATGCTTATTTTAGCTGGAGCAGGATCAGGTAAAACAAAAGTATTAACTACTAAGATAGCATACCTTTTAGATGAAAGAGATATTAGTCCTGTTAATATACTAGCTATTACTTTTACTAATAAGGCTGCTAAAGAAATGAAAGAAAGAATATATAACTTAATAGGTAGAGAAGCTTTTAGACTTCAAATATCTACTTTCCATTCATTTGGATTAAAACTATTAAAAGAAAACTATGATAGATTAGGACTAGATAAAAACTTTAATGTACTTGATGCAGATGATTCATTAACACTTGTTAAAAAGATAATGAAGAACTTTGATATTGATACTACTAAGTTTAGTCCTAAGGCTGTTAGAAATGTTATTTCAAGTAATAAAAATGAAATGATTAGCCCTGAAGAATATCATAAATTTGTATATACTGATTTTGATGAAGTTGCAGAAAAGATATACATAGAATATGAAAAGAATCTAAGAAGATCATCAGTAGTAGATTTTGATGATTTACTTATATTACCAATTGAATTATTTGATGAAAATAAAGATATATTAGCTAAATACCAAGAACAATATAAATATGTATTTATAGATGAGTATCAGGATACAAATAGACCACAATATATCTTATCTAAGATGATAAGTGCTAAGTATAAGAATATAACTGTAGTTGGTGATGCGGATCAAGCAATATTTACTTGGAGAGGTGCAGACTATAAAAATATACTTAACTTTGAAAAAGATTATCCAAATTCAAAAATGGTAGTTCTAGATGAAAATTATAGATCTACTAAAAAGATATTAGAGGCTGCTAATAGAGTTATTAAAAATAATAAACTAAGAAAAGAAAAGAACTTATGGACATCTAATGATGAAGGAGAAAAAATAGTCTACTATAGAGCTTTTGATGAAATGGATGAATCTAACTATGTTATTAAAGAGATAAAGAAATTATTAGATGAAGGTGTATCTCCAAAAGATATATGTATACTTTATAGAGCAAATGCACAAAGTAGAAATGTTGAAGAAGCATTCCTTCGTAACAATATTTCTTATAGAGTAGTTGGTTCATTTGCATTCTATTCAAGAAAAGAAATAAAGGATTTAGTAGCGTACTTAAAACTAATAAATAATAATAAAGATGATGTATCTCTTTTAAGAATAATTAATTATCCAAAAAGAGGTATTGGATTAAAAGCATTAGAGAACTTAGAATTAGAAGCATCTAATTCTAATAAATCATTATTTGAATGCTTATCCAGTGGAAAAGAATTAGAATTTAAAAATATAATTGAAGACTTATCTAAAGCAAAAGAAACTATGTCTTTAACAGATTTTATAGATTTAGTATTAAATAAATCTGGTATTAAAGAAGATTTAGAAAACGAAAAGACTTTAGAAGCAGATATTCGTTTAGAAAACTTAGAAGAATTTAAATCTATTACTAAGTCAGTTGAAGAAAATGATGGAATAGTATCTCTATCAGATTTTCTTGATGAGTTATCACTAGTTAGTGATGTTAATGATCAAAAGAATGATTCTAATGATGAAAGAGTATCACTTATGACTATTCACTCTGTTAAGGGATTAGAATATGATTACGTATTTATAGTAGGTATGGAAGAAGGATTATTCCCACATATAAACTGCTTAGAAAGTAGAGATGAACTAGAGGAAGAAAGAAGACTTGCTTATGTAGCTATTACTAGAGCTAAGAAAAAACTATTTATTATAAATGCAAGAAGTAGACTTCTTTATGGTAAAGTAGATTCTAATGTACCAAGTAGGTTTATCGCTGAGATAGGTGATGATTTATTTGACCAAATTAAAAAAGATGGTATAATTAGAGATACACAAGGTACAAAAGAAAATAGAAATGTAGAAAAAGAGAATGATTTAAAACCTGGTGATGTTATTACTCATGAAAAATATGGTATGGGTGTAGTAATAAATATCGAAGGACCTATAGCTACTATTTCATTTTCTAAAGACGGTGTTAAAAAAATACTTAAGAATCATAAGTCTATAAGTAAGATTAATAATTAGGAGGGTTTATATGCAATTATTAATAATGGCTGCTGGTTTAGGAAGCAGATTTGGTGGATCAAAACAAACTACACCAATGGGACCACATGGAGAATTTATTATTGATTATTCTGTTTATGATGCTTATAAAGCAGGATTCAGTAAAGTTGTATTTATTATTAAAGAAGAAAATAAAGAACAATTTGAAGAATCAATAGGAGCAAGAGTAAGAAAATATATTCCTGTAGAATATGCTTTTCAAAAACTAGAAGATATTCCTGAAGGTGTTATTATTCCTGAAGAAAGAAGAGAAAAGGGAAAACCTTGGGGAACTGCTCAAGCTATATATGCTGCTAGAGATGTTATTACTGAACCATTTCTTGTTATAAATGCAGATGATTTCTATGGAAGAGATGCATTTGTGACAGCTAAAGAGTTTTTAGAAAGTGATAATGAAAATAAGTATTCTACTATTTGTTATGAAGCTAAAAAAACTATGACTGAAAATGGATCAGTAAAAAGAGGAGTAGTAGAATCAGAAAATGGTAATTTAAAATCTATTACTGAAAGTAAATTAGAATTTGTTGATGGACATATTCAAGCTTCACCACTTGATGGATCTGAACCATTTCAAATAGAAGATTCATGTTTAGTTGCTATGAACATGTTTACATTTGATAAAACTTTATTTCCTTTCTTAAAAGAAAAAATGGAAAAATTCTTTGAAGAAAATAAAGATGATTTAAATAGTTGTGAATTTTTAATACCAATTGAAATTGGCAAAGCTGTTCAAAGCGGAGAAAAAGAAGTTAAGGTTTTAGGTACTACAGCTGAATGGCATGGTATTACTTATAAAGAAGATACTCCTGAAGTACAAGCTGCTATAAAGAAACTAATATATAAGGGAGAATATCCAGATAATTTATGGGAATAGTTAAACTATTTCCTTTTTTTATGGTAAAATATATATATGAGGTAAACATTATGGATAAGATTAAAAACAGAATGAATGAATTAATAGAAATTATTAATAAAGCTATATATGAATACTATATATTAGATAATCCTACTCTTACTGATCAAGAGTATGATGATGCTTATACTGAACTTCAAAGATTAGAAAAAGAATATCCTGAACTTAAAAGAGAAGATAGTCCTACTAATAGAGTTGGAGGAGAAGCAGTAGATAGTTTTAAGAAAGTAAATCATAAAACACCAATGCTTTCATTTGATGATATTTTTAATGAAGAAGAAATAGAAGACTTTGATGAAAGAATTAGAAAACAAGTTCCTAGTGCTTGTTATACATTAGAACCTAAAATGGATGGACTTTCTGGTTCACTTATTTATGAAAAAGGTGTACTTGTTAGAGCTGCTACTAGAGGTGATGGTGTAACAGGAGAAGATATTACTTTAAATGTTAAAACAATTAAGTCAGTTCCTCTAAGATTAACTAAAGATATAGACATAGAAGTAAGAGGAGAAATCTATATGTCTAAAGCTTCATTTGAAAAATTAAATAAAAAGAATGAGGCAGAAGGTATTAAATTATTTGCTAATCCTAGAAATGCTGCAGCAGGTTCAGTTAGACAATTAGATAGTAAAATAACTGCTACAAGAGATCTAGATTATATGGCTTATTTCATTCCTAATCCAGAAGATTACAATATTAAAACTCAAAAAGAATCTATAGAATTTTTGCATGAACTTGGATTTGCTACTAATATTAAATTAAATGGTTATGGTAAGAATTTAAAAGATATTATTAATTATATAGAAGATCTAGGTAAGAAAAGAGAATCTCTTCCATTTGCAATTGATGGTGTAGTTTTAAAAGTAGATAGCCTAGAAGATGAAAAAGTACTTGGATTTACTGCTAGAGTACCTAGATGGGGTATTGCATATAAATTCCCAGCAGTTCAGGTATTAACTACCTTAAAAGAGATTAAATATACTGTTGGAAGAACTGGTAAGGTAACACCTAATGCTATATTTGATCCAGTACACGTAGATGGATCACTTGTTTCAAAAGCAACTTTACATAACTATGATTATATCGTTTCAAAAGATATTAGAGTTGGTGATGTAATATCTATTAGAAAAGCTGGAGATGTTATTCCGGAAGTTGTTGAAGTAAAACTAGATAGAAGAAAAGATGATAGTAAAGAAACTATTATGATAGATAGTTGTCCAATATGTGGTAGTAAATTAGTTAAGAAAGATGCTAATCATTACTGCGTTAATGAGCACTGTGATGCAAGACATATAGAATCAATTGAACACTATGTTAGTAGAGATGCTATGAACATAGATGGTTTTGGTGAAAGAATAGTAGAAGACTTCTATAATGAAGGATTTGTTAAATCTATCGTAGATCTTTATCACCTAGACAAATATAAAAAAGAATTAATGTCTATGGAAGGTTTTGGAGAAAAGAGTATTACTAACTTACTTGATTCTATAGAAAATAGTAAATCTAATTCGCTAGAAAGATTATTATTTGCACTAGGTATTAGATATGTTGGTAAAAAGACTGCTAAGATATTAGCTATGCATTATAGTACTTTAGATAATCTAAGAAATGCTAATTATGATGAACTTAAAAATATAAATGATGTTGGAGACGTAATAGCAAAAAGTATAGTAGATTACTTTAATGATGAAAAGAATAATTCTATAATTAATTCTTTAATAGATTTAGGAGTTAATACTAAATATCTAGGAAAAGAAATAAATACTGAATCAAAAGTATCTGGTAAAACGTTTGTTATAACTGGAACGCTTTCTAAACCAAGAGATGTCTATAAAGATGAATTAGAATCTTTAGGTGCCAATGTAACAGGTTCTGTTACTAAGAAAACAGATTATGTTTTAGTAGGTGATAACCCAGGTTCAAAATATGATAAAGCAAAAGAACTTGGAATAACTATTATTAATGAAGAAGAATATAATAATTTAATATTGTAAACTTTTCAAAAGTTTTACTTTTAAATTGTAAAATAAAGTGTTATATTTAAAATGAGGTGATAATTTATGGCAGATACATATACTGTCAAAAACAAGAAACAAGGTTTCTTTGGAAAAGTGGGAAATTCTTTTGCATCTATTCCATTAGGTATAGTAATCGTAATCTTCGGATGTATGATGTTATGGAATAATGAAAAGAAAAACGTTATTAACATTAAAGATGTTAAAGAAATGAGGGAGAATATAGTTCAACTAGATTCTACTACTGTTGATAGTGCTAACGAAGGGAAATTAGTAGCATTATCAGGGAAACTAGATTATGGAGATCAATATCTAGTTGATAATACTTTTGGTATTAGTGTTAAAACTCCAGTATTAGAAAGAAAAGTTGAAGTATATGAATGGATTGAAGAATCAGAAACAAAAGATGAAGAAACAACATATACTTATAAAAAGGAATGGTCAGATAAATTAGCAGATTCATCAGATTTCAAAAAGTCTGCTGATCATGAAAATCCAACTTATTTAAAATATGAATCTGAAAAGTATTTAGCTGATTACTTAAAAATAGGTGGTTTTGATTTATCAGATAACTTTAAATCTAAATTAAGTGCTGATAAGAATTTATTAGATCTTGAACCTGGTGTTGCACTTCCTGAAGGATATGCAGTAAATGGTAAATATATTACTAATTCAAAAGATGTTGATAATCCAGAAATAGGAGATATAAGAATATCTTATGTTTATGGTGAATATGATACTGTTTCAGTTTTAGGTAAACAAACAGGATCTAAAATAGGTTCTTATACTACTAAAAAGAATTCATCTATTTCAAAACTTGAAAGTGGTGAAAAAACAGCAACTGAATTAATAAATAATATTGAATTAGGAAATAAATTTAGTAAATGGCTTATGAGAATACTTGGTGCTATACTTGTTTGCTTAGGTATGTCTATGGTACTTAGTCCATTAACTACATTAATTGGATACATTCCATTCTTAGGTAAAATTGTTAATGGTGCAATTGGTGTAGTATCAACAACTGTTGGTCTTGCAATTTCATTAATAACTGTTGCTATAGCATGGCTTGTATATAGACCAATTATAGGTATTGCTTTAATAGTAGTTTCGGTAGGTTTAATTATTCTTGCAAAGAAATATGTATCTAAAAAAGATGATGGTAAGAAACCTGAAACTAAAGAAGAAGTAAAAGAAGAAAAAGAAGAAGAGAATAAAGAGGAAAATTAATACTTTTTCCTCTTTTTTTATTTGAATATTATTGAATAATTGTTATAATAAAAAATAGTGAAAGAATGATGATATATGGATAGTAAACTTAAATTATTTTTAGAAAAAATTAATCTAAATCAAAAATATTTTGATTCTTTTTCTGATGCAAAAATATTAAAGATTAAATCCTCTAAAGATAAATTAAATTGGAACTTTATTATCCAAACTAAAGATTATCTTCCAGTAGAAGTTCTAAAAGAAATAGATAAGAATATTTCCAAAGGATTTCCTGAATTAAAAACAGTTACATATACTATTGTTCCTGAAAAAGAGAATAATCTATTAATTGATGAATATTATTCATATGTTATTAGTAATATTGGACTTAGTAAAGCAGTACTTCAATTATTTGTAGATAAGAAGATATCTTATACTACAGATGGATTATTTATTGAAGTAGATAATAAGTCACAAGAAAATACAATTAAAAATAAATTAGAAGACATAGAAAATAAATATAGACAAATAGGTTTTAATATTAAATTAGATGTTCTTTTAGATAGTAAGTCTTCTATAGGAAAAGAAGAAATAAAATATGATGGAAAACCTATAGAAAAGAAAGAAGAAAAGAAAGATGATAAGAAAAAAGGACCTATGAAGTCTGCTAAAGCATCTAAAGAAGTAGATGCAATATTAGGTACTAATATAGTAGGTAAAATAACTCCTTTAAATGAAATATATTCTGATAAAGAAGATGTTATGGTAGAAGCCAAAGTGTTTGGTAAAGAGTTATTTGAATCCCCTAAAACAAGTTTTAAAATAATCACATTAAAACTAACTGATTATACTGATAGTTTATATACAAAAATATTTTTTAAAGATAAAGACGATTTTGATACAGTAGCTTCTAAAATAAAAGAAGGTAAATGGTATAGATTATCTGGTAATGTTAAGTTTGATGAATATTCTAGAGATTATGTACTTAGTGCATATAACATGGTAGAAATACCATCTAAAGATGTAGAAATAACTGATGATTCGGAAGAAAAAAGAGTAGAACTTCATACTCACTCAATTATGTCTCAAATGGATGGAGTATCATCTATTGAAGATATAATTAAACAAGCTAAGAAATGGGGACATAGAGGAATAGCAGTTACTGATCATGATGGAGTACAAGCATTTCCTAATGCATTTAATTTAGTTAGAGGTATGAATAAAGAATTAGCTGAAGGTGAAGAACCATTTAAAGTAATATATGGTGCAGAATTAGTAATGGTTGATGATAATGTAGATATTGTAGTTAGACCTTCAGATGAACCATTAAAAGATACTACATTTGTTGTATTCGACTTAGAAACAACAGGATTTAATGCTGGTGGTAAAGACTCTATTATTGAAATAGGAGCTGCTAAAATAAAGAATGGTGAAATATTAGAAACCTATGATGAATTAGTTAATCCTGGTAGAAAATTACCAAAGAAAATAGTAGAATTAACTCATATAACAGATGATATGTTAAAGGATAAGGTAAACGAAGAAGAAGCTGTTAAGAAGTTCATGGAGTGGACTGGTAATGCTCCAATGGTTGCTCATAATGCTAAATTCGATACTTCGTTTATTGCTATGGCATTTAAGAAATATAATTTAGGTGAATTTAAGAATCCTGTAATAGATACATTAGAGTTATCTAGAACAATGGATAGAGCAGAAGCAAGGCATAATTTATCTGCTATTACAAAAAGATATGGTGTTGAATTTGATGAAGAAGGACACCATAGAGGTAATTACGATGCTGAAGCAACTGCTTTAGTATTCCATAAAATGATTAAGAAATTACTTGATCAAAACTTCAAAAAAGTATCTGATTTAAATAATCTAGTATCAAAAGATGAAATATATAAATATGGTAATACACACCATATAAATATACTTACTCTAACAAGAGAAGGCTTAAAGAATTTATTTAAAATAGTATCTTTTGCTAATACTAAATACTTATATAAGACACCTAGAATTCTTAGAAGTGAAATAGAAAACCTAAGAGAAGGCCTTTTAATAGGATCTGGTTGTTATTTATCAGAAGTATTTACAAGTGCATCTACTAAATCAGATGAAGAACTTGCTAACATAATAGATTTTTATGATTATGTAGAAGTACAACCATTAGATTGTTATTCTCATTTAGTACCTAGTACTTTTGAAAATGAAGCAGCTTTAATTCAAAATATAGAAAAGATAATTAGAGTAACTAAAGATACTGGTAAATTAATAGTAGCAACAGGAGATGTACATCATTTAAAGAAAGAAGATAAGATATATAGAGAAATAATAGTTAATCAAAATGTTCCAGGAAGGGGAAGACATCCACTTCTTAGAAATGGTGGTAGTATTCCATCACAACATTTTAGAACTACTACAGAGATGTTTGAAGATTTTAGTTTCTTAGATAAAGATTTAGCTCATGAAATAATTATTGAAAATCCAAACAAGATACTAGATATGGTTGATGTATTTGATGTTATTATTCAAACAGGTGGAGTACCATTTTCTCCGAGAGTAAAAGGTGATGATGGTGAATATCTAGATTGTCCTAAAGTAGTTACTGAACTAGTTTATAATAAAGCTAATGAAATGTATGGAGATCCACTTCCACATTTAATAGAAGAAAGACTAGGACTAGAATTATATGGTGATATAGTTAAAACAAGTATTGAATATTTCTTAAAGAAAGATGGAGTATCTGATAAAGATATGGAAACTAAGTCTTTTGAAGAATTACATAAATTAATATTAAAAGGTTCTGAAGAAGTTAAAAATACTGTTAGAAATTATCTAAAAGAAACAGCTGAATATGAAGATGATAAAGAACTAGATAAATTAGTTAAGAAGAACTTAGGTGGAGTAATAGGTGCTGGATTTGATCCAATATACTTAATTGCTCAAAGACTTGTTAAGAAGTCTAATGATGATGGATTCTTAGTAGGTTCAAGAGGATCTGTAGGATCATCATTCGTAGCTACTATGATGGGTATAACTGAAGTTAATCCATTAGCAGCTCATTATAGATGTCCTAAGTGTAAACTTAGTATATTTGAAGAAGATGGTGAAGTACTAGGAGCTAAATATAAATCTGGATTTGATTTACCAGATAAGAAGTGTCCTAAATGTGGTACAGATATGTATAAAGATGGACAAGATATTCCATTTGCTACATTCCTTGGATTTAATGCAGATAAAGTTCCTGATATAGACCTTAATTTCTCAGATTTAAACCAAGCAGCTATTCATGAATATACTAAAGTATTATTTGGTGTAGATAATGTATATAGAGCAGGTACTATTGGTACTGTAGCAGATAAAACTGCGTTTGGTTATGTTAAAGGTTATTTTGAAGAACATAATATAGATAAGAGAAGTCTAGAAGTAGAAAGATTATCTATGGGATGTACAGGAGTTAAAAGAACTACTGGACAACACCCAGGAGGTATAGTAGTTATACCAGACTATATGGATGTATATGATTTTACTCCATATCAATTCCCAGCAGATGATCCAAATTCTGCTTGGAGAACTACTCACTTTGATTATCATAAAATTGAAGACGATGTATTAAAACTTGATATATTAGGTCACTCAGATCCAACACAACTTCGTATGATTAAAGATATGACAGGAACTGATGTTGCAGCGGTGCCACTTGATGATAAAGATACAATGAGTATATTTAGTGGACCTGAAGTACTTGGTGTTACTAAAGATCAAATAATGTGTAATACAGGTACTCTTGGTATTCCAGAATTTGGTACTAAGTTTACTATTCAAATGGTTGAAGACACTAAACCAACTACATTTGGTGAACTTATTAAAATATCAGGATTATCTCATGGTACTGATGTATGGCTAGGTAATGCACAAGAATTAATTAGAAATAATGTAGTTCCATTCTCAGAGGTTATTGGGTGCCGTGATGACATAATGGTATATCTAATGTATAATGGATTAAAACCAATAGATGCATTTAAGATTATGGAATTTGTTCGTAAAGGTAAAGCATCTAAAGACCCTGAAAAATGGAAAGAGTTTGAAGCTAAACTTAGAGATGCTGGAATAGCAGAGTGGTACATTGATAGTTGTCGTAAGATAAAATATATGTTCCCTAAAGCTCACGCATCAGCATATGTTACTTCAGCCTTTAGAATTGCTTGGTATAAAGTACATATGCCAGTATATTTCTATGCATCATGGCTTTCTTGTAAAGCTACTGATGTTGATGTTATTTCTATGATTGGTGGATATGAAGCAGTTAAGAATAAAATGATAGAAATTGATAATAAAGGTAAAGAGGCTACTAATAAAGAAATAGGTACATATGAATCTCTTCATGTATGCTTAGAAGCTACAGCAAGAGATATTAAATTCCTAAACGTAGATCTTTATAAATCAGAATCTACTACATATGTAGTTAATAGTGATAATGAAATAATACCTCCATTCTCTGCAATAGATGGACTAGGTGATGTAGTTGCTCGTAAGATAGTAGAAGAAAGAAATAAGAGACCTTTCTTATCTATTGAAGAATTACAAAATAGATGTAAGATATCAGATACATTAATTGAAATAATGAGAAATATGCATATTCTTGATAATATGGATGAATCTAATCAATTAAGTTTATTCTAATGTTTACAGTATATATACGCTTATAAAATAAAATAAAATAAAAAAATATAATAATATTAAATAGTATAATATTATTATAGGAGGACTCAATATGAAAAAAGTATTAGCAACAGTAGTATTATTAGCAATGATGTGTGTATTTGCTGGATGTGGAAATAAAAAAGGATCTGATGAAATAGTTTTAGATCAAGTAGGAGGTTATATTTATACTTGGAAGTGCGAAATTAAGAATGAAGAAATTCTTATAAGTGCAGGAGAAGAATATGAATCAGAACCAATTGAAGGTGGAAATGTAACAGTACATTTTAACTATACTGGAGTTAAAAAAGGAAGTACCACTATTACATGTAATTATTCATCAGGTAATGATATAGATAAAACACAAAAATATAAGGCAGTTGTAGATAAAGATTTAAATGTTACAATATATGAAAAATAATGTAAAAAAGGATTAGCATAATCCTTTTTTATTATTGATAAAAATGGTAAAATATTAGTAGTGATGAATTATGTACATAGAAATTGATGGAATAAGATATGACATTATAGTAGAAAAGAAACATATTAAGAATATGTATTTAAGAGTAAAAGAAGATTTAAATATATATGTAACATGTAATACTTTTACTCCAGATATAATGGTAAAAAAGTTTGTTAATAGTAATATAAAATATATTAAAAAAGCTTTAGATAAACAAGAAAAACGTTTAGAAAAGAAATTAGATTATTATTACTTTGGTAATAAAATAGAAATATATAAAGATGAAGCATTTAAAACCCCTTATTTCGAAGATAATACTTTATATGTAAGAAATACTAGTGATATAGATAAATGGTATAAAAACGAGATAAAAAGGGTATTTAAAGAGAGATTAGATATTATATATAATAATTATTCAAGAAGTATTCCATATCCATCATTAACTATAAGAAAAATGTCTACTAGATGGGGAGTATGTAATACTAAACTAAAAAAAGTAACACTTAATTCAGAACTAGTATATAAAGATATGAAATGTTTAGACTATGTAATAGTTCATGAATTATCTCATTTAATAGAAGCTAATCATAGTTCTAGGTTTTGGGCATTAGTTGAGGAAAACTGTCCAAACTATAAAAAGATACGTAAGGAGGTTCAAGAATGATAATAGAATCTACATCTAATAATAAAATAAAAGATATTAGAAAATTAAATGAAAAGAAGTATAGAGATGAATCTAAGAAATATATTATCGAGGGAGAACATCTAGTTCTTGAAGCATATAAATCTGGTAACCTTGATGAGGTTATACTATGTGATAGAGATATAGATTTTGGTGTTTCTAAAACATATGTAACAGAAAGTGTTATGAAAACTATTAGTATGCTTCCATCTAGTTCTAATGTTATTGGAATATGTTCTATGAAAGAAAATGATATAGATTTAAATGAAAATATATTAATTCTTGATGGAGTACAAGATCCAGGTAATTTAGGTACTATTTTAAGAAGTTCTGTAGCATTTAATTTAAAAAATGTAGTACTTAGTGATGATACAGTAGATTTATATAATACTAAGAGTTTAAGAAGTGCTCAAGGTATGAATTTTTACCTAAATATTAAAAGAGTTAATCTAGTAGATTATATCCTTTTCTTAAAAGAAAATGGATACAAAATATTAGGTACAGATGTTACTAATGGAATAGATGTAAAAAGTGTTTCAAAAAACGAAAAATATGCTATAATAATGGGCAATGAAGGAAATGGAATGAGTGACAAAGTAAGAGAACTTTGTGATCAAAATATCTATATAGATATGAATGATAATTGTGAAAGTTTAAATGTTGGTGTTTCGGCTTCCATAATTATGTATGAATTAAATAAATAGGTGATTAACATGGAATTAGTAAATATTGGAAGAATAGTTAACACTCATGGTATTAAAGGAGAACTTAGAATATTATCTGATTTTAGATATAAAGATAAAGTCTTTGTTAAGGGTGTTAAACTATATGTAGGTAAAAAGAAAGAAGAATTTGTTATCAATACTTATAGACATCATAAAGTATTTGATATGGTTACATTTGATGGATATACTAATATAAATGAAGTTCTTTATTTAAAAGGGCTAAATGTTTATGTTGATATTGATCAGATTGATTTAGGTAATGAAATATATCCTGAAAAATTAATAGGATATGAAGTATACTTTGAAAATGAATCAATTGGTAATGTAACTGAAGTACTTAATGAACCTGCATCATTTGTTCTTAGAATAAATGAAAAAATATTAATTCCATATGTTGATAATTTTATAGATAAAATTGAAGATAATAAAATCTATGTTAAAAATGTTAGGGGGCTACTATGATTAAATTTGATGTATTAACTTTATTCCCTAATATGTTTGATGGATTCCTAAGTGAATCAATTATTAAAAGGGCTATAGAAGATAAATTAATAAAAGTAGATATTACTAATTTTAGAGATTATTCAGATCTTAAAAACAATCAAGTAGATGATACTCCATATGGTGGTGGAGAAGGTATGGTTCTTATGTGTGATCCAATTGTTAAAGCAATTGAAGAAAAAAAGAAAAAGAACTCTAAAATAATTCTTATGTCTCCACAAGGAAAAAGATTTGATCAAAAGATGGCTATGGATTTATCTAAAGAAAGTCACTTAATATTAGTATGTGGTCATTATGAAGGTTTTGATGAAAGAATTAAAAGCTTTATAGATGAAGAAATATCTATTGGAGATTATGTACTTACTGGAGGAGAACTTCCATCAATGGTATTAATTGATAGTATATCAAGATTAGTACCAGGAGTTATAACTGAAGGTAGTTATGAAAATGATTCATTTATGGATAACTTACTTGATTATCCTACATATACAAAACCAAGAGAGTATAGAGGAATGAAAGTTCCAGATGTTCTTTTATCTGGTGATCATAAGAAGATAGATGAATGGAGAAAAGAGAAACAAATAGAGTCTACTAAAGAAAAGAGACCAGATTTAATAAATGAAAAAATAATTAAAGAGGTAGGTAAATATTCTTTAATAGATGATAATAGTAATAATAAGAGTTTAGTTAGTATTAATATAGAAGACTCTTATAACTTTTTACCAAATAATAAGATTAAGAAATCAGATTTGGCATCTATTAGTAAGGTTATGATAGTAGAACCTACTTTTATAGATAAAATAGCTAGGCAAAATGTAGAAAAGAAAATAGCAATATTAATGAAACAAGCAAATATAGTATTAAATGATGAAACTGATGATGAAGGTGCTATGTATGTTCTTGGAGAAATAGATAGAATGCAAGGGTTATTATTAACTCAATATGCTAAGTATTTAGGCATGGAATATGTTTCATTAATGCAAATAAAATTAGAAGCCTTAAAGAATGGTATTAATACTAAAATGATGGCTAAAATGAATATTCAAAATTTTGAAACTAAAAGAGGAAGGGGAAGATAATATGAGAATATTAACTGGTTTAAAACCTACAGGTAATTTAACTTTAGGTAGTTACCTTGGATCTATTAAACAAATAGTAGATATGCAAGATGAAGGAGAAATTTTCTTATTTATAGCTGATCTTCATGCATTAACTATTTATCAAGATCCTGAAGAATTAAAAAGTAAGATTAGAGATTTTATTTCAGTATATTTAGCTTGTGGGGTAGATCCTAATAAATGTACTATTTATTTACAATCTGAAAATGAATATATACCTTGTATATCTTATTTACTTGAATGTACTACATATTATGGTGAAGCATCTAGAATGATTCAATTTAAAGAAAAGAGTAAAGGTAAAGATAATTTCTCAGTAGGATTACTTACTTATCCAGTATTAATGGCAGCAGATATCCTTTATTGTGATACTGATATAGTTCCTGTTGGAATAGATCAAAAACAACATGTAGAACTTGCTAGAAATATTGCTGAAAGATTTAATAGTAAATATGGAGAAACATTTAAGATTCCTGATTGTAAGATTTCTTCAACAGGAACTAAAATAGCAGACTTAAAAGATCCAACTAAGAAGATGAGTAAATCTGATGAAAATCAAACTGGTGTTATAGATTTATTAGATGATATAGATGTAGTTAGAAGTAAGATAATGAAAGCTACTACTGATTCTGATAATGAAATTAGATTTGATATGGAAAATAAACCTGGTATATCTAATTTACTTAATATAGCATCTGCTATTAAAGAAGTTAGTATAGATTCTATTATAGAAGAATGTAAAGATATGAATTATGGAACATTTAAATCATATGTTGCAGATATAGTATGTGATAGACTTACTACTATTCAAAATAAGTATAATGAGATTAAAAATAGTCCTGAACTAGAGAAAGTATTAGATAAGGGAATTTCTAAATCAAGAGAACTTGCAAAAGCCAAATATGAAGTTATGAAAAAAAATATGGGTATTGTAAGATAATTATTGATTTTTAAATGAATATATGTTATTATTAATAACGTTGTAAAAAGGCAATCCGCTTACCGTGATAATGATTGCTGGTTAGAAAGGAAAGAGAAAGATGAACATTATTGATGAAATTACTTCAAAACAACTTAATCCTAATGTTCCTGAATTCAGAGTTGGAGATACTTTAAAAGTAGATGTTAAAATCATCGAAGGTAATAAAGAAAGAATCCAAGTGTTTGAAGGAATTTGTATTGGAAGAAAAGGATCTGGAGTATCTGAAACATTTACAGTTAGAAAAATGTCTGCTGGTATTGGTGTTGAAAGAATATTCCCAGTACATTCTCCAAAAATTGCTAAGATTACAGTTGTTAGAAAAGGTAAAGCAAGAAGAGCTAAATTAAACTTCTTAAGAGGAAGAGTAGCTGCTTACAGATTTAAAGAAAGAAATGATAAATAAGGCTCTAATATGAGTCTTATTTTCGTTTATGGAGGTTAAGATGGAAAGGGATTATAAACCAATAATAAAAGATGTTATTAGTTATGCATTAATAATACTTGCCGTAATATTAATAAGAATATTTATATTTGATCCAGTTAGAGTAGATGGACCTTCTATGGATGATACTTTATTAGATGGACAAGTATTAATAATTAATAAAATAGGTTATAAGAAATCTAATATAAAAAGATATGATATAGTAGTAGCGGATGTATGTATAGATGGTAAATTAGATTATGAAAACTGTAAAAAAGAAAGAGTAGTTAAAAGAGTAATAGGTTTACCAAATGAAACTATATATGCTAAAGATGGTAAAGTATATGTTAATGATAAAGAAGTAGATAGTTCTTTTACTAAAGGGGTTACTGAAGACTTTACTTTAGATGGATTTACTAAACTTGAAGGTGATTCTTATTTCTTAATGGGAGATAATAGAGAAATATCCTTAGATAGTAGAGGATTTGGGCCTGTTAAAAAGAATCAAATTAAAGGTAAAGCATCTATTAGAATTTGGCCTATTAATAAGATTAAAGTAATAAAATAAAAAAGAAGACTTAGTCTTCTTTTTTTGTGTTTACAGGTTTAAGAGTTAATGTTTTCCAAACTACATCAAGTTCTTGTAGTCTTTTTTCATGCTCTCTCTTAAATTTATCTTCCTCTTCTTTTATTCTTTGTTTTCTTTCAATTAAAACTTGATCAACTTTTCCTATATTATTAGGATCTCTATGTTTTTCAGCTTTTATAATTGATACAGCTTTATCATGAAATTCTCTTATTGTTTTATCAAATGCTTCTTCACTTATTTTAGATGCTTCCATTAATTTAACTCTAAACTCATCTATAATTGGATCCACACCTATATGATATACTTTCCAAATTTCACTTTTTTCTTTTGTTATAGTTGTATAATGACATTCATCTATATCTTTATTTGTTCCTTCATAATATATATCTTTTAGATTTCTAGTTTCTGGTGGAAATTTATAATGAGGTTCATTTTCATAATCCCATAATGTAATAGTATCATTATCATGTTTAATAATACCTAATCCATCAAAATAATTATCATCATATTCTAAAAAATAGTGTCTACAATCAAAACTTGCTATTCTTGGGCCTAAATTATCTTCATAAGAGGATTCTGTTAATAAATTTAACATTGCATCAGCAAAGTAATAACAATGTCCACATACTAACATATCTCTACCTCTATCAAGGTCTAATTGAGCAGCACTCTTTGTAAATAGAGAATATACAAATTTATCTCCAAGTTTATATACTTGCTCTTTTGTAAGCATATTTCCACCTCATTTACGAATATATTCTATAAAAAACCTTCAAAATTGTCAAATTTATAGTATAATTAATATGTGGTGATAAAAGATGAAATTAACAATTAAAAAGATATTAGAAATAACAAATGGAAAACTTATATGTGGTAATGAAGAAGAAGTAGTAGAAAAGTATTCCAAAGACACAAGAACAATTAATCAAGGTGAATGTTATGTTGGTATAATGGGTGATAACTTTGATGGAAATAAATTCTATAAAGATGCATTTAAATTAGGAGCTAAAGCATGTATTTTAGACCATTTTGGAGCAACTGATGAAGAAATGGGTAATATTGTATTAGTAGATGATAGTGTAAAAGCAGTACAACAAATAGCTAGTTATTTAGTTGATAATGTAGATGCTAAAGTAGTAGCAGTTACAGGATCTGCTGGTAAAACAGGTACTAAAGATATGATTTATTCAGTATTATCTAAGAAGTATAAAGTCCTTAAATCACCTGGTAATTTTAATAATGCAATAGGTATGCCATTTGCATTATTAAACTATATTAATGAAGATATAATAGTTTTAGAAATGGGTATGAATGGATTTGGTGAAATAGATACTTTATCTAAAATTGCTAAACCTGATGTAGCAGTTATTACAAATGTAGGAACTGCTCATATAGGTAAGTTAGGATCTAGAGAAAATATATTAAAAGCTAAATTAGAAATCCTAAATGGTATGAGTAATGATGGAGTATTAGTTATTAATAATGATAATGATATGCTTCAAACAGTAAATGGTATTAATCAAAGAATATTAAGATTTGGTATTAATACACCATCAGATTATAATGCATCTAATATAAATATGAAAAATGGTAAAACATTCTTTGAAATAAATAATAAAGAATATAATGTACCTGTATTAGGAAATGTATTTGCATATAATGCACTATGTGCATATTCTGTAGGTAAATTATTTGATTTAACAGATGAAGAAATTTATGAAGGATTAGAAAATGTTATTTTAACAGGTAATAGAATGCAAATAATTGAAGAAAATAACTATACTATTATAAATGATACTTATAATGCTAATAAAGAAGCTATGATTTCTTCTATAGATACTTTATCTTCATTTGAAAATAGAAAAGTAGCTATACTTGGAGATATGTTAGAACTTGGTGAATTTGAAGAAGATATTCATAGAGAAGTAGGTAAATATCTTAATGGTAAAGTAGATATACTTATTACTATAGGAAACCTAAGTAAATATATAAATGATGAATTTAATGGCACTAAATATCATTTTGATAATAAAGGGGATGCTATTAATGATTTAAAGGACATTATTAAAGAAAATGATGTTATATTAGTAAAAGCCTCTCAAGGAATGAAATTAATTGAAATAGTAGACTTTTTAAGAAACTAGAAATAGTTTCTTTTATTTGACCAAATATAATAAATATGATAATATAATTCACTAGAAAAAGGGTGATTACATGAGTAATGAAAATATAGTATTTGAAGACGAAATCTTTTTAAAAATTAAACCTACTGACTATACAAAAGAAGTAGAAAAAGCAAAAAAGAATTATCCTCTTTTAAAAAATATTGTAGAAAAAGAAGGAAATCGTCTAAATAATCAAAGTCATGTAAATGTAAGTGAATTAGGTCAATATGTAGAACTTTATAATCTAATGAAACATTATGAAGAAGTATCTAAAATGTCTCCTATATCAACTGTAGAAATGGGATTCATATATGTATTATCTCTTGCTAATAGTAAATTAACTTTAAAATCTATTAGATTAGATCCATATATGCCTATTATTATGAGAGGTTTTACATCTATGGAAACTATGTTAAAAGAATATAGAAGTTTACCTGATATTATAGAAAAAGAACCATTTATAGGAAAAAAAGTAGTAGATAAACTACCTAATTCTTCATATGGATTATATGTATTATATGAATTAGAAAATGTTCTTTTATTAGCTATGGCTGATGAAGAAAAAGGAAGAACTATTGTTACTTCAGGTATAAAAGGGCCTGAATATAATAGACATTATATAGATGATGGTGTACCTGGTATAGAAGAACCATCTAAAATATATAGTTTAATATATAAACAAAGATTTGATGGAGAAAAATTAATGTAATTGAAATATTATTATATTTAAATTATAATAATATATAGAATAAAGGGTGATTAAATGACTAAATATGATAAAGATAGTAATGTAAGTTATACTCTTGGTACTACATTAACTTTAGAATTATTAAATAAAAAAGTTAGTTCATGTAATAGAGTATATATACATTCTAAACAACTACAAAATGATACTTTAAATAAGATATTAGATATATGTAAAAATAATAATATAGAGGTTATTTATTCAGATAAAATTATTAATAAGTTATCTGATAAAGAAAACTGTTATATAGTTGGAGAATTTACAAAATTTGATTGTGATATTAATTATAATGAGAACTCTATTTGTTTAGTAAATCCCTCTAATGCAGGTAACTTAGGAACTATTATTAGAACATGTGCAGGTTTTAATATAAAGAACTTAATTATTATAGAACCAGCAGTAGATATATTTAATCCTAAAGTAGTAAGAGCCTCTATGGGAGCTATATTTAATATAAATTTTAAATATTTTAAATCATTTGAGGACTATAAGAAATTAACAAATAATGCTTTTTATCCATTTATGTTAAAAGGAAGTACTAATTTACATGTAGTAGATAAAAAGAACCCATATACATTAATATTTGGTAATGAAGCAACAGGATTAGATGATTCTTATTTAAATATAGGAACACCTGTTAGAATTAATCATACAAATAATATAGATAGTTTAAATTTAGATAATGCTGTATCTATTGCAGTTTATGAATTTACAAAAGAGGAGGTAAATAAAAATGAATAATAATATATTAGATTTTTATTTTAGTGTAATTGATTTAAAAACTATTAAAAGATCTGGATGGATAGAATTAGGTATTGATAATCCAGAATCTATTATGGATCATATTGGAGGAACAGTTCTTCTTGCAATGTCTATCAATGAAGAAAAAGGATTAAACTTAGATATGTCTAAAGTTTATGAAATGTTTGTTATTAAAGAATTAAAGAAAACAACAAAGTCTCCAGAAGAATTATTAAATAAATTATCTAATAATAGTAGACTTTTAGAAGTATATAAAGAATATAAAGAACGTACTTCAAGAGAAGCTCTATTTGCATATATGGTTTGTAAATTAGAATCTGATATACAAGCTAAGAAATATGAATTAGATGGATTATTATCTATAGAAGCTGCAAAAACAGATATTGAAGATTATCCAGAAGAGATTAAATCAAGATTAACTAATATTTCTAAAGCATCTGATGGATGGTTAGAATACAATAGACAATATTATGATGACATGTTCTTAGAATTATCTAGTGATATTCAAGACAAATAAAAAGACTCGTTAGAGTCTTTTTTATTTTATACAAGAAATAATAAACTTTTTATTAACTACAACTTTATCTATATCTTCTCTATACTTAGTCATATTAGATCCAAAAACAGATCTTTGAACATTCATAAGCATAGTAGATATAGTAGCATCTTTTAATTCAATTTCATTATCAGTTTCTAATACTAAGGTACCATTATATTCTAAAACAATATCACCTTTAGTAGCTACTAAAATAGTTACTTCTTCATTAATTAAATCTTTATACATTGTCATATCTCCTTTACATAAATTATAGCATAATAGTTAAAAAAAGGGCAAAATATGTTATAATTTAAGTGAAATGCACGTGCTAGTTGCTAAATTTCAATGTCAACTTGGTGGAGCGCAACCACTAGAAAGAGTAAAATTATTCGTGAAAGAGGTGAGAAGTATGACAATCGGAGAAAGATTGTATAACTTAAGAAAGGAAAAAAATATTTCGCAAGAAGAACTTGCAAATGCTCTTGATGTTTCAAGACAAACAGTATCAAAGTGGGAGACTGGTGAATCAATACCTGACTTCAATAAGATAAAACCAATCTGTGAATACTTTGGTATAACAACTGATGAATTAATCACTGGAAGTCAAAATATAGTTGAACAAAAGAAAGAAGATAAAAGAAATAAGTTTGCTAGAAACTTAGCTATATCTGTGGGATTATATATCCTATCATTAGTAGCAATAATTTTATTTTCTGCATCATTTAATCAACCTATAGTAGGAGTTTGTTTATTCTTTACTATAATAGCTATTGCTACTGGAATAATTATTTATTCAGGTATTGTATATGGTAAAGATAAATGCTGTGAAACAAAAACAAAAGAAGAAAAGAAAAAAGAAAACATATCTAAACAATTAACTGACATAGTTGGTTTAATTGGAGTTATTGTTTATTTACTAGTTAGTTTTTTAACTGGTGCTTGGCATATAACTTGGATCATATTTATAGCAGTCGCTTTAGTAAATGCTATTGTTAAATTAATATGTGGTATGAAATCTACTGAAGAAGAAAAGGAAGAGGAAGACGATGAGTAAGAAATTATCGATTATATTAATAGTTTTATTAACTATATTATTAGCCTTTGTAGTAGGAATTATGATTTTCCTATTTAAGGGTGGAGAAGATAAATTAAATTTCAATTTTAAATCTTTTGCCATTGTAACTAGTGGTAATAGTACTAAATTAGTTGATTCAAAAGAGGTAACTAATAATAAAAAATTAAATGTAGAATTCGATGTAGCTGATGTAGAAGTAGTTCCTAGTGATACAGATTCTATTAAAGTAGAATTATATTCAGATGATCCAGGAGAATATGAAATAACTGAATCAGAAACTGAAATTAAAGTTGTTTTAAAACAAAAAGAAAATGTTAAATTTTCATTTAGAAGAAAATTTAATAAAATTAAATTATATGTTCCATATAATTATGTAAGTACATTTACTATTAATGGTACAACAGGTGATTTAGTTATGGATGAATATTCATCTGCAACTTTATATGCAACTATTAAAACTGGCGATATTAAAATTAAAGAAATTAATATGGCAGAAATTAAGGTTACAACAGGAGATATTGAAGTTGAAGCTGCTTCATTATTAAATACAACATTTACAACAGGTGATGTTGAAGTTGGAACTGTTAGATTCTTAACTGCAAATGGTACAACAGGAGATATAGATGCTAAAGAAGTTGATAGAGTTCAAATTAAAGTTACAACAGGAGATATTGATATTTATAAAGTAAATGAATATCTTAGTTTAGAAGCTACAACAGGAGACATTGATATAGATACAGCTGCTATAAAAGATAATTCTAAGATTAAAGCTACAACAGGAGACATAAAGATTAAACATGCTACTGGATACTATGTTTCAGGTGAAGCAAAGATAGGTGATGTTAATATTAAAGGTGTAGATAGAAAAAGTGATATAGAATTAACTATTGAAGCAAAAGTAGGAGATATTAGAGTAAACTAATATCTCTTTTTATTGTATGAAGTATTTTAATATGGTATTATTTAAGTATAAATAGGAGGTATAATATGGCAAAGTTTTGTGGAAATTGTGGAAATAAAATGGACAGTGATGCTACTTTTTGTACTAATTGTGGTACATCTAATAGTGGTGTAGTTAAGTCAACTAGTTCATCTGATGGAAGTTATGTTAATGGTTTTGCAATAGCTGGATTTATTTGCTCTTTCTTATTTGCTTTTGTTGGATTAATTCTTTCAATAGTAGGTCTAAGTAAAGCAAATGAAAATGATGGTTCTGGAAAAGGACTTGCAATAGCAGGTATTGTAATAGCTGCAGTTAATATGTTCCTTGGTTTCATTTTAGCTATAGCAAGAGTATTGTAAAATAAAAGATTAAGATTATTCTTAATCTTTTTTTATGTTATTATATTATTAGGTGATATTATGTATAAATTAGTTAGATCTACTAATAATGATATAGAAAGATTAATTGAATATAAAAAGGAAACTATATTAGATTATGCAGGTAATATAGATAAAGAAGAATATAATAAAATATATAATTATATTATTAATAATGTAAAAGAAAATATAGATAATTATTATAATATTATTATTAATGATAATATTGCTGGATGTTTATTATTATCTAAAAAAGATGATGGTATGCTATTAGATGAAATCTTTTTAGAAGAACAATATAGAAATAAAGGAATTGGTACTGATATTTTAAAAAATACTGTAAATGAATATAATATAGTATATCTATGGGTATATAAAGAGAATAAAAGAGCTATATCTTTATATAAGAGATTAGGTTTTAATATAATTGATGAAACTGAAACAAGATACTATATGAAATATACAAGAGGTTAATATGAAATTATCAAATACAAATATATTTAAACTATTATTTTGTAAAGATATCAATTTTCTTAACAGATATGTATTTATGAAAGACCCCTCTAATATTGATTTAAATAGTCATTATGATATAGCTATAGTATTTGGATGTGCTAATTATGATATTTTGTATAAAAGAGCAGATGCTGCTATTGAATTATACAAAAATAAAACTGTGGACAAATTATTTTTAACTGGTGGTATAGGTATTCTAAGTAAAAATAGAAAAAATCCAGAAGCAATAGTTATGAAAGAATATCTTTTATCAAAGGGTGTAAAAGAAGAAGATATAGTTGTTGAATGTAGTTCAAAATATACTGAAAAGAATATTATTAATACATTAAAACTAATAGATTCTATTTATAATAGAAAATTAAATATTGTAGTAGTCACTTCATCTTTTCATATGAAAAGAACAAAAAATATTATAGAAAATAAATGTGATCATAATATATATACATATGCTGCAAATGATAATATTTGTGATATAGATAAATGGATGAATAGTAAAGTATCTAAAAGATTAATAAAATTTGAAGCATTATCTTTATACTTAAATGTTAAAGATAAAACTATTAAAGATATAGAAATATAATAGTTATATGTTATAATGAAAAAGGTGATTTAAATGAAAATAAAAACTATTATTATTGGAGTAATAATATTATTAGTAATATATGTAGTAGTAGTTATTCTTTCATCTTTTTTAAAAAAAGATGAAAAGATAAATAAACTAAATAGCTTAAGATTTACATATTCCACAGGATATCATATAAATGCTTATGTTATATATGAAATATCTTTAGTAGAAGGTAAATATATTGCAAGTAT
The DNA here is from genome assembly GCA_017515795.1 of Bacilli bacterium. Classification (GTDB taxonomy): domain Bacteria; phylum Bacillota_I; class Bacilli_A; order RF39; family UBA660; genus RUG13038. The sequence continues at coordinate 31,546 of JAFWEE010000007.1, forward strand.
TAAACCAACTGATTTACCTGATGAAGATAAAAAAGAATATGAATTATCTAAAGAAGAAGTTAATACTGTTATTAAAAAATTAAATGAATATAAAATAATATCATGGAATGGATTTAGAAAGACAGATAAATATGTATTAGATGGCAATTCATTTAGTATGTATATTATATATGATGGAGATAAAACTATTAGTGCTAGTGGTTATATGATGTGGCCTAATAATTATAGAAATGTAAGAGATTATCTAGATGAAAAACTAGGTGGTTTATATAAATAAAAAGACTTGTAAAAGTCTTTTTTTATTGCTAAAAAAATGGTATAATTTATAATAGGTGAGAGTATATGAAAATAGGGAAAAGATTATTATTGTTAATGCTTTTATTTATACCATTTGTACATACCAATGCCATGACTTCTAGTCAAGAAAAAGCACTTAAAGAGACAATGGATGCATTTTTAAGAAATAATAATATTAAATATAGTAATGCTAAAGAAATGAATACTATAACACCTGAAATGGCTACATCACAAAACCTAGCATATACTCAATGTGCAAACTTTGCTAATCAAATATATAAAAATGCTTTAAATATTAGTATTAGAACATCTACTCTTCATATAGCAGGTTGTGCTTATTATCAAAGAGTAACTATGGGTAATACTACTTCTGTAGTTGGTGCTTGGAGTAGATATAGTACTGATAATTTGCCTTCTCCTAGTTCATGGAGTACTAGAATTCAAGATTTTAATGATTTATTACAAGTCGGAGATATTATTGTATATGCTTCTGATCAAACTGGTGGCGGAGCAGGTCATACTCAAGTTGTTTATTATGTTGATTCAAATCCTAATAACACTTTATTAATAGAAGCTAATCAATTTGGTAATTCTTTAGGAGGAGAAGAATTAAATTTATTTTATGGTGATAATGGAGTAGGAGCTGTAAGAACTTGGAAACTTTCTGATTCATTTAAAACATATACTAAAAAAGATGATCCTAATACTACAAAAAATGAAGAAAACTCAGTTTTATTCATTGTTAGACCTACAGGTAGTTTAGTAAATGGCGAATATATTAGAGATGTAGACTTCAGTATTGTTAGACATCCTTCTGGAAGTATATATGAATATAATACATATTATTGTTATCCAATGACTTCTAGTGATTTAGAAGCATTAATTAATACTAATAGTTCATATGCAAATGATAATCCAACATTAAATAAAAAAGTTGAAATAAGTAAGAGTGGTACTTGCAGAAGTAAATATTCTAAAATGGATATAGTTAAGACTGTATCAGGTACTTCATCAAATGGAAGTACAATTATAAATAAGAGTAATGTATCTGTTGGAGATACATTAACTTATACTATTAAAATTAAAAATGGAAGTAATACTGCATATAGTAATTTAAAAGTTGAAGAAACTATTTCAAGCAATGCTACTATTACTGGTACACCTACAGCAAAAGTAGGGTCAACTTCTGTGGGTAATATAAGTACAGATAATAATAAAATAACATTTAGTGATTTAAGCGTTTCTGCTAATAGTGAATTAACTATTATATATAAAGTAAAAGTAGATACTAAAACAGTAGGAGAAACTATTAAAACTACAGGTAAAGTATTATATACAAATAATAATAGTGATATAGACTGTGATATTAAAACTGCTACTATTGAAAATGTAGTAATTAATAATATAACAAGTAGTGAAAAACAAGAAATAATTGATTTATTTAATTCTAATACTAATATCAATACTGTTTTAAATGGTATCTTTACAAACGGATCTTCTTTAGATATTAATAAACTAGTAATTTTAGATAAAACAACGGATACTAATCCATCTAATATGTATTTAAGTAAGACATATAGTTCTACATATTTTAATTTAATGGTTTATAATAATTATTATGGTAGTAGAACTTATGATGATAATACTTATCGTTTACATTATTGGGAAAATAATTGGTTAATGAAGCCAAGTACATCCTATAGTGGAAGAGGTGCTTTTGCAGATACAATTTATAAAGGACATTTTCAAACTGGAGATGTTTTAATTGTTAAAAAGAATGGTAATACTAAGAAATATGTTTATTTAGAAATTAGTACACCTGGTTTTTATGGATATTATAATAATGAACTTATTAGATTCCTTGATGCAAATGATATAAATGATGATTTAAACTATAATAAATTATTTAATAATGATTTATGGGTAATAGTAAGACCTGTTTTAGGACAAAAGAATAAACCAATAGATACTCCAACTGTTCAAGCATATACTGGAACTTATGATGGTAATAATCATAGTGTAACAGTTACAAGTAGTGTGTCTAATGGAACGTTATATTATTCTACTGATGGAAAAACATGGAGTACTACAAATCCAACAATAAAGAATGTAGGTACTATAACTGTATATGTAAAAGTAGTAGGAGACAGTACTCATAAAAATTCAGAAATAGTTAAGAGCAAAGTGGAAATAAAAAAAGCAAAAGCATCAGCTCCAATAGTACAGGATGTTAATACAGTATATGATGGACAAAACTATTCATTAATAGTATCAGAAACAAATGAAGGAACAATTCAATATTATACAGATGCGGTTGGGCATTGGTTTAGTGATATTCCAAAAAGAAGTCAAGCAGGAGATTATACAATAAAGGTAAGGGTAACAGGAGACTCAAATCACACTAATTCTGATGAAGTAACAGGACACATTGTTATATCAAAAGCAGATTCAACAATTACATGTCAAAACAAAACATATAATGGAAGTTCTCAAATAATAGCTACTTGTAGTGGAGGAACAGTATCTAATAATAATCAAACAAATGCAGGCAATTATACAGTTACTTGTACAGGAGATAATAATCATAACAATTCAAGTAAAACATGCACTATAAATAAGAAAAAAGCAACAGCTCCAATAGTCCAAGATGTTAATACAACTTATACAGGATCAAGTTATTCATTAACAGTATCAGAAACAAATGAAGGAACAATTCAATATTATACGGATGCAGCTGGGCATTGGTTTAGTTCTATTCCAACAAGAAGTCAAGCAGGAGACCATACAATAAAGGTAAGGGTAACAGGAGACTCAAATCATACTAATTCTGATGAAGTAACAGGGCACATAGTTATAACAAAAGCAGATTCAACAATTACATGTCAAAACAAAACATATAATGGAGAAGAACAAACAATAGCAACATGTGCAGGAGGAACAGCAGCTAATAATAAGAAAACGAATGCTGGTAAATATACAGTTACATGTACAGGAGATTCTAATCATAATAATACAAGTGCAGAATGTACTATAAATAAGAAAAAAGCAGCAACTCCAATAGTCCAAGATATTAATACGGCTTATACAGAATCAAATTATTCTTTAATAGTATCAGAAACAAATGAAGGAACAATTCAATATTATACAGATGCGGCTGGTCGTTGGTTTAGTTCTATTCCAACAAGAAGCCTTGTAGGTAATCATGAAATAAAAGTAAAAGTAACAGGAGATTCAAACCATCTTGATTCTGATGAAGTAACAGGACATATAGTTATAACAAAGGTGGATGCTACAATTACATGTCATAATAAAACGTATAATGGAGAAGAGCAAACTATTGCAACATGTACTGGTGGAACAGTATCTAATAATAAGAAAACAAATGCTGGTGAATATACAGTTACATGTGCAGGAGATTCTAATCATAATGATGTAAGTACTATATGTACTATAAATAAGAAAAAAGCAGCAACACCAATAGTCCAAGATATTAATACAGTATATGATGGAGAAAATCATTCTCTAATAGTATCAGAAACAAATGAGGGAATAATTCAATATTATACAGATGTAGTTGGTCATTGGTTTAGTGATATTCCAAAAAGAAGTCAAGCAGGAGATTATACAATAAAAGTAAGAGTAACAGGAGATTCAAATCATACAAATTCTGATGAAGTAACAGGGCATATTACAATTTTAGAAAATAATGATGATTTAGTTATAGTGTGTTCAGATAAAACATATAATGGAGAATTACAGACTATTGCTACATGTAATGGAGGAACACTAAGTGGTGAAAAGCAAACAAATGCTGGAGATTATCCAGTTACATGTGCAGGCACAAATTCTAGTATAAGTTCTGTATGTTCTATAAAGAAGAAGAAAGCAACTACTCCAGTAGTAGAATCATATGAAGGAGTTTATGATGGAGATAACCATAGTGTTACAGTTAATTCATCTAATGAAGGTAACATAGTATATTCATCTGATAATACTACATGGAATAATAGTCCTATAACAAGAAAGAATATAGGTAAATCAACAGTATATGTAAAAGTAGAAGGAGATAGTAATCATATTGATTCTGATTCTATAGAATCATATATTGATATATATCCATCGGATGCTACAATTACATGTGAGAATAAAACATATAATGGAGAACCTCAAGTAATAGCAACATGTGCAAATGGAACTATATCAAATGCAGTACAAACAAATGCAGGAGAATATCTAGTTACATGTGAAGGGAATAATAATTATTCTAACGTAAGCACTATATGTTCAATTGATAAATCTAAAGCATCTACACCAGTAGTAGAGGCTTATGAAGGAAATTATGATGAAGATTATCATAGTGTAACTACTATCCCTTCAAATGAAGGAATAATAGAATATTCATTAGATAATATTAATTGGAATATAGATGCTCCTTTAAGAAAAGATGTTGGTACAACTACAGTATATATTAGAGTACAAGGTGACATTAATCATTTAGATTCAGATTCAGTTGAATCAAGTATTACTATTAATTCGATAGATACTTCTATAACATGTTTAGATAATGAATATAATGGAGAACCTCAAGTAATAGCAACATGTTCAAATGGAACAATATCGAACGAAGTACAAACTAATGCTGGAGATTATGCAGTAACATGTGAAGGAAATAATAATTATAATAGTGTTGCAAAAGTATGTAGTATGAGTAAGAAGAAAGCATCTACACCAGTAGTAGAGTCTTATGAAGGATATTATGATGGAAATGATCATAGTGTTACTGTAAATCCTTCAAATGAAGGAACAATAAAGTATTCAACAGATAATAATAATTGGAATATAACTAATCCAACAAGAAAAAATGTTGGTACAACTACAGTATATGTAAAAGTATCAGGAGATACTAATCATTTAGACTCAGATTCAGTTGAATCTAGAATAACTATTAATTCATTAGATGCATCAATATCATGTATAAATACTGTGTATAATGGAGAACCTCAAGTGATAGCGACATGTTCAAATGGAACAATATCGAACGAAGTACAAACTAATGCTGGAGATTATGCAGTAACATGTGAAGGGAATAATAATTATAATAGTGTTGCAAAAGTATGTAGTATGAGTAAGAAGAAAGCATCTACTCCAGTAGTAGAATCATATGAAGGATATTATGATGGAAATCCACATAGTATTAATGTAACTTCTTCTAATGGTACATTAATGTATTCAACAGATAATATTATTTGGAATATAAATAATCCAACAAGAACAGATGTAGGAACAACAACAGTATATGTCAAAGACTCAGGTAATAGTAATTATTTAGAATCAGATGTTACATCAGGTAGTATTACTATTAAAGAAGTATTAGTTAATGTATCAATTATATTTAATTCTAATAATAATACTACTGAAATAGCTACTCAGGAAATATCAGTAAATAGTAACACTAAATTAAATAAAAATACATTTGTAAGAAATGGATATACATTTAATTCATGGAATACTAAAGCAGATGGAACAGGAATAAAATATGAAGATGAACAAATAGTAAACTTAAATGAAAGTCTTAATTTATATGCTATTTGGGATGAAGATGATGATGTAACTGCTGATAGTTTAAGTTATGATGAAGTAAATATGTATATTGATAAAATAATGGTAAATACTGAAGCAGATGATTTAATAAGTAGAATGGATATTAGTGATGATATAACAACTGTTGTTGTTGATACTGTTTTAGTAAATAACAAAGATGTTGTATATACTGGTGGAAAAACTAAAATATATAAGAATTCAGTATTATATAAAGAATATACTAATATAGTAATAGGAGATATTAAACCAGATGGTCAAATAAACTCTGCAGATTTATTAAGAATAAGGCAACATTTGCTTCAAATAAAAACTTTAACAGGATATGAATTTGTAGCAGCTGATGTTAATTATGATAATACTATTAATTCAGCAGATTTATTAAGAGTAAGGCAACACTTATTAGGTATAAAAAATATTACTATTGATTAAAAAGAATAGATTTTCTGCTCTTTTTATTATTAAACAATTGACATATTTATCTGATTGATATAAGATTATCCTATTCCAAAGGAGATACATGATGGAAAAAATACAGTTAAAGGATATAGATTGCAAGTCATTAAAACCATTAGAGAATCAAGGTAATACAAGTTCAATTTATATATATGATGGAGAATGTTATAAATTTTTAGATAAATTAGATGTATCTTTAAAACCAGGATTATATGAAAAAATATCTGATATAGAAGGTATGGAAGTAGATGGTATAATTCTTCCAAAAAAGATTATTGAAGATAATGGTAATTTTGTTGGATATGTAACTGATTATTTTTCACAATCAGCAACTTTATATGATTATTTTACTAAAAAAAGATATGAGGATGCTAATGATATATTAGTGGCTACTAAAAAAGCATCTATTATATTAAAAAATGCTCATAAAAGTGGAATTGTTCTTCAAGATGTATCTTTTGATAACTTTTTAATAGATGAAAATGGTAATGTAAGATTATGTGATATTGATAGTTGTAAATATAAAGAAAGATATGGTCATTATATATCTGGTCCATTAAAAGACTATTATCTTCATATGCATAGATTACCTGAAATAAATGAAAATCTAGATAGACAAAGTTTATTCTTTTCAATGCTTTTAACTATGTATCATAAAAGAGTTTTAAGTTTATCTACATATGATGAATTATCTCAAGAAATAAAAACATTAAAAGAACTAAGAAATATAATGTTTTCTCTATTAATAACTACTAATACATGGGTTCCATATTTAGATGAAGTTATAGTAGATAATGATCATTATACAATAGATAGAAATACGCAAGTATCTAAAGAAAAAGCGTTAAAAAATGACTATAGTTTATAAAAACAGGATATAATCCTGTTTTTATGTTATAATTTTATTAGTTTATAGGAGATTTTATGGAAAAAAAAGAATATAAATATGATGCGTTTATTAGCTATAGACATTCTGAATTAGATAAGTTTGTAGCAGAAAAACTACATAAAGAATTAGAGACATATAAGATACCAAAAAATATCAAAGATAATTTAAATATTAAAGAGGATTCTATTAAAAGAGTATTTAGAGATCAAGAAGAATTACCTCTTTCTAGTAATTTAGAGGATCCTATAGTAGAAGCTCTAAAAGAATCTAAATACTTAATAGTAATATGTTCTCCTAGATTAAAAGATTCTTTATGGTGTAAAAAAGAAATAGAGACTTTTAAAAAATTAAGAGGAAGAAAAAATATATTTTGCGTTCTTATAGAAGGAGAACCAAAAGATTCTTTCCCAAAAGAATTATTATATGATGAAAAAGAAAAAATAAATGTAGAACCTTTAGCAGCAGATGTAAGAGGATCTTCTAAAAAAGAAGTATTAAAGAAAATAAAAGAAGAAAAACTTAGATTAATAGCCCCTATGTTTGATTTAAACTATGATGATTTAAAACAAAGACATAAACAAAGGGAACATAAAAGAAAAATGATGATAATAGGATCTATTGCATTATTCTTTATATTATTCTCTTTATATTCATCTATTATGTTAATTAAAATAAATAGTCAAAAAAATAAATTAAGACTAAATCAAGCATATAACTTAGCATCTAGTGCTAATGATTATTTAAAAACTGATAGTAGATATAATGCTATTAAAGCTTCTTATGAAGCATTAACTAAATATGATTCTGTTAAGATGCCATATACATCAGAAGCAGAATATTCTTTAGTAGAGTCTTTAGGTGTTTATGATACAGGGTTCTCATATAAAGCAAAAACTGAATTAGAAACTAAAGGTGTAGTAGATTATATAAAGAGTAATTATGATGGTAAATACTCTGCTATATATGATGAATCTGGAGAATTAACTTTATTTGATTCATCTAATCTAAATATAATAAAAAAATATGAAGTAAATGATGCATATACAACTCTTCAATCATTTTCATTCTCTGGTAATAATCTATTATTATTCTCTAATAAAGATGGTAATATAAGTGTTGTTAATACTAAAGATGGAAAAGAAATAACAGAAATAAAAAGAGGAGATAAAGCTTTTATTGGAGCCAAGGGAGACTCTAAAGAAAGTATTATTTCATATACTGATGGAGACAAATTATATATTTATAGTATAAAAGATAAAAAAGTTATTAGTTCTTTTTCTAATGATCAAAAGGTTTTAAAAGAAATCTATTATGTAAATGATGATAAATATATAGTTACATTTACTACTTCAAGAACTGTTTCTGTAAATGATGATCAAGAAATAACTATGCATATATTAGATTCTAGTAACGGAAAAGAAAAAAATAGTTTTACATTTAATGCTGGTTATATTAATGGCATAACTGAAAAAGATGATAATTTATATTTAATATATAGTAATAATTCTATTACAGATACTATATCATCAGTATTATCATATAATTATAATGAAGGAAAAGAAAACTTCACTAAATCTTATAGAGATAAATGGTTTTCTTATATAACAAGATCTTATCCAGAAGGATCTAACAATATAGCAGTTGCTAGTTATGATTTATTAATTATTTTAGATGCATCTTCAGGTAACGAAGTAAGTGCTTATAATTTCAAAAGTAAAATAATAGGTTTATATTCTTATTTAAATAATGAAATATATCTAGTATTCCAAGAAAGTGGTAATGTTGGATTTGTTAATATGGAAAGAAAAAGCAGTATTGAATATGTAGGTAAATATGAATTAAATGTAGATAAGTATACTGCTGTAACTCCAAGTGAAGATGGTTTCTTATTTATTCCATACAATGAAAACAGAATTATTTCATATGAAAGATTAATAAATAAAGATGCTAAAAAGATTGATATAGAAATAGAGACTCCAAATAATGAAATAGCACCTTCAAAATATGATAAATTAGAAAAGAGTTATAAAGTAAAAAATAAAAACCTAGTTAATAATATGTTCTATAATGACAAAAAAGACTTATTATTTGTTAGTTATACTAATCAAGATCTAGTTATATATAATGTTAAAGATAAAACTATATTAGGTACTTTTACTGATATAGACAGACCTGAATATTATTTTGGAAAAGATATTTATGGAAGAATTTATTTAGGTAATTTAACTAATTCTTATATTATAGATAAGAATTATAATAAAGTTGGTCATATAAAGAGATTAAGAAAAGTAGATAAAGATAAAGTAATTATATCTAATGATAACTCTGAATATTATCAAGTTAAAATATATACATTAGATGAACTAATAAAATTAGCTAAAGATTATTTAAAAAGATAGGATTATTCCTATCTTTTTATGTAATATTAAGTAAACTATAATTGATTAAATAGTATTTATATATAATAATATAATTAGAATAGAGGTTTAATATGAAAAAGAAATTATTATTTTTATTATTACTATTATTGTCTCCTTTATTTGTAAAAGCGGAGACTATTCCATCAACAATTGTGTCCACACCAACAATTAATAATCCTAAAACTACTTCTCAAGAAGTAAAGGTACTTGTAATTGTTATAGATCCTATATTAAAAACAGTAACAGATAAATCATTATATCCTAATAATGGTGGACATCCAAGAGTTAGTGAGTGGCTAAGCTATAGTACTGATAAGCAAATTAATTCAATGCTAGCAGACTTTAAAGAGTCATCACATGGTTACTTTAAACCTACAATTGTAAAAAAAGAATATATGAATGAGTTTCCTAGATATACATTTCAAGTAAAACTAAGCAACGGAAAAAAATCATATAGTTATGATGAAGAAACATATATTGAAATGGGTAAAACAGATTCTACAAAGAAAAAAGGTGATAGGTCTTTAACTAACCATCCATTATTTAAACAAGGTGGAGATGAAGCTTGTGCTGCAGATTATAATTATATAATTAAAAAATTTGATTTAGTTAATCGAAAGAATAAAAAAGAATTCGATCAAGTATGGATATTTAGTATTCCTCCTACAGGTTTATGTGAAGCAGTGTTAATTGGGAATAACGCGTTTTTTCTTAATGCCGAACCAGTTATAAAAGATTGCGATAATTTTGCAGTTTATGGATGGGAAATAAGCAGACCTGATTCAATGTTTCATTCAGTTGGTCATGCTTCGGAACAAATAATGGGTAGAGCGTATGGTAAATCAAAGTATTATGAAGAATATAATTTAGAGTTTTATAATTGGTGGGAAGATATATATAAAAAAGATCTTTATAATATAAATACTAAAGCTGATTATAATAAACTTAATTATTGGGAAAAATTTTCTTTAACTTCATATAATAATAGAGGGACTCTTACAGGTGTTGGAAATACCCATTATACATATAACTCAAGTGATGCGTATTCGTATTCTGAATCTACATATGTAATGTCAAACTGGAGGGAATGGTTAAATTATCCGAATGTTCCAGGAGATAAGTTTGAAAAAGTTAATAGTAGTACATACTTTAATAATGAAATAAATAAGAATTATCCAAGAGTAGATAATTATAATGCAGATGATAGATTATATCAAAGATTTTATTTTAGTTTATTTCCACATATAACTGGTTATACAAGTGATGGACATCTTAATAACTGGTGGAAATATATGTACTCATTTGATTATGTAGATAAAATATATAATAATTATGGAAGTACTACTATTACTACTACAAAAGGCAAACAAATTGAAGCTGATTATGTACTTTATTATAAGTCTGGAAAAGCAGATAGATTAAAAACTATTAATCAAGGGAATAATATTTATATTTCAAATAGTAATGTATTAGAGTATAAAAACGGAAAGTTATATGCAAGATCAAATGGAACTTCTAATGTTAAAATTAGTTATGATGGTAAATCAATAACATATAAAGTAGTTGTTCAAGATGATAAACCAAAGGAAGTATTGGCAACAGAAATAAGACTATCTGATTCAACATTTAAATTAAGCGTTGGAAGTAGTGCTACTATAAAAGCAACTATTTTACCAAGTAATGTTACAAATAAGAGTGTTACATGGAAATCAAGTGATACTAAGGTAGCTACTGTTTCTAATGGTATAATAAAAGGAATAAAAGAAGGTAAAGCAACTATTACTGCAACAACATCAAACGGAAAGAAAGCAACTGTAGCAGTAACAGTTTCAAAATCTAAAACAACTCCTAGGAATAATAAAATATATCCAACAGGATTAAATATTCCTATAAATGGGCTTGAATTATATGAAGGTGAAGAAACTGATTTTCAAGTAGATATAATACCAAGTAATGCTACTGAAACAGTCTTAACATTTGAAATTATGGATGAAAGTATTGCTACTGTAGATGATAAAGGAATAGTCCATGCATTAAAGGCAGGAATAACTAATTTAAAGATAACAACTGTAAATGATATATCAAGAACTATATATATATCAGTTAATGGAACTAGTGATAGAGTAGAATGGACTAGTTTACGTGTTATCTCAAATAATGTTACTGTAAATAGTGGCGAAACATATGATTTAAATGATATCATAGTTAATAATGATAATATTCAAATATTAGAATGGCAAAGTGATAATACTAGTATAGTTACAATAGAAAATGGTGTTATATCTGGTGTTAATGAAGGAACTGCTAATGTTTCAATAGTATCAGATAGTGGAACAGCATTTATTACTGTTTCTGTAACAAAGAAAGAATCTAATGATGTAACTGAAGAAATAACAACTACTGAAGAAGTAAATAAACTAAATATTTCTAAACTATTATTATTTATTATTCCATCAATTATTGTAGTTGTAGTTGTTATATATTTATTATTTAAGAAAAAAAGATAGGATGATTCCTATCTTTTTATGATATAATTTAATTGGTAATAATATGAGAGATTTTGAAAAAATAAGTTTTGAACAATTTAAAAAAGATGTAAAAGATGATAAAGAATTATATGATGAATTAGTAATACCACAAAGAGATTCAGATTATTATAATAATCCTGATAATGAAGGACATATATTTGTTAAAATACAAAATGAAGGAGATAAAGAAGTAACTATTAAAAAAGGGGATGCTATTGCACAAGGTATTTTTATGAAATATTTAATAACTGATAGTGATGCATCTTTAAATATAGAAAGACGTAGTGATTATTAAAATGGAATGTAAATATTCCTTTTTTTAATGCATAAAATATGGTATAATTTATAATAGGTGAGAGTATATGAAACATATAAGAATATTAATCATATTATTAGTTTTGTTTATACCTACAGTAGCATTTGCAGAAGATTTATCTTCTGAACAAAAAGCATTAGTTGAAACTGCAGATGCATTTAAAAGAAAGGGTAATAAAATTCAATATGATAGTTTTAGATTCTCTCTTAATTCTTATCCAGAATTAGCGACTTCACAAAATACTATATATACTCACTGTGCTAATTTTGTTTATAGTGTTTATAAGAATGCTCTTAATATGGAAATGCCTCAAAATGCATCTTTAGTATCAGCTCATGCATTTCATGATAATACAAGTGATATTATAGGAAAATGGAATAGATCTGAATTAGAAAATTATAAAACACTTTATAATAGTAATAGAACAGGTTTTATAAAAGATGTATTAGGAAATGATATAGAAGTTGGAGATTTAGTTACTACTGTTGAATCTAATTTTGCTCATGTAATGATGGTCCGTGATGTAAAAAGAGATAGTGAAAATAATGTTACTGAAATAACAATTATAGAGTCTTCATCTAACTATGAAACAGTAACTAATAAGTTATCAAATAATGGATTAAGTTATGGTAGTGGTGGTTCTATTATTACAAGTAACTTATTAACTACTAGAATAGTTAAATTCCTATTTGATAACAATGAAGATGATTATTTATATCTATCAGTTGTAAGACCTCTTAAAATAAAGAATACTACTAATGAAAATAAATATATAAAAGCTACTTGTGGAAGAAAACCTGGTGGTTCATCAAGCGATTCTCTATATGATATGGATAATTTAGCATGTGGTACTTCTGAAGAAAATTATGAAATAACAGATAGTGCTAATTCTAGAATTACATATAGTAATATTGATATAGAAAAAACTGTTACAAATAGTAATGGAATAATACATGGTAGTGATGTTAGTTTAAATGAAGAATTAACTTATAAAATTGATATTAAAAATAATAGTTCTAATTCTTATCAAAATTTATCTATAAATGAAACTATACCTGATTATGTAACTGTTACTGATAATGGTAATGGTATAGTAAATGGTAATAAGATTACATGGAATAATATAGAGGTTGCTTCTAATAATACTATAACTATTTCTTACACAGTAAAAGTAATAAATGATACATCTAATATAGGAAAAGAAATAGTATCTCCTAGTGGAACTGTTAGTAATATAAAAACACCTTCAATAAAAAATAGAATTACAAAAGATTTTAGTGACGAAGATAAACAAAGTATAATTGATTCATATAATGTTTTAAAGAGTACTTCTTCTTTAAAGGGATTAGCTTTTATTGATGAGGTATATTCAAATGCATTTGGTAGTTTATATACAAATTCATTTAGTAATAAAAGAATTAAAGATTTAGATATAACTGATTTAATTAAAATGACTAATGAAGAAAAAATTAGTAGTGCTCCATCTTCAGTAAGACTTAATCCTAATAATCCATATAGTAAATTAGTATATACTAATTATTACGGTGCATTAAGAAAATCTGGAAGTATATATAATATGAAATATTGGGAAGAAAACTGGTTATCTACAGGTTATGATGGTACTAGTCAAACTTCAGAAAGAAGTCCAAGAAGAGATACTATTTTTGATGAACATTTTGAAACAGGAGACATCTTAATATATAAAAATGATTCTCTTAATGTTATGGAACCACAGTTCCAAGATCATGGAGTATATGCTTATATATATTTAAATGGTTCATTTTATGGACTTAATGAACAAAATGGTGATGGAACAGGAACTGTTGCTAAAAATGGTACAAATGAGTTTTATTCGTGTAAAACAGGAACTGCTTCATGTAGAATAGAAAACATTTATGAAAATAGTTATCAGGCTAATGGAACAAATGGATATTTATATTCTAAGTATTCAAGTACAGTTCATAAACGTTTTATAGAGTCTTATTTAACTACATTAATTGGTAAAGATTATTATGTAGTAATTAGACCATCATATGAGATGTATAAAGAAAAAGCTAAAGATCCAGTAGTAACTAGTTATAGTGGTGATTATGATGAAAATTCTCATACTATAACTGTTAATAGTGAACCTACAGATGGAACTTTAATGTATTCAGTAGATAATAGTACATGGAGTGATATTAAACCAACAAGAACTGATGCTGGTATTACAACAGTATATGTTAAAGTTTTAGGTGATGATTATCATAAAGATTCAAATGTAATAGAGTCTAGTATAACTATTAATAGTACATTTGATTATTCTATTGATAATTATAATATTGATGAAATAAATAGTTATATTACTAATGTTAAAGTAGGTACTGAAGTAAATATGTTTAAATCAAATATTTCATTAGGAAATGGTTATACTATTACTGTAGACTCTAAGCAAATAAATAATAAACAATTATTATATACAGGTTCAAAATTAAAAATATTTAAAGATGGATCTTTATATAAAGAATATACTATTTGTGTTATTGGAGATATTAATGGAGATGCTGCTATAAATTCAGCAGATTTATTAAAGATAAGACAACATTTATTAGGTACTAATATATTAAATGGAATATATTTTCTAGCTTCAGATGTTAATTATGATAGTTCCATTAATTCAGCAGATTTATTAAGAGTAAGACAACACTTACTTGGAACTAATTTAATAGATTAAAAAGGAGAGTAAAAATGAAAAGAATAAGAATTATATTTATACTATTATTAGTTGCAGTTATATTTATATTTAAAACGAATGTATATGCTGCATCTTGTAGTTTATCAGTTAGTTCAACAAGTGTATATGTTGGAGATACGTTTACTGTTACAGCAAAAGTAAATGCTGCAGCAGCATGGAATGTACACGTAACTGCTAGTGGTCCAGTAAGTGGATGTGTAATAAATCAAGCAGATGCTTCTTCAGATGCATTAGATACTAATAAAACATTTAATGTAACATGTACAGCAACTAATACTGGTACAATAGTAGTTAATTTAACAGGTGATGTTACATCAGCAGCTGATGGTAATGCTGTTGGTATTTCAGGTACTAAGAATGTTACTGTTACAACTAAACCAAAT
>JAFWEE010000008.1 GCA_017515795.1 Bacilli bacterium
ATGATCTTAATTCTTAGTAATCCATTTATTATTTATAATATAGCTTTTCAGTTTTCGTTTATTATTTCTTTAGGATTAAATATTTCAAAAGAATATATTAATAATTCTATTACTAAAACTTCTTTAATAGCATTTCTTTATTCTATTCCAATTCTAATAAATAATTACTTTAAAGTAAACTTTATAACAGTCTTAGTTAATATATTCTTTATATCATTAATAAGTTATATTATATTCCCATTTACATGCCTAGTATTCTTATTTAATTTCTTAGATAGATATCTTTGTTATCTAACTAGTTTTGTTGATAAAATAGTCCTTAAAATAAGTAAAATTAAGATATTTACTTTTTCTTTTTCTAAGCAGAATATAATTCTTATAATAATCTATTATTTATTACTAATTTTATTTATAAGAAATAGAAAATACTTTATAGGTATAATCACTTTAATAGTAGTATTTTACTTTAATAATTATTATTTAATTAATCCAAGAGTATACTTTATTGATGTGGGTCAAGGAGATTCGTCTTTAATTAGAATTAATAATAAAAACTATTTAATAGATACTGGAGGTAATTATAACTATGACCTTGGTAGTAATATTTTAATACCTTTCTTAAATAGTGTAGGAGTTAAGAAAATAGACTATTTAATAACCACTCATGGAGACTTTGATCATATAGGAGAATCTAAATCTCTAATTAGTAATTATAAAGTAGATAAAGTTATATTTAATTGTGGTCCTCTTAATGAACTAGAAAAAGAATTAATAGATATGAATATTTCTTATGAAATATGTATAAATAAATTAGATAATTTATATTTTTTACAAACAAAAGAGTATGATAATGAGAATGATAACTCTAATGTTATTTATACTAATATAAATGGATATAAGTTTCTTTTTATGGGTGATGCCTCCTATATAACAGAAAAAGAAATATTAAAGAAGTATAACATATCAAATATAGATGTATTAAAAGTAGGCCATCATGGTTCTAAAACTAGTTCTAGTAAAGAGTTTATAGATATAATTAGACCAAAGTATTCAATTATATCAGTAGGTAAGAATAATAGATATGGGCATCCAAATAAAGAAGTATTAAATATTTTAGATAATTCAAAAATATATAGAACAGATCAAGATGGAAGTATTATATTTATTATAAGAAATAAATACATTGATGTATTTGACTAATATATTAAAAAAATATATAATATTTGCTTGAAAAGAGGGGATATTATGTCTGAATTAAATAATAAACCTAGTAGAATTTATTTAACTGAAGAACAATTAGCAGGCGATATAACATCCCTATATTTGTTTTTAAAAGAGAATCCTAATACTAGTGTAGTAATATTTGATTATGATGATGTATTATTATTTGATAGATTATTACCAAGAAATATACCAAATAATGTATATTTAATAAATGACGGTAAAAGAATAGATAGAAGCTATATAGATATAGATTCTATTACAGGATTTAAATTAATAGTACCATTATCTTATTTATCATGGGGTATTAAATTTGATGATTATATTGATACATATTTAGTTCATGAATATGATGAGAAATCATCTAATATAAGACCACTTAGATATAGTAAAAGTTTTTATACAGTTGATGATCAAATTATTTTAATGAATAAAATAAAAGAACTTGCAGCATTAGCTCATAGATGTAATGATAAAGAAAAAGTAATGCTTGTTTCTGATTATATACAAAGTTCTATTCAATATATAGATAGTATTGAGACTCACAGTCATAAAGGAATATATGTTACTCCATATGTAGAACTATATAATTCTCATGAATCTTCATTTAGCGTTGCTTTAAATAAACATTATGGGGTATGCTCTGCCATTTCACAATTATCAATGCTTTTATTAAATAATCCATACATGGATATTGAATCTGAAGTTATGAGAGGTAATGGTCATGCATGGAATAAAGTAAATGTTGATGGTAAAAATTATTATTTTGATAATACTTGGAGTATAACAAGAAATGATCATCAGTTATATGGCTCATTAATGGCATCTTCATTTACAGATAAGTACTTATTATTTGGTAGTAAGACTGCTAATGAAATAGAAATGCATAGTTCAAAAAATATACCTATATATAAAGGTAGTATAGAGGAAGAAGATGCTACTAAACCTGAATATAAATCTAAATTCACATATAGTTTTAAACCAGTTTATTATTCATACAAAAAAGAAGACTAATTAGTCTTCTTTTTTAGAACTTTCTATATAATCCTATTGCTTTACCAACTATATATACTTTATCAAGTATAATAGGGGCCATAGTATCATTTTCAGGTTGTAATCTAAAATATCCGTCTTCTTTATAAAATGTTTTAAGCGTTACTTCGTTATCCTCAGTCATAGCAACAACCATATCACCATTTTCTGCTGTAGCTTGTCTTTGAACTATAACTATATCTCCATCATGTACACCAGCATTAATCATTGATGTACCACTAACTTTTAAAGTGAATACTTCTTTTTTAGTAGGTATCATAGATGCTGGTAGTGTAAAAAATTCATCTGGCATTTCTATAGCTTCTATTGGATTACCAGCAGTAACTTTACCTAGAAGTGGAACATCTACAGTATCAGATTCTATATAATCATTATTTATTAATAATTCTATAGCTCTATTTTTAGAATTTCCTCTTTTAATATATCCTTTAGCTTCTAATGTATTTAAATGTGCTTGTACTGTAGCAGGACTAGATAAATCTAATGCTTTACCAATTTCTCTTACAGTAGGTGGGTAACCATTCTTAGCAATACTTCTTTTTAAATAATCTAAAACAAGATTTTGTTTTACAGTTAGTTTCTCCATATTATTCTCCTTTACTAAAATAATATTATCATAAAAAATGTAAAATGTCAAACATTTGTTTGAAAGTGTATTGACACATACACTTGTTCGGTATAAAATGAAGACAAGAGGTGAGAAAAATGAAATTATTTAAAAATATTTTAAAGGTTATAGTTGCTTATGCTATATGCATGTTATTTGCATATGTTTTAGTTCTTAGAGTTAAACAAGTTAATGAAAGGGATAGTAGAATTCTTCAAGAATATAATTATGAGGAATATTACGTATATGAGAATAAATAATTAATATTTATTTTTTTTTATTTTTTTGATATAATTATAAAAGAATAAAGGGCTAGGGTGATAGTTATGGATCAAAAGGCAATAAATGTAATTAAAAATCTTACTTTAGATATGATTCAAAACTCAGGTTGTGAAGGAAATTATGGTATTTGTTTTAGTTCGGCTCCAATATTATATACGCTTTTTACAAAGCATTTAAATGTTAATCCTTCAATTCCTGATTGGATAAATAGAGATAGATTTGTATTAAGTGCATCTCATGCATCTGCATTATTATATGCAACAATGTTTTTATCTGGATATCCATTAATGATAGATGATATTAAAAGTTTTAAAAAATTTGGTTCTAAAACACCTGCATATCCTAGTATTAATACAATGGGAGTAGATATATCTACAGGCCCTTTAGGTGAAGGTTTTGCATCTGCTGTAGGTATGGCTCTTGCAGAAAAGAAATTAGAAGCTTTATATAATCAAACGGGTAAATCAAAGTTACCAAAATTATTTAATTATAATGTATATACTCTTGTATCTGATGGGGATCTTATGAAAGGTATTTCATATGAGGCCGCTTCATTTGCAGGTTCACTAGGATTAGATAATTTAATAGTATTATATGATTCTAATGAAGTATCTTCTGATGGAGAAGTAAAGAATACATTTAGCGAAAGTGTATTATCTAGATTTTCTGCTATGGGATGGAGTACTTTTTATGTAAAGAATGGTAATTCATCATCTGAAATAAGTAAAGCAATAGAAAAAGCTAAAAAAACTAAAACTCCATCAATTATTCAAATAAAAACTATTATTGGCGATGGATTACTTAACCAAGGAAAAAATATAACTCACTCGCAATTACTTGAAAAGAACGATATAGATCAATTTAAACAAAAGGCTGGAGTAGGTACTGTTCCTTTTACTGTATTAAAGGAACCTGCTAGTTATATTAGAGATACTGTAGTTCAAAGATCTATTAAGATATATAGTGATTGGGAAAAACTATATAATGATTATAAAAAGGTATTAAATCCTAATCAAGTAACTGAAATTAATAATATTAATCAAAATCTAGTAAATATAGATTTAATAAGAGCAAATCTACCTATAGATTATAATAATAAAGAATTAATGAGAGAAAGTAATCATAGAGTATTAAATATAATAGCAGATAGTGTTTATAATTTTATTGGAGGGTCTGCTGATTTATCTAATATAACAAGAGTTCGTTTAAATAATCATGAAGATATAGTATATGGTAAATATACTGGTAAAAATATTAATTATGGTGTAAGAGATAATTTTATGGGTGCTTGTATGAATGGTCTTGCTTTATCTGGATTTAGACCGTTTGGTTCTTCATTATTAGTATATAGTGATGATATGAGAGAATCTATTAGAGCTACTGCTTTAATGAATTTACCTGTAACATATATATTTACTCATGATTCTGTAACTAATTCATTTGATGGGCCTGCTCATCAACCAGTTGAACAATTATCTAATTTAAGATCTATTCCAAATTTATATGTATTTAGGCCTGCTGATATTAAAGAAATACTTGGAACTTGGAATGTTATACTAAATAATAAAATACCTGCTGTTATATCGCTTCCAAGAACAGAAGTAAAAGCAGAACAAGGTACTTCTGCTGGATATGTTAATAAAGGTGCTTATGTAGCAGGACCTGAAAAGAATAAATTAGATGCAATCATTATTGCAACTGGTTCTGAAGTACAACTTGCTAAATCACTTCAAGTTAAATTACTTCAAGAAAAGAATATAGATGTAAGAATAGTATCTATGCCATGTATGGAATTATATAGTATACAATCAGAAGATTATAAGGAATCTATTATTCCTACAGGAAGTAAAATATTTGTATTAGAATATGGATCATCATTTGGATGGGAAAAATTTGTTCCTAGTTCAGATTATTTATTAACAGTTGATTCATTTGGAGCTTCAGGCTCTAAAGATGATGTACTTTCATATTTAGATATAGATAGTGATAATATAATTACAAGAATAGAGAACTTATTATAATAAGTTCTTTTATTTTATTTAAAAATAATATATAATATATTATGTATTTAAGGAGGAAATAATTATGTGGCATGATATATTAATGGTAGTAATTGGATTAGTACCTGGTCTAGTAATTGGTTTCTTTTTATCTAAAATATTTATGGAAAAATATTTAAAGAAGAACCCACCAATAAATGAACAAATGGTAAAAGCAATGATGAGTCAAATGGGTAGAACACCAACTCAAAAGCAAGTAAATCAAGTTATGAAAGCCATGAACAATGCTAAGTAGCATTGTTTTTATTTAGTCAATGAAAATTTGACTATTTTACGTAAATATGGTATAATTTTTCTCGTATGAAGGGTGCAGTATCCTAGTTGATACATCTATTATGAAGACGAGCCTAAAAATTCGTTAAATAGCATACAAGCAAACTTTGTATAGATGCTTGGCTTGCCCAAAGCTGGGTGTTTATATAAATGTAAGTTTTATGGGATGCCTATAATGGCATATAGGTTAAACCCATTTAACGCATGCACATAAATAAAGTAGCTAATCTTGAGTGAATATATGGGAATTATAGGAATATCTAAATATTAATGGCCAAAATATCTAGGTATTTATATCTTATATGAAACTATATTTGCAAAAAAGACTAATAATAGAAAGATCAGGGAGGAAATCTCCTAGGCTGTATACTATCATAGGTTTGCAGTGCGTACTAAGTGGTAATCAAGTCGTATACTTAGGTGACGGTATATATATTTAAGTAAAGGGGAACCGCCTTTTGGTAACGAAAGGTTTAAATATGAGAAACTTCTACTTGACCTATGACGCAAAGTTAATTATGGTAGTACCAGTCATATGTTTCTAAATATAAATCATCTTTTAATAAGATGATTTTTTTGTTATAATTAATATGGTGATAAAATATGAAAAAACAATTTGGTTGGTTAATGACAGTTCTTATTATGTCATTTATATTATCTATAGGTATGTCCTTTTTATCTGAAGGTTTAATACCTAAAATAAATGTATATTTTGGAATATTAATAATACTTATATTTATATTTATAAGTGTAATATTTGATATGATTGGAGTTGCTATAACAGCACAAGATGAGACACCATTTAATGCTATGGCATCAAAGAAAATAAAAGGGTCTAGTCATTCTGTTAAGTTAATTAAAAACTCTGATAAATTAGCCTCTATTTGCTGTGATGTAGTAGGAGATGTATGCGGAGTAGTTAGTGGATCTGCCGGTATGATGGTAGCAGCTTCTTTAATGAATAAAGTAAAGATTAATCCATCGTTATTAGTATTACTAGTAACTGCTATAATAGCATCTTTAACTATTACTTCAAAAGCATTTGGTAAAACAATTGCTATTAAGAATTCTAAGTCAATTACGGAGAAAGTTGGAAAGGTTATTCATATATTTAAAAAATAAAGAAGTTTTACTTCTTTTTTTATTTGCAAAAGATTAAAAAAGTGCTATAATATCATAGACTTTGAAAAAAGGGGATGTGTATTTATGGAAATTAGAAATGTTGCAATTATTGCGCACGTTGACCATGGTAAAACAACTTTAGTAGATAAATTATTAAAAGAATCTAATACATTTAGGGAAAATGAAGTAGTAGCAGAAAGAGCTATGGACTCTAATGATATTGAAAGAGAAAGAGGTATTACTATTTTAGCTAAACCTACTTCAGTTAAGTATAAGGATTATAAGATTAATATCTTAGATACTCCTGGACATGCTGATTTTGGTGGAGAAGTAGAAAGAATCATGCACATGGTAGATGGTGCTATTCTTTTAGTTGATGCTTATGAAGGAGTTATGCCTCAAACTAAATTCGTATTAAAGAAGGCATTAGATGCTAATTTAAAGATTATAGTAGTTGTTAATAAAGTAGATAAACCAACTTCGAGAATTAATGAAGTAGTAGAAGAAGTATTAGAACTTCTTATGGAACTTGGTGCTACTGATGAACAATTAGACTTTAAAGTAGCTTATGCTTCTGCAGTTAATGGAACTTGTTCATTAGATCCAGATATAACTACTCAAAAAGAAACTATGGAACCTATATTTGATTTAATAGTAAATGAAGTACCTGCTCCAAAAGTAGAAGAAGGTGCATTTAGATTCCAACCTGCATTATTAGATTATAATGACTATGTAGGAAGAATTGGTATTGGTACTATTAATAGAGGTTCTGTTAAAGTTAATGAAATGGTTTCTTGTGTTAGATTAGATGGATCTATTAAAAAATTTAGAATCCAAAAATTATTTAGTTATTATGGTTTAAAAAGATTAGAAGTAGAAGAAGCTCATGCTGGTGATGTAATTGCTATAGCAGGACTATCTGACATAGAAGTTGGAGAAACTATATGTGCTGAAGGTCATGAAGAAGCTTTACCTAAACTAAGAATTGATGAGCCAACACTTCAAATGACATTTGGAGTTAATTCATCACCATTTGTAGGTAAAGAAGGTAAGTTTGTAACTGCTACTAAGATTAGAGAAAGATTATATAAACAAGCAGAATCTGACGTTGCTTTAAAAATAAGAGACAACGATCAAGAAAGTTTTATAGTATTAGGAAGAGGAGAACTTCATTTATCTATTCTTATTGAAAATATGAGAAGAGAAGGCTTTGAACTTGAAGTATCTAAACCAGAAGTTATTATAAAAGAAATAAATGGCGTTGAATGTGAACCATATGAAGATGTTTCTATTGAATGTCCTGAAGATACTGTAGGTTCCATTATTGAAGCTTTAGGTCTTAGAGGTGGAACAATGGAAACAATGACTAATTTACCTGGAGTAGTTAAACTAAATTATACTGTTCCATCTAGAGGGTTAATTGGTTTTACAACAGACTTTATGACTATGACTAAAGGATATGGTATCTTAAATCATACATTTAAAGAATATCTTCCAAAACAATCTCAAACAGTAGGAGAAAGAAAACTTGGAGTATTAGTTTCTATGGAAAATGGTGCTGCAACTGCATATGCTCTTGGTCAATTAGAAGATAGAGGTATCATGTTTATTGAACCTGGTACTGATGTTTATGAAGGTATGATTGTCGGAGAAGCTAATAAAGATGCTGACCTTGCTGTAAACGTTGTTAAAGGTAAGAACTTAACTAATACAAGAAGTGCTGGTAAAGATCATACAGTGGTACTTAAAAGACCTAAAGTATTATCTTTAGAATCTGCACTTGAATATATTAACAATGATGAACTAGTTGAAATAACTCCAGTAAGTTTTAGATTAAGAAAGAAAATCCTTAATACTGAAGAAAGAAAGAAATATGATGCTAGAATAAGAAATGAGCAAAAATAATGCTCATTTTTTTGACAATAATATTGTTATAGTGTATTATAAATCTGCTTTTAAAAAGAGGGATATATTATGAATATGGTAAAAAAAATCTATGATTTAAAAAATAGTGAAATAGATTCATTTATTAAAAAAAGATTATCAGAACTTAGTAATAATGAAAGTGTAACTGTTGGTATTAATTCTGATAATTATATGTATAGTGGTTTTTTTGATGAAAATGTTAGAATTAATACTACTATGCGTGTAAAGGGGAAAGGCAGTAAAACAGTATTAAAGTTAGGTGGAATTTGTATAAATGATATTAATATATATAAATACTTAGTTTGTGCATGTAAAATAGTTAATAATCCATATCTAGCAGTCTCTATGGCTTTAGATAAGTATTTATATTTAAGTGATCCTGTTAGAGATAGATTAGGTTCTGAAGGAATAGAATTCTATAGATCAAGAATTATGAATTTCTTTTTAGGTAAAAATAAGTGTGCTCCAATAAATCTATTAAGAAAAACAAAAGTTAGTTTATGTTCTGAAATATCTGCTGTAGCACAAAATATGTTTAGATTTTTAGATATTGAATCAGATTTTGTAACTGGAATATCTGATGATATTCATCATGCATATAATATAGTTTATCCAAGAGGAAGACAAAAAGATGCTATTTTATTTGAAGGGAATCATGCAGTTGATAGTGATCCATTATTCTTTTATTTAGATCAAAAAAAGAAAACAAAATTATATATGGGTGAACCTGTTGAATTTACTGAAGAAGACCATTACAAGGGATTTAAATATTTATTTGGAGAAAGAATTGAAAGCTATGAACCGTTTAAATTAAGTTATCGTATTCATAAAGTAACTTTTGTTCCAGGAGGATATGAATATTCTAATGTTCAAGATATGAACAAAGGTAAGTTAATTTTTAGAAATTATTATAAAGGGAAACAAAAAATAGAAAAGAAATAGAACTAATTAAAATAACTAGTAAAACTAGTTATTTTTTTGTTATAATTATAGTAGGTGATTGTGATGAGTGAATATAAAGTAATTGATGGTAATTATGCTTGTTCTCATATTTCATATTTGTTTACTGAAGTAGCAGGTATATATCCTATAACTCCTTCATCTAAAATGCCTGAATTAATAGAAAAATGGGCTATAGAGGGAAGACTTAATTTATTTGATAATAAAGTTAAATTAAAAGAAATGCAAAGTGAAGCGGGAGCTGCTGCACTTATTCATGGGTCTTTATTATCTGGATCACTATCAAGTACTTATACATCATCACAAGGTCTTTTATTAATGATTCCAGAAATGTATAAAATAGCAGGAGAATTACTTCCTTGCGTAATAAATGTAGCTTCTAGAACAGTAGCTACCCATGCATTATCTATTTTTGGAGATCACTCAGATATATATGCTGTTAGAAGTACTGGTTTTGCTATTATGGCATCTTCTTCAGTTAATGATGTTCAATATATGACATTATTATCTTATTTAAGTTCTATAGAGGGTTCAGTTCCATTTGTTAATTTCTTTGATGGATTTAGAACTTCTCATGAACTTAATAAAGTTAAATTATTAGATTATGAAGAAATAAAACCTCTAATTAATTATGAAAAGATAGAAGGTTTTAAAAATGAAACATTATTATCTTCTAAAATTATTAAGGGAACTGCTCAAAATGAAGATATATATTTTCAAAATCTAGAAGTAAGAAATGATTATTATGAAGATTTACCTGATATAGTAAATAGTAAAATGAAAGAGGTTAATAAAGCATTTAATACTGATTATAAACCATTTAATTATTATGGAGATCCAAATGCTAAAAGAGTAATAGTAGCTATGGGATCTGTATGTGATACTATTAAAGAAGCAATTAAATATTCTGAAGAAAAATTAGGTTTAATAGAAGTTCATTTATTTAGACCATTTTCTGAAAAATATTTCTTAGATGTACTTCCTAAACCATGTACTAGAATAGCAGTTCTAGAAAGATACAAAGAAACTACTTCTAGAGAAGCTATGTATCTTGATATTAATAATATTATTAAGAATAATAAATTAGATATAGAAGTAGTTGGAGGAAGATATGGAATATCTTCTAAAAATACTAATATAAATGATATATTGTCTGTATATGATAATTTAGGATCTAGTAATATAAAAGATGACTTTACTATAGGTATATTAGATGATGTATCTAATAAGAGTTTACCTAAGAATAATTCTATTATTCCAAATTCTAATATAGAAATGATTATATATGGATATGGTTCTGATGGAATGAATACTGCTTCTAAAAATTTAGTCACTTTAGTTGGAGAAAATACTGATTTATTTGTTCAAGAATATGGTTTATATGATTCAAGAAAGAGTGGAGGAGTAACTAGAGAACATATTAGAATTGGTAAAGAAGAAATAAAGAGTCCATATTATATAGAGAATCCTCATATAGTAGTATGTTCTAATGATAGTTATTTAAAACAATATGATGTTTTAAGTAATATTAAAGAAAACGGTATATTTATATTAAATACATCTAAAACTATTGATGAAATAGATGATAATACTAAGGCTGCTATATTAAAGAAGAAACTTAGATTCTTTACTATAGATGCATCTAAGATAGCTAAAGATAATAATATACCAGGTAAGATTAGTTATATTATGGAAGCTGCTATTATTAAGATAATTAAGATATATCCTTATGAAAAAGCTTTAGAAGAAATAATTAAATCTATAGAAAGTAATTTATCTTCTAAAGGAGAAGATATAGTTAATAGTAATATTGCTTCTATTATGATGGTAGATACTTCTATTAATACATTAGAAATAGAATCTTGTGATTCTATATATGAAGAAAAAAGTTATGAAGGATTAATTAATAATGTTCTTCATTTAAAAGGAGATACTTTACCTGTATCAGAATTCCTTATACATGATAATGGTACTTATGATATTAATACATCTAAAATAGAAAAAAGAGATGTTTCTAGTATTTTGCCTTGTTGGAATTCAGATAAGTGTATATCATGTAATAAATGTTCTTTAGTGTGTCCTCATGGAGTAATTAAACCTAAATTACTTACAGAAGATGAACTTAGAAATAATCCTAATATTAAATATAGACCAGTTCCAGGAAAAGATTTATATTTTGCAATGGAATTTAGTTATGAAGACTGTCTTGGATGTTCTCTTTGTTCATCAGTATGTCCTACTAAAGCAATAGAAATGAACTCTAAGAATGGATTTAATAGGGTAAATGAGAAGATTTCTAAAGTAACTAAGAAGAATGTGTTTCCTAAATATTCTTCTATGCAAATATCCTATAATAAGCCTTTATTTAAATATAGTGGAGCTTGTGCTGGATGCGGAGAAGCACCATATATTAAATTACTAACTCAAGTTGTTGGAGAAGGTATGGTTATTGCTAATGCTACTGGATGTTCTTCTATTTATGGAGGATCATCTCCAACTAGTCCTTATAGTGTATCTTGGGCTAATTCTTTATTTGAAGATAATGCTGAATTTGGTCTTGGTATTAGAGTAGCAGAAGACATTAATAGAAAAAAGATTATTAAAATTATGAAAGATAACATGGATAATGTTTCTACTAAGAATAAAGAATTATTTAGAAGATATATAGATGATCCAAATAATTATAAAAATAGTGTAATAATAAAAGATAATATAGATTATGATGAAGTTAAAGAATTACTTCCATTAAAGGAATATATTCCAAATAAGAGTGTTTGGATTATTGGTGGAGATGGATGGAGTTATGATATAGGATTCTCTGGTATAGATCATGTAATAGCATCTAATGAGAATGTAAATATATTAGTATTAGATAATGAATTATATTCTAATACTGGAGGTCAAACATCTAAGTCATCTAATAAAGCATCTATTAGTAAATTTAGTTCTAAAGGAAAGAAAACAAGTAAAAAAGATCTTGCTAAAATATTTATGAACTATGATAATGTATATGTTGCACAAGTATGTTTAGGAGCTAATATAGAAAGTACTATAAGTGCATTTAAAGAAGCAAATGAACATATAGGACCATCTATAATAATTGCTTATGCTCCATGTATATTACATGGTATTAAGGGTGGTATGAAGAACTCTTTAGAAGAAGAAAAACTAATAGTTAAATCAGGATATTTTCCTATATTTAGATATAATAAATCTAAAAATGAATTTAAACTAGATTATAAAAACGTAGACTTTAATCTATATACTGAAGTATTAAAGAATGAAACTAGATATAAGATGATAGCAGAAGTAAATCCTAAGAATGCAAAAAGACTATTAATAGATAATATTAATAGTGCTAGAGAAAGATTTAATTATTATTTAGATTTAGAAAATAAATTAACCGAAGAGGTAATAGAGGACTAATTATGGAATATTATATTTATAAGACTTCTAGAGAAAAAGAAGATATTTTAAAAGAAATATATAACGTAAGAAGATTTATATATAATGATGATGATATTTCTTGTTTAGATGGTAGAATTAAATTTATTCCTTTTTCAGAAGTACAAGAAGATAGAAGTTTAATAACATCTATTAAAAAGAATTATGGAGAAGTAATTACTCGTTTTGACCAAGGAATAACATATTTTAAATGTTATGATGATAGAAAAGAAACTGCTATTAAATTTTTTAAAGAATCATTATTATTTAATATGATGTATTATAATTCAGGAGATAATAATTCTTTAGATTTTCCAATATTTTATAGTTATATATATTCATTAATAGAAAGTAAATATCTAGAAAAAAGTAGAAGTGATTCTTTTTCTAATTCTTTAGCAGAACTAGGTATATTTGCTTTTTCTACCGACTATGATAAGAATATTAATAATGATTTAGTTAATGCTGCATTATATAATAGAAATAGTATAAAAGATATATATGAAGATACTATGGGTAAAAATACTTATGATAGATTTAGTGATTTATGTAAAAAGTTTTCTTTAGAATTAGATTATCCATCAAGTATGGAAGATAATCATTTTTATAGTATTATAGAAACATTAAAGAAATTCTTTTATTTAAGAGTAGATAATATGAAAAAATTATCTTTAAATGAAAGAAATTCAATGATTATTCAATTTAATGATGAATATAGTAAATTAGTAAATAAATTTGAAGAAGAAAAAGATGACTTTAGAAGACAAAAACCAATTCAATTATAAAAAAAGAAGACTTATGTCTTCTTTTTATTTTGTTAATTTTTCAGTTTCTAATGCAATCATTAATTCTTCATTTGTAGGAACTACCCAAACTTCAATTGATGAATCATCTGATGAAATCTTTTCTTCTTCAGCTTTTACTTTATTCTTTTCTAAATCTAGTTTAACACCAAAGCAAGATAAGTATTTACAAATTTCTTCTCTTGAATAGTTTCCTCTTTCGCCAATACCACCAGCGAATGTGATTACATCACATCCTCCAAGTGCTACCATATAAGATGCTATATATTGAGCAACTTTATAATGGAATATATCTAAAGCAAGTTTAGCTTGAGTATTACCACTCGCCATTGCTTCTTCTAAATCTCTATCATCTGCAGATAATTGAGATATACCTTTTTTACCAGATTCCTTGTTAATAATAACATTCATTTCTTCTGGAGTAAGATTCTCTTCTTTCATGATAAATGTTATAACTGATGGATCTATATCACCAGTTCTAGATCCCATTGGAATACCAGCAGCAGGAGTAAATCCCATAGATGTATCTACACATATACCTTTATTAATAGCACAAAGAGAAGCTCCTTGTCCTAAGTGACAGTTAATAACTTTTAAATCATTATTTCCTTTAATTTCAGCTATTCTTTTAGAAACATATTCATGTGATATACCATGAGCACCATATTTTCTAATACCATATTTTTCATAGTATTCATATGGAATAGGGTATATATATTGAGTTTCTTTCATTGTTTGATGGAAACCTGTATCAAAACATACAACAGACTTTACACCAGGAAGTATTTCATTAACAGCTTCAATACCTGCTATAGCAGCAGGATTATGAAGTGGTGCTAAATGAATAACATCTTTTAATCCATTAATAACAGTTTCATCAACAAGTTGTGGCTTAACAAACTTACTACCACCATGAACAATTCTATGTCCAACTGCATTAATTTCTTTTTCTCCTTTTAATACTAATTCATTTAATTTTTCAATAATGAACTCTAATGCTTCAGTATGATTTTTAGCAGGATGTTCAAATTCTTCCTTATTACCATCATACTTAATACCTAAAAATGATTGTTCTTCATCTCCAATTCTCTCAAAGTTACCTGAACCTAATACTTCTTTAGTATTTGTATCAATAACTTGGAACTTTAAAGAAGATGAACCAGCATTTAATACTAATATATTCATAATTTCCTCCTAATAACTCCCATATTTTAGCATATATTTACAACGTTTACAATAAATATGTAAAACTATTTATATTTATGTTATAATTATTAAAGGAAGTGATTTAAATGATTCAAAGACCAAAAGGTACATATGATGTATATGGTTCTTTAGCTAAAAAACAAGACTACGTAAAAAGAATGTTTGGAGCTGTTTGTGAAAGTTATAACTTTGGTTATATAGAAACTCCAATATTTGAAAGATCTGAATTATTCCATAGAGGAGTAGGTGAAACTACCGATATAGTTACTAAAGAAACATATGACTTTCAAGATAAAGGTGGAAGAGATATAACACTTAGACCAGAAGGAACTGCTTCTGTTGCTAGATGTGTTATCGAAGATAAATTATATACTGAGCTACCAAGGAAGTTTTATTATATAGGTCAAATGTTTAGATATGAAAGACCACAAAAGGGTAGATATAGAGAACTTAGACAAATGGGAGTAGAGTTATATGGTTCTTCTGAACCTATAGCAGATGCTGAAGTTATCTCACTAGGAAAGAATTTCTTAGATGAACTAGGAATTGAAACTAAAGTAATTATTAATTATCTTGGTGGAGTAGAAACTAGAAAGAAATATAGAGAAGCTTTAATTAAACACTTTGAATCTAGTATTGATGATTTTTGTGAAGATTGTAAGGAAAGACTTTATAAGAATCCTTTAAGAATACTTGATTGTAAAGTAGATAATAATAACTCTTTAATGGAAAGTGCTCCAAGTATACTTGATTACTTATCAGAAGAAGAATCTGAAAACTTTGTTAAGATTCAAGAATATCTAAGATATTTAAATATAGACTTTGAAGTAGATACAAGACTTGTTAGAGGACTTGATTATTATAATAATATAGTATTTGAATTTAAGACTTTAGATGATGAATTTGGATCTGTTGGAGCAGGTGGTAGATATGATGGGCTTACTGCTTCACTTGATGGTCCTAGCGTTCCATCTGTAGGATTCGCATTTGGTTTAGATAGATTAGTAGATGTAATGAATAGAGATAACATAGAAGTAGAAAATAGTAATTTAGATTTATATATTATGAATGTTTCTGAAAATGAATTAATGTATTCATATAATTTAGCTCAAGATCTTAGAATGTGTGGGTTTAAAGTAGATATAGATTTACTAAATAAGAGTATGAAATCTAAATTCAAAGAAGTAGATAAATTAAATCCAAAGTATTTAATTATTATTGGAGAAGAAGAAGTTAAATCTGGTATTCTTACAGTTAAAGATAATTTAACTAAAGAAGAACAAAAGATAGATTCTACTGAATTACTAGATTTTCTTAATGTAAACTTATAAAATCATAGATAAATAATCTATGATTTTTTTGTTATAATTATTTTAGAAGGTGAATTTATGAAAAAAATATTTAAAAGTTTAATTTTTATACTAATATTAACTTTATTTGTTACAGGATGTGGATCAACTATTAAAGAAGCTAAATGTGAAAGTTCTGCAGAATCTATAGCATTAAATTATTTAAAAACAAAATATAATATTGATGCTAATGTTATATCTACAAATGTTAAAATGAAGAATCAATCAACATTTTGGGATGGTACTCATATAGGTGGTGAACCTAGTGGAGAAGTTACAGTATATACAGAATATGATGGTAAATATATAGATGTAAAAGTTAACTGTTATGACAATACTGTTTTAGAAGATGATCTATATTCAGATTTTTCTTTAGATGATTATTCAAACTGTTATATGCTTGATGGAATTTATTTTTGTGATAAAGTATCAAGAAATTTAACTCCAAATATTGAAGTAACATCTATTAACTATAATGGAATGAATTTAGATTATGAAATAGAAAGAAATAATTCTAGACAATTACTTGGTACATATCAACTAGAACATACTTCAAATAGTAGTTCATATCTAATAATATTTATACCAGCATATAAATTAAATACTGATATGTTATCTAATACAAGAATACTTATGGATAAATATTATGAAATTAGTGGTAAATCTGAAATAGATGAAATTCAATTAGATTTAACTAAAGACAATAATTATTATGCTGGATATTATCAATTTGGTAGTGGAGTAACAACAACTACTTTTACAGTAATTAAATAAAAAAAGAGAACTAATTAATAGTTCTCTTTTATTTTTGTCCCAATTGTTAAACTCATTATATCATATTTTTAAGGTAATTTCAAGAATTGACTTTTAGTGAAAATGAGCATTATAATTAAATTGGATATAGGAAACTGGGAAGTGTATTTAACCGACTAAATTATATATAAGGGAGCCGGGAATGATACATGGTGTGAATGCCCTTAACTTGGGAATCCTAAAGTGTATCACGGGGCACCCACCTGCACATACGTGTAGGTTTAACGTTGCCGGTTTCCTGTATTCATTTTTTATGGGGTAAATTATGTTTGATAGATTAATAGGATTAATAGGACAAGAAAAAGTTGATTTAATTAAAAGTAAGAAAGTTTTAATAGTTGGAGTAGGTGGTGTTGGAGGAATAGCTCTTGAAACACTTATTCGTAATGGTATAGAAAATATTATAGTAGTTGATAAAGATAGAATAGATGAAACTAATAAAAATAGACAAATAATTGCATTAGATTCTACTATAGATATGTATAAAGCTGAAGCTTTTAAAAATAGAATAGAGGACATTAATAAGAATGCTAAAGTAACTGTTATTAATGAGTTTTTAGATGCATCTAATATAGATGAAATATTTAAATTAGACTTTGATTATGTAATAGATACATGTGATACAGTAGATACTAAAATATTACTTATAAAATACGCATTAAAACATGGTAAAAGAATAATTTCATCTATGGGTATGGGTAATAAACTAGATACTACAAAAGTCTCTATAATGCCTATTAAAAAGACTTCTTATGATCCTTTAGCTAAGGTTATTAGAAGAAAGCTTAGAGAAGAAGGAATAGAAGATAATATAATGGTAGTATCTTCTATTGAAGAAGCTAAGAAAAGTGAAAAGATATATTCTTATAGTCCTGTAACAAACTATGCTGGTTTATTAATAGCAGACTATATAATAAAAGACATAATAAAAGAAGATAACTAATTATCTTCTTTTTTATTTATCTTTTCTATTTTTTGATATATTTCATTTAAAGACTGTTCATATTTACTAGTAAGTTTTGCTTTATAGTATTTTCTTCCTTCTAATTCTTTAGGCATATATTGTTGTTTAACATATGATCCTGGATAATCATGAGGATACTTATAAGTAGTACTAGTAATCTTAATAGTATCAGGTATTTCATAATTTAAACCTGATTCTGCATCCTTTAGAGCTTCATCTAATGCAACATGAGCAGAGTTACTTTTTGGAGATAATGCCATCTCTGTAATAACTACAGATAGAGGTATTCTTCCTTCTGGCATACCAACTCTTTCACATGCATTAATAGCAGCATCTACTTTAGGTCCAATAGATGGATTAGCTAGTCCTATATCTTCATAAGCTATAACTGTCATTCTTCTATATATTGAATCTAAGTCTCCAATAGTTATTAATCTTGCTAAATAATATAGAGCAGCATTAACATCTGATCCTCTAATAGACTTTTGAAAAGCAGATAATAAATCATAATGACCAGATTCATCTGAATCAGATATTATTACAGGTTTATTATTTATTTTTTTAATTACATCTATTGTTATGTTTTTATCTGAAGTAGAGTAGTAACATAATTCTAAAAGATTATAAGCATATCTTAAATCAAATGAAGAAAGCTCTGCTATATATTCTATTGCATCTTTTTTAATTTTAATATCTTTTAGATATTCAGATTTAATTGCTTTATTTAATCCTTTAACTATATCTTCTTTTTTTAGAGTGTTTAGTTTAAAGATTTGGCATCTACTTCTTATAGCAGGATTAATTCTAAAATATGGATTAGATGTTGTTAATCCTATTAAAACTATTAAACCTGATTCTAGGTGTGGTAGTAATAAATCTTGTTTATCTTTATTAAGTCTATGTATTTCATCCATTATAAGAATTAGACCATCATACATTTTAGCTTCTTCAACTACAACTTCTATATCTTTTTTATTACTAGTAACAGCATTTAAAAATCTATATTTATTTTTTGTATTTTCTGCTATTACATTAGCAATACTTGTTTTACCGGTACCAGGTTCACCATATAATATCATGGAAAAAACTTTACCGTTATGTACTAAATTATATATAGGAGAATCTTTACTAGTTAAATGTTCTTGCCCAATAATATCACTGAGTTTAGTAGGTCTAAGTTTTATAGCTAGTGGTTTATCCATAATATCACTTCCTTTACTAATTATAACATATATAAATGTTAAATAGAAATATACTTAGTTTACATAATTCTTATAGTAATATATAATTATATTAGAGGATATATAAATATGGACATAGAAAAAGAGATATATGATTATATGAATTATCTTATAATTGAAAGACAACTAAGTTCTAATACAATAGATGCATATAAAAGAGATTTATATAGCTTTTTTAACTATGTTAATAAGGGTTATAAGAGTGTTAATAAGAATGATGTAATAAATTATATTACTAGTCTAGATATGAACCCTAAAAGCATAAATAGACATATTGTTACATTAAAGAATTATTTTAATTTTTTAGAGAAGAATTCTATGCTAAGTATTAATCCAATGGAGGATATACAAGGATTAAAAACTAAGAAAAGTATTCCAAGAGTATTATCTGAAGAAGATATAGATAAACTACTTGATATTGAACCTACTAATGCATTTGAATTTAGAAATAAAGCAATGTTAGAGTTAATGTATTCATCTGGTCTTAGGGTATCTGAGTTATTAAATCTAAATGTAAATGATATAGATTTTGATATGAATATAGTTAGAATATTTGGTAAAGGATCTAAAGAAAGAATAATGCCTATTAATGAAATAGCAACTAGTTATTTATATGAATATATAAATTTATATAGAAAAACATTATTAAAAAATAAAATAAATGATATATTATTTTTAAATAGTAGAGGAGAATCTCTTAGCAGACAAGGTTTCTTTAAAATATTAAAAGAAATAGCTAGAGAAAAAGGTATTAATAAAGAATTATCTCCTCATACATTAAGACATTCATTTGCAACACATTTATTAAATCATGGAGCAGATCTAAGAAGTATTCAAACTATGCTTGGTCATGAAAATATAGAGACTACTCAGATATATACTCATGTATCTAATAATATGGTTAAAGAAGAATATGAAAATGCTCATCCAAGGAGTAAAAAGGAGTAAATTATGTATAAAGAAAATTTTGAAAAATGGTTAGAATTTATTTCAAAAGAAGATAAAGAAATAATGCTAAATATGTCAGAAGAAGAAAAGAAAGATTGTTTTGAGAAAACATTATCTTTTGGTACTGCTGGTATAAGAGGAATAATGGGTATTGGTACTAATAGACTAAATATTTATAATATTGGTATGATTATGAAAGGTTATGCCTCATATTTACTTAATAAGAGTGAAAAACCTACTATTGTAATCGGTTATGATACAAGAAATAATTCTTATAAATTTGCAATGGAATGCGCTTTAGTACTTAATTATGAAGGTATTAAAACATATTTATTTAATGATATAGCTAGTACTCCAATAGTTTCTTATGCAGTTAAACATTTAAATTTAGATGGTGGCATAGTTATTACTTCATCTCATAATGAATATATTTATAATGGGCTTAAAATATATAACTTATTTGGAGGCCAATTAACCACATTTGAATCGAGTGAAGTGTCTAAATATATAAATGATGTAACTGATTATAAAAGTGTTAAAAAAGCCCCTCAAAACAATGAATTATTTGGTTATTTAGATGAAATTATATATGATGAATTTAATAAAGAAAATGAAAAGGTATTTATTAATAAAGATTTATTAGAGTATGCTAAAGATTTAAAAGTAACTTATACTTCATTACATGGAACTGGTATTAATGTAGTTCCTAATATATTAGAAAAATATAATATTAAATATAATCTAGTAGGGGAACAATGTGTAATAGATTCTATGTTTACCTATGCACCTAAGCCAAATCCTGAAATTTTAGATGTATGGAATTTACCTATAGAATATGCTAAAAAGAATAATAGTGATGTAATTATAGCTACTGATCCTGATTCTGATAGAATAGGTATAATGTATAAAGAAGATAATGAATATATATTGCTTAATGGTAATATAACAGGAATTATATTTTTATATTATTTAATTAATAATACTAATTATTTTAAGAAATATGTAGTAAGAAGTATTGTTACTACTGATTTGGTAAATAAAATATGTAGGGAACATAGAATTAGAGTAAAAGAAGTTCTTACTGGTTGTAAAAATATAGCAAATTTAAAGATAACAGATAGTGATAATTATTTGTTTGGATTTGAAGAATCTTTAGGTTATATGTTTAATATAGACGTTAATGATAAGAATGCATTTTCATCTATTAATATGTTATTAGAAATATTATGCTATTTAAAGAAAAATAATATGAATTTAAATGATTATATAAATGAAATATTTACTAAATATGGATATTATTTATTTAAAACTATAGATATTAAACCAAAAGATAAAGATTTGTTTATGGATAGACTTAGATCTGATAATCTAATTACATGTGAAAAGAAAATAGATTATTTAAAAGAGGAAGA
The DNA here is from genome assembly GCA_017515795.1 of Bacilli bacterium. Lineage (GTDB taxonomy): Bacteria > Bacillota_I > Bacilli_A > RF39 > UBA660 > RUG13038. The sequence continues at coordinate 21,685 of JAFWEE010000008.1, forward strand.
AAATATTACTAATGCATTAAAGTTTATTATTAATGATAATGAATACTTTATGATGAGGCCATCAGGAACAGAAAATAAAATAAAAGTATATTATTTTGTTAATGATAGTACTAAAGAATTATCTGAAAATAGATTAAATAATTTAATTAATAATACAAATAATATATTTGACAAAATAATATAATAAAGTATAATAAATACAATTTACTTTGGGGGTATAATTATGTATCAATTTCCAAAAGATAGATACCATGATATGGATAAACAAAGAACATTAAGTTTAATATCTACATCTGATATAGATATTCCAATAGAACGTTCTGATTATAGTTATTTTGTAGCAAATAAAACTTTTTTAAGTCTTATTAGAAAATTTGAAGATGAAGTATGTGATATATATACAGAATGTGAATTAAAAGAAAGATTTAGAAAAAAATTAAGACTACATATTTTACCAAATTATAGTAAAGAATCATCTCATAGCGAAAATTATTGTTTAGTTTATTCTCCAAAAGAGATAATTGATAATATATTTGATATATTAGATATTGATGCTAAAACATTAATTGGTAAACATATAGATTATAATTCTTCTTTGGAAGAATACTATGAAGCAGAAAAACATGTTAAAAATGTGCTTTCTTCTGTTATAGGTTATTTAGATACTAATAAAACAATGCTTGAATATGAAGTGTCTACTGTTACAAGTGATTCAATGTATTTTCAATTACAAAATAGAATAGATATCATAGAAGAAAAATTAAAGTTTGCTAGAATGTCTTTAGATGGTTTAGATAAAATATTTACTCTTTATCGTGATAGAAGACTTACTGACGTTAAATATTATGATGGTAAAGATAGTTATATTGTATGGAGAAATCTAGCTCAATATATTGCTATAACTTCTTTAAGAAAATATGAAAAAACAGGTAATTTAGATTATTTAGAGTATCCTTATAAATTCTATGAAAAATGTTCTAAACCAACTCCTGAGGGATATCAAATGAAATATGTATCTAGTTTATTATTAGAAGACGATAAATTAGATTCTACATTTGTTAGATATAACGGTTTATGTGGGGAAACATTTACTAAGAAACCTGAAATAGTAGAATTCTTATTAAATCATAAAGATAATGATAAAACTAAAGTATTTGAAACTATTAAACCTAGTAAAGAAATGCTTTCTTCTGATGATTTTGGTTCTTATTTAGAACTTAAAACTAAAGATTATTTTAGTAGAGTAGGGAAGCTTTCAGTAGAGGATCTTAATACTCAAAAACAATTAATGTCAAAAATTAAGTTTTATGCATATAATGAAGATTTTAATAGTCATTTAAAGACAAGAATTTTTAGTTCAGATAATGAAACTGGTGTTGTTGGATTTGTTTTAGATAATGACTATATAGTATTAGAAAAATTCTTTGATGAAGATAAAAATGGATATTCTATTCCATCTAAGGACTCAGCAATATATATATTACCATTAGACATGTATTATTATAGTTTTGATTGTGATTCATTAAAAGTTAGAAAACATAAAAGAGATTATCCAGAAGATATAAGAATTCAAAGAAAATATCATAAATATGGTGATTTATATCAAGATGCTGTATTAGATATATTTAAATATGGATCTATATCTAGTTTAAGTGCAGATGATTTTATTAAATTACGTAAACAAAATTTAGTATCTATTGTAGATAGTAAAAATCTAAAGAAAAAGCCTAATAAAAAAGATTAATTTAATTGACAAATTAGTCTTTTTTATTATATAATAATATCTTCATTAGAGAAGAGTGGGGGAAGTTTTATGAATAAACTATTTAGAAAAAGTGCAACAATTACTACTTCAAATAATGATAAATACGTGATTGAATCAGGTAGATATTTTATAATGCCTAAAAGAAGTAAAAATCGTAGAATTAAACATAAATATGGTAATGCATATACTATTACTAAAGTAGAATCTACTGATGAAACATTAAAACCAAATGATATTAGTTTTATTGGAGAAATCTATTCATTTGAGAATAATAGATTAAGATTCTTAGAAAATACATATAAAGATGTACATGCATTTGATACAGAATTACATGATAATGGTAAAGAATTACCTATTACTGTAATAGAAACATATGGTGATAGAACTCAAACTATTTCTAGTATTGGTGATATTATTAAGTTTGATAGTGATATAAAAGAACAGTCATATACATTAGATATAAAAGTATTAAGATTATTATTAAAAGCTAAAAAGGATAAAGAGGGTAGTAAAAAAGATCTATAATTAATAGATCTTTTTATTTTAGATTTATACTAGTTAACATAATAATTATTATATGAAATTATATGTTATATATTTCTAGATTGAATTTCAGCCATCTTTTCATATACTTCTGTACTATTTTCTTGTGTTATTTCAGAGTATCCAAGTTCTTTTAAAGCTTGTTCTTGAGCTGATACTAATTCTTGTGTTCTAGATAGTATTTCTTCGTGCTTTTCTTTTATTTCATCTTCAAACTTCTTATGTACTTCAATTAACTTATTTCTAGAGGCACTCTTAGATTGATACATAACCATAGCTGAATATAGTATTGATTCAAATGCAAATTGTTCGTCTTCATTGAATACATATTCATTAGCATTAATAAATCCTGTAGTCTTAGCTACGTATGCAAGTAAGTAATTAATTGTATCATTATTATCAGAAACTTCTAGGAAATAATATAAATATCTAAGCATATTTCTGCCATTAATTTCATCATCATCAATCTTTTCCTTAAGTAGGGATATAATATCATTTAATAGCTTTTGATCATTGTTATTAAGATCATTAAATGATATCCTCCCCTTCTCTTGTAAAGTAGAGAAGTAAGTAGAATCATTAATTAAATTATTAGCATGTTTAATAAAATCTGAATCTACTTCTATAGAATCTATTTCATCTTGAGACTTAATATTTAATAAATTAAATAATTTCATTTTTTTCTCAAGTGGCCAATCACTTACACTATCCATTTCTAAATAGTTATATACCATTTGTCTAGATACTCCAAGGTATTTAGCTAGTTTTACTTTACTTACCCCTATCTCTGATAATATTTCATTTAGTCTGTCCATTTACATACCCTCCTATTATTAATTTCATTTTACACTAGTAAAGTGTAAATGTCAAGTAAAAGTAAATAAAAAAGAATACTATAATAAGTATTCTAATTTTTTTCCATCTTTTCTAACTTCTTTTATAATACCACCAATGATGCACTCATCACCATCGTATATTACACATGCCTGCCCGGGAGTTACTGATTTAACATTGTCGTAAAATACTTCAATGTTTCCATCTTCTAAGTACTCTATAGTAACAGGTATATCTTTTTGCCTATATCTAAATTTAGCGTTTGCAGATGTAGGTCTCTTGCCTGATAAATAGTTTATATCTTCAACTATACATGATGTAGATTGTAGATATTTAGTATCGTCTCCTAAAGATACATATAATACATTTTTATCTAGATTTTTACCTACAACATATAGTCTTTTATCATTACCACCAATATCTAGTCCTCTTCTTTGACCAATAGTGTAGTACATAAGTCCTATATGCTCCCCTACTTTTTTATTAGTATCTATATCAATGATGTCTCCTGGAGTATTTGGTAAATAATTAGTTAAGAATTCTTTAAAGTTTCTTTCACCGATAAAACATATACCAGTAGAATCTTTTTTATCTGCTACTGATAGATTTAATTCTTCAGCTATCTTTCTTACTTCTTCTTTCTTTAAGTCCCCTACTGGAAATAATACATTAGAGAACTTATCTATTGATACTTGAGATAAGAAATAAGATTGATCTTTATTGTCATCTATACCTTTATATAAATGACCATCTATCATTCTAGCATAGTGACCAGTAGCTATATAATCTGCTCCTAGTTTATCAGCTTCTTTTTTAAACATATCAAATTTAATATATTTGTTACACATAATATCTGGATTAGGAGTTCTACCTTTTTTTAATTCATCTAAAAAGTAAATAAATACATAGTCCCAATATTCTTTTACAAAGTCTATTCTATGAAGAGTAATACCAAGTTTATTACATACATCAAGTGCATCATTATAATCTTGTTCCTGAGTACATATATTCTCGTTTAGTGTAGGATTACCATTAATATCATTATTAATAGATGAATCCCAGTTTCTCATAAATAGACCTTCTACTTCATATCCTTCTTTTTGAAGTAAATATGCTGCTACTATTGAGTCTACACCACCAGATATACCAACTATAACCTTTTTCATCTTTTTCACCACCAAAACTGCATAGTATTATACTATTTTTATAATTATTGTGCAATAGGCATACTTATAAATGGAGTTGGATGATAATTCTTAAGTACTAATTCTTTATTTCCAATTGGGTTTTCTTCTAAATATGGATCACCCTTTTTAACATAATCAGTAGAATAATCAAAGAAACTATCATGTTCTGCAAGTTCTAATACTGGAGTTTCTCTAGTAAGCATATGTTCAAAGCTTAGTTTTCTTTCAAATGTTTCTTCATATTCTTTAGCTAAATCAGGAGTAACCTTTTTGATTTCCTTTACTTGTTCTACCATTTTTTTCTCAACAATATCTTCTCCAAATAAAGCTTTTATTTGTTTAATTTCTTTTTGGTAATTATCTATTAAGATATTATATTCTTTTTCAATTGCTTCATCACTTCTTTTTTGAATTAAATCTGAGTAATAACGCATATATTTATATCTTTGTAATTGTTTTTTAATACCTTCTAATTGGTTAACATATATATGTGTATCTTGGATATTCCATGCCATAGTTCCAACTTCATATCCATTTGCTTTTGCAAACATACATTGTATTAATGCATATTGTGGAATATTAAATGGAACTCCTAGAGGTACATCAGCACTTCTTTGAGTAACGTTTGAATGAAGTTTTCTATCTGGCGTAGTCTTAAATATATCTAAGAAAACACAGCTTGGTAATACTGCCTTTGGTAAATGTGCATTTTGCCATAAGTTTATTATCATTCTTCTATCTGTTGGATTATTCTTAAGTCTATATTCAACACATTGAGGCATTTTATATAGATTATTTATAAAACCATATGCTTCTCCTATAGTACCAGCATATTCTTTTCCAAAATAGATAGCTTCTCTAATTGTTAATCTTTTTCCTTTTTCATCAACCTCAGTAAATGGTTTAACAAGTATTTCACTACCATTTTCATCTAAATATGGAACTTTAATAATTTCACCAGTTTTAGGATCAAATTCTTGTTTTTTACAAATAACTTTTCTATCAGGATCATCTATTGCATTTTCACCTTGTTCATAAATTCTATAGATACCATCTTCATCTACAACCCATTGATTCCATACTGGATTATCTCTATCCTTTAACCATTGTACTTCATTTGATTGAACTTGATGTATCCATTGAATTTCTGAAGCAAAGTTTTTAGCATTTACTTTCTTAGTTTCCATTATTGGGAAACCTTTAGATAAATCAAAAATATGTTGCCAGTTAGCAATTGCTATAGTATCTATACCAGTTCTATTGTTTGTTCTTACACCATTATCTAATATATATTGTAATAACTCACAATATGCAGCATCTACTTCAGATATAACTGCATTTTTCCTATTTATTCTTATTTCTTGTCCGTTAATTTTCATAACCTAACCTCCCTACTATTTCATTATAACATATTATTTTTATAAAAACTAAAATAATTGTTATTTCCTATAATAATATGGTCTATTATTGGTATTCCATTTAATAATCCTATCTCTTTTAATGAATTTGTAAGAGTAATATCTTCTTTAGACGGAAGAGTATCTCCTGATGGATGATTATGAACCATTATAATAGAAGATGCAGAATAAATATAAGCATATTTAAATATTTCTCTTGGATGAACCATACTTTTATTAATAGTGCCTATAAATAATACTTTCTTTTCTATTAAATACTTTTTATTATCTAAATATAAAACTATAAAGTATTCTTGTTTCTTATCATATAATTCATCATGTAAGTAATCATATACTAATCTTGAATCATTTAATAATACTTTTATATTATTTTGTTCCTGATAGACTCTTCTTCCTAATTCTATAGCAGCTACTAAAGTAATTGCTTTTACCTCCCCTATTCCATTTATTTTAGTTAGATTATTTATAGAAATATTTTTTAAATCTGTAATGTTATTTATACTTTTTAAAATATTATAAGAAAGAGACATAACAGATTCATTTTTAGTACCATTTTTAAGCACTATAGAGAGTAATTCTTCATTAGATAGATTAATTACCCCATATTTAAGTAATCTTTCTCTAGGCCTATCTAAAATGGGGATGTCTTTTACTAATATATTATTCATATTTATATTATTATCTGTTTATTTATAAATTCCATTAAAAAAGAAGAAAATTAAATATTTTCTTCTTCAATAATATCTTGCATATTATATACTACATCAAATATAGATACTTCTTTAACTTCATCTGAATTTCTTCTTTTCATTTCTACTAAATGATCTACTATTTTCTTACCAATAGTAATTCTAATAGGAATACCAATTAAATCCATATCATTAAATTTAACACCAGGTCTAACATCTCTATCATCTAAGATAGTTTCTATGCCTAAATCTGTTAATTCTTGATATAAATGATTAGCAGCATCCATTTGATCTACATTTAATGTATCTATGACTACTATAGCTACTTTATATGGAGCTATATTCATAGGCCATATAATACCATTTTCATCATTTCTTTGTTCTACTATAGATGCAAGGCATCTACCAACACCTATACCATAACAACCCATTACTACAGGTTTTAAATTGTTTTCACTATCTTGATATAGTAAATCTAGGGCTTCAGAGTACTTAGTTCCTAATTTAAATGTATTACCTATTTCTATACCTTTTTTAAATGTTAATTTACCTTCACATTTAGGACATACATCTGATTCTTTAATATTTCTAATGTCTCCTGTAATAGCTACTTCAAAATCACTTAAATTAACATTCTTATAGTGATAATCTTTCTTATTAGCTCCTACTACAAAGTTAACCATATTAGTTACTTCATTATCTAGTATTACAGGAACTTTTAATCCTATAGGTCCAACAAAACCTATAAATGTATTTAATTTCTTTTCTACTACTTCTTTTTCTGCTAGTTCTACTGACTTAGTATTAAGTAGCTTACATAATTTACTTTCATTTACTACTGAATCTTCTTTAAGCATAACAGCATAATATTTATCTTCTTCTGTTTTATATATTAGTGTTTTAACTTCTTTAGTTTTAGCTTCTGGAAGACATTCTATTAACTTTTCCCTAGTAGTTGCATCCTTAGTTAATACTAAGTCTTTTTCTAATGGAGTTTCATTTGATTTATCTTCTACATGTATACATTCACATACATCCATATTAGATGCAAAATCACATCTATCACAAAGAACTAATGTATCTTCTCCTATATCAGTTATTGCTTGGAATTCTTCTGATAAAGATCCTCCCATAGTACCTACATCAGATCTAACTATTTTATAATCAATACCTAGCCTTCCAAATATTTTCTTATATGCATTAAACATTGCAGTATAACTTTTATCAAGAGATTCTTCATCTTTATCAAATGAATATGCATCTTTCATAAGAAATTCTCTTACTCTAATAAGTCCATATCTAGGTCTTGGTTCATCCCTAAACTTAGTTTGTATTTGATATAAAGTAAATGGTAAATCTGTATAAGAATTAACTTTTGCTTTAGCTGCTATAGTAAATAATTCTTCATGAGTTGGTCCCAAACAATAATTCTTATCAAATCTATCATTTAATCTAAACATATCTTTACCAAAAGCATCTAATCTATTACTTTTAGCATAATAATCAGCTTGTATTAAAGCTGGCATTAATAATTCAGATGCACCGGCATTATTCATTTCTTCTCTTATTATTTTTTGAATATTATCTAGTACTTTATATCCCATAGGTAAAAACATATATATACCAGATGATGTTTTTTTTAGCATGCCTGCTCTAACTAATAAGTTACCAGATACACTATCTTCATCTTTAATATTCTCTCTAATTGTAAAGAAATAACTATTTTTTAATTTCATTAATAAATCACTTCCATGTAAAAATTATATCAAATATATATATTTAATTCAAATAAAAAAAGAATAAGCATTACTTATTCTTTTTAGTTTTATATACTTCATTAATTACTACATAAATTATTAAAGCTAATCCTATTAATAATACTGCAATTATTAAAGCCAAGTTATTAAATAATCTAAATAATTCAAATACTATTATTACGAAGATATATATAATACCAAATGTAATCATATATTGATATTTTTTTATTAGACCTATAAATACATAAGCTAATGCTAATCCTAAAGAAACTATAATACCTATAGTAGTAGTATTAATAGCTATCATTGAGAATAATATTAAAGGCCATATAATTACATGCATTCTTGTATCATATTTCATCTTAAAGAAGAATGCTAATGTAAATAGATATATTATTGCAGGTAATATAACTAATTGGTTACCAATACCTGTATAATAATTACATACAAAATCATAATATGGTATTAAACATGCAGTAGATAGAATTATTATAGTTCCACCTTTTTCTTTACCTGTTAGTCCAAGTATTACTAATATTACCATATATATGAATAATGTAATAATTGAACTAAATAATGTAATATTAACAAATGAATTAACTATATTATATATAAGTATTAATCCAACAACTTCTGCAATTATTCTAAATGCTTTGTAGTTATTATATAAGCATATAGAAGTAAAGTTAACCATAAATAGTATTGCAATTAAAAGTATTACAATAACTTGAGTATATGGTGATATAAATATTGATAATAGAAGTGCTAATATTTGTCCAAAGAATAAGTAGAATTTACTTAAACCTTTACTTAATCCTTTAACTATTATACCTACAGATATAGCAATTAGAGAAATACAAGCAAATACAATTCTTATATCTATTTCTAATATATAATTGATTTTTAATAATGAGAATGCAAGTATTATAAATGTTGTTATATTTATACCTATACTCTTTTCCATAAACGAAACAAATATAAATAATAACATTAATAATACATTTAGGAATAATACATATATAGCACTAGTTCCATATACACACATAAGCATAGATAATATTAATGCTCCAAGTGTATATCCATAATATATTTTATTTACTTTACTATTAACTGTTCTAGTGATCATATATACTACTAAGTATATAGATGAAACTAATAACATTATAAATATTCCGGATATATCTACTAAGAAATTAACTAATCCTATTACCATAAATAAACAAGATAGTGGAATTAGTATATCACTCATTAATCTAAATTTCTCTGTGAATCTATTAATTATATTGAACACTAGTATTCCTGCACTTATAATTGCAAGCATTAAATACATATTTAGATCTATAACACATACAAACGCTACTAATAATGCAATATATAATGATGTATATGCTATTATTTTAAATGATATTTTCAAGTATTTATTCTTAAATAATAAATATAATACATATACTGCAATTATTGAAATTACAAATAAACCTGCAAATAGATTTTCATTTTGAATAGTAACATCTAATACAGCAAGTATTACAGGTACCATAACATATGGCGAAAAATATGTATAGAATGATTTTCTGTTTTGATATATAAATACAAATGCATTTACAAAGAATAGAACTACTATAAGAATTAAATATATATTAAATGTATAGCTTAATTGGAATTCACTTAGAATACCTATAGGTAAATATAAACTTATTGCAGAGAATAATATACTTGTAAAGAATGTAATTGATTTTTTAAAGTAATTATTCTTATGATTAATAAAGTTGATTATTATTACTAATAATACATATACTAAACTAGCAAGTAAGAAGAATGTAATACTCTTTTCAAATGCTAAGAATACATTAACTAAGAATGCATATATAAATAAATATGAAATATATGCGAATGGTTTAAATTTAAGTAAGAAATAAGACATTAAATAGATACCAGCACATATTGCATTTGATATTGCTAAATATACAAATATACCTGCTCCTTTATATGATAAATAATCACCAAGTAAATTATATACTGGTATAGTATATAAAATAATTGGAATCATTAATACTGCCATCATATAAAATGCTTTAGATAATCCATTATTCTTTATTTTTGCAAATGTAAATGAAATTATAAAGAATAACAATGATTCAAATGTTAAAAATGATATTTTAAATAATCCTGTCATATTTTCCCATGTACATATAGCAAATATAAATGTTGCTAGTATTACAAGAGATACACCAACATATAATATTAGATTATTAACATTAATCTCTTTCTTTTCTACAACTTTTGGTTCATCTTTTTTAGTAGTTTTAACTACATTTTTTTTAATTTCTTTACCACAATTAGTACAGAAATTACTATTTTGTTTAATCTTATTACCACATTCAGTGCAATAATTCATATTTATCCCTACTTTCACTCATAATTATAACATAATTAAAAAGAAAAAACTAGAAGATTATTTTAATAATTCTTCTAGTTTATTTTTTTCTTCTTGAAGTTTAATCCTATCCATTTCTACTATATTAGCAGGTGCTTTATTAATATAGTTTTCATTAGATAATAGTTTTTCTCTTCTTCCTATAGATGCTTTTAAATCTTCTATTTGTTTTTGTTTGTTTTCTATATCTTCGCTAGTTTCTTCTTTTTCAAAGTATATAGTAGCTTTAATATTATTACTATTTACTGGATATGACTTAATACTTAATGGTTCATTTATTAAATTATCACTTAATCTTAGAACTTTAATTACTAAATCGTTATAAATACTATCTTCAAATAATATTTTAAGATCTTTTGTCATATTATTTTCTTGTTTAATATTTCTAAATTTCTTCATGAAATCTATTTGATCATCTACTATAATTTCTACATCATTAAATAATAATTTCTTATCATATTCTGGATATGAAGAAATCATAATACTTTCTGTATCTTTTACAGGAATCATTTGATATATTTCTTCAGTAACAAATGGCATAAATGGATGAAGCATCTTCATTATACCTGTTAATATATAACATAAAGTACTCTTAGTAGATTCATTATCTATAGAATATTTAGCCATTTCTATATAATAATCGCAGAAATAATTCCATGTGAATTCATATATTTCTGTACCTGCTAAATTAAATTCATATTTATCCATGTGTTTAGTAACACTTTTTAATGTATTTTCATACTTAGTAAGAATCCATTTATCGATTGATGATAAATTATCTAATTTAATCTCTTTTAGGTCTTCTATGTTCATTAAAACGAATCTAGAAGCATTCCATACTTTATTTATAAAATTCCATGTAGCAGTTAATTTTATTTCACTAAAGTTAAGATCTAATCCCATAGATCCTTCAGTAGTTAAATAATATCTAAGAGAATCTGCTCCATATTTATCTATCATTTCAAATGGATCTACTGTATTACCAAGAGATTTACTCATTTTGGTACCATGTTCATCTCTAATTAGTCCATGAATAACACAATCTTTAAATGGTCTATAACCAGTTAAATATTCTGATTGGAAAGCCATTCTAGCAACCCAGAAGAATATAATATCATAACCAGTAACTAAACAATCAGTTGGGAAATATCTTTCTAAGTCTTTAGTATTATTTGGCCAACCTAGTGTAGAAAATGGCCATAATGCAGATGAGAACCAAGTATCAAGTACATCTTCATCTTGAATCCATTCTTCTCCTTCTGGAGCTTCCATTCCTACATATATTTCATCACCCTTGTACCAAGCAGGTATTCTATGACCCCACCAAAGTTGTCTAGATATACACCAGTCATAAGATATATTCATCCAGTGTCTTAGTATCTTTTCAAATCTCTTTGGAACAAAGTTTATTTTTTTATCTTTATCATCTTGGAATTTTAATACATTTTCAGCTAGTGGTGCCATCTTAACAAACCATTGTTTTTTAACCATTGGTTCAACCATAACACCTGTTCTTTGAGAGTGACCTACTTCATGTACTAGAGGTTCAACTTCTAGAAGTAATCCTTGTTCTTTTAAGTCTTTTAATACTTCTTCTCTACATTCCTCTCTAGTCATTCCTTGATACTTTTCTGGAACATTTTCATTCATAGTAGCATCATCATTCATTATGATAATTCTCTCTAAATTATGTCTGTTTCCTACTTCAAAGTCGTTAGGATCATGAGCAGGTGTAATTTTAACACAACCAGTTCCTTTTTCCATATCAGCATGTTCATCTGTTATAACTGGTATAGGTTTATTCATTATTGGAAGAATAACATTCTTACCTACAAAATCTTTATATCTTTCATCTTTTTCATTAACTGCAACAGCTGTATCACCAAATAATGTTTCTGGTCTAGTTGTAGCTACATCTAAGTATTTATCAGAACCTTCTAATTGATATTTTAAATGATAGAAAGCACTCTTTTCTTCTGAGTATTCTACTTCTTCATTAGAAAGTGCTGTTTTAGCAGCAGGATCCCAGTTAATTATCTTTTCACCTTTATAAATTAAACCTTTATTATAATAGTCTACGAATACTTTTCTAACTGCATAATTAAGGTCTTCATCTAATGTAAATCTTTCTCTAGAATAGTCTACTGATAAACCTAAACCAGCCCATTGATTTCTAATATTGTCTCCATATTCATGAGTCCAGTCCCAACAAGCTTCTAGGAAGTTTTCTCTTCCAAACTCATATTTATCAATACCCATATCTTTTAGTTTCTTAACTACTTTAGCTTCTGTTGCTATTGCTGCATGATCCATACCAGGAAGCCATAAAGCATCAAAGCCTTTCATTCTTTTATATCTTATAATTGCATCTTGTATTGAAGTATCATAAGCATGTCCAATATGTAATTTACCTGTTACATTTGGAGGTGGTATAACTATACAATACGCTGGTTTCTTTGATTCGTTATCTGCTTTAAAGTAACCATTTTCTTTCCATAAGTTATATTTATCTTTTTCTACTTCTAAATGATTATATTTCTTATCTAACATTTTTATTCTCCTTTCTAATAACCTATTGATTTATTACCAATAGTTTCTAATTCTTTTCTTATTGGTTCATATTCAGCATCAATTACTGAATTTATATTAGAACTAATTTCTTTCATTTTAACTAAATTATTACTTGGATTTAATAAATCTACTAGCATTGGATATAATTTATCTCCAAATGCTAATAATTTATAATAAGTTTCACCAAGTATAGCATCTACTCTTGTATTATCATGATATATTTCTGCTTCTTTTAATACTTCATGTAAATTTGGAATATTATATGATAATACATTATTTGCTAAACTTCTCATTAATTGATATCCCTTAGTAGTAAATGGTTTACCTATTAATTCTGAAGTAATTTGTTCTTCTGCAACAGCATTAAAACCTTCTTCTAAACCCACTCCTGTTTCAAAGCAAACAGTTCTTTTAACAACACCATTAACTTCATTTAATTGGAAAGTCTTACTAATAAAACCAGATTTTTCTATTAAAGTGTCTTCTCTAATAGTATGTTCTCCATTATATGATTTTATTAAATGACATATTTCATGAATTAAAGTAGCTTTAACTGTATCTAATTCTAAAGATGATGCATTAATAGCAATTATTCTATTAGTATTTTCTAATTCATATTTATCTCTTGCTTTATCATATTTTATAACTGGTTCACAATGATATGCTCCAGAACAAAATTTTAATGTTTCTAAAGATACCATTTCGTTATTTGTTGGAGTATCTCTCAAGAAACCATTATCAATTAAGCAATCATATACATTATTTGTTAATTTTATTGGAGTACTCATAAGAGATTCATATACTATTTCTTCATTATTATAATATTTAACTAGTAATGGATATACACTTCTAATAAAATTAGATAATTCTTCATTATATCCATGTTTTTGTATAATATTTTCTATATCCATTAAATACACCCCTCATTTATATATTCATTACATATTTCTCTTAATTCTTTGACTCGTTCATCATCAAATTTATTTAAAACTAAATCAAACTTCTTATTAATTAAATCTTGTTCTTTTATTATTTTAAATGATTTTTGAAAGTTTAAATCAAAGATAAATGCTATTAATCTAAGTAAGCAATGAAATGTTGAATTTTCTATAACATATTCATTCTTTAATTGTTTGTGTTCTTTAAAACAATTAATAATATCATCTGTTAATATTAGTTCTTTATCAGAACACTCTATTTTATGATCTACAATAATAGCTATTTTATCAGCATCCCTAGTTATATTACAGAATAATTTAGTTCTATCATCTAATGAATCATTTATTTTATATTTATTATGATAGTATGTACTTTTTTCAATAATATCATTTTTAATACCTAATTCATTTAATAATATAGTACCTTCTTTACCATGATCAAATGAATGATAATCATTAAATGTCTTATATTCTTTCCATTGATTAAATCTAGCTATATCATGCCATAAAGCACATCTAGAAGCTAAATCTATATCTTCTTCAGATAGATTTAAACTCTTTGCTATTTCTTTGGCATAATCTATAACTTTAAATGTATGATCATATTTCATATAAGTACCATATTCACTATTATTATATTTTTCATAATATTCATTAAATATTTTTAAATCTTCTTTCATAAATACTCCTTTTAAACAAAAAAGACTAGTCATCCAAAAGGACGATCTAGTCGTGGTACCACCTTAATTCGTTATATTACTATAACCTCTAACCTATAACGTTGGTAACGTATTAATTTACTATAATTCAACTAATAAGCTCCTAAGCTACCTTCAATTACTTTTTATTAAGAAAAGCTTTCAGCCGGTGACTTTTCATCTCTTGTAATTACTAAGTAATTTACTCCTCTTATTCATCGCTTTTTCTAATGGTATTATATCATTCATTTGATGCATTTTCAACTTCTTTTTGTTTTTCTTCTTCAAGTAATCTTTCGTTTTCTTCCTCTATTTTCTTTAAAGTATTATTCTTAATTACTTCATTTGTTTCATCTTTTAATTCTTTTAATATATTTTCTTTACCATCTATATAGTATTCAAAATCTCTATCATTTACTTTAACAAATCTATTTGATTTAATAATATGCCCTGTTTCATTTGGCCCTAATAAAAATTGATTTTCTTCTTTAGACATGTCAATATAATATACTTTATATTCATTTTCAATTAATGTTTTAAAGAAAGTATAATACTCACTTTCATCTTTTTTCTTAAATATTAATACATAATAGATTCCATCATCTATTTTATATATATCATGTCCATTTATTTCATTAAAGTCTTCTAATTTATTAATATTGGTCTTCTTATATGTAATATATGTTTGTTTATACATACCCATTTTTATATTAAAAATATTATAACCTTTTACATATAATACTAAGATAACTACTAATAATAGAATTACTACTAATTGTAAAATATACAAGTTAGTTATATTAAATATTTTTCTTAATATAGGATGTTTAATTACTTTTTCTTCAGGTTCTGATTTAATTTCAGGTACTACTTCTTCTTTTCTGAAGAATTCATCTATTAAACAATCTAAACTCTTTTGTTTATTAAATACATCATAGTATTTAGTTATATCACTATAACTAATTAGAGGATCATCATTAGTTCTTCCTCCAATAATACCTAGATTGTCTTCATAAACATCAGTTATATATTTATCTAAACCATTATTCTTTAATAAATAGTCTGTAGCAAAGTCTCTAACTATTTCGTTATATTCTTTTTTTGCTTTAAATTTAAATAAATAATACGGATTTCCATTTCTATCTATTTGTTTATAGAACTTAATTGATTTAGGTTCTCTTTCATAGTTATATATAGATGAATACATATTATAGAAATCTGATTCTGCTATTGATATTTCATCTTTATACTTTTTAGGCATAACATCAGATTTATTATAATAAATTAATAAATTATATAATAAAGATCTACTTCTTAAATCTTTAGCTATTGGGTTAAGATTTAATTTCTTAATACTCTTTTTCTTTTTAATGTATGATTCTAAAACAAATAATTTTAATTGATTATCTTTATGTTTAAATAATTTTTCTAAATATGTTTTTGTTTTAGGATTATTACAATAAAATTCAATATTTAAAGTACTTTCTACTACATATCTAAGACCTAAATACTCTTTATTAAGCATTATGTCTTCACCAGGCATAAACTTAAATTTTAATAGTTCTTCTATAGGCATAGATATATGTTTAATTAAGTCTTTTTTATGTTTTTTTAGATCATCTATTGGAACTATTCCTAAATTAATAAAATTATTTAATAAAATTATTAATGAATATTTTTTATTATCAGATTTGAATGCATCATATAAATCAGGATATAATACATCATAATTATCTTTGTTATTACTTAGGGTACCTATTGGTAATTTATTATCTTCTGGTTCAAATTTGTTTATTATTAAATACTTCCATAATATTGTAGCATCTATATTATTAGCATTTGCTAAATATGATAATAAATCTAACTGTGTTTCTTTATCATAATTATCATAGTTTTCCATTAATGGTTCACTATATTCTTTTTTATAATCATTGAATAAAAGTAATAATATCATTGAATTAATATTCATACTTTCATATATTTTGTCATACTTATATGAAGCATTCTCTATTATTCTTAATGCTATGTCTTCTGTTAAAGGTATTTTCTTTAATTTTTCATATGCATTATCTTTTTGCTTTACTGTTCCAGTATTTATTTTTTCAAGGTATAAAGATGCCTTTGTTAAGTTAATACTATTCTTAATTTTATTAAACATCTTTATCACCACCTACAAAAATAATTATATCAAAAAAATATAAAAAAAGAAGATATTATTTAAAAATAATATCTTATTTACTTATTTTTTAAATATGTCTTCTTTAATGGTTTAGAATCTAAATATCTATCATAATAAGTTACACCTGAAAGAGATGCTATTTTATTTACTTTTATATGTTCGCCATTAAGTGGAAGACAAATATTTTTTATTAATACAGTTGAATCAGTAGCAGCCTTTAACATACCTATAATTGTGTCTACTTCACTAGATATTGTATATGTACATGTAACTGTTTCTCCTATATGTTCATTTAATTTATTCATTTTTATTCACCTTTAAATATATTATCATATATTTCTTTATAATTGTCTACTAAAATGAATTTAACTTTCTTTTTTATTTCGTTTGGTATTTCTTCTAAGTCGTTTTCATTAGTTTTTGGAATAAAAATAGTATTTACTCCTTGGTTATAAGCTCCAATAACTTTTTCTTTTAGACCACCTATTTTAAGTACTTTACCTTTTAAAGTTATTTCTCCTGTCATAGCTATCTTATGAGACACTTTAATGCCTGTTAAAGAAGAGATTATTGCTGTAGTAAGCGTAACACCTGCTGATGGACCATCTTTCTTTGTAGCCCCTTCTAATGCGTTTATATGTAGATCATTTTTTTCTAATAAAGTTTTATTAATTTTAAACTCTTTATAATTACATTTAACGTAACCTAAAGCTACATTAGCACTTTCTTTCATTACGTCTCCTAAAGAACCTGTAAGTATTATTTTACCTGTTCCATCATAGAATGATGTTTCTATAGGAAGAAGAACTCCTCCAAAAGGAGTATATCCAAGACCATTAACTACTCCTGGATCATGTTCATCATTGTTTACTTCTGTAAATTTCTCTTTGCCAAGATATTTCTTTATTTCTTTAGATGTAATATTTACTTTCTTTTTATTATTTACTTGTTCTTTAGCTATTTTTCTTAAAATAGTTGATAGAACTCTTCTAAGTTCCCTAACACCTGCTTCTTTAGTATAATTACTGATCAAATACTTAATAGCAGAGTCAGATATAGTTATATCATTTGTTAAACCATGTTCTTCTAGTAATATACTAAATAAATGATTTTTAACTATATCTATTTTTTCAAATTCCGTATAAGAAGATAATTCTATTATTTCTAGTCTATCTTGAAGAGCATATGGTATTTCTTCTATGTTATTAGCAGTTAATACAAACATTACATTAGATAAATCTATTCCTTCTTCTATATAATTATCACTGAATGTTTTATTTTGTTCTTTATCTAATACCTCTAGCATAGCTGCTGCAGGATCTCCTTGAATACCCTTACCCATTTTATCTATTTCATCTATTAAGAATAATGGATTCATACTTTTAGCTTTAATAATAGATGAAATAATTCTACCAGGCATAGCTCCTACATATGTTTTTCTATGTCCAATTATTTCATTTTCGTCAGATACTCCTCCAACAGAAATCTTAACAAAGTTTCTATTTAATGCTTTAGCTATAGAGTATGCTAGTGATGTTTTACCAGTTCCTGGAGGACCTACTAAACAAATTATTGGACTAGTTAATGAATTAGTTAATTTCTTGACTGATATATACTCTAATATTCTTTCTTTAATATTTTCTAGTCCATTATGATTATCATCTAATACTTTTTTAATTTTATCTAGAGACTCTTCATCTTTAGTATATACTCCAAACGGTATAGACATTAATGTATCTATATAGTTTTTAGTAATAGTATATTCAGGTGAAGTAAATGGAATTGTTTCAAATCTATTTACTTCTTTAGTAAGCCTATCAATTATATTACTAGGAGCCTCTAATTTACTTATTTTTTTTCTTATTAAATCTATATCTTCTTCTTTGGAGTCTTTTTCTCCTAATTCTTTTTTAATTACATTAAGTTTTTCTCTTAAAATAAATTCTTTTTGAGTTTTATCTAACTCTTTTTGAAGATCTTCATCTATATTCTTTTCTAATCTTTCTACTTTTTCTTCTTTAACTAATAGATCTATTAAGTAGTTACCTCTAATAATAGGATTAGTAGTCATTAAGAATAGATATTTATTTTGAAAGTTTAATGGAAGTATATTTACTATTATATCTGTTATTTTTTCTAATGATTGTTCTTCATTTATTTTAGAAACTATCATATTAGATATATTAGGCATTACATTCACATAGTTAGCAAATTCTCTTTTTATAACTCTTAATGATGCATCATTTTCTTCTTCTTTTATTTCATCTATTTTAACAGGACCTATAATAGCATCTAATATATCTTCTTTTTGTATATATTCAAATATATGAGCTCTATTAATACCTCTTATATTAATTCTAATATGTTCATTTGGAAGTACTATATTACTTGTTATTTTACCTATAATACCTATATTAGGAAGTTCATTAGTATTAAGATTTTCATTAGTAATATATTTAGGAGTTACAAGAAGGCAGTAACCATTATGTTTATTAACCGCATTATAAATTATATTTTTATCTTCTTCATTTTCTATTTCTAATTTAAGTTCACCAAGAGGTAAAAGAACCATGTTTCTTAAGATGATAACTGGCAATTTTGTCTTTATCATGGAATACTACCTCCTTTATTTACAAACATTGTTTATTATAAATTATTACAAAAAAATGTCAATAAAAAAGAACCATTTTGGTTCTTTTTATTTAATTTTTTCATATACAATATTAACTGCATATTCATTTTCTTCTTCTGTAAATTTTTCTAATCTTAAATATCTTGCTGCTTGAGCCTTATCATATTTTTTATAGAATCTATAATAACATGCATCTGCTAATGCTTGTTCATAAAAGTCTACATCTTTTATTTCATTCATAGCATACCCAATTTCTTCTTCAGTAAATAATTCATCAATTAGTTTATTTTTAATACTTTCTTTTGAATGACCTGTTTCTAATCTTTTATAAACTACCATTAATGCTTGATCATTATAATCAATATTTGCGTTATTAACTACATATTCAGCAGCTTCAGAAGTTATGCCTTCTTTTACTATTGCATTTTTAACACCTTCTAATGAGAAACCACTACCATTTCTACCTCTAATTTTTCTAAGTAGTTTGTCATATGCTTCATTATAATCTTCTGATAAATTTAAAGCTTTAACATCAGAATCTTTATATACATATTCTTTAATTTCTTTTCTTAATTCATCTTCTTTATCATCAAATCTAGATAAATCTACACCCATATATTTTTCATCAAGTATTTCTTTATAAACTATATTTATTTTATTGTTTAATGAGTCTGTAAAAGTATATAGTATTTTACTTTCTTGTTTTTTATCTTCATTTCCTTTATCTTTTGGTGATGTAAGTTTAATTATTAAAAGTATACCTAAACTTACTACTAATAATGCTCCTACTATTATTATAATTTTCTTTACTAGTTTATTCATATTATTTATCTCCTCATAAATAATAATAACATAAAAAGACTAGAATATACTAGTCTTTAATTACTTCAATAGCTTTTCTCATTTGAAGTTCATATTCAATCATATCTTTAGAAGCTACATGATGTTCAAATTCTTCTACTGGAATATTATATGCTTTAGCAGCTTTTTCCATTTCTTCTTTAACTTCTTTAGCAGATACTTTGATGTCTTCTAATTTAACTATTTCTTCTAACATAAATCTATATTTAACTCTAATAGTTGCATCATTTCTCATTTGTTCTCTTAGTTGTTCTTCAGTACTATTAGTATATTTATAGAATGCATCTAAGTTCATACCTTGCATTTGAAGATTTCTTGAATATTCTTCAACCATCTTATCAATTTCTTCTTCTACTAATTCATCTGGAATTTCAACTTCAGTATTCTTAGAAATTTCTTCTAATAAAGCATCAATATATTTATTTTCCGATTCATATTCTTTTCTTCCAGTTATTTGATCTTTAATTACTTCTTTTAAAGATTTTTCATCTTTAACACCTTCCATACCAAGGTCTAAGAAGAAATCTTCATTAAGTTCAGGTAATTTCTTAGTTTTAACTTCATGAACTTTAACTTTAAATATTACTTTTTGCCCTTTTAATTCTTCAGTGTGATAGTTTTCTGGGAAAATTAATTCTAAGTCTTTTTCGTCTCCTGATTTAAGACCAATTAAACCTTCTTCAAAACCAGGTATAAATGAATTAGATCCGATAGTTAATGAATAGTTTTCACCTTTACCACCTTCAAATGCTACACCATCTTTGAATCCTTCAAAGTCAATTATAGCAATATCTCCATTTTCAATCTTACCTTCTTTAATAACTATATCAGCCATTCTAGCTTGTAAGTTCTTAACTTCTTCATCTATTTCTTCATTAGTTACTTTAACAGCATCTTTCTTAACTTTTAAGTCTTTATATTTCTTAATCTTAACTTCTGGTCTAGTAGTAATAGTGAATTTAATTTTACAACAATGATCACATACTTCTAAAACATCTATATTAGGATTAATAATAGGTTCTAATTTATTATCTTTTAATACTTTTGGATATTCAGTTTGAAGTAAATCATTAATTGCATCATAGTATAAACTTTCTACTCCGTATTTTTTAATAAATACTTCTTTAGTTACTTTACCTTTTCTAAATCCAGGAATATTAACTTTTAATTTAGCTGTATTGAAAGCTGCATCAATTGCATCTTCCCACTTTTTACCTTTAATTTCTACTTCTATTTCATGTATATTCTTAGCCATAGTAACCTCCTACTTAATAGATATGATTTTTACATCATAATTTCCGTTTGGACTTTCAATTGAAACTGTATCTCCAACTTTCTTACCCATAATAGCAACAGCTATAGGAGATTCATTAGAAATCTTATTTTCAAATGGATCAGCTTCTGTTGAACCAACTATTTGATATGTATCTTTTTCTTTATCATCAACATATTCTATTTCTACTGTAGAACCAATCTTAATAGAATTAGATTTTGTACTAGATATAATTGTAGCGTTATCAATTAAATATTCAAGTTCTTTAATTCTAGCTTCAATTTGACCTTGTTTATCTTTAGCAGCATGATATTCAGCATTTTCAGATAAGTCTCCTTGAGCTCTAGCTTCTTTTATTTGAATAATTACTTCAGGTCTCTTATTATCTTTTAGATCCTTAAGTTCCTCTTGTAATTCATTTAAACCCTCTTTTGTTAAGAAAATTTCTTTCTTTTCGTTCATTGTAATCACTCCTTATGTAATATGCATCAAACGTCTCAAATTATATTATAAATTACATCAAATGTCAATGTAATTAGGATAATTAATTATAAAAAAATACAACCAAAAACATGGTTGTATTTTTAATTAATCTACATCATTTCTTGCAAGTATATTAGCAGGAGACTTTTTAATAGTATTTCTAACTGGTAATAAGCCTACTATTAAGTTAAATATTAGGAATACTAATACAGATAGTATGGCTACTCTATAATTAAGCATATAATTATTCTTAAAGAACTCTAGATCTGCTAATGTTTTTAAAATATTATACATAAGCCATATACCAGGAATAGATGAAATAATAGTTATAGCTACTATTTCATTAGAAAACATCTTATAAATATCTGTTTTCTTAACTCCTATAGCTCTCATAGTACCTACTTCTTTAATTCTAGACATAAATGATGATCTAATCATTAAATATATTTCAAGGAATGATATTCCAAGAAGAACACATGCAATAATAATTGAAGATCTAGTTTGTTTTAATTGTTGAGTCTTATACTTTTCTTTACTTTCTTCATATGTATTCTTATATTTAATTTCCATATCTTTTATTTCATTAATAAATGCTTTTTCATCTTTAGGATATACAGTAAAGTTTTTATATTTAGAAATATTAAGAACATTTATCATATTTTCATTAACATAGTAAGTACTTTCATTTCTATTTGATTCATAAAAACCTACTAATACTAGTTTTCTATCGTTTATTTTAGCATTTATCTCTTTATCTAACTTATATGTATTATCATATTCATTATAATTAGTATAATTAATAACTACTTCATAATCATTTTGAGGAAGTCTTCCTTTTTTTATATTTAAATTAGCAGTTTCATAATTCTTATATGAATCAGTAGTTGTATAATCAACTTCACTATAATAATCATTCATATTTTTATTAGTATATAGAACTTTTATAAATTCACTATTACTAATATATAATGATGGACTACTTAAATCTACTACACCGCTAACAGTATATATATCATTACCAATTTTAATTTTTTGATTAACAAAGTCTTCATATTTTAAGATATTGAATTGATTTAAAGGACTTGTCATATTATCTTTAAATTTTTCATATAGGAATTTATCTATTACTACTTCACTATTATTTTCTGGTAGTCTACCAGCTATTATGTCTTTTTCTTTTAACATATTAACTGATGCCATAGAAGATGCATAACTAGTTCCTTGATATTTAAACTGATATAAATCACTTTCAATACTAAAGTATATAGTAGAATCTCCAGGTAATACATAATCTACTGATTCTAAAGAAATAAGTTTATAATATAAATCTAAATTTTTCTTAGATGATGAAATACTATAATAATTCTTATTATATTCAACAAATTGTGAGTCTTTTATATCTAATATTCCAAATATATTACTTAGAGCATAGAATATAAACATTATAGAGAATACAAATCCAATTAATAGTATTTTCTTTAAAACTGAATATGATTTTACTTTAGAAAATCCTAGTTTTAAACCACTAAATAGATTATATATTGATGAATATCTAATCTTACTCTTAGAATTATCTAACATAGATAAATCAAAGTTATTCTTTTCATAATCTTCTTTAGTAATAGCTTTATAATTATCGTTTATAAATTCTATATTAGAACTTTCATCTACTACTTCTACATTTCTATTACTAGATTTTATATAGATATTACCATTTTTAATAGCTATATCTAAATCTATATTTATTTCACTATTAGAATAAATATTAAAATTATATCCATTCTTTTGAATTTTATCTTGTATCTTATAGTCTTTTAAATAGATTCTATTATCCATTCTAAGATCTAATTGATCATTATTAGTATTTTCTTCATTAGATATTATTTTTCCATCTTCTAGTTTAATTATTCTAGATGCATAGAAGTATGCTATATCTTTTTCATGAGTAACTAATATTACTAGTTTAGAGTTAGATATATTTTTAATAATATTCATAACTTCTATAGTATTTTTAGAGTCTAAGTTACCAGTTGGTTCATCTGCAATAATAACAGATGGATTTTTAACTAGAGCTCTTGCTATTGCTACTCTTTGTCTTTGACCTCCAGATAAATCAGAACATAGTCTATTTCTAAATCTATACATATTAGTCTTCTCTAAGACATAGTATACTCTATTTTCTATTTCTTTTTTGTTTTTAATACCAATCATCTTTAGTGATATTGCGATATTATCAAAAACAGTCATATTATCAAGTAAATTAAAGTTTTGGAATATATATCCAATATTTAAAGTTCTTAGTTTATCTTTTGTATAAGTAGTGCCTCTTGGCATCTTTTTACCATTAATATAGATAGATCCAGAATTAATCTTATCTAGACCTCCTATCGCATTTAAAAGTGTGGTTTTACCGCATCCACTCTCCCCTAAAAGCGCTACTAATCCTGTTTCAGGTAATTCTAAATTAGTATTATTTATTACATGTATTTGATTGCTTTTAAATCTATTAAAATATTTATTTACATTAACTAACTTTATCATTATTCATTCTCCCTATAATTAGACATTACAGAACCACCAAATAGTTTTTTAGAATATCTATTAGCAATCAAAATAGACATTACTATTAAAACTATATATATAATTATGTAGTCTTTTAGTTCAAAGAAAGTACTTAATTGATATAAATAACTTATCTTTAATATTATTTTATGTCTTATTAATATTAGAATTGTAGTAAATAATATATAAGCTATGTTTATATCTACTAATAATTCTATATTTAGAAGGTCATTTAAGACCTTTTTATTACCTCCTAAGGTTCTTATAGTAGAAAAGTAAGTATTTCTTGATTTAAGTATTATTTTTATAATGAAATAACATATAAAGAATAGAACTATTATAGAAACAATAAATCTAATCTTACCAAATAATGTAACGAATCCTAAGATAGATCCAAATATATTAGAAGTCATATCCACCATTTTATAGATATTTACATTATATTTATCTAATTCCTTAGTAACATTATCTATTTTTCTTTCATCATTAACATAAATACTCATTTGATATGTATTTTCATTAAATAATTGTTTATATTCATCAGGATTCATAAATATTGTATTGTTATATTCATAATATTGTTCTTTTGTGAATCCTAATTTCTTATTTATAGTCTTTTCTTTAAAATTATCTATAATATATAATTCTTTACCTGTAGCATAATAATTATTCTTAATATTAATACCTATATTCTTTTTAAGACAGTTATAATCTTTACAATACATATTAAAGTCTTCTGATACTATAGCATTTCCAGGTGATACTGCATCATGAGGTTTAATATTAAAGTATAGAGATGAATCATTAGATGAATAGATCTTATTATTTAAAGTAACCTCTATATCACTATAGAATAAATTTATATCTGTTCTAGCACTAGATAATATATCATTAGATACATATAAAGTATTATTATAAATTAATTCTGCATTATCTTTTTCTTCTATAATACCTATTATTTTTAAATCTCTAGTTACTACTTCACCATTATTAGTAGTATAACTAAATGTATTATTTAAATACTTTTCTGCTTCATTTTTAGATACTGTACCAATAATTTTAATAATTGCTACATTAGAAGTATCTTCTTCGTTTGGAAGTCTTCCATATTTAACCTTTTTAACATTAGCAATATTATTAGTAATAACAGAATCCCATATCTTAGCAGATGCACATTCTAAAATAGATATACTATCTATAAGAATATCATCTTTTACTACCTCTTTTACATTACTAATCTTCTTCATTTCTTCTATTTCTTCTTCAGAAAATGGAGATTTATCTTTTTTATTAATAATAATTCTTTTTTCACTAGAATCATTAAATACATAACTAGTTTTAAACATTTGATTATTATATGTAGCCATATTTAATGATGTATAGTTAGAAAAAACTGATATTGTAAGTATAAAGTATACTAATATAAGTAAAAAGAACTTAATTTTAATATTAAATACATTTCTAAAAGCAATTCTAAGCTTATTTAATAATGTAATATTCTTGTATTTTGGAGGTTCATCTATTACTTCCTCTGTTTCTTTTAACTTCTTATCTAGCATAATTCTTCCATCATGCATAATAATTTGCCTTGTTGCATATTCAGAGAATTGTTCATAGTTATGAGTAACAACTACTACTAGTTTATTCTTAGATATTTCATAAAGAAGTTTAGTTATCTCTTTAGCAGATGCTATATCTATATTACCAGTTGGTTCATCCGCAACTATTATTGGAGTGTTTTTAACTAGAGCTCTTGCAATAGCTACTCTTTGTTTTTGACCTCCAGATAATTTTGATGCTTTAGTATTCTTAAACTTAGTTAATTTAACAAGGTCTATTACTTCTAATACTTTCTTTTTAATATTTCTTTTCTTTTCACCATTAAGAAGTAATACAAGTTCTATATTTTGATAAACTGTATAACTATTAACTAGGTTAAAGTTTTGGAATATATTTCCTATATATTTTCTTCTATAGTCTTCATAATCTTTTTCTGTATAATGAGATGTTTCTTCACCATTAATATATAATTCTCCTTCTTCATATGAATCAAGACCAGAGATTACATTTAATAAAGTACTTTTACCAGAACCAGATTCACCTGTAATAACTACAAATTCACCTTGATCAAGTGATAAATTAACTTTATTAAAACCAGTAGAAACATTCTTTTTATTATGATAAAACTTAGAAACATTTATTAATTTTAATAAACTCATTTCTCATCCTCCTTATTATTCACTATTAAGAATTATACTACAAAAAAGAGACTTTATCAATTGATAAAGTCTACCCTTATTAAATCATTTTTATATACTTCTATATCACATGGAATTCTTAGTATTTCTCTTGGATGATTAGCATATTCTACTAATTCTCCATCTTTATTTTTAATATATTTTACTTCTATAGATATATTTCTATTATTAGGACCAAATATATTAATTTTATCTCCTATAGAGAAGTAATTTCTTTCTTCTAGAACTATTTCTTTATTTTTTTTATCATATGATAGAACTACTCCAAGAAAATCTTGATTTGTTTTTTCTTCTCTACCTATATAATATTGCTCATTCATAGATGGAAATTTATTAATATATTGAGGCAAAGACTCTCTATTAGCACATCTTCTTAAGATAATATCATCATTTTTATTATATTTATATTTACCATCATATATTTCATCTATAACTCTTCTATAAACTGATAATATAGTAGCTAAATAATATATAGATTTCATTCTACCTTCTATTTTAAATGAATTTACTCCTGCTTTCATTAGATCTTTAATATGAACTAATAATTGCTGATCTTTAGGAGAAAATGAAAACTTAGTTTCATCAGATATCTTATTATCTTCATCATATAAATCAAATACCCATCTACATATTTGTGCGCATGCTCCTCTATTTGAATCTCTATTAGTTAAATAATTAGAAAGAGCACATCTTCCTGAATAACCCATACACATAGCACCATGTATAAATACTTCTATATCAGCATTTGTATTCTTTTTAATAGATTTAATATCATCTAATGAGCATTCTCTTCCTAATACTATTCTTTTAACATTATTTTTTAAATAGAACTTAGATGCTTCACTATTAATACATGATTTTTGAGTACTTAAATGATAATCTATATTAATTTTTTCTTTCTTTAATAGATCTATAATAAATAAATCACTAGATATAATTGCATCTACTTTATATTCTTCTAGCTTTTTAAGGTATTTTATAAGGCCTTTTATATCTTTTTGATGAAATAGTATATTAACTGTTACATATACCTTTTTACCTCTTTTATGGGCATATTCTACGCCTTTTTTAATCTCTGATAAAGAAAAATTTTTAGCATTAGATCTAAGAGAATACTCTTTACCTCCAAGGTATACAGCATCTGCACCATAGTCTATTGCCCATTTTAATCTTTCTAAGTCTCCTGCTGGTGCTAATAACTCTGGTTTAATCATAATCTGTCACCCTATATACTGTTTCTTTATCAAGAAAACCTATATAATTATCCTTTGTTACATTATTATTTAAGAAATTACTAACTTCATTATAAAATATTTCGTTATCTATTAAATAATTATCTAAAATAATATTTAAATTATCTAATTTAGGAAGATATTCTATTATATTAAATATATCTCCAGTATAGAAATTAGTATTAAAGTCTTCTACTATTTTAAATTCTTTAGATGTAATAAAGTCCTTAAATGTATATACTTTTTTACTTTTTTTCTTACCTATAAACTTAAAATAATTAGTTAATAGTTTTCTAGATGATGTAGCCATATTTAAATGACCATATCCTTTTACAAATATATTAGATTTAGTATTGTTTTTAATATCATTTATCTCATTAAGAGTAAGTTCAGTGCATATATAGGCATTTTTAACCCCTCTATTTAAATAAAAATCTAATGTATATGAATTTGTACCTGTATGGTTAGAAATAAGCAATTTTTGCCCTTTAAAACCTATATCATTTAATATATTAAGTACTGCATCATCTGTAAATCCAATAATTACATCTAACTTAGATAATTTAACTAACACTTTCTTTAAATCTTTTAATTCATGTTCAAAATATAATCTGTTTAAAAAAATAATAATATCCTTATTATTATTTTTTACTTTATTACATATTAAAGAAATTTTATCTAAAGATAAATAACTATTAAATTCACTACTAAATTTTTCAATACCATAAATAAATCCTGATACATTTAAATCAATATATCTATCAATATTATCTGGATTAGTAATGTAATATTTATTCATTTATCTCATCCTTTTTATAAGTTATAGCAATGCCATCTCCAACTTTATAGAATTTAGTCTCATATTCATCATGATTCTTAAGAAATTCTATATAATCTCTAATCTTCATAACAAGACCTCTAAGATTCTTATTTTCTATTTCTTCTTTAGATTCTACAAAACCATGGAATGATATATTATCTGTAACTATAACACCATATTTATTTAAATTATTCTTATATTTATTAAAGAAATTAATGTTTTGTGCTTTAGCAGCATCTATAAATATTAAGTCATACTTTTCAGTTATATCTATATCTAAAGCATCACCACATATTAAAGTAATTCTCTTATCTAGATCACATGCTTTAATATTTTTAAGAGCCATCATATATCTATCTTGGTTTCTTTCTACTGAAGTAATCTTAATATCATCAGATACTAAAGCCATTCTAATAGAAGAATATCCAATAGCAGTACCAAGTTCTAATATAGACTTAATATTATTCTTTTCAATAAATTTACATAAGAAGTCTATTCCTCTTTTTTCCATTATAGGAATATTTTCCTCTTCTGCATATTTTTCCATTTGTTTAATTATGTCTTTATACATAATATCACTTCCCCTTTTTATCTAAACTTTCTAGTAGTCTAGAAATAAATTCCCATTCTTCTTTTTTAGTTATTTTTTCTAATTTATTATTTTTTGGATTAAATACCGTAGCATATGTTTTAATTGAACCGTTTTTAAGTTTAGTATCATCTGTATATACGATACCTATCTTACCACCAGTTTTTTCATATGCATAAAGAATTCTAGCATTGACAAGTTCCCCATTATTATTCATGAATGTGATAACATCTTTTTTCATGATGATATTAATCCTTTCTTTGATCTAAATATCTTTGAAGTATAATTGTAGCTGCTAAGCTATCAACTTTTTCCTTTCTTTTATCTCTTCTAGTACCATTACTTATCATTAAGTTATTAGCTTCTACAGAAGATAATCTTTCATCTTGAAGAATTACTTCTATATTAATATTATCTTCTATTAATTTTTTAAAGTTTAAACTTCTTTCAGAAGCAAATCCCATAGAATTATCCATATTCTTTGGTAATCCTAATACAAGTTTATCTATTTTCTCATTAATAATTATCTCTTTTAGAGGTTCTATTAATGAATTATAGTCTTCATTTTCAAACTTTAATAGTTTATAAGAAGAAGCAATAATACCCATAGCATCACTTTTAGCTATACCTAATGTTTTAGTACCTAAATCTAACCCCAAATATCTCATTATTTATTTAAATAATATCTAAGTAAACATTCAATTATATCAGTTCTATCAATCTTAGTTATCTTTTGTCTACTTTCTTTGTAGTTTGATATATAACCAGGATCACCACTAATTAAATAACCTACTAATTGGTTTACTGAATTATATCCTCTTTCTTCTAGAGCTTCTTTTACGTCTTCTAAAGTATCCTTTACAAGACTATTATTTACGTCCTTCGGATCAAATACATTTGTCTCTTCAGTCATAATTTCACCTCTTTAACGATTAATATTATATCACATATAAAAGAAAAAACCTACAGTTTTTTGTAGGTTTATTCAAGCCATAATCCTTTATTTTTTAAATCTTTTATTACTTTTTGTTGATCAGCATCAGTTTTTGAAAAATGTATATTAGTATTTTTATCTGCTACAAAGTAATAATAATCTTTATATTCATCTAATGGAGTTACTAATCCTTTAACAACTGCTTCTATAGAATCTATTGAACAAGATGATATAGGACCTACAGGAAGAGCTTTAACGCATGATCCTCTAGTATTATACCCATCACATATCTTAAAGTCTGATGCATATAAAGTATCAGTTCCTATTTTTTTATGAGCAGAATAATATGTAGTAACATCAGATCCAAGTGTCATACCAACATTCATTCTATTTAAGAATACTTGAGCAACACCTTGTAATTCTTTCTCATAATTAGATGTCCCCTTACCAGGTCCTTCATGTTCTACAATAGATGCTAAAGTAATTACATCATGATAATTAGTCCAAGTAAAATTATTCTTTTTGTACATTTCAAGCATTTTATCATTAAGAGTACTAATTAATTTTTCAGCTATTTCTTCTACAGTTGCATCTTTTCTAAAATCATATGTATCTCCAAGAAGATATCCTTCTAAATGATGTCTAATACCTTCTTTAAACACATCATTTGTAACTATAGTATATTTATTTACCATACTAGTTACAAAAGTAGCATCATCTAATTTAGCAATAACATCATTTACATCCATATTCTTTTTAGTAGCTATAACTGCTGCTACATCCTCAAATGTACCTGCATCAGCAAATCTAATTCTAATAGAATCTTTATCTATAGCTGCTGTAGGATCATTTAATGTATTAATTATATCTTTTAGTGAATCAGATTTATCTAATTGATAATCTCCTGCTTTAAACATTATTTGATGTTTTTCAGTATCATTTAATTTAATATAAACTAATGTAAAATATTCATTTCTAATTAGTCCTGCTTTTTTTAAATTCTTTACAACAACTCTCGCTCCATCATCTTTATTGATTGTAAAATTAACTTCTTCTGTAGCACCTTGTACAGGTGTAGTCATATAATAACAACCTGCAACTAGTGCACCAACTATAATAATTGTTATTAATGGTAATAAAAATCTTTTTTTCATATATTCTCCTTTTTATTCAAGAATAGCTTTAATTCTTCTTATACCAGCAGAAGAAGCTTCTTCTTTTACTATTTTAAAGTGACCTAATTCATTAGTATTACTAACATGAGGACCACCGCATATTTCTATTGATACGTCTCCTATAGAATAAACAGTAACTATATCAGGATATTTTTCAATAAACATACATTCTGCGCCTTTTTCTACTGCTTCTAACTTAGGCATTTCAGTTTTAGTAACTGTAAGACCTTCATTAATCCATTTATTAACTAAATCTTCAGTATTTTTAATTTCTTCATCAGTTAATTTATGATCACAATTAAAGTCAAATCTCATTCTTTCAGATGTTATATTTGATCCTCTTTGATGCGAATCAGGATTAACTGTAATCTTTAATGCAGCATTTAATAAATGAGTTGCTGTATGATATTTTGTTTCCATTTCACCAGAGGAAGCAAGTCCTCCTTTAAATTTACCAGCAGATGCACTTCTAGATAATTCTTGATGTTTCTTAAAGAACTCATTGAATCCTTTTTCATCTACTTTAATACCTTTTTCATTTGCTAATTCAATAGTTAATTCAATTGGGAATCCATAAGTATCATATAAATGGAATGCATGTTCTCCATCTATATCAGTATTACTTATCTTTTCAAATTCTTTTAATCCTTTTTCTAGAGTTCTATTAAATTTAGTTTTTTCATTTCTAAATACTTCTAGAATATAGTCTCTATTATCAAGTTCACTATAGAATTCTTTATAGTTATCTATTACTAAATCAATTAAAGATTCTTCCCAATTAGTATTAATATCAATATCTAATTTTCTTATATATCTTATAATTCTTCTTATTAGTCTTCTAAGAATATATCCTTGATCTGTATTAGATGGAACTACTTTTGAAGGGTCTGCTATTATAAATACCGAAGATCTAATATGATCTGCTATAATACGCATCTCCTTACTATAATCATTATAACTTTTATTAGATAGATTTTC
Organism: Bacilli bacterium; assembly: GCA_017515795.1. GTDB lineage: Bacteria > Bacillota_I > Bacilli_A > RF39 > UBA660 > RUG13038. The sequence continues at coordinate 54,495 of JAFWEE010000008.1, forward strand.
AAGAATATTTATATATGGCATAAAGATACTTGATGTATAGTTGTCAGTTTTTCCTTCAAGTATAGCAGTAGTTCTTTCAACTCCCATACCAGTATCTACATTTTTCTTTGGAAGTTCAGTAAAAGTACCATCTTCATGCTTTTCATATTGCATAAATACATTATTCCATATTTCTACCCATCTATTATCTTCTGGATCAAATTCTTTAGGTATTTCTTCATCTGATCTAAAATAGAATATTTCAGTATCAGGTCCACATGGTCCTGTTTCTCCTGCTATCCAGAAATTATCATCAACTGTTTTAGCAATTCTTTCTTCTGGTATACCCATTTTAATCCATAAATCATGAGCTTCTTTATCAAAAGGAATACCATCTGATCCAGCATATACAGTAACTGCTAATCTATCATTTGGTATATTTAATACTTTTGTTAAAAATTCATAACTCCAAGATATTGACTCTTCTTTAAAATAGTCTCCAAGTGACCAGTTACCAAGCATTTCAAAGAATGTATGATGATAACTGTCTCCAATATTATCTAAATCATTAGTTCTAAGGCATTTTTGATAATCACATAACTTAGTACCATATGGATGTGTTTGTCCCATTAAATAAGGTATTAATGGTTGCATACCAGCAGTATTAAATAATACTGAAGGATCATTTTCCGGTACTAAAGGAGCACTTGGTATTTGTTTATGTCCTTTAGAAATAAAGAAATCTATATATAATTTTTTTAAATTCATTTAATTACCTCCAACATATATAAAACTACTTCTTCAATAGTCATATTACTTGAATCTATATATATTTGATCATCAGTTCTCTTAAGAGCACCATATTCTCTAGTCATATCTGCTAGATCTCTATTTTTTATACTCTCATATATTTCATTATAATCTGATTCAAGCCCTTTTTCTTCATTTTGTTTAACTCTTCTTTTGGTTCTTTCTTCAATAGACGCATCTAGATAAAATTTATAATCTGCATCAGGAAATACTTCAGTTGTAATATCTCTTCCTTCCATTACAATACTATGATCATTAGCAAATTCTCTTTGTTTTAATCTCATTAATTCTCTAATAGATGGATATCCTGATATTTTAGATATATTAGTGTTTATTTCTTGAGTTCTAATTCTATCTGATATATCTTCACCATCTAAAAGATTTCTACAATCTTTAGTAATTTCCATCTTACAATTAGAAAATGCTTCATAAATTGCTTTTTCATTATCAATATCAATATTATCTCTTAATACTAGATAAGTAAGGCTTCTATACATAGAACCTGTATCTATATATACATATCCTAATCTTTCTGCTAGTATTTTTGAAATAGTTCCTTTACCAGATCCTGCTGGTCCATCAATTGCAATTATCATATTTTACCTCCTAAAAAAAGAATGGTATTCCTTATGTAAGGAGCCATATATGGCGGTACCATCCTTTATTATACTTAATTATTATAACGGATACCCGGCATGTTTTCATGCATAAATAATAGTAGCTTTCATTAATTTTAATTATTATCTTACACCAACCGATAACTCTCTTTAAATTAATAATTAATTACTTTTCTATTATATTATTTTATCTTTAATCGATCTATTAATTTATACTTCTCATTTAAGTATAATGCTATTGTTTTTAAAATAGCAGTTATAGGTGTTGCTAAAAGCATACCTATTATACCAAAGAAGTGACCAAATATCAATAATCCAATAATTATAGTTACTGGATGAAGTTTCATTGTCTTACTCATTACAATTGGATGTAATATATAACTTTCTAATATTTGAATTATTATTACAATAATTAATACTATTATACCTAATCTAAAGTCTGTAGAGAATGCAAATACTACTATTGGAATACCACCAATCCAAGGCCCAATATATGGAATAATATTAGTTATAGCATTCCATAATGCAAAGAATACAGCACCTTTTAAACCAGATACCATAAATGCAACACAAGATACTATAAATACAAGTATTGCTATTAAACCAGTTCCTTTTACAAATGAGAATAATTGTTCTGAAATAGTACTAAGTAATTTATGAACATTTTCTCTATATCTTCTTGGAACAAATACATATATATTCTCAGTAGCTTTATCAAAGTCTATTAATAAATAGAAACTAATAATTAAACTAATTAAAATAGTACCTATTTTAGTAACTATAGAAGTAGCTATTGTAATAGCATGCTCAGGAACTTCTTTAGTAAGTTTTAACATATAACCAGTAGAAAAATCTTTAATACTAGATACTATTGATTTAGATACTTCTTCACTTAAATTTAACTTTTTAAATAATCCAGAAGCAACTTTAGATATATTATTAAGTACATTTGGAATATATTTAAATAATTCTGATAATTCTTTTCCAAGTGATGGAAATAAATAAGAGCAAGATAAATATAAAATTCCAAGAATAATTAAATAAACAATTGCAGTTGCTATAAATCTATTCATTTTACTTTTAGACATAGATGTAATCAATGGATTTAATAAATATGCTATTAAAACACCTATAAATAATGGTGAAATAACAGATAAAATAGTTATAAGAATATTTGTAAGTCTTAATTGTTTATTAATTAAAATAATAGAATAAATTGCTATTACAAATAATAAAAATAATAATACCTTTAAAACCTTAATACCATAAAATTTTAGTTCATCATTTTTCTCTACTATCTTTTTCATACTATCACCTTAATAATATAATAATATAAATAAATAAAAAGAGCAATTATTTTGCTCCTTTTTTGTTTTTATTTACATTAGGATTAAGAAATAATTTTTTATAACAATCTACTTGTTTTTGACTAATATCCTCTGATGATATAATCATATTTTTACATTCTTTCATTAGTCTTTTTAAATAAGTTTGATAATGAGACCAGTCTTTTTTTAAATCTTCTATATCATATAACTGATCACACATTTCATATACAGATTCAGAACCAGGAACTAATAATAATCCCTCAGATGGTCTAAATACATATTCTAACATACATCCCTTTTCAGTATATAAAAGGCAACTATTAAGTTTTTGAGTATAACCTGTTACTACTGAATCTAAATCTTTTTCTCCCTTTACTCTAATACAATATAAATCATGCATAATATTTAATGGTGCTATAACAATAACCCCCGTTTCAAGTAGATTTTTCATATAATTTATATTAGTTATATCAATAAAATCTTCAGGTGAAAAAGTACATGGAAAAGATTTACAACATCCTCCCTTACATACTGAACACCATTCTGGTTTAATACAATCATTTTCTGATTTAACTAAACCATTTGATAATTTATATAATAATTCTTCTTTTTTCTTCTTGTATTCTTCTATTGTCATAATAAACCTCTAAAAATTATTGATTATTATAACACAAAATAAAAAAGAAACAATTATTTTGTTTCTTTTTCACTCTTTTTAACAACTTCTTTTCCGTTATAATATCCACATTCCTTACATGCTCTATGTGCTTTAATAGCTGCACCACAATTTGGACATTTAACTGTACTTGTAGCTTCTAATTTATAATGAGTTCTTCTCATTCTTCCACTAGTTTTAGATACTTTTCTAAATGGAACTGCCATAATATCACTCCTTCCTTATTCATCTAAGAAATCTTTTAACTTAGATAATCTTTCATCAAATTCTTTTTTAGCAATATATTTTTCATCAATACTATCTGATGAATTTGATACCCTAATTGGAATCTCTAGTAATATATTTTGCCATATTATTGGTAATAAATCAATAGAATTAGTTATTTTATTATTATTTTCATCATCAAAATCAAGTTCTGTAATATCTATATCTATTGGATAATCAATTACATCAAGATTAATAGAAGATTTAAGTTTTAAATTACATTTAACATTTAAATTAATAGATAATTCATCAATTTCATTTAAATATAAATATCCATTTAACATAACAGGACTTATTTCTTCGATATCAAAAGTATAATATTCACTTGGAATATTTATTTCTTCATTAATATCAATTCTATCAGTGCTATGTGAAAATAATTTTATTAAACTTATATTCATAATTTTTCTCCAGCAAGTAAGATTATATTCTATTTTTTATTAAAAATCAATCTTTTTAACATCTAATTTAACGATCTTACCATTTAAATCATATTCTTTAGTTAACTTATCATTAACTTCTATTTCATTAGCTAATGTTTCTTTCATAATTATTTCTTTATAATTATCAATTATATAAGCTATATCTCCAGAATAGATTAATTTAATTCTATCTACTACATTAAAGTCTTTTTCTTTTCTAAGATTTTGTACTTTAGAGATTAATTCTCTAACAATACCTTCATTTATTAAATCATCAGTAAGAACTGTATCTATTATAACGAAGTTATTATTCATAAATGCAGCATCGAATCCTTCTTTAGCATTTATTCTTACATCTACCATTTCAGGTGTTATATCTTTATCTTCTCCAGCTATATTTAGAGTAATTGTTTCATTATTTACTACTTTAGATTTATCTTCATCAGATAAATTTAATAATTTATCTTGTAATTCTTTAATAGATGGCCCAAATTCTTTACCACATACTTTAAAGTTAGGTTTTATTTCAAATGTCATATATTTATCTAGTTCTTTAGTAAATTCTATTTCTTTAACATTTAATTCTTCTTTTATAAGTAGTTTAAGGTCTCCTAGAATTTCTTCTTTATTACCATCAAGAACTATTTTACTAATTGGTTGTCTAACCTTAATTTTAGCCTCTTCTCTAGCATTTCTACCAAGACTGATTAAGTCCCTTACTAGATCCATTTTTTCTTCAATTTCGTCATTTATATAGTCTTCATTAGTCTCTGGGAAATCTTCTAAATGAACAGAAGTTTCAAATCCAAGGTTATTATAGATTTCTTCTGATGTAAATGGTGCTACTGGAGCAATTAATTTACATAGACCAACTAGAACTTCATAAGTAGTTATATATACTGCTTTTTTAGAATTATCAATTGCTGATCCCCAGAATCTATCTCTATTTCTTCTTATATACCAGTTAGATAAATCTTCTGATACAAAGTTAGTTATTAATTTAGTTACTATATTTAAATCATATTCATCATAGGCTTTAGTTACATCTCTAACTAATTTATTATATTTAGAAAGTAACCATTTATCTATTTCTTCTCTATCTTCATATGCTACATTACATTCATTTATATCAATCTTATCGATATTAGCATATGTTTCAAAGAATGAATATGTATTCTTTAATGGATTAAAGAACTTAGAATGTGCTTCTTTTATACCTTCTGAATCATATTTTAATGGAATCCATACTGGTGATGCATATAACATATACCATCTAACTTCATCAGCACCGTATTTCTTTAATTCTTCAACTGGATCTACTACATTACCAGTAGATTTACTCATTTTCTTACCTTTAGCATCAAGTACCATATCATTAACAACAACATTTTTAAATGAACTTTCACCTGAGATAATTACTGAGATAACAAGTAATACATAGAACCATCCTCTAGTTTGGTCAACACCCTCTGCTATAAAATCAGCTGGAAATTGATTTTCAAACAATTCTTTATTTTCAAATGGATAATGGAATTGACAATAAGGCATAGCACCTGAATCAAACCATACATCAAGTACATCTGTAACTCTTGTTAATATATCTCCAGTAACTGGTGATTTAATCTTAACTTCATCAATATATGGTCTATGAAATTCTAATTTATCAATATCTATCTTAGTAGCATTTAATTTCTTTAATTCTTCTTTAGAACCAACAACATAGATTTCACCAGTTTCTTCATTAGTCCATACAGGAAGTGGACATCCCCAATATCTATTTCTAGAAATACCCCAGTCAACCATGTTTTCAAGCCAGTTATTAAATCTCTTTTCTCCAACATAATCTGGGAACCAATTAATTTTCTTATTAGCAGCTATAATCTTATCTTTTAAGGCAGTTGTTTTAACATACCAAGCTGGTTTTGGATAAGAAATTAATGGTGAATGACATCTCCAACAATGAGGATAATCATGTGTTATCTTTATTTTCTTAAATAATTTATCATTATCTTTTAACCATTTAATAATATCTATTTCAAGTTCTGGATCAGTAACTAATCTTCCTTCCCATGGTCCACAATTATAAGTTCCATCTAAAGAAACAGGATTAGTAAATCCAATACCATTTTCTTTACAAACTCTATTATCATCTTCACCATAAGCAGGAGCTATATGAACTATACCAGTACCATCTTCAGCAGTTACATAATTGTCTGCTATTACTTCATGACATTTTCCTTCATAAGTAGCAAAAGTCATTAAAGGTTCATATTTTAATCCAACTAAATCTTTACCTTTATATGTTTCAAGAACTTTATATTCATCCCCTAATACTTTATTTGCTAGTGGTTCAGCTACAATAAATTTATAACCCATAGATTCAGCTTTAATATAAGTAAGTTCTGGGTTAACACAAATAGCTACGTTAGCCATTAAAGTCCAAGGTGTTGTTGTCCATGCTAAGAAATATACATCTTCATCTACCTTTTTCATCGGTACTATAACAGTATTTACTGAAGTTTCTTCATATCCTTGAGATACTTCATTAGCAGATAATTCTGTACCACATCTAGGACAATACCAAAGTACTTTATTACCGTGATATAAAAGCCCTTTTTCGTGCATTTGCTTTATAATATACCATTCTGATTCAATATAATCATTTGTACATGTAATATATGGATTTTCACAATCAATAAATTGTCCCATCATATCAGTTACTTTATTAATTTCATCTATATTAGTAGCAGTTGCTTTATTACATTCTACACAAAAGTTTTCTACACCAAACTTTTCAATATCTGCTTTACTCTTAAATCCAAGTTTCTTTTCTACATTAACTTCAATTGGTAAACCATGAGTATCTAATCCTATTTTTCTTAGAACTCTATATCCTTTCATAATTTTATATTTACAGAATGAATCCTTGATAGTCTTAGCAAGTACATGGTGAATACCAGGTTTAGCATTAGCATAAATTGGTCCATCATAAAATACAAAATCTTCTTTACCTTCTCTATGTTTAGTAGTAAGTTCTAGAATATTTTGTTTTTTCCATTTTTCTACTTGTTCAGCTTCTTTAACATAATTTTCTCTTTTGTCTAATTTCTTAAACTCCATTTTTTTACCTCCTTAAAATTAAAAAATATCCATGATGTAAGGACTATTTATAGCGGTACCACCTTACTTCATAGATATCTATGCTCTTAATTACTTAACGCGTTTAACGCCCTATTCTATTTACTTAAACAGGGATATCAGAAGTGATCTAATATTTATATAGTATTACCTTTCACCAAACGATAACTCTCTAAAAACATCTATAAATATCCGTCTTCATCATTTATTTTTTATCTAATTCTTCTAGAAGTCTTATTTGTTCATTAATATTATTAATTAATTTCTCTTTAATAACACTAATTCTTTCTTTTTCAACTTTATCTATTGTTTCTTTGGTATTTTTAGTCAAAAGGATTCCGTTACTAAGTGTTTTACTTAATTCTTCTTCACTTTTAACGATATTCTTACTTGGATTATTTTTAATATCTGACAGTTCTTTTTCAAGCCTTTTTATTTTCTCTTCTTTTTCTTTATTAGACTTTATTATTTTTTCTACATTTTCAATAATATCGTCTATAAATTTATTAACATCATCAGTATTATATCCAAATAAGCTTTTTTTAATCTTATTCATAATACCACTTCCAAGAATTGAGATATATAATATCACTAATTTATTTATAAATCAATATTATTCTTCGTCTTCGTCTTCTTTTGACTTAGTTTTCTTTGCTTCTTCTTCTGTCATTGTTCCTTGAACATTTATATTCTTTGGAGTACAAAGAAATATACCAGGTCCAAGTTTTTGCATCTTACCACCAATAGCATATAGAGTTCCAGATAAGAAATCTATTATTCTTTTAGCTTGTTCAGATGTAACTCTTTTTAAGTTAACAACAACTGTATTTCTTTTCTTTAAATGATCTGCTATTTGTTGACTTTCTGAATATGCTCTTGGTTCAAGTAAAATCATTTTATTACCTTCAGCATTCTTATCTTTATATGCTTCCTCTACTGTATTAATATAAAATGCATCTTCTACATTATCTACATTTTCAGGTTTTTCACCAATTAATTTATCAAATATTCCCATAATTTATCCTCCGTTACTATATACATAGTAGCATATTTTTATTTAAAAATAAAGAATAATGTATATATTATTGTAAATAAAAAAGATACTAGAATAGTATCTTTTCATTTATATAGTTAACTACTTCATCTAAAGGTAATGTTATTTGTTCCATTGTATCTCTATCTCTTATAGTTACAGTATTATTATTAACAGTTTCATCGTCTATTGTAATAGAATATGGAGTACCAATTGCATCATTTCTTCTATATCTTTTACCAATAGAACCAGAATCATCATAAGTACACATAAAGTACTTAGAAAGCATATTATATACTTCAGTAGCTTTATCTGTATGATTTTTCTTAATTAATGGTAATATTGCACATTTATATGGAGCTATAGCAGGATTAAAATGCATAACTTCTCTTGTTTCACCATTTTCAAGTTCTTGTTCTTCAAATGCTTCACAAAGAAGTGCTAATGTTAATCTATCTGCTCCAATAGAATATTCAATAACTGTAGGAATATATTTTTCATTAGTTTCTGGATCTAAATATTCAAGTGATTTACCACTAAACTCAGAATGTCTTGATAAATCCCAAGTTCCTCTATGATGGATACCATTTAATTCTTCCCATCCAATTGGGAATTTATATTGAATATCGCATGCTGCTTTAGCATAGTGAGCTAATTTATCATGATCATGAAATCTTAGTTTATCACTAGGTAAACCAATATCATTTACAAAGTTTAATGCTCTTTCTTTATAGTTATTATATATATTCATAGAATCTGAGTCTTTACAAAACATTTGAAGTTCCATTTGTTCAAATTCTATAGTTCTAAACAAAAAGTTCCCTGGAGTAATTTCATTTCTAAATGATTTACCTATTTGAGCTATAGCAAATGGTATTTTTGCTCTTGTAGTTCTTTGTACATTTAAGAAATTAACATATTCTCCTTGACATGTTTCAGGTCTTAGATAAACTGTATCTTTAGAACCTTCAACAGTTCCCCTACTAGTTTCAAACATTAATTTAAATTGTTTTATTTCAGACCATTCATGAGAACCACAATGAGGACATTTAATATTATTGTCTTCAATGTATTTTTCCATTTCTTCATTAGTCATACCTTCAGCAGCTACTTCTCCTTTAGAGAATTCTTCTATCATATTGTCTGCCCTAAATCTTTGTTTACATTTTTTACAATCCATTTTTGGATCTGAAAATGATGCTACATGTCCAGATGCTTCCCATACTCTTGGATTCATAAGAATTCCTGCATCTACTCCATATGTACTTTTATCTTCTTGAACAAATCTCTTCCACCAAGCTTTTTTTACGTTATTTTTTAGTTCTACACCTACTGGGCCAAAATCCCAAGTGTTTGCAAATCCATCATAAATGTCACTTCCTGGAAATACAAACCCATATTGTTTACACATATTAACAATTTTTTCCATAGTTACTTCTTTCATTTTTATTCCTCCTTTTAAACAAAAAAGATGATTCTACTTCTATGTAAGGACGATTATTACCGCGGTTCCACCTTACTTATTCTATAAAAGAATCATCTTTAAGTATATAGCTCTTAGGGTTCCAACCTAGTCATCGCTTTTCATTACAATTAAATTATATCATAAATATTTTAAATGTATACATTTTTAATTTTATTTAAAAACTTTTTAGTATTTAAATACATACCAGAATATCTATCATAATATTCAGTTATAAATTCATCTATTTCCCTGCCTATTTTATCAGATATATCTATTTTAGTTAATTTATCCAAATCTACATAATATAGCATTCTTATCATCTTTAATGTTTTAGGGTCTACTATTTTCTCGTTAGTATGATGTTTATTACATATAAAGCCACCTTTTTCAGATGATAATGTAAGTATATTCTTACTTTGACAAATAGCACATTCATTTAATTCAGGTGATATTCCTAGATAAGATAAATATTTTAGTTCTAATATATTAGTAATAGATTTAGAATCTAAACCAGATTCTATCTTTTCTAATGATAATATAAGTAAATCAAATATATTTTCATTATAGTTTTCTTTCATAACCTGCGTAGATAATTCTACTAAGTATGAAGCATAACTTATTTTAACTAAATCTGATTTTATATTATTAAATGGGTCTATAATGTCAGCATCTATTAAAGTACTAAGTTTACCTTCTTTATAGTTTATTTGAAAATCACAATAACTAAGTTTAGTTGTTACTGATCTTAGTTTGCTTTTAAGTGATTTAGCTCCTTTAGCTATTAAAGATATATAACCATATTCTTTAGTAATTACATAAAGTAATTTACTAGATTCATTATATGGTTTTTCTGAAGCTATTATTCCTCTTACTTTAGTAATTTCCATATTACTCTTCTTCTTTTAAACCAAACTCAGTTAAATATTTATCTCTATCTCTCCAGTTATTTACAGTTTTAACTAAAAGATCAAGATAAACTCTTTTATTAACTAGGTTTTCTATATCTTTTCTCGCATCTATTCCAATATCTTTTATCATAGATCCATTATGACCTACAAGTATTTTCTTTAAAGAATCTCTTTCTACTATAACTAATGCATTAATATGCACGCTAGTTTTATTTTCTTCAAAATTTTCTACTACTACAGTAACTGCATGAGGAACTTCTTCATTTGTTTTTCTAAGAACTTTTTCTCTTATTAATTCCCCAACTAAGAATCTAGTAGATTTATCTACATATTCATCTTCATCATATATTCTTTCGCCTTCAGGTAAGTATTCCTTTATAGTTTTTATTAATTCCTCTATATTCTTCTCTTTTAAGGCCGATACAGGAATGATTTCATCAAACTTATATAATTCATTATATTCATTAATTATGCCTATTAAATCCTCTTTTTTAATTAGATCTACTTTGTTAATAATTAAGAATACTTTTTTATTAGCTTCTTTAATTTTTTCTAGTACAAATTCATCTCCAGAACCTAGTTTTTCTTTAGCATTTACCATAAATAATACTAGATCTGCTTCATCAAGTGATGAATAACTAGATTTATTAAGTATTTTACCTAACTTAGATTTAGGTTTATGAATACCAGGAGTATCTAAGAATACTATTTGACTATCTTCATCATTATAGATACCTCTTATATTATTTCTAGTAGTTTGAGGTTTATCTGATGTAATAGCTACTTTTAACCCAATTAAAGCATTAGTTAAAGTAGATTTACCGACATTTGGTCTACCTACTATTGAAACATATCCTACTTTCATAATAAATCCTCACTATCAAATGGATAAGGGCATAATTCTTCTACTGTATATTTTTTATAATCTCCAGTATTAGAATAAAAATATAATAATGCGTCTTTATCAAATAATTCACTAATTACTTGTCTACATGCAAAACAACTAGTACTAATTCTATTACTATCTAAACATAAACAATGTAATTCTTTAAAATCACCTTTTTTATATCCATTAGAAATAGCACTTAATATAGCGCTTCTTTCTGAACATATAGATGATCCATATGCAGCATTTTCTACATTTACTCCCTTAAATTCCATACCATCTTTCATAACTACTATAGTAGCCACTCTAAAGTTAGAATATGGACTATAAGAATTTTTAGCAACTTCTTTTAGTTTTTCTATCATATTAATCCTTTCTTGTTACTCCAAAACTATTTAATATTTCATCTTGAAGAGAAAACATTACTTCTTCATCTTCTTTATTCATATGATCATAACCATTTAAATGAAGAAAACCATGAGTTAATAAGAAACATAATTCTCTTTTTAAACTATGGCCATATTCATTTGCTTGTTCTTTAGCTCTATTTAAGCAAATATAGATTTCTCCTAAACATCTTTCAGGCATTTCTATAGATTCATTATCCTCTAAAGCAAATGATATAACATCAGTAATAGAATCTTTTCCTCTATAGTTTTTATTTAATTCTCTTATTTTATCTTCATCAACTATTATTACATCATAAGAAACATTCTTTTCTTTTAAATATTTGGGCAAATATTTAGATAATTTTTCTAAAGTATTTAATTCCTTTATTTCTTCATTAGTTAAATTAGTAATTGTAATCATCTTAAAATCCCCCATAGACTTGTTTTAAAGTATAATATTCCAAGAATTATTATAAAAACAATAACTAATATATTTTTTATATAATTCTTTTGAAATATAGCAAATTTATGTTCCAAAATATATACTACTAAAAATATTAAATAACCAAGAATACAACCACCTAGATTAAGGATAATATCATCTATATCAAATGTTCTTCCTATTAAATATTGAGTTATTTCGATAGTTAAAGAAGCTATTATTGATATTATTATAATTGCAAATGGTTTTTTAGATTTAAGTATAGTAGATACAAAATATCCAAAAGGAACAAATAATAATATATTACCTACTACATTATGAATAAAATATGATGAAAAAACTTGATATCTAGTTATTTCTCTAAATGGAATAAAATTATTAGTCCCATAATTATTATCTTCAAATGTAACTACATAAAATAAACATAATGAATATACTATAAATGCAAATAAAAATAATTCTTTATAAAACACAAATTCTTTTCTATTTACAATTAAATATGCAAGTCTAATAGATATAATAACTATTGTAAATATTATCATCATTGGATAATTTGCTTTTATAGCACTTAATAATGTATCTTGTATCATATTATTTTCCCTTTTCTTCTAATAATATTTTATCACAATTTAAGCATTAAAAAAAGAGAATTAATCTCTTTCTCTTGCTTGTCTTTTTCTACTATTCTTAATACCAGCTTTTTTAGCTTCTCTTCTTTGAATACCTGGTTTAGAATAATGTTCTCTCTTTTTAAATTCTGAAGGAAGTCCACTTTTAGCAACTTTTTGTTTGAATTTCTTTAGTGCACCATCAACATTGCCATTTTTTACTACTACTTTTGTCAATTTTGTCCCTCCCTTCATTCAAGAACTACACTGATTATATCACTATAATATTGTAATTTCAACATTTTTTTATTTTTTCTACTTCAAAATACTCATTATTATAACTAATTAACTTAACTTTATATATTTCATTAGTAGAATTTCCATCTAATTTAATCCTAGCAAACCCATAATTAGTCAAATGACCATATATATAATTATCTATTATAGTTTCTGTTAATAGATATTCCTCTGATCCTACTAGGGAAGAATAATAAGAGTACTTTAATTTATTTGATAACTCTATTAGAGTTTTAACTCTTTCTTTTTTTATTTGTTCTGGTACTTGATTATCCATTTTAGCAGCAGGAGTACCTTCTCTAGGAGAATATGGAAACACATGTAATTCGGTAAAACCTATTTTTTTAATGGATTCTACTGTTTCATTAAATAATTCATCAGTTTCTCCAGGGAAACCTACTATTACATCAGTAGTAATAGCTATACCAGGTCTAATAGATCTAATTTCATTTATTTTATTAATAAACTCATCCATGTTATATCTTCTATTCATAGTTTTTAAGATAGCATTAGAACCACTTTGAAGAGGTATATGAATATGATTAACTATTTTCTTTGAGTTCTTTAAAACATTCATAAATTTATCATCTAATTCAACTATTTCAATTGATGATATTCTAATTCTTTCTAGTCCATCTATCTTTTCTATTTCAGAAAGTAAATCACTAAAATCATAGTTATCTAAATCTTTACCATAATGGCCTGTATGAATACCAGTTAAAACAACTTCTTTATATCCATTATGAGCTAAAGTAGTTATTTCTTTTATAACTAAATTCTTAGGTTTAGATCTAACATTACCTCTAGAGTACGGAATTATACAATAAGTACAATAATTATTACATCCATCTTGAATCTTAACAAATGCTCTTGTATGATTCTCAAATTTATCTAGATTCATATCTTCAAACTTAATATCTTTTAAATCAAATACTCTAACTATTTGTTTTTTATTAGTTTTATATTCCTCAATTAGATCTAATATTTTAGATTTATTATTAGTACCTATAACAATAGATACTCCAGGTATTTTAGAGACTTCTAAATACTTTATTTGAGAATAACAACCCATTACTATTACAATAGCATTTTCTCCTCTTTTAACAGCTTCTCTAATCATTTTTCTACTTTTAGAATCAGCTGTATTAGTAACAGAGCAAGTATTAATTACATATACATCTGCTTTTTCATTAAAAGGTACTATTTCATAACCATTATTCTTAAACATTTCTATATTTACTTCAGTTTCATAACTATTTACTTTACAACCTAAAGTATAAAAAGCTGCTTTCATAATAACTCCTTTTTTCATAAAAAAATATTCTATATATTTTAGAATATTTAGTCAACTCTAATAGAATATTTTTTTAATATAGATATTATTCTAGAAGAAGACATACCTCTATTCTTTATTACATCTTTACCAGATGATAATAAAGGCATTAATTCTTCTTTTTCATAATTAACATAGTATAAATATTTAGAAGGTCTTTCTGTTTTTACAGTTCTTCTATAGTATTTATCTTTTAGATTACCAATAAACATATTTAGATAACCTTTATCTTTTTTAGTTATTTTTTCAATCTTATTTGATGTACTGTTCTTAATATCATCTAATTTTTCATTATAAGTTTTATCACCATATGATACATAATTATATGTATATATAGTTCCATCATTAGTTAAATATTTTCCACGAATCTCATTGTCTTCAATTGTTTCTACAAAGAAAACAATTTCTTTGGCATCTAAATTTTCATTAATAACATCAACACTTTTAATAAAATAGTTTTCTAATGCATTAAATGCATATAAAACTAATATTATTATAAATAATGCTATTAAAAAGTATTTAAATAACTCTCTTTTTTTCATAATTACTCCTAAAAAAGTGATCTTATAGACCACTTCTAAATTCTTTAAGTCTTCCTAAAAATTCATTTTCTGTATCTTCTTCTTTTTCTTCTTTTTCTACACCATATATAGGAGATACAAATGTAGAAGGTCTAAACATACCATTATTATATACTTTTTCTTCTATTTTCTTTTCTATTTCTTTATTAACTTCTTTTTTTGGATAAACTACTTGTTGAACACCTGCTTTTTTACATAATTCACCATAACTAATAATAGCATTCTCTTCTTGTTCTCTTTCAAAATCAGTTAAGTCAAATTCTTCTTGTGAACCTATATTCATCATTTCTACTAATATTTCATCAATATCAGATACTGATTCATCTAAAGTTTCTATTTCTTCCATTTCTTCTTTAACAGATGTATTATAATTTTCAATTATTTCTTCCTTAGTCTCAGTTTTTTCTATAATAGGTTCTACTTTCTTTACTTCTTCTTTTTCTTGTTTAATAAATTCTTCATTTATTTCTTTATCTATTTTTCTATAATGCTTTTTAGCTTTTATTTTAGATATTATATTCATTACTAAATTATATAAACCTATTATAATTAATAAGGCAATTATGACTAAAATAATTATTATTAATAATTTGTTGCTTCTATCTAAATTTGAATACATGTAAATAATATTTTTCATAAGTTCACCCTCTATTAATATGTCTAAACTAATAATATCATAATTTATAAAAAAAATACTATAAATTTTACATTTTTTGTAAAAATATTTAATTTACTTATGTAAAGCATATATGATATAATCAATTTAGGTGATAAATAATGAATAATGAAAACTTTTCAGATGATTTTTTTGAAGCAAATAATGATAATATTTTTAATGAAGAAAGTGTAGAAATAAAAGAAGATAAAAAAGTATCATTAAGTATATTAGATAATTATTCTGATGAATTAACTGCAAAAACTTATGTTACTAATCCTGCTATTTCTAGAGAAGAGCAACTTAAGAGTATGATACTTATACTACTTTCTCCAGAAAAATCAGTAGTACTTACAGGACCTGCTGGTGTTGGTAAAACTTCTTTAGTAGAAGGTCTAGCATTAAAGATTCAAAATAATGAAGTACCTGATGTACTTAAGAATTTTAAAATATATAAAATTAATACTTCTTCATTACTTGGTAATTATGAACATGATGGATTAATTGAATCTAAATTACAATTATTAATTAATGAGGTTATTGATAGAAAAAATACTATTCTATTTATAGATGAGGTTCATACTTTAGTAACAGCTGCTAGAAATGGATCTGGAGTAGACTTCTTAAATATGTTAAAACCTTGTTTAGATAGAGGTGACCTTAAGATAATTGGTGCTACTACTACTAAAGAATATGAAGAATTCTTACTAAAAGATAAAGCATTTATTCGTAGATTTGAAAAAGTAGAACTTCCTGAACCAGATGAAGAAACAACTATTAAAATAGTTATGGGTACTAAAAAGAAAATAGAATTATCTACTGGAGTTATATTCCCATATAGTGATTACTTATTAGAACAAATAGCAAAGTTTATAGTTAATATTACTTCTAAATATAAAAGAAGAGCAGAAACAGGATCTAATTATCCAGATATAGCATTATCCCTATTCTCTTCATGTTTTACATATGCAAGATTTGATAATGCTAAACAAGTAAATTTTAAGTATATTTATGACGCAATAAAGAATACTAGACTAATTTATCCAGATGTTGTACAAAAGGCTCTTCCTGAGTTTAAAAATACCTTTAAAGATTGGATAGAAAAAGAAGGAACTGAATTAGAATAAAAAAAGATATCATTTGATATCTTTTTATTTAAACATTTTTAAAAACTTCTTAATAATACCATCATTATCTAATTCAGTATTAGAAAGTTCTTTAAATAATTCTTTTTGTTTTCTATTTAATTTAGTTGGTACAACTACATTTACTATTATATAAAGGTCTCCCACTTTACTAGATGATATATAAGGTACTCCTTTACCTTTAACTCTTAATTTATCTCCATTTTGAGTTCCTTCAGGAATAGTTAATGAAATAACAGAACCAGGTATTTCTACATCTATATCAGATCCTAAAGCAGCATCTGCTATTGTAATAGGAACTTCCATATATAAATCATTACCATCTCTTTTATAGATATCATGTTCTCTTACTACAAATTCAACATAGATATCTCCATTCTCACCACCATTTTTACCAGGCTCACCTTTACCTTTAATCCTTACTCTAGAACCTGTATCAACACCTTTAGGAATATTAACAGATATAGTCTTTTTAGTCCATACAGAACCAGTTCCTTTACAAGATGTACATTTATGTTCAAATGTTTTACCAGTACCAGAACATTCATCACATGTAACAGTTGTTTGAATTGCTCCAAACATGGTATTTTGAACTTTAGTTACTCTACCTGAGCCACCACATTCTGGACATGTTTTAGGTTTATCTCCACCTTTGCCTTTACATTCATCACATATATCATACATTTCAATTCTAATATCTTGTTCACCACCAAATATAACATCTTCAAGATCAATAGTAGTTCTATATAAAATATCTTTACCTTTAGATGGTTTATTTGATTTTCTACCTCCAAAACCAAATCCTTGTCCAAACATATTAGAAAATATATCTCCAAGATCTATATCATCAAAACCAAATGATGATGAATTAAATCCTCCTTGATAATTACCTCCAAATCCAGAACCAGTTTGTTGATCAAATGCTGCATGTCCAAATTGATCATATGTCTTTCTTTTGCTTTCATTAGAAAGCACATCATAAGCTTCTTGAACTTCTTTAAATTTTTCAGCAGCATCAGGAGCTTTATTTAAATCTGGATGGTATTCTTTAGCTTTTTTTCTAAAAGCAGATTTTATTTCTGCTTCAGAAGCAGATCTATCAACACCAAGGACATCATAATAATCTCTTTTTGCCATTACTTCACCTTCTCTATAAGTTTTTCAAACTCATCTACTAACTTACTATAATAATTAATAGCACTTAAATATACATCTTTATCATGTACATCTATTCCTGCTACTTTAAGTTCATCTTCAGGATACATAGATCCACCTGTTTTTAAGAACTCTATATATTTTTCTTTAGATTCTTCTTTATTATTTAAAATATCATTTACTATTTTAGTAGCATATATAATACCTGTAGCATAAGTAAATACATAAAAATTACAATAGAAATGAGGAACTCTAGCATATTCATAACTATAATTATCATTATAGTTAATTGTATCCCCAAAATACTTTTTACATACTTTAGAATATTCATTACTTAATAAATCACTATTAAGAATTTCACCTTTACTAGATAATTCATATATATTTTTTTCAAATTCTTGAAACATTGTTTGTCTAAATAATGTTGATTTATAAACATCTAATAAATGATTTAATACATATAATTTTTCATTATCATCATTAGAATTATTAATTATATAATTAGCTAATAATAATTCATTTACAGTAGAAGTTACTTCACCACAATATATAGTATAGAAAGAATCCTGGAAAGTACAATTCTTATTTGAATAATATGAATGCATAGAATGACCAAGTTCATGAGCAACAGTACTTACATCATTTAATTTACCTTCATAATTAATTAATATAAAAGGGAGAGTTCCTTTTATACCAGTAGAATAACCTCCAGATCTTTTTCCTTCAGTATAATAGACATCAAACCATCTGTTATTAAATCCATCTTTAGCAATAGATATATATTCTTCACCTAGAGGACTTAATGCATTCAATACTATTTCTTTTGCTTCTTCAAATGTATATTCTTTATTAAACTCTTTAACAATTGGAGCATGTAAATCATAGAATTCTAAAGTATCTACATTTAATACTTTTTTTCTTAATCTATAATATTTATATAATGGTTCTAGATTATTTGATACAGTATCTATTAATGTATCAAATACATCTTTACTAATATTATCTTCAAATAAAGAAGCTTCTAAAGCACTATTATAATTTCTAACTTTAGAAATAGTATTATAAGCTTCAATATGATTTGATAATGTTTTACTTAAAGTATTCTTAAATTGTTTATACATACTATATAAGCAGTTATAAGCATCTTTTCTAACTCTTCTATCAGATGAAGTCATATATAAATTATAATTACTATCATTTAATTCTATATCATTACCATTTTCATCTTTAATAGTTCCATATTTTAAATCAGAATCAGTTATTATTTCAAATAAATCTGATGAAGAATCAAATGCTTTTCCTAAATTAGATATTAATTTTTCTTCTTTTTCAGATAATACATGTTCTTTTTCTCTAAATATCTTTTCTAAAGTAAAAGCATATTCTTTTAATCTATTATCATTATTAATTTGATTAAGTATATCACTATAATCATATTTTAATAACGCTGGAATCATATATGAGGATAATTTAGAAAAATCTTCATCTAAATTTGATACTTTTCCTACATATTCTTGATACTTTTCATTTTTAGTATCTGTATCAAATAATAAATGAGCATATAAGAATAATTTATTAATAAAATACACTATATCATAATATGTATATATCATATCAAATAAACATGATAAATCTTTTTTAATTAATTCTTCATATTTAGATATATTACTTATTTTAATCTTTATGTTATTTAATTCTACTAAAAAATCTTCTTCAGTTTTATATATAGTTGTTAAATCCCATTTATATTTATTATCTATTTCAGTTCTTTTCATATATGACTCCTTAACATAGAAAAGGAAGTTCTAGCTTACTAGAACTTTCTTTTATTTTTCTTCGTATTCAGCTTCTTGAACGTTATCTTTTGCTTCTTCTTTAGTTTCTTCTGAAGAACCTTCAGCATTTTGATTTGCTTTAGCAGCTTCTTCATAAACTTTCTTACCTAATTCCATAGCTTTATCATTTAGGTTTTCTTTAGCTTTCTTTAATTTATCTATATCTTCAGATTCTAATGCTTCTTTAGCTTCTTTAATAGCTTCTTCAGCAGCATCTTTATCTTTTGAATCTACTTTATCTCCAAGGTCTTTAATAGCCTTTTCAGTAGCATAAATTAATTGTTCTATTTCATTTTTAGTATCAGCTAATTCTTTTCTTCTCTTATCTTCTTCTTTATTAGCTTCTGCTTCTTTTACCATCTTATCAATTTCTTCATCAGAAAGTGTTGTATTAGATGTAATAGTAATAGATTGTTCTTTATTAGTAGCCATATCTTTAGCTTTAACATTAACAATACCATTAGCATCTATATCAAATGTAACTTCAATTTGAGGAACTCCTCTTGGAGCTGGTGCAATATTTCCTAATTGGAAATTACCTAAAGTCTTATTATCAGCAGCCATTCCTCTTTCACCTTGAAGTACATGAATATCAACAGCTGGTTGATTATCAGCAGCAGTACTAAATATTTGTGATTTAGAAGTTGGAATAGTTGTATTTCTTGGAATTAATACTGTCATAACACCACCCATAGTTTCAATACCAAGTGATAATGGTGTTACATCAAGTAATACTATATCATTAACTTCACCAGTTAATACTCCACCTTGAATAGCAGCTCCCATAGCAACTACTTCATCAGGGTTAACTTCTTTACTTGGTTCTTTACCAAGTTCATTCTTAATTAAATCAGCAACCATAGGGATTCTAGTTGAACCACCAACAAAGATTACTTTATCAATATCATTTTTAGTCATATCAGCATCTTTTAGTGCTTTTCTAACTGGATCTAATGTAGATTCAACTAAATCTCTAATTAAATCTTCAAATTTAGCTCTAGTTAAATTCATTTCTAAGTGTAATGGACCTGATTCTCCTTGAGATATAAATGGTAAACTAATTTGAGTAGAAGTTACACCACTTAAATCTTTCTTAGCTTTTTCAGAAGCATCTTTAATTCTTTGCATAGCCATTTTATCTTTTGATAAATCTACACCATTTTCTTTCTTGAATTCAGATACTAAATAATCAGAAATTCTATTATCAAAGTCATCTCCTCCAAGTTTATTATTACCTGCAGTAGATTTAACTTCATATACACCATCACCTAGTTCTAGAATAGATACATCGAATGTACCACCACCAAGGTCATATACTAAAACAGTATGTGCATCATTTTGTTTATCAATACCATATGCTAAAGATGCAGCAGTTGGTTCATTAATAATTCTTTCTACTTCTAATCCTGCTATTTTACCAGCATTCTTAGTAGCTTGTCTTTGTGCATCATTAAAGTATGCAGGAACTGTAATAACAGCCTTAGTAACTTTTTCTCCTAAATAA
>JAFWEE010000009.1 GCA_017515795.1 Bacilli bacterium
AGTTGAATATAAATAACTCATTTGTACTTTAGTAATATTAGCTTTTTCAAGTTTAATATTAGTATTCATAGTTTTTTCTAATGTTGTACCTGCTCTTAAGTTTTTAAGTTTCATTTTCATGAAAGCAGATCCTTTACCAGGCTTAACATGTAAGAAATCAACTATTTGATAAATTTGACCATCAATAATAACTGTCATACCATTTTTGATGTCATTAATATCTATCATCATAATTATACCTCCATATCGTCAATAGCATTCTTTAAAACACTAATTGAACGTTCTATATCATTTTTTTCTTTTTCACTGCAGTCAAAATTAACTACACCTTTAACGCCATCAATATTAACTAATGAAGGCATTCCTATATATATACCTTTATAATAAGTTGATATATTTAATACTTTATTTTCATTATTAAGAATTGCTTTTGTTATTTCTAGTAAACTAAGAGATATTCCTTGTGATGTATATCCCTTTCTATTAATTATTTCATATGCACTATTTCTAAGTTTTTCATCCATAATACCTATTTCTATATCAGAAAATATTTCATTTATAGGTATCATATTAACAGTTCCTTTAGACCATAATATAACTAAATTATCACCATGTTCACCAATAACATTTATATTTATATCATTAGTACTCATATTAGTTTTTTCTTTAATTATATTTTTAAGTCTAGATGTATCTAATATAGTTCCGGATCCTATTACTCTATTAGGAGACATATTAGACACTTTATAAACTAAGTAACTCATTACATCTACTGGATTAGTAGCTATAACAAATATACCTTTAAAACCATTTAAAATAGCATTTTCAGTGATACTTTTAACTATCTTAGCATTTATATTTAATAAATCTAATCTAGTTTCTCCTTTATCTTGATTCTTACCTGCACATATAACTAATATATCTGCATCTTTTACATCAGCATAACTTCCAATATATACTTTAATACTAGAATTAATAACTGCTATAGAATCAGATACATCTAAGAATTCACCTTCTAGTTTATCTTTATTAGTGTCAATTAAAACAATTTCATTTACTAAATTAGGTTCAGTAATAAGAGCATTTAAATAACCTGTTCCTACATTACCTAAACCAACAATTACAACCTTCTTCATATTCTTTTCCCTTTAATTATTATTTCTTTTCAATATGTTCAGTATGTTTTTTACATACAGGACAATACTTACTTAGATTTAATTTATCAGTTGTATTATGAGTATTTTTTTGTACGAAAAAATTCTCTCTAGATACGTTATCTCTCTTTTTACATTCAGAACATTCTAATGCAACATATCTTCTTGCATCTTTTGATTTACTTGCCATATGTAATACCTCCTCTTTTTTTAACTCTTTAAATTATATCATATTTTACCTATTTTTCAAGGGTTTTTGTATATTTTATATCATATTATTTCTTTTTAATTCTTCTTCATAAATAGCATAATTTTCTAATGTTAGAGTACAAAATACAATCTTATCAAATACATCTTGTTCTTTAATGAAGTCTTTAACTACTTTAACAGCTATTTCACATGCTAATTTAGATGGGAAAGAATGTCTTCCTGTAGAAATACATGGGAATGCTATTTGTTTAATATTATTATTCTTAGCTATTTCAAGAGAGTTTCTATAACAATCTTCTAATTCTTTAATATTTTCATCTGTTACTTCACCTTCTATTTCAGGCCCTACAGTATGAATAATATATTCACATGGTAAATTATAAGCATCAGTAAGTACTACTTTACCAATTCCAAGAAGATCTCCTCTCATAATTTCAGCACACTTAAGTCTAAGTCTTACTCCAGCATAAGTATGTACTTTATTTTCTATACAATTATGATTAGGAGTAAAACATCCTAGCATATGTTCATCGCATGGATTAACAATAGTTTCTACTTTTAATGCTGTAATATCATTATTTAATAAAACTATTTTTCCAGGTATTTCATTAACATCTATTATTTTTCTATCTTCATTCTCTTCTTTTATTAATAAATCTTCTTCTCTTAAAACTTCCTCTGGTACTGGTTTAACAGGTCTTTGATTTAAAAGACCAGTTAAAAGAGTTCTTTTATTAACAAAACTATCAGGAATTTCAATATTATCTTTATCTGCTTCATCTAAATAAAACTTCAGCAAATCATTAACTAATTGGTCTTTCATAAAATCACCGCCCCTATTATATCATATTTATGTTTTCTAGTACTAAAGAAGTTCCTTTATCTTTATATTTTGTAAAATCCTCTCTTGTTTTTATAGTCCAAATTAGTACTGGATTATTCTTTTTATATTTCTTTATGTATTTATAATCTATATTTCTTTTATTAACAGATAAAAAATCAGGTTTAAATGTTTTAATAAAGAACTTGTTAGAAAAACCTTCAAAAGGTTTTTCTTTTCTTAAACCTATTAATAATCCAAGTATTATATCTTTATTCTTGGTTCTAATATACTTTAGAGTATTCTTATTAAAGCTAATAATGGAATACTTTCCTTTATAATCTTTTAATAGTTCTAATACTTTATCTACGATTAACATATTATTATCATCATTCTTTATTTCTATCATTATTCCATTCTTATTATCTAATTTAAGAACATCTTCTAATAAAGGAATACTACCTATATTAAGAAGTTTAATATCTTTTAATTCAGCATATGTCATATCAGATACTTTTTTATTAATACCTGATAGTCTTTTTAATGTATCATCATGAAATACTATTACTTTTTCATCTTTAGTAAGTCTAACATCAAATTCATATGGATGATTATTACTATTAGCTTTCTTAAATGCTTTAATAGTATTTTCAACTATTCTTTCATTATCAAAGAATCCTCTATGCATAATCATATTATTTGTTATAAAATCTAAATTCTTCATAAATCACACCCTACATCTTTTAAATTATAATTACCTGTAATAGCATATGTTAAACATTTAAGGCCACCCCTACATCTATCTGCATTATCACAGTTCATACATTCTTTAGGAATAGTCTTCTTTCTTAAATCTTTTAGTATTTCATTATTCATATATAAGTCATACATACTTTCTGCGAGGACATTACCTACAACTATAGGCATTCTTCTACAAGGTACTAAATCACCATTTTCCATAACAGTAAGTAAAGTATCACCGCATGTACAACCATATGCATAATCATTAGTTCTAGTAAACTGAAGAGCTCTATTCATAGATATATGAGTTTTACTTTTTTTACCAAGTTTTACTTTTTCTTTATGCATAATATCTAAATAATCTCTAGTTTCTTCTTTAGATAAAGTTAAATCTTTATCCATAGATCCACCAAGAGGTATATATCTGTCTGACCATATATTATCTACTTTTAATCTTTTTCCATATCTAACTACTTTTGGAAACTCTTTATAATTTAAATGATTAGAAGTAAAACTAATTGATGTAAATATACCTGCTTTCTTTAGAGACTTAATACCTTTACCTATTTGTTTATAAGTACCTTTGCCTCTAATAAAATCATTTACTTTTTTACCACCTTCTAAACTTACTTGAACATAATATGGATTATATTCTTTAAGTTTTAAGGCTACTTCATCATTAATTAAAGTCCCATTAGATAAAATAGAAAACGTTACTTTATCATCTTTTTTTATTAAATCTAATAGTTTAAATAAATGAGGATTACAAAGAGGTTCTCCTCCTGTTATATTAATATGTCCTTTCATATTTAGTTTATCTATTAGATTAATAAACTCATTATAAATATGTTCTAACTTGTTATAAGAAATACATACGGGTCTATGATCTTCTTGATAACAATGTAAACATTTTAAATTACAGTTTTCAGATAAATGCCATTGAAGGATGAAGGTTCCTACCATGAACCTCCACCTCCACAAGATGAACATCCACCACCACATGATGAACATCCACCACCGCATGATGAACAACCAGAACCACCACTACTACCATATGATGGAGCAGGTACATAAATATCTGATGACATTGAATCTAATAATGAGAAATCTCTCATTGGTATATCACTTTCTGGAATACTTATATCATTAAACTTTTCTATCCATTTTTTAGAAATATTAAGTACATAAGTATATGGAAGTATCTTAAAGAAATAATGAGGAATTTCTTCTACTAATTCTTCTAATTTATTCTTTTCAACATTAACTAAGAACTTCTTAAATCCATTAATTTCAACTTTTATATCTTCTCCAAAATGACTTCTTCTTGTCATAATAACACATAAGAATACCATAACAAATACTGATATAAATCCTACATAATACATTGAATATATCTTTTGAGGAAGATCTTCAAATGAACTATATGCTAAGAACATTAATAATGCTGAAATACAAGTTAATGCAAGCCCTAAATATTTAAGAACAAATCCAACTTTTTCATTAATAGACCATCTTAAATCTTTATCTAATGCTTTTTCTACTTTACTAAATACTGTATATAAAGTTTTATATTCTTTTAATTCTTTTTCTTTTGTTTCATCTATAAATTCATTAAGTACTATTCTTTCATAATCACTTAAACTTTCTACTAAATCATCATATTTTTTAGTAACACTCTTATTCTTTTCATCAGGTTTTAAACTCTTAATATATGTTTTTTTCTTTTCTTCTCTAATAGATATTAATCCCTTAGAAGCAAGTTCTATAATAGTAGCTATTACTAACTTTTTACTATATCCATTAGAAGCCATATAACCAAGTTCAGCAGCACATAAATCTCTTGGAGGTAAATAACTAACCATTTCTGCTTTCTTATGATAATCTTTACCAAAGAATAACCATAAAATAAATATTATAAATAAATTAATTAAGCATAGAATTATACATACTAATGAAGCATTACCATAATTATTAGATCCATTTATAAAATAATTATCAGGTAATTCTATATCAACAGTTAATGATTTATACAAATCATTACCATTATAAGAAGCAACTAATTTATTATCAGTAACTGTATAACTAACTTTATTAGTTACATCTTCTTTTCTATATTTATCTTTAAAGAAATGAATTGTCATACCTTCTATAGATTTTGGCATAGTTACTTCTATACTAGGATTATTAATTGTAGTTCCCCAATAATCTCCATAAGCATGAAATATAAATTCATCATAACCATCATATGGATCAGATCCCATATCATATGTATATTTAATTATATAGTCTTTTTCTCCTTTACCAAGAGTAACCATAGAACTACCTATTTTAATTCTTGGTTTATCTTTAACTACATCAGTTGTAAAATTATAAGAACTATTATAATAAGACTCTACTAGACTTTCGTCAGTAGTATAATCAACTCCATATCCATAATTATATTCAAAATCAGGATTATAAGTATATGGAGGCACTTCTGTTCTTAAATTAGATAACTCAGATTTTCTTCTTATAGTTTTACCATTCTTAGATGTATACTTAAACCATTCTGGAGTAAACTTATATATTCCATGATGACCATATTCTGTCCAATTAACTGTTACATCTTCTTCTACATCTACCTTATTATCTTCTTTAACATCTAATTTAACTGTATATTTATTAATAACAAATCCATCTGCAGGAGTAGCTTCTTTTGATTCATCATATTTAATACTACTTTTTATAACAGGAAATATCATAATAAATAAGAATATACCTGTTATTATATATGCAAATATATTACCTATATTTCTTGTTTTAGAAGGAACACTTCTTTTTGAAATTGATGTAAAAACAAAAATCATAATTAATAACCATATAAAAAATGTTATCATATATACCTCTACTTTCTATCATATTCATCTAAGAATGAATACTTTTCCCCATCTTTAATATAACCTATAACGCAATCAGTATTTACGTTAGTAAATGCTGTAAATATATTATTATCTATATTAGGATTATCCTCTTTTAATTCTTTAATTAGTTTCTTCATAACTCTTCTTTTACTTAAATTTTCATCTATTTTAGAATCTGCAGTAAATTTACATGCACAGTTTAAGAAAGAAAGTTTATTATATTTTGCCCAAGATTTAATAGATTCTTCATTTATTAAATACATAGGTCTAATTAATTCTAAACCTTCAAAGTTTTCACTATGAAGTTTTGGAAGCATTGTTTTTATTTGTGATGCATAAAACATATTAAGTAAACTTGTTTCTATTACATCATTAAAGTGATGAGCTAAAGCAATTTTATTACATCCTAGTTCTTTAGCTTTAGAATATAGGCAACCTCTTCTCATCTTTGCACATAGATAACATGGATTATCTTTAGCTACTCTATCTAATACTTCAAATATATCACTTTCAAATATTTCTAAATCTATATTTAATCTTTTAGCATTCTCTTTAATAAGTTCTACATTCTCTTTATTATATCCTGGATTCATACAAACATATCTAACTCCAAAATCAAAGTCTCCATGTTTTTTTAGTTCTTCTATACATTTAGCCATTAAGAATGAATCTTTACCACCAGATATACAAATCATAATATTATCATTTTCATTTATTAATTTATATTCTTTAACAGCTTTAACAAATTTACTCCAGATATCTTTTCTATATTTTGTAATTATTGATCTTTCTATTTGTTTATATTCTTCCATTAATTCCACCTATAAAAATTATAACATAAAAAATAAAGCATTATAAGTAATAATGCTTTATAACTTTAAAATTATCATCTAATTCATAAACTATTGGGGTTCCTGTTTTTATTTCAATACTTTCTATATCTGAATCACTTATATTATCTAAATATTTTATTAAAGCTCTTAGGCTATTACCATGAGCACATATAAGTACTTTTTTACCAGATTTTATACTAGGTAATATATTTTCTTCATAATAAGGAATAACCCTCTTATAAACGTCTTCTAAAGACTCTGATAAAGGTAAATCTTTTAGAGGTACATCTTTATATCTATCATCATTACCAGGAAATCTAATATCTGTATATTCTAACAATGGAGGTCTTGTTATATAAGATCTTCTCCATATATGAACTTGATCTTCTCCATATATACTTCTTGCTTCATCTTTATTTATTCCTTGAAGAGCACCATAATGTCTTTCATTTAATTTGTATGATTTAATAATATCTATTTTATTAAATAAATCCATTTCAAGAAGACAATAATTTAATGTATCAATAGCTCTCTTTAAAACAGAAGTATATGCTATATCAAATGTAATATTATTCTCTTTTAACTTTATTCCAGCCTCTTTAGCTTCATTAATACCATTATTAGATAAATCAACATCTGTCCATCCTGTAAATCTATTTTCTTTATTCCAAATACTTTCTCCATGTCTAAGTAAAACTAATTTATACATCTTCTTCCTCTTCTTCTTTTTCTTCTAACACAAAATTAACTTGTGCATCTATATCATCATTAACTACTCTTAAATAATACTTTTCATCTAAATCTTTCATAAGAGTAACTTCAATACTCGTTTTACCAAAGTCATTATTAATTCCTAAATATGTTTCATCATCTAGGAGTTGATCTGATAAATCATATTCATAATCTAGTTCCATAGTTTTTAAATCATCTATTTTTAATGAAACTATAAAATCTATACTTATTTTTTTATCTTCATCAAAACCTTCTATATAGAATTCTATTCCATTATCTCTTTCTGTAAAAGATAAAGAAGTATTATCTAAATCTATATCATTATATATAAACATAGGGCCTCCTTAATTAACTCTATATGCATGTACTACTAATCTCTTTGATCCAGATGTACATGTAGATAAAGTAATAATATTATCATTAACATCAATATCAAATTCATAATCATACATACTTCTTTTTGCAATTGTTTGAATAAACTTTAAATAATCTTTATCACTATTAAATACAGTATTTATATAATAATCTTCTTCATTTATTTCATATATAGAAAATACTCTATATTCATATTTATTACTACTATCATAATAATAAATAGTATTACTATTATTCTTCTTTAATAGTTTTAATTTACCAAACATAGAACCATCTTTCATATTATGACCATATATAACTGTATTCTTGTCAGTTTTTATATCTTTATTATTAGAATCCATAAATATCCAACCTGCTACATTCTTAGTTTTATCAAAAGAATGATTTAAATAATAATTATTATCAGTAGTTCTAACTACTGGATAATTAATATCAGTATTATCTATAGATAAATAACCTACTGTATCACTATTAATCTTTAATAAATAATTAAAATCTATATTACTTTTACCATCATGAATATCTTCTATATCTATTCTAGAATTTACTTCTTCTATTATTTTCCTATTAGAATTAGTATTTATAAACCATTTAATTATCATATAAAGAGAAAATATAATTATACAAAAAAGAAGTAAT
>JAFWEE010000010.1 GCA_017515795.1 Bacilli bacterium
AATAAGAATAAGACTTCTAATATAGTAAATGATCAAAAAAACAAAAATTATAATTTATTAACTAGAGAATCTTTAATAGATAATGATAAAAATGATTTATTATGTTTACTTGGAAAAGAAAAATGTATATCAAGTATATTTGTTTATCCATCATCTTATGAATCAAAAGATAAAATAATAAATAGTATTAATAAATATAATAATGATTATATAAGTAATAAAGTATCTATAATAGATGAATCTAAAATAATGTATGATATGTCTATTAAGATAATAGATATTATAACAATAGTTCTTATATGTTTTTCATCTATTTCTTTAATAGTATCTTCTATTATGATTGGAATAATAACTTATATATCAGTACTCGAAAGAAAAAAAGAAATAGGAATACTTAGAAGTATGGGTTCTAGTAAAAAAGATATTAAATTTTTATTTATTATGGAAAATGTTTTACTTGGATTTTCATCTGGTATAGTAGGTATATTTATATCCATTATGTCTTCTCCAATAATAAATACTATATTTAAAAGATTATTAGAAACTGATTCTATATTTTTAATGAAGTTTTCAAACAATATAATGTTAATACTATTAAGTATATCCCTTAGTGTTTTAGGAGCTTATATACCCTCTAAAAAAGCTTCTGATGAGAATATAATTACTTCACTAGAAAGTATATAATTATTGATTTTTTATATTAATTAATATAAAATATTTACTTAATAAGTAGGGGGTAATATGATATGAAAATAACTAAAGTATCTTTTTTACCAGATTCTAATGAAATTGAAGCAATATTGGATAACATTTTATATAATGTTGCTGATTATATGAATGCATCAAATGATACTGCTTTATTTGGAGAATTAAATCAAAGATTTATAAGAGAAACAGGACTAATTAAATCAAAAAGTGATAAATTTTATTTAATAAATGGTATTCATAGAGTATTTAAAAGGTTTAAATCAAAAATAAGCATGAAAGAAAAATTGTTTCAAAGAATGTCTAATATTGAAACAGTAGAAAAAATTTTAGAAAGATCAACTTTTAAAGTAGGTAATTTTGAATGGAAAGTAGTTGTTCATGGAGCAGATGATTATCATGAAAGAGATTTACTTGCTAATTGTTTATCAGACTATGATACATTTTTAAATGCCTTAGATGCTGGTGTAATTGAGATTATTAATACTATAAATATACATGATGAAATAAAGATGGATACTTCCGAATTAAACTCAACAATACTTGAGGGACTTGAAGAAAAGAAGTTTAGTTTTTATAGAAATCCTATAATACTTAAATATAATGATGAAGAATTGTCTAGTTTAATTAAAGGATATAAAGAAGTAACTTCTGAAGATTCAGATTATGCTTATGATCATAATAATCCAGATGGATTAAATAATATTTATAATTATTTTATTATAGAATATTTACAGGAATTAAGAGATATAGCATTTAGATTATATTGCATTTATAGTAATTTTTTAATTTCTGGAATAAGTATTTTAAATATGGATGATGAAGGAGAGGAAATCTTCCATAAATTATATCATTTTATTAATTTAGAGGATTTAGAAGAATCAATAGACAAGAAAGATGATTATTTAAAACAATATGATGATTTATCACATTTTTATAAAATGTATATTCATAATCTTAAAATTGCTTTATTAGATGCTTTAAATAAATGTAATTGTAAGGACTCAGATACATCAAAAAGAGTAAATACTGATCCTGATTATAGTGAGTTAACATTAAAACTAATATATTCATTAAAAAATAATAAAAATTAAGAATAGTATGCTATAATATTATTATAGAGGTGATTGTAATATGATGTATAATGATTTCGCTGATATTTTAGAATATGCTGATAAGCATGGTCTTGATATTGAAGCAGCATTTTATTCTAAATATGCATCAGAAACTAAAGAAAAGAGAATAGAGTTATTAAAAGAATTTAGTACTATATTCGATGAATTAAGATCTGAGATAAAAAAGGAAGGATTAACACCAACTCCAAAATTACTTATTGCAAGAGCAAGAAAGTTTATTCTTAAAGAAGATATAATCCAAGTAGATAAAGAAGGAAACGAAAAGAAAGTTGGAGAAATGAAATTTGAATCTGATAGACTTCCACATGGAGAATTTGGAGGAATAACATTAGAAGACCATAATAATGATTTATTATATGGAGATAAAAAACCAAAAACTGATACTTTTGGTGGAATAGTTATTCCTGAAGAAAAACCAAAAGAAGATACTTTTGGAGGAATAGTAATTCCAAAAGAAGATTCTGATTCTAAAACATTATTATTTGGTGATCCAGATGATCCAAGAAATAAGAAATCTGATGATCAAGGTGGAGGGCCTAAATTCTAAAATAAAAAAGACTTATTAAAGTCTTTTTTATTTTATATAGTATATATCTATATCTACATCAGCACCTATACCATCTATTTTACCAATATTAGTTCTTTGCCATAATATATATTCACCTGCATAATTAGTTTCAGAAGTATAATGAGCAAGCCATACAGGATAATTTTTTTCATTTATCCAAATATGTTCTAAATACCATTTAGCTGAATAAAGCATAGTATCATATCCAGCTTCTTTTAATGTTTTAGCAAACATATTTAATGACTTTTCTAAATCATAAGTGTTTATACCATATGATCTAATTTTAGACCAATTCTCAAAGTCATATGCTACTGGAAAATCTAATTCAACATTATCTAGGTATTTAATTGTTTCCTCGGCATGTTCTTTTGCCATATCTTCATTAATAGCACTAGTAAACACATATACTCCAACTTTTAATCCAGCTTCTTTAGCATCTTTAATATATTTATCATAATATACATCTTTAGATATATCTTTATCTATATCACTGTTTATTCCAATTCTCATAATAACAAATTCACAACCAGCTTCTTTTACTTTATTAAAATCTATATCTTCTTGCCATCTACTTACATCAATACCTACCATAGTATTCTCATTCTTATGTTTTTTTAATTCTTCTTTAAATGATATATTAGTCTTTTTAGAAGGTGAACTAGAATTAGATTTTGGTTTTTCAGTAACCATTTTTAAAGTTACATCTTCTTCTACAAAATTACCACTTTTATCACTTATTTTATATTTTAAAGGATAATCTTTAGCAGTATGTATATCATATTCTCCAATAACTTCACACCAAGGACTTCTATCATAATTATCAATATAATTAATATCATCACATAAATCAAAATCATCACCAAGAACATGAACTATACTAGCATAAGAACTAATTATAATAGGAGATTCATCATCTATTACTTTATATTTAAGTTTATATCTATAATCTCTTTTACCGTACTTATAACTAATTTCTATTTCTTTTTCACCAGTTTCACTAGTATCTAGTTTTTTATTTTTAGTAAGTATTTCTACATTATTATCTCCAATTAAATCATATATCTTAGATTCACTACTATATACTTTAGCTTCTACTTCATTAGTATTTATATAAGCATCTTTAGGCATTTCATATTTATCATATGAACAAGCACAAAGTAAAAATACACCCATTAACAATATTATTCTTTTTTTCATATTATCACCTATAATTCATTATAACAAATATGTTATAATATATCTAGTTTGAAGGTGATTTCTATGAAAAGAATTATTATAGTAGGAGCAGGTGCATCAGGATTAATGTGTGCAATTAATTCAAAAACTAACCTTAATGAGGTAATAGTTTTAGAAAAGAATTCTACTCCTGGCAAAAAGATATTAATGTCTGGTAATGGAAGATGTAACTTTTATAATGATGATCAAAGTATAAATAGATATCATTCTAATAGTAATAAGATAGAAAATATATTTGAGGATTCTATTAGAGTATTAGATTATTTTAATAGTATTGGTATTAAATATACTACTAAGAATGGATATTATTATCCATATTCAAATAAAAGTGAAACTATTAGTAATGTACTTATAAATGAAGCTAATAAAAAGGGTGTAAATATTATATGTGATTATGAAGTTAATACTATTTCTAAAGAAGGTAATGAATTTATAATTAATAATGATTTAAGATGTGATGTATTAGTATTATCTACAGGAAGTATGTCTGGTATTAATTATGATATCTTTTATGGATATGATTTCTTAGATAGTTTTAATTTAGAAATAGTAAGACCACTTCCATCGCTTACTAAACTTATTTGTGAAGGCTCATTCTTTAATAAATGGAATGGTATTAGAACAAAAGCAATAGTATCTTCATTTGATAATGATATTTTATTAAAAGAAGAAGAAGGAGAAATTCTTTTAACAGATTATGGTATTTCTGGTATATGTGTATTTAATATATCAAGAGATATAGTAAAACTATTAGATGATGGTAAGACTCCTAAAGTAAAGATTAATTTTATGGAAGACTTTTCAATAGAGGATTTATTTAATAATGATTTAACTGTTAAAGAAACATTAGATAGAGTATTAGATGAAAAATTAGTAGATGTAATTTTAAATAAATATCATATTCCCAAAGATAAAAAATATGATGATTTAAATAATGAAGAAAAGAATAATGTAAGACATGGTTTATATGCATTTGAACTAAATGTAATAGATTATAAAGATTTTAAATCATCACAAGTAACACAAGGTGGATTATCACTTGATGAAGTTAATGATAATTTTGAAACTATAAAAGTTCCTAATTTATATGTAATAGGAGAACTTCTTGATATAGATGGTGATTGTGGTGGATATAATCTTACATCAGCATTTTTAACTGCTTTAAAAGCATCTGATAAGATAAAGGATTTAAAATGATTAGAGTATGTCAAATAAAAGTAAGTATTTTAAATGATTTGGAAGATACTTTAATTAATAAATTAACTAAGATATTAAGAGTAAATAAAGAAGATATTATTTCTTATGAAATAGATAAAAAATCAATAGATTCTAGAGATAAAAATAATATAATTTATGTTTATAATTTAGATGTAAATGTAAAGAATGAAGATATTGTATTATCTAGAATAGATGATAATAATGTTAGAAAAGTAAATGAAACTAAATATGAATTTAAAGTAACTGGAGAAGAAATAATATCTAGTAGACCAGTTATAGTAGGAGCAGGTCCTGCAGGACTTACTTTAGGATATATTCTTTCTAAATATGGTTATAAACCAATTATTATAGAAAAAGGTAAAAGAGTAGAAGAAAGAAAAGAAGATGTATATAGATTCTGGGAAGAAGAAATCCTAGATGAAACATCAAATGTACAGTTTGGAGAAGGTGGAGCAGGTACTTTCTCTGATGGTAAATTAAATACACTTGTAAAAGATAAATATGGAAGAAATAAATATGTATTTGATTTATTAGTTAAAATGGGTGCTCCAAAAGAAATAATTTATGATAGTAAACCACATGTAGGAACAGATAATTTAGAAAAAGTAGTTATAAATCTTAGAAATGAAATAATTAGTAATGGTGGAGAATTCTTATATTCTACTTCTTTAGAAGATATTACTGTGGATAATAATAAATTAACTAAGATAATAACTAATAAGGGTGAAATAGTAACTAATTATTTATTCTTATGCATAGGTAATAGTGCTAGAGATACATTTAAAATGCTTTATGAGAATGGTCTTGATATGAGATCTAAACCATTTGCAGTAGGTATAAGAATAATACATGATAAAGAATATATAGATAAAATAAATCATGGTAAATATTTTGATAAGTTACCAGCATCTACTTATAAATTAACTTATAATAATGATGATAGAGCTGTTTATTCATTTTGTATGTGTCCTGGAGGATATGTAGTTAATGCTTCATCTGAAAAAGAAAAACTAGTAGTTAATGGAATGAGTAACTATTTAAGAGATTCTAAATCATCTAATAGTGCAATAGTAGTTAGTGTGACTCCTAATGACTATGGGCATGATTTATTTGATGGGGTTAATTTTCAAAGAGAATTAGAAAACAAAGCATATAATTTATGTAATGGTAAAATACCAATTCAAAGATATATAGATTTTAAGAATAATAAACCATCAGAAGTAATAGGAAGTATTACTCCTGAAACTAAAGGTAAATATTCATTATCAAATGTAAGAAGTATATTCCCAAGTTTTATAGTAGATAGTTTAATTGAGGGTATAGATTCATTTGATAATAAAATAGAAGGATTTAATATGGATGATGCATTAATTTGCGGAGTAGAAACTAGAACTAGTTCACCTATAACTATTCTAAGAGATGAAAGTTTTGAATCTAATATTAAAGGTATTTATCCAGTAGGAGAGGGAGCTGGTTATTCTGGTGGAATAACTACCTCTATGATGGATGCATTAAAAGTAGCAGAAGGTTTTGCTTCTAGATATAAAGGAGGAGAATAATGAAAATAGTAAGTTGGAATGTAGCAGGTTTTAGAGCAGTTTTAAAAAAAGGATTTGATGAATTCTTTGATAATACAAATGCAGATGTATATTGTATTCAAGAATCAAAAGTATTAGAAGACCAATTTGATTATAAAAAAGATGGTTATGAAATGATTCTTAATCCTGCAGAAAAGAAAGGTTATTCTGGTACTTTGGTATTTACTAGAGTAA
The DNA here is from genome assembly GCA_017515795.1 of Bacilli bacterium. Lineage (GTDB taxonomy): Bacteria > Bacillota_I > Bacilli_A > RF39 > UBA660 > RUG13038. The sequence continues at coordinate 6,636 of JAFWEE010000010.1, forward strand.
AACCATTAAATGTAACTTTTGGAATAGGTATAGAAGAGCATGATCATGAAGGTAGAGTGATTACTATGGAATTTGATAATTTCTATTTAGTAAATGTATATGTTCCAAATGTAAAAAGAGATCTTAGTAGACTAGATTATAGAATGGTTTGGGAAGATGATTTTAAAGCATATCTAAAAAAACTAGAAGAAACTAAACCTGTTATAGTATGTGGTGACTTTAATGTAGCTCATACAGAACAAGACATTAAGAATGCTAAAGCAAATATTGGTAATGCTGGATTTACTTATGAAGAAAGAGGTAAATTTACCGATTTATTATCATCTGGATTTGTAGATATATTTAGAGAATTATATCCAGATAAAATTCAATATTCTTGGTGGAGCTATATGGGTTCTGCTAGAGCAAATAATATTGGATGGAGAATAGATTACTTTATTACATCTAAATCTAATTTAAAGAATATAAAAGATATTCAAATATTAGATACTGTAATGGGTTCAGATCATTGTCCATTATTACTTGAAACAAAGAATTAAAAAAGAATGAACATTATTGTTCATTCTTTTTATTTGGTTTAAGTGTTAAGCAATGTTTATCTTGCTTAAATTCTTTTACTGCTTTTTCATTTATTTCTTCATCCATAAATGCTTCTTTCATTTTAATAGGCATATTATTTCTAAATTCTCTTTTTAATTCAGATATATCTAATTCACCATTAATACTAATTTTTATTTCTTTTGCTTTTTCAAAATCTTGTATTTTCCATCTATATTCAGTATTATCAGTAAATCTTTTTTCTTTATCATCATGAATAAAACTTGCAATCTGAATAATTGATTCAACAGTATAAGTTTTTATACCATGACTATTTAGGTAATTAGCAACACTTTGTCCATATTCACTTATTCTTTCTAATGGAATAGTAGTAGGTTTAATACCATTACTATATAGAGTTATTAATAAATTACCTAATGCATCTTCGAAATATATATAATATATTTCTTCACCATTTAAACCAACATCTATTCTTGGTTTATCATGAGTCATTCTTAATTTTTCGGAGTATTGTTTTTTAAGTTTTGCATTTTTATATTGTATTTCTGATATACTATGGCGTTCTAATAAGTGTAATCTAGAATGTTCTTCTGCTTCTCTATTATACATTTTCTTCATCTTCCTTTTCTTCTATTTTTTCTTTCATTTGAAGTCTTTTAATTTTTATTTCTTCTTCATGTTGTTTACAAAATTCTTCATAATTAATTAATTTTTTAAATAATTCTACTTCGTGTTGTAACCAACCAGTTTCTCCTGCAAATTCTTCATCAGGATCATCATAATATTTTTCTATTTCTGGAATAGTTATTGCAGCTGCTATAGGATATGGTTTAAAGAATTCTGGACATTCCATTTCTTCTTTTTTAACTACATCTTCAATCCATTTTTTCCCTTTAACGTTAACAACAGTTGGATTTTCTAATTCTTCCCATAAATCATAATCAATAGCAAAACCTGCTGTTGTATCATATATTAAAACTCTTCCATCATTTAAGATTCTTTCTACAACAGTATGTCTTGAGTAATCACAATTATCATTACCAAATTTTAATTTATATACTGGGTTTAATTTAATACTATCAACTTGTGCTTGTACTAAATTAACATCCTTTGTATCATTATCATTTAGGAATACCCTTGATAATAAAAATGCACTTTCAAAACATTTACCATTAGTTAAATAATTACATAATAATGTAATAGAGGCAGGAATACCTTCACTATATATATTTCTTAATTTTGTTAATAAATCATTATCATAGAATAATAATCTTCCACTTTTTAATCCTTCTATTTTTATAAGTCTACTTTTCCATTTCCAGTTATTCCATTTTTCTATATCTTCAGGATTAAAATTCATAAGAATATCGGACATATACATACCCCTTTTCAAGTAGTAGTATATTATCAAAAATATTATTTTTTGTCAAAGAAAAAACTGAACTATTTTTGTTCAGTTTCTTTCTTTGTTTTTGGAATAAGTCTACGTTGTTTAATAGATTTTTTCATTTTATCTTTACAAAGTTTAACTTCTCTTTGTAATAATTTTGAATCATTTTGTGAATATCTCTCATTAGTATTATTATAAGCATCTTCAATCATAGGTAATACTATTGTTAAAGCACATGGATTAATATCATAATCAGTAGGATGTTTTTCTTTATCTTCTTCAATAGTTTTTTCAATTGAATCTTTTTCTTCTTCTTTTACTACAATAGGTTCTTCTAAACGTAAATAAGCATCTTTATCATATACTAAACCAGCTGTAGTATCATATATAAGAGTAATACCATTAATAGTAGTTCTTTCTAATACAGAATAATTCTTTGCTTTTGGACTATTCATAGAACTATTATTAACAACAGTTAATATTCTTACATCTCTAGTATTTTCATCATCTAGGAATGCTCTTGATAATAATTTAGTCATTTGAGCTGGTTTTCTACTTGCAAAATCATGTGATAATAAACATACTGATGCAGGAATTCCACCATAATATATATTTCTTAATCTTTCAATTAATTCATCATCATATGTAGATATATATCCTAAATACATACCAAATATATCATGTTGATTCTTATATTTCTTATAGTCTTTCCAATTCTTAAATTGTTTATTCATTTATATCTCTCCCTTTTTTCAAAAAGTGATATTCATTGTATCAAATATTTTTAATTTTGTCAAAAAAAGATGCATATAGCATCTTCTTTAATATTATATATGGTGCTCGAAAAGGGACTCGAACCCTTAAGGTATTGCTACCAGCAGATTTTGAGTCTGCCGCGTCTACCAATTTCGCCATTCGAGCAACTAACAAAATTATAACACTAATAAAATAAAAATAAAAGAACTCTTGTTCTTTTATTTTTCTGCTAAAGATCTAAGTCTTCTTTGTTTTTTTCTTAGTTTTTTAGTTTTACTAGCTAATACTAAGCTATGTTCTTCTTTATCTTGTAATTTATTTAATTCTATTATTAAATCATTTATTTGATTTATTACTTTAGTACATTTTCTTTCATATGTTTTTTCACTCATATTTTTCACCTGGTAAAAAGTATTATAACACTGTATATTCTTGTTTGCAACTTTCTATTTTAATGATATAATTAAATAAGAATAGAGGGTGGCTAAATGGATAAAGTATATATTTTTGGACATCAAAGACCTGATACAGATTCAGTTACATCTGCTATAAGTTTAGCTTATTTAAAGACTAAATTAGGATTAAATGCAGAAGCAAGAGTATTAGGGGATATAAATGAAGAAACTAAATTTGCTTTAGATTTCTTTAATGTAGAAGTACCTAAATACTTAAATGATGTAAGACTTCAAATAAAAGATGTAACTTATCATAAAGGTTTATTAATAAACTATAAAGCTACTATTAGAGAAACATATAATTATATATTAGATAATAATGTAACAGGCGTTCCAGTAGTAGATGATGAAGGTATATGTCTTGGAATAATAACTGTTAAAGACATAGCTAAGAATTTAATACTTGGAGACTTTACTGAATTAGATAGTACTTATGATAATATTTTAAAGACTATTAATGGTGAAGTAATAACTAAGTTTAATGAAGAAATAGATGGTACTGTAATAGTAGCCTCTTATAAGAGTGAAACATTCTTTAATGATATTAAACTTACATCTGAAGATGTAGTAATAGCAGGTGATAGACCTCAAATACATAAGCATGCTATTAATAATAGAGTTAGGCTTCTTATAGTAACTGATAACTCTAATATATCAGAGGAAAATATTACTCTTGCTAAAGAGAATAATGTTAATATTATAAGAACTAATTTAGATGCATTTCATACTTCCAGAATAATTAGTCAAGCTAATGAAATAAAAATACTTAAAACAAGAGATCTAGTTACTTTTAAAGAGACAGATTATTATGATGATTTTATATCTATTACTAAAAAGTATAAACATAATAACTATCCAGTAGTAGATTCTAAAGGTAAATGTCTTGGATTAATCAGAGTAACAGATGTTAATGATAAAAATAAGAAAAAAGTTATATTAGTAGATCACCAAGAGTTTGATCAAAGTGCTTCTGGTATAGAAGATGCTAATATAATAGAAATAGTAGATCATCATAAAATTAGTAATATATCTACTAAAATGCCTATTAATTTTAGAAATATGGCTGTAGGATCATCTAATACAATTATTTATGAAATGTATAAAGAAACTGGAATAGAAATACCTAATCATATAGCAGGTATAATGCTAGCAGGTATCTTATCAGATACTTTAATACTTCAAAGTCCAACTACAACAGTATTAGATAAAGAAGCAGTAGATAGATTATCTGAAAGACTTGGTATTAACTATGTTAGATTTGCTTTAGATATGTTTAAGAAGGGTACTTCACTAAAAGGACTTACTAAAGAAGAAATTATTACTAAAGACTTTAAATTATTTGATTCTAATGGTAAGAAGTTTGGTATAGGTCAAATAATTACTCTAGATATAGAGTCTATTAGAAATGATTTAGATGCTTTTATAAATGAACTTGAATTATATAAAAATAAAATGAATCTAGAATATGTATCTTTATTTATTACAGATATAGTTAGAAATGGTTCTTATGTTATATATACAGAAAACATGAAAGAAATATTAGAAAGAGGTTACAAGATAGATAACTTTAAAGAGTTAACATTCCTTCAAGATGTAGTATCTAGAAAGAAACAAATTGTACCGGTAATAATGAATGAAATCGAAAGTTAGTAAATTCTTAGATTATGGTTTAGATATAAAGAAAAGTATTAGTGTTATAATTTTAACAATGATATTTGGTGGTGTATTTGGATTCATATATGAATTAATATTCTATAAGTTTGATAAAGGAATATTTATTAATAGAGGATCTACTTATGGACCATGGATACCAGTATATGCATTTGGTGCTTTCTTTATATGTGTACTTCTATATAGATTAAGAAAGAAACCTTGGTTAGTAATTCTTCTTAGTGCAGTTATAACATTCTTAATGGAATATTTAACTGGATGGTATTTCTTAACTTATAGAGGAGTTAGACTATGGGATTACAATGTAGAAATACTTAACTTTGGTAATATAAATGGATTTGTATGTTTAAGATCTGTATTATTATTTACTTTTGCTTCTGTAGCATCTATTTATATGGTAATACCAATGTTTATTAAATTAGCTAAAAAAGTAAATAAGAATACATTATTTATAATATCTTCTTTATTATTTATAATATTTATATTAGATATAATTATTTGGGGGATATTACATTAATAATGTGGTATAATATTATTAAGAATAAAAAGGAAAATGAAGTGTAATTTTTACATATCATTTTCCTTTTTGCTTGTAATACAAGTAAAATATTGCTATAATTCATAATGTGTGAAACTAAAGGAGGATGTATATGCCTGCAAAATATGATGAAAGTTCGATAAAAGTATTAGAAGGTTTAGAAGCAGTTAGAAAAAGACCAGGTATGTATATTGGGTCTACTGATAAAAGAGGATTACATCATTTAGTATGGGAAATAGTAGATAACTCTATAGACGAAGTAATGAATGGATATGGAGATACTATTAAGATTACTATTAATGCTGATGGATCTATTACTATAGAAGATAATGGTAGAGGTGTACCAGTAGGTAAACATGAAACTGGTAAGAGTACTGTTGAAGTAATTTATACTATGCTTCATGCTGGTGGTAAATTTGAAGAAGGTAACTATAAAGTTTCTGGAGGATTACACGGTGTTGGTGCATCTGTTGTTAATGCTTTATCTAGTTATATGATAGTTAACTCTAAAAGAGATGGTAAAGAATACTCTATTACATTTAAAAATGGCGGTGAAGTAGATTCTAAATTAAAAGAAATAGGTAAAACTAATAAGACAGGAACTACTGTTACATTCTTACCTAATAAAGATCTATTTAGTGTTACAGATTTCTCTTATAGTACTATATGTGAAAGAATGCAAGAGTCTGCATTCTTACTAAAAGGACTAACAGTAGAAGTTAATGATAATAGAAATGATAGACATGATAAATATCATTATGATAACGGTATTAAATCATTCGTAGAATATATAAACGAAGATAAAACTCCAATAAATAATATTCATCACTTTAAAGGTAGTAAAGATGGTATAGAAGTAGAAATAGCTATGCAATATACTGATTCTTATAATGAAAACATTATTTCATTTGTTAACAATGTTAAAACAAGTGATGGTGGAACTCATGAAGTAGGATTTAAGAGTGGTTTAACTAAAACATTTAATGATTATGCTAGAAAAAATAATTTCTTAAAAGCTAAAGATAAAAACTTTGAAGGAGCAGATGTAAGAGAAGGTTTAACTGCTATTATATCTTTAAAAGTACCTGAAGCACTTCTTCAATTTGAAGGACAAACTAAAGGAAAACTAGGTACTCCAATAGCAAAAACAGTAGTAGAACAAATTACATCTGAAAATCTAGGATTTTACCTTGAAGAAAATAAAGATGGTGCAGTTAATATTATTAATAAAGCACTTAAAGGTAAAATGGCTAGAGATGCAGCTAGAAAAGCAAGAGATGATGCTAGAAAGAGTACTGGTACTAAAAAGGAAAAGAATATTTCTGATAAACTTGCTCCTGCAGCTAGACATGATAATAAGAAAAATGAATTATTTATAGTAGAGGGAGACTCTGCTGGTGGATCTGCTAAATCAGGAAGAGATAGAACATATCAAGCAATACTTCCACTTAGAGGTAAAGTATTAAATACTGAAAAAGCATCACTTGATGATGCATATAAAAATGCTGAAATAAATACTTTAATATATACAATTGGTGCTGGTGTAGGAGGAGACTTTAATGTAGATAGTTGTAACTATGATAAAGTTATAATAATGACCGATGCCGATGTTGATGGATGTCATATTCAAGTTCTATTAATTACTTTCTTCTATAGATATATGAAACCTCTTATAGAAGCCGGTAAATTATATATTGCTTGTCCACCACTTTATAAAGTTAAATTTAGTAAAAATGAAGAAATATATGTATATTCTGATGAAGAATTAAAAGAAGTTACTGCTGGTAAAAAAGTAGAAGACCTTCAAAGATATAAAGGACTTGGTGAAATGGATGCTTCTCAACTTTGGGAAACAACTATGGACCCTGCTACTAGAACTTTAATTAGAGTAAATCTAACAGATGCAGTACTAGCTGAAAAAAGAGTATCTGTATTAATGGGTGAAAAAGTAGAACCAAGAAAAGTATGGATTGAAGAAAACGTAGAATTCTCATTAGAAGATGACTATAAGATAAATGGGGAGTAGGTGATTAATATGGCAAAGAAGAAACAAACTGAAGAAATAATACAAAAGATTAATGACTATGCTCTAGAAGAAATTATGGGTGATAGATTTGGTAGATATGCTAAAGAAATTATCCAAGATAGAGCTATCCCTGATGTAAGAGATGGTTTAAAGCCTGTTCAAAGAAGAATTTTATATGGTATGTATAAGAGTAAAAATACATATGATAATAAATATAGAAAGTCTGCTAGAGCAGTCGGTGAAATCATGGGTAAATACCATCCACATGGTGATTCATCAATTTATGATGCAATGGTAAGAATGAGCCAAGATTGGAAAATGCTTACTCCATATGTAGATATGCATGGTAATAATGGATCTATGGATGGTGACAGCGCTGCTGCTATGCGTTATACAGAAGTTAGACTTTCTAAAATAGCAGGTGAATTATTAAAAGACATAGAAAAAGATACTGTAGAAATGGCTCCAAACTATGATGATACAGAACTTGAACCTACAGTACTTCCTTGTAAATTTCCTAACTTACTTGTTAATGGTACAACAGGTATTTCTGCTGGATATGCAACTGATATTCCACCTCATAATTTAGGTGAAATAATAGATGCTACTATTCTTAGAATAGATAAACCAAAATGTACATTAGATGACATAATGGAAATAGTTCAAGGACCAGACTTTTCAACAGGTGGAACTGTAGAAGGTAAAGATGAAATAAGAAAAGCTTTAGAATGTGGTAAAGGAAGAATAATAGTTAAATCTAAATATACTATTGTTAATGAAAAAGGTAAGAATCAAATAATTATTACTGAAATACCATATGAAGTTAATAAAGCTAATCTTGTTAAGAAAATAAATGATATTAGAATAGAAAAGAAAATAGATGGTATTAATGAAGTAATAGACTCTTCTTCTAGAGGAGAACTAATTATTACTATAGATCTTAAAAAAGATGCTAATTCTGAGTTAATACTAAATTACTTACTTAAGAATACTGATATGCAAGTAGGTTATAGTTACAATATGGTAGCTATAGTAAATAGAAGACCTAAAGAAGTAGGTATTATAGATATATTAGATGCTTATATTGCTCATCAAAAAGAAGTAGTAACTAGAAGATCTAAATTTGATTTAGCACATGCTAAAGCAAGATTTCATATAGTAGAAGGTCTAATAAAAGCTATTTCTATATTAGATGATGTAATTAAGACAATTAGAGCTTCTAAGAATAGACAAGATGCAACAGAAAACTTAGTAAAAGAATATGCATTTACTTTTGAACAAGCAGATGCAATTGTTAAATTACAATTATATAGATTAACTAATACAGACGTTGCAATACTTAAAGAAGAATTAGAAAAATTAAAAGCATTAATAGAAGAACTAGAAGCACTTCTTTCAGATGAAAAGAAATTAATGAAACAGATTAAGAAAGAACTTACTGAAGTAAGAAAAGAATATGCTGAAGATAGAAAAACTCTTATAGTAGATGAAATAACTGAAATAAAAATAGATCAAGATGCATTAATTGCTAAAGAAGATGTAATAGTAGTAGTAACTAAAGAAGGTTATGTTAAGAGAACTTCTCTTAGAAGTTATTCAGCTTCTGAAGCAGATGATCTTGCATTAAAAGAAAATGATTATGTAATTGGTATGTATGAAATGAATACTAAAGATACATTACTTATATTTACAGATCTAGGTAATTTCTTATCAGTACCTGTTCATATGCTTCCAGATTTAAAATGGAAAGATATGGGTAAACATATTAGTAATATTATTACTATTAAAGATGAAGAAAAAGTAATAACATCTATGCCTATATATGATTTTGATAAGAAAGAATATATAACTATATTTACAAAGAATGGTATGACTAAGAGAACTAATCTAATAGATTATAAAATCTTAAGTAGAAGACCATCAGTATGTATGAAATTAAAAGGTGATGATAAAGTAGTTAGTGTTATTAAGAAGAATATGGATAATGTATTTGTATGTACTTCTGATAACTATGGACTTATTTATCATTTAAATGAAATACCTGTTTTAGGACTTAAAGCATCAGGAGTTAAATCTATTAAACTAGGTAAAGATAAAGTAGTATCTGCTGATATCTATGATGATGCAGAATATATTACATTATTTACAGAAAACTCCGCTAAGAGGATAAAACTAGAAGAATTAGAAGTAAGTGCTAGGGCAAGGAGAGGATCACTTTTAATTAGATTAATCAAAACAAATCCTCAAAACATTATTAAAGCCTTTGTTACAGATACTAAAGAGTTATTTGGAGTACTTTCTATTAAAGAAATATTTGAACTAAAGAATAGTGAAATAAAACTTGCAGATAGACATGCTGCTCCTAGTAGTATTTCTAAACAAAGAATAATGGATATATTTAGAATTGCTGAAATAGAAAAAGATACTAAATCTATCCCAAAAGTTATAGAAGAACCAGAAGAAACTATAGAAGAACTAGAACTATTTACTGAAGAAGAAGCTCCTATAGTAGAAGCACCAAAGAAAGAAGAAAAGAAAGAAAAGAAAAAAGAAGTATCACTTCAAGAAATAGATGACGAGATACTTACAATAGATGACTTTTTGAATGATTTTAAGATCTAGATATCTTGAAAAAAAGTTAAAAATATGGTATAATACCATTTAGTAAAGGAGAAAAGAAAATATGATTTGGATTATTGGCGGAATTGCCTTATTAGTACTATTAGTACTATGGTTTATTGGAGTTGCAAACAAACTAGTTAGAAAGAAAGCTGAAGTAGATAATGCTTTTGCTGATATCGATGTTTATCTAACTAAGAGATTTGATTTAATTCCAAATTTAGTTAACACTGTTAAAGGTTATACTAAACATGAAAAAGAAACATTTGAAGATGTTGTTAATGCTAGATCTAAAGGATTAAGTGCACAAACAATTAATGAAAAAGTTGAAGCTGACGAACAATTAACTTCTGCTTTAGGTAGATTAATTGCTGTTGCTGAAGCTTATCCAGAATTAAAAGCTGATACAAGTTTTATTAAATTACAAGAATCTTTAAATGAAATCGAAACAGAATTAGTTGGAGCTAGAAGATATTATAATGCTGCTGTTAAAGCTTATAACATTTTAATTCATACTATTCCATCTAATATCGTTGCTTCTATTTTAGGATATAGAGATCTTAAGATGTATGAAGCTACTGAAGAACAAAGAAAAAATGTTAAAGTAGATTTTTCAGAAGAATAATTATAGAAAGGAAAAGGATATGAAAAAGAAATTATTAATTTTTGTATCTTTTTTTCTTTTGCTTATACCATTTACTGCTAAGGCATCAATCGATGGATTTACAATAACTAATTATGATGTAAATATCATAGTAAGTGAAAAAAACACTTTGGATATTACTGAAAAAATAACTGTTGTATATGATCAATTATATAAACATGGAATTATTAGAGAAATACCATTAAAGTATAAATATAGTGGAACTGTTAATGGTAAAGAAGTAACAGTAAGACAAAGACCTAAGATTAAAAATGTAACTGTTGATTATGACTATAGTAAATCAAAAGAAGAAGAGAATTTAAATTTAAAAATTGGAAAATCTTATGAATACTGTGAAGTAGGTAAAGAATATACTTATACAATTAAATATACATATGATTTTGGTGATGATAATATTGAAGACTATGATATGGTATATTTTAATATTATAGGTACTGATTGGACTGCTAAAATAGAAAATGTATCATTTTCTATTACTATGCCAAAAGACTTTGATAGTAACAAAATAAACTTTACTACAGGTTATTATGGTAATGCTTATAATAAAGCAGCTAATTATACTGTAGAAGGTAATACTATTAAAGGATATCTAGAAGAAAAGTTTGATGGTGTTGCTCTTAATGAAAGAGAAGGCTTAACAGTTAAAATAGAACTTCCAGAAGGATATTTTACTCATGAAAGAAAGAATATAGACTTAACTTTACCAATATTACTTGGATCTATTTCTTTAATGCTTTTAGCATTATTAAATGGATTTAGAATATTTATTAAGAATGGTTTAAGAAGAAAAACTGTATCTGTAGTTCAATATAGTGCTCCTGATGGAATGGATCCTGCTATGTGTGGATACATATATAATGGATATGCTAAAGGAGATCATATAGTATCTTTAATAACTTATTTAGCTACTAAAGGATATTTAAAAATAATAGATGATAAAGGTAGTAAGTTTAAATTACAATACTTAAAACCATTAGATGGTAATGAACCAAATTATATAGTTACAACTTATAATGGTTTATTTAAGAAAGCTAATGAAGAAGGTATAGTAACTAAGAAGGATTTAACTAATAAATTCTATACTTCATTAAATAAAGCTATATCTCAATTAACTAAATCAAGAAAGTTATATGATCCAAAAAGAGATGGTGTTATAGCTTATAGTATATTCTTATTAATAATATCTTTTATGTGTTCATTTTTACCTGCATTCTTTACTTATAGAGCTACTTTATTTTATAGACCATTATTAATAGTATTTATATTAACTATAGTAGTTAGTGCAATATCTTATATAATATTTGCAGCATTAAGTAAGAAAAGAACAGAAGATGAAGAAAAAGTGTATGCTAATGTAGCAGGCTTTAGAGAATTTATTGATAAAGTAGATGTTGAAAAAATAAATACTTTAGTAGAAGATGATCCAGAATTATTCTATAAAGTACTTCCATATGCATATGTATTTAATTTAACTAATAAATGGATTAAGAAGTTTGAATCTATTAAGTTACAACCTCCAAAATGGTATGAAGGTAATATATATGATGTTAATACAGGAAAATTTAGATATGATAAATTAACTTCTGGATTAAATTCAGTAACTGCTTCAGCTAAAACAACTATGTCTAGTAGACCATATGAATCTTATTCATCTGGAGGACATGGTGGATTCTCTGGTGGTGGAGGCTTCTCTGGTGGAGGAGGAGGCGGTGGCGGTGGCCATAGCTGGTAATCTAATCAAAGAGATAGATAATACTGAAGAAGTAAGAAGATTTAAAGAATTAACAAAGATAATTAAATCTAATAAAGAATATATGTCATTAATAGATAAATTAAATAATTCTAATAGTAATGAAGAAATAATTGTATTAAGAAAAGAATTATTTAAAATACCTGAAATAAAAGAATATATATCTTTAGAAAGTGATATAAGATTATTTGCTAAGAAAATTAGTAAAGAAATATCAGGAATAGTAGAAAAACATACTTGTTAAGGTATGTTTTTTTTACTATAATATTTCTAGGTGAAGACATGAAAGTAATTAGTGGATTATTAAAAGGAAGAAATATAGAAGGATTTGATATAGAAGGTACTAGACCTACTATGGATAGAGTAAAAGAATCCATTTTTAGTACTATTCAATTTAGTATAAAGGATTCTATAGTATTAGATTTATTTGCTGGTTCAGGTAACCTTGGTATAGAAGCTATATCTAATGGTGCAAATAAGTGTTATTTTGTAGATAATAATAAAGTAGCTATTAATACTATTAATAAGAATATTAAAACATTTAATATAGAGGACTCTTCTATAGTAATAAAAAATGATTTTATGGAAGCACTTCATTCACTAAAGAATATTAAATTTGATATAGTATTCTTAGATCCACCATATAAAGATAACTTTATAGATTCATCTATTAAATATTTGCTAGATAATAATATGTTAAATGAGGATGCATTAATTATCTGTGAATATAATAAAGATATTAAAATAGATTATTCAAACCTAGATGAGAAGAAAACAAAAAAGTATGGAGATAAGTTCGTAACAATCTTTAAAAAGATTTAATTGCCCCATAGCCAAGTGGTAAGGCTCCGGACTCTGACTCCGGCACGCGTAAGTTCGAATCTTACTGGGGCAGCCATATGTAAAGCAGACATTTGTAAACCAAATGTCTTTTATATTGCAAGTAAATGTAAATAGTAATAGAATTATAATTGAAAGAAGGGAATTTTAAAAATGAATGAAGATTTTAATTCAATTAACAATGAAGTAAACAATGAAGTTAATACTACACCAATTGATCATCCAATTAACAATCCAATAGAAAGACCAGTAGAACCAACTCCTACAGTAACTACACCACCTAAAAAGGGTAATGGAGGTAAAGTAGTAATAGTTATACTAATTATTCTATTATTAGGAGCTATAGGATATATTCTATATTCAAATGGTGTATTTGGTGGTGAAACAAAAGAAACAAAAACTACTGAAAAGAGTACAAAAAACAAAGATAAGAATGCTACTACTGAAAAAGAAGATGAAGGACAATCAATTAAATTCGATTTTACCAAATATGAAGAAGAAGTAGCAATGAACCCAGTTGAGATAGGAACATTAAAGATAAATAATGCTGACTATAAAATAGAGTTTTTAAGAGTATATTGCAATTCAACTATATCTTTACCTGAGGAATGTAATTATGACAAAGGGGCATATATAAATATATTCCTTATAAATAGTAAACAAGGTATACTTAATTCTGATTTAAGTATTAAAGAAGTATCTGTTTTAGATGATAGATATATATTAGTTGATACAGGAACATATGGAGATAGAACCCCATCTTTTGGAGATTCAATGGTTATTCTTGATTCACAAAATGAATTTAAGCAAGTTAAAGATGTCGTTGATTCCCGTGTATATGATGGATATGTTGAAGATAATGGTAAAGGTGCAGCAAAAACTAGAACTATTGGATATGTAGATAGTAACACATTTACATATGGTACATTTGAAGAAATAAGTTCAGGTACTGAATGTTCACAAAGATACATTGAATATACTGTTAAAGTTAAAGATGGCAAATTTACTAAGGAAAAAACATTTACTAAAGACGGAGTTCAATGCTCAGCTCAATGTAGTTAATAAAATAAACACGTAAGTGTTTATTTTTTTTGTTTTAAGTGTTATAATGTATTTACAGTAAAAAAGATAAAAGGTTGTATTATATATTTTAGGAGTATTTATTATGGCAAAGAAAAATAATAAAAAAGAGAATAAAAAGAAGAAAAAATATTTTTATAGATTTGTAAAAAGGTTCTTTGATATATTCTGTTCAATATTTGGAATTATATTTATGATACCTGTAATGATATTTGTTAAGATTTGTTATTTATGTATAGGAGATACTAAATCTATATTCTATACTCATAATAGAATTGGTAAAAATGGTAAAATTATTAAATTAATTAAGTTTAGAAGTATGATATGGAATGCAGATGAGGTATTACATAATGTTCTTTTAAAACAAAAGAAGTATAAAGAAGAATGGGATAAATATCAAAAATTAAATGATGATCCTAGAATTACTAAAGTAGGTAAATTACTTAGAAAAACATCACTTGATGAACTTCCTCAATTCATTAATGTATTAAAAGGAGATATGTCTCTAATTGGACCTAGACCTTTAATAGAAGGAGAATTAGATGCTCATAAAGGTAATCATGAAATATATGAAAGTGTAAGACCTGGAATATCTGGTTGGTGGGCTGCTAATGGAAGAAGTGCAACAGACTATGAAAAGAGATTAGAACTTGAATATTATTACTGTGAAAATTGTAGTTTACTTCTTGATATAAGATGTATATTTAAAACAATTAAAGTAGTACTATTTAGAGATGGAGCAAAATAATAAACACGTAAGTGTTTATTTTTTTTATATTTTCTAGTATAATGAAATTAGTATAGGAGGATGAATGAGAAATATACTAGTAACTGGTGGAACTGGATATATTGGTTCACACACAGTAGTCGAATTACTCGAAAGAGGAGATAATGTTATTATTGTTGATAACTTATCAAATAGTAAGATAGAGGTTTTAGATGCTATAAAGGAGATAACTAATAAAGATGCTAAATTCTATAATATTAATTATTTAGATAGAGAAGCATTAGAAAAAGTATTTGAAGAGAATAAAATAGACGCTGTTATTAATTTTGCTGGATATAAGGCAGTAGGGGAATCAGTTAAAAAACCATTGGAGTATTATGAAAATAATGTTTCAGGTGCTATAGTTTTACTTGAAACTATGCAAAAATATGGAGTTAAGGAATTTGTATTTAGTTCATCTGCAACTATATATGGAGAACAAGAAGTAACTAAATATGTAGAAACTATGAAAAGAGGTATTCCATCTAGTCCATATGGTGTTACTAAAGTTATGATTGAAGAAATCTTAGAAAGTTTATATAAAGCAGATCCTGAATGGAAAATATCTATTCTTAGATATTTTAATCCAGTAGGAGCTCATCCAAGTGGACTTATTGGAGAAGACCCAGATGGTATACCAAATAATTTAATGCCATATATTCAAAGAGTAGCTAATAAACAATTAGCAGAACTAACAATATTTGGTAATGATTATCCAACACCAGATGGGACTTGCCTTAGAGATTACCTACATGTAGTTGATCTCGCTAAAGGTCATTTAAAAGCATTAGATTATTTAGATAAATCAGATAATGGAATATATATTCATAATCTTGGCACTGGAAATCCAAAGAGTGTACTTGATATAGTTAATGCATTTATTAAAGTTAATAATATAGATGTACCATATAAATTTGGACCAAGAAGAGAAGGAGATTTACCTGAATTCTATGCAGATCCATCTAAAGCAGAAAGAGAACTTGGTTGGAAAGCAGAAAAATCATTAGAAGACATGTGTAGAGATTCTTGGAATTATCAAAAGAATAAACAATAATATATTATGTTAGTTTACATTAAACAGTAAATATACTATAATATTTATTGTTTTTTTATTATATAATTGTATTAGAGGTTGGAATATATGAAAAAGAAAGTACAAAAAGTTAAGAAAAATCTTATTCAATCTATTAAAGAAATAAATTTTAAAAAGATTCTTCATGATTGTATACACTTTATTAAATATAATAGAGTCTTTTTATCATATGTTATTTTATCTTTAATTAGTTGTAAATTACTGAGATTGTTTACTATAGAAGATGGTATTAATATAAAAGCATTCCTATTTGATTTAGCTTTTATTCTTATACTTGGTAGTTTTGGTTATTTCTTTAAACCAAAGAATCAATTTAAATATTGGCTTATTATATTAGGATTCTTTACTATTATAAATACTATAAATGGAATGTATTATATGTTCTTTACATCTTTTGCATCTTTTTCATTGTTAGAAACTTTTGCACAAACATTTACTGTTAGTGATTCAGTAGTAGCAAAACTTTCATATAAGACATTTGTATATATAATACTTTTATTAATATTTATTATTCATAGAGAAGTTCTTAAAAAGAAAAAGTATTATTATACTGTTGAAAAAGTTGAAAAAAGAAAAAAGATATTACCTGGAGTATTAATAACAGGAGCAGTTATTTTATTTATAAGTATTGGTATGCTTAATAAAACAGATTTATCAAGATTAAGAAAACAATGGAATAGAGAATATATTGTTGAAAGATATGGTATTCTTGTATATCAAGAAAATGATTTAGTACAAACAATTAAAACTAAATTAGATGCTACTTTTGGTAAAGATAAAGCAGCAGAGGAATTTATTAATTATTTCAATGAAAATACAAGACCAAAAAGTAATAATGAATATACTAATAAATTAGAGGGCTATAATGTAATAGTTATTCATTTAGAAAGTATGATGGATTTCTTAATAGGCCTTGAAATAAATGGTCAAGAAGTAACTCCAAATCTAAATAAGCTAACAAAAGAATCTATGTATTTTGATAATTTTTATTCACAAGTAAGTGTAGGAACTTCATCAGATGCAGAATTTACTTTAAATACAAGTTTACTTCCTGCACAATCAGGTACTGTAGCAGTTTCTTATTATAATAGAAACTATGTTTCATTAGAAAAATTATTAAATGAAAAGAAATATTATACTTTCTCTATGCATGGTAATAAAGCTACTATGTGGAATAGACAAAACTTACATAATTCTCTAGGATATGAAAGATTCTATAGTCAAGATGATTATGATATAGATGAGGTAATAGGACTTGGTTTATCAGATAAATCATTCTTTAGACAATCAGAAGAAAAATTACTTGAAATAAGTAATATGGTAAATGATTCTGATAAATATAATAATTATTTTGGAACTATATTAATGCTTTCTAATCATACTCCATTTGAAGATCCATATTATCTAGAGGGAGAAAACGCATTTGACGTTAGATATCATACTGGAAGATATGATGAAGAAGGTAATGAAATAATATATGATTATTTACTTGATGAAAATATGGAAACATTAGGTAGATATATAAGAAGTGCTCACTATGCTGATGAAGCTCTTGGAGAATACATGGAATATGTTAAAACTCATGATGAATATAATAAAACAGTATTTGTTATGTATGGTGATCATGCTGCACAAATAGGTAAGAGTGAATTTGGTTATTATCATAATTATAATTTTGAAACAGGAGAGTATTATACAAAAGATGATGAAAATTATGTAGATTATGACTATTATTCAAATGAAGTATTTAAAAAGGTTCCATTAATTATATATACTAAAGATAATTCTATTAAACCAGATAAGATATCTTATCCAATGGGTATGATAGATGTATTACCAACTATTGGTAATATGATTGGTATATATAATAAATATGCTTTAGGAAATGATATATTTGAGGTAAAAGATGACAATGTAGTAGTATTCCCAAATAGTAATTTCTTAACAAAAGATGTTTATTATTATGCTACTTCAGATAATTATAAAATATTAAATCCAGATGCACAATTAAGTGCAGATTATGTAGAAGAAAAGAAAGATTATGCAGAATTAATAATAAAAGAATCAAATGATTTAATATTATATAATTTAATAGAATATACTAAAGAATAAGGAAATTATATTTATAATTTCCTTTTTTTATTTTACATATAAAGCATTTTTGTTATAATTATATTACAGGGAGGAAATTATGTTAGAATTTATTTGTTATTTTATGCCATCTTTTATATCGTTAAAAATATATAATTATTTAAATAAAAAAGAGTTTAAAGTAAAAGATTATTTTATTTATTATGGTATTTTTACAGTACTTAATAATATAATTGTATTATCTATTATATGCTTTAAAAATTATAATGAAATATTATATTTTGATAGAGTAGGAATTACTTACTTATTTAAATATTTAATTATGATGATTGTATCATCAATTATTACACCATTTATTGTATCTATTATTGAATCTAATGTTAAATTTAGACTAGAGGTTAAAAAAAGTGAAAAACCTAAAAAAAATAAGTAAGATACTATTATATGCTTTATTAGCAATCATAATAGTATTAAATATACTTATTATATTTGAAATAGATTGGGTTCAAAAAAATGTAGGATTTGTTTCTTTTGATGAAATTATATTTCATTTAAGAGTACCTCTAAAAGGAACAAGTTCTGATATAGTAAAAGATAATATTATTAAATGCTTTTTACCAACATTTATTATTTCTGGAGTAATATTATTTTTACTATATAAAATAAATAGATACAAATCTTATATATATATTAGTTTTAAAAAGAAGGAATATAAATTAAGAATAAAATATATATTCTTAGTAGGATGTCTTATATTAAGTACAGTATTCCTTAGTATTAGAATATCTTATATAGATGAGATGTTTAATGTTAGTTCATATCTAAAAGCAAGAAGTGAACAATCAGATTTCTTTGAAAAAAATTATGTAGATCCAAGAAATATAAAACTTGAATTTCCAGAAGAAAAAAGAAATCTAATATATATTTATATTGAATCAATGGAATCAAGTTTCCAAGATGTTAATTTAGATGGTGAAGATATTAATATTATTCCAAAATTAACTGAATTAGCAAAAGATAATATTAATTTTTCAGATACTGATGATGTTGGTGGATTTTATAATATGTTTGGAACAAACTGGACAGCTAGTGCTATGATTGCACAATCTATGGGAATTCATTATAATACACCAATACAAGATAACAAATACGTTGAATATAATTCTGTTATGGCTTCACTAACAAATATTGGTGATATTTTAAAAGACAATGGATATTATCAAGAAATAATAATGGGCTCTGATTCATCCTTTGCAGCTAAAAATGTTTTTTTTGAAAAACATGGAAAATTTGTAATTAAAGATTTAAATTCTTTAAAAAAAGAAAAAATAATTACAAAAGATTATGATGTTAACTGGGGATTTGAAGATAGTATTTTATTTAATTATGCAAAGGATGAATTAAAAAAAATATCTGAAAAAGATGAACCATTCAATTTGACTTTATTAACAAGTAATTCTCATTTCCCAGATGGATATGTAGAAGATGATTGTGATACTATTAGTGATAATAATAGTTATGCTAACAGTGTATATTGTTCACAACAACAATTATATGATTTTGTTTCATGGATTAAAAAACAAGACTTTTATGAAAATACAACTGTTATTTTGGTTGGTGATCATTTAACTATGGCAAGCAACGATATGCTTAAAGAAAAATATGAAGATAGAAGAGTCTATAATGCAATTATTAATTCAGCTACAACTTCAGATACTTATAAAAACAGAAAATTTACTGCATTTGATATGTTTCCAACAACTCTAGCTAGTATGGGAGTAAAAATTGAAAACAATAAACTTGGTTTAGGTGTAAATCTATTTAGTGATAAAAAAACATTACTTGAAAAAAATGATTATGACTATGTATATACAGAGTTATCTAAAAAATCTGATTATTATGAGAAAATTATCTATAATAATTAGATTTTTTTCTTTGTAATGTTTGACCTAAAGCGTTAATTATTATATAATATATATACATAGAACATAGTTAGGGAGGTTATTTGTTATGAAGAAAATATCAGTAATTGTAGCAACACATAAAAAATATCAAATGCCAACAGATAGTTTATATATTCCAGTACAAGTAGGTGCTGAAGGTAAGGATGATTTGGGATACACAAGAGACAATACAGGCGATAATATTTCTACAAAGAATCCTTTTTTTTGTGAACTAACAGGATTATACTGGGCATGGAAAAATCTAGATGCAGATTATATTGGACTTGCTCACTATAGAAGACATTTTGGTTTAAAAAAGAAAAAATATAAAAGAGTAGAAGATACTTTGGATCATGTTTTAACTAGAAAACAAGCTAAAGAATTATTAAAAGATACTGATGTAATACTTCCAAAGAAAAGAAGATATTATATTGAAAATTTATATAATCATTATAAACATACAATGCATATTGAAACTCTTGATGAAACAAGAAATATAATTGAAGAAAAATATCCTGAATATTTACCAGAGTTTGATAAGTTACATAAAAGAACTTCAATGCATGCATTTAATATGATGATTATGAAAAGAGATATATTAGATGGTTATTGCAAATGGTTATTTGATATATTATTTGAATTAGAAAAAAGAATAGATGCTACTAAATATGATGCATTCCATGCAAGATTCTATGGAAGAGTATCTGAGAGACTTTTAGATGTTTATTTAAATACAAATAATATTAAATATAAAGAAATACCATTTATTGAAGTAGAACATATAAATTGGATAAAGAAAGGATTTGGCTTCTTATTTGCTAAATTTTTTGGTAAGAAATATGGAAAAAGCTGTTAAACCATTAATTTCAATAATTATTCCAGCATATAATGTTGAAAAGTATATAGATAGATGTATTGAAAGTATTGTTTCTCAAACATATAACAATATTGAAGTTATTGTTGTGGATGATGGTTCAACTGATAAAACATTAGATAAACTAAATGAATGGTCAAAAAAAGATAGTAGAGTTAAAATAATACCTAAAAAAAATGGTGGCGTTTCTTCTGCTAGAAATGTAGGACTTGATAAAGCTACTGGAGAATATGTATCATTTGTAGACTCAGATGATTTTATTGCAGATACTTACTGCGAAGATATGCTTAATACTTTATTAAGTAATAATGCAGATTATATTTCATGCGGATACAATAGAGTATACCAAGATGGGCATTTTGAAACATTTAATGCAGATAATGAATTAAAAATAATTGATTCTAAAGAATTTTTTAATAATGTATTAGATGTTATGCCTGGATATGGTTTTGTTCATATGAAAATGGTTAGAAGAAATCTAATTGGAGACATTAGATTTAATGAAAAACTAAAAGCAGGTGAAGATGCATTATTTAATGCTGAACTATGTGATAAGATAGGCAAAATAGTAATATATAATAAACCATTATATAATTATTATTTTAATGAGAATTCTATAGTTAGAAAATATGATGAAAACTATGTTAATAAATATTATGATTCAATGAAGGCTATGTATGATTATATAGGATCTGGTAATAAGAAAGTATATAGTTATATAGCATTCCATGTATTATTAATATGTGTTAATTATTGTTATCATCCAAAGAATGAAAATCAAAAGAAGTCTTTAAAAGAAGTATGTAATATACCTTTATTTAAAGAATCTATTAAAAAGACTAATGGTAATAATTGGTCTATATTTAGAAAAGTAACTTTATATACATTAAAGTATAAGTTATATTTTATGACTGCAATGATTTGTAAGTTTAGACAAAGACAGTTTAAGAAATAGGAGTGAGTGCTTTGAAAAGAATATTGGTTGGATATGCAACAAATGGAAATAATAGTGGTATCAATAAGTATTTATTTAACTTTATTAAGCAAGTTAAAGCAAATAATGATATTAAGATAGATGTATTAAGTTCAGATGTTGGAAATGTCCTTAAATTAAAAATGAAAGAACTTAATTGTACTTTATATGAGATACCTAGTTTAAAACATCCAATCAAAAGATATAAAGCAATCTGTGAAATAATTAATAAAAATAAATATGATATTACATATAGTAATATCTCAGAATCATTTAATTGTTGTTTAGATATGGCTGCTAGAAAATGTAAGGTTCCAAGAATAGTAGTACATAGTCATTCTACTAAACCATCTGGACAAAGTGCTTTAGTTAGAAAGGTTAGAACAGTTATTAATAATATCTTTAAAAGAAAACTTCATAAATGCTGTACGGAATTTGTTGCATGTTCTAAAGAAGCAGGTGAGTGGTTATTCTTAAATAAAGATGTTAATTCTAAAAAGTTTCATGTAATTAATAATACTATTGAATTTAAAGATTATTATTATGATGAAAAGAAAAGAAAGAAATTTAGAGAAGAATATAAAATATCAAATAATGATATAGTTCTTGGTAATATAGGAAATTTTGAATATCAAAAGAATCAAATGTTCTTATTAAAAATGTTAAAAGAATTATTAAATGAAAATAATAATTATAAATTAATGCTTATTGGAACTGGTTCTCAAAAAGATGAATTTAAAGAATATATAAAAGAAAATAATATGAAAGATAAAGTAATATTTACCGGAGTTATTAATAATGTGCATGAAGTATTAAATGCAATGGATGTATTCTTATTTCCATCTATGTTTGAAGGATTTGGAATAGTAGCATTAGAAGCTCAAGTAAATGGACTTCCAACTGTTATTAGTGAATATGTTCCAAAGATGGTAAAAGTTAGCAAAGAAGTATATCAATTACCACTAGATATGAATAAGTGGATGAAGAAAACAAAAGAACTTGCTAAGTTAGAAAGAACTAAAGCAAATTTAAATGAAGATGCATATCAATATGACAATTCAAATATTGAACAATTTAAATATATTATAGGAGATGATAAAAATGAGTAAAAAAATACTTTCTGTATCTGTTGCTTCTTATAACGTTGAAAAGTTTATAGAAACAGCATTAGATTCATATGTAAATTGTAAATGTAAGGATAAATTAGAAATACTAATAGTTAATGATGGTTCAACTGATAGTACTGCTGATATTGTTACTAAATATAGTAAGAAATATCCAGGTATTATTAATTTAGTTAATCAAAAGAATGCTGGACCTGGATCTACTGTTAATACAGGATTAAAGAATGCTACTGGTAAGTATTTTAGAATGATTGATGGTGATGACTGGGTTAATACTAAAGATATGGATAGTTATATTGAATATCTTGAAAATAATGATGTAGATATGGTTATAACTAACTATACTAAAGTAGATGATAAGTCTGGTAAAGAAGAAAAACAAAAGTTAAATATTGAAGTTCCATATAATAAAATAATGGACTTTGATGATATATGTAATGATTTACATCTAGATATGCATAATGTTACATATAGAACTGATTTAGTTAAAGGAAAACTTAAAATAGATAATTGTTTCTATACTGATACTGAATATCTATTATTTCCTACAGAATATGTAAAAGATGTTGTATTCTTAGAAAACTATATTTATATGTATAGAGTTTCACTAGATACACAAAGTGTAAATATAAATAGTTTACAAAAACATTGTGATATGCATGAAATGGTTTTAGATCATTTAATGACTTTCTTTAAAAACAATAAGAAATCATTTAGTGAATCTAGAACAAATTATGTTGCAAGAAGAATAGCTAATATGGTAGGTACTCAATTATATATTTATTTATCATATGAAGCTAGTGATGAATATAAAAATAAGATTAAACAAATGTTGGAAAATTTAAAAATTAATAATGAAGAAATATATAAAATAATTGGTAAAACTAAAACTGTTAAGTTGTTATCTTTAACAAGATATGCAGCTTATAAATTATTAAGTAAGAAAGTTAGAAAAGAAAAACAAAAACAATAAGGAGGAAGAAAATGATAAGTTATATTATACTAATTTGTCTGATTACATTTTTATTAATTTTATCATTTTTCTTATTTAGGAGAGACTATTTATCTCCTTCCTTTTTATCTTGTGGAATGTTTGATATATGTGCTATTTTAGCAGTAATTGGTAAGAATAGTTGGAATAACGAAATTAAATTATCAATTAATACTATAGCAATAATTATTATTGGTTTAAGCGCATTTATTCTTGGAGAATTCCTTTTAAAAAGATATATGCAAAATAAACCTAAAACTGATAAAGTAAGTCAATTAAATGTTATTAAAGTTAGTACATTAAAATATGTATTATTATTTACATTTGTAATTACAACTGTTTTATTAGTATATTTTGAAATAAGAAGAATATGTATTCATTATGATTTTACTTCTAGATGGCTTCCAGATATGTTAAGTTTTTATAGACAAAAATCTATTTTATATGACAATATTTTAATGAGGGATGGAACAGATATTAATTTTATAGTTAAACAAATGCAAAAATTCTGTTCAATTATTTGTTGTTTTGGAATATTTATTTTTATTAATAATTTCTTTGCTCATGATAAGAGGAGAAACTATGTTAAATTATTAGCATTAATAATTTTATGTTTCTTAGCTTCTTTATTAAGTTCTGGAAGAGCTATATTAATGCAATATTTTATTTTTTCTGTATTTCTTTTTATGTATTATTACAAAGCATATTCAAAGAAAAAAAATTATAAAAAAATGATAATTTATTTAGCATTATTCTTTGTATTTATAACATCAGTTTTCTATTTTATTGCACCACTTGTTGGACGCGGTACAAGAAATAATATAGTAAATTATGTTTCATTCTATTTTGGAACTTCAATTCCTTCATTAAATAGATTTGTTGTTAATATACCTAAACATGATAAGTATATTGGTAATGAAACCTTTAGTGGAGTATACGAATCACTAAATAGATATAATGTGATAAATTATGAACGTGATAGTGCTTATGGATGGCAAATGTTTGGAGAACAAGGAAGTAACATTTATACCTCCTTTAGATCTTATTATTTTGATTTTGGAATAATTGGTATTTTTGTATTCCCATTTATATTTGGTTTCTTAATTAATTGGTTTTATAAGAAAGCAAAAAGAAATTATTTTTGGTTAATTATATATTCATATTATTCATATATATTTATTGAACAAATAAGAGCAGAACAATTCTTTAGATTATTATCAAGTACAACAGTATCTTATGTATTATATTTTGCAATGGTATATATATTCTTATTCTATCTTACAAAAGAAAGATATCTTGATATTAAAAAAGAAGGAATCAAAAGTGCGCTTCTTATGAAGATCACTCCGATTGAGGAGATGTAATTATGAAGAAGAAATCAGTTAGAAAAAATTATTTTTATAATTTAATATATCAATTATTTGTTCTGATATTGCCAATTGTAACAACTCCATATGTATCAAGAATATTGGGAGCAAAGAATATAGGAATATATGGATATACATTATCTATATCTGCATATTTTGTATTATTTGGTGTTCTTGGTACAAATTTATATGGGCAAAGAGAAATAGCATATTATCAAAAGGATAAGAAAAAATATACAAAGATATTTTATGAAATTCTTTTATTAAAATTAATTGTTATGGCTTTAGCAATGGGAGTATTTTATATTACTTTTGCTAAGGGAAGTGGTGGATATACATTATTTTATAAAATATTGATGCTTGAATTATTTGCAAATGGAATAGATGTTAGTTGGTTTTTTCAAGGACTTGAAGATTTTAAAAAGACATCTATTAGAAATTTTATAGTTAAGATAATAAGTATTATTTTAATATTTGTATTAGTTAAAGAAAAAAGTGATTTAAATTTATATTTTATTATATATGTTTTATCAATTCTTGTTGGTAATTTATCTCTTTGGATAAGCTTACCTAAGTATTTAGATAAATTAAATTTAAAAGAATTAAAAATATTTAACCATTTTATTCCAACGTTTATTATGTTTGTTCCACAGGCTGCTATTCAAGTATATACAGTACTTGATAGAACTATGATTGGTAAGATTATTCATGATAAGACTGAGGTTGGGTATTATACTCAAGCAGAAAAAATAGTAAAATTATTGCTTACTATTGTTTCATCTCTTGGTATTGTAATGCTTCCTAGATTAGCTAGTAAGTTTGCTGCTGGTGACAATGAAGGAATAAAGAAATATATTTATAAATCATTTAGATTTACATCTTTATTATCATTTCCAATTATTATGGGTATAGTTGCTTGTTCTGATTATTTTGTTCCAGTATTCTTTGGAGAAGGGTATGATAGAGTATCAATAGTTATGAAAATGTTGTGTCCAATAATATTATTTATTGGTGTAAGTGGAATAATAGGATATCAATATTTTCTTGCAACTAAACATCAAAAAGAATACACTGCATCAGTTATTATTGGATCTATTATTAATTTTATAATAAACATTATTATGATTCCAAAATATGGGGCAGTAGGAGCTGCAATTGGTACTATTGCTGCCGAATTCTCCGTAGCATTTGTACAGATAATATTAACATGGAAATTCTTAAATTATAAAAGAATTATATTAGATAATTTAGCTTATGTTGTTGGTAGTGGAATCATGTATATAGGCTGTATATCAGTTAATAGATATATTCATTATACAAATATGACTAATTTGATTATTATAGTATCTACTGGAGTAATAATATATGGATTCTATTTAATAATTATTAGAGATAGTTTTGTATTTGAAGTGATTAATAAAATATTAAGGAAAGTGAGAAAACAATGAAAGAAACAATTAAAAAAATTTTAAAAAAGATAGGTTTATATGAAAAGGTAAAATATCAAGTAAAGGATAAAAAGAAAATATCAAAAAAATATGTATTTGAAGATAGAAAAAAAGATTATAAAAAGGTTTGTTTTATCCTAGCAGGATATAAAGATTTTGTATATGATCAAGTATTTGGAAGAATAAAAGAATTTATTCCAAAAGATGTAGAAGTATGTATTTTATCTAGTGGAAAATATAGTGATTTATTATCTAAAATTGCAAAAGATAATGATTGGTCATATTTATCTACATCTATTAATAATGTTTCATTAATTCAAAATGTTGCAAATAAAGTATTTGATAAAGCAGAATATATCTATAAATTAGATGAAGATGTATTTGTTACAAAGAATTATTTTGATATGCTTTATAAAACATATAAAGAATGTGAAGAAAATGGAGAATATAAAGTTGGTTTTGTTGCTCCAACTATTCCAATAAATGGGTTTGGCCATATGCTTATTTTAAAAAGATTTAATCTTGAAAAAACATATGAAAAGATGTTTGAAAAACCATTATATGCAGCAGGAGCAGATAGAATGATAGAAAATAATCCTGATGTAGCTAAATTTATGTGGGGTTATGAAGATTATTTACCAAATATTGATGAAATAAGTAATACACTTTCAAAAGATAAATTTGAATATGTTGTTTGTCCAATAAGATTTAGTATTGGAGCAATTCTTTATAAAAGAGAATTATGGGAAGAAATGGGAATGTTTGATGTATCAAAAGGTTCTGGCCTTGGATTAGATGAAGAAAATATTTGCTCACTTGCTATAAAAAAATCATATGCTATGATTGTTTCTAAGAATACAGCTGTTGGTCATTTATCATTTGGTACTCAAAATGGACCTATGAAAGAATATTTTGAAAATAATAAAGAAGTATTTAATATTCATAAAGTGAAATAGGAGGTAATTTATGAAATATGATTATTTAATTGTTGGAGCAGGATTATTTGGTGCTACATGCGCAAATCTTCTTACTAAAAAGGGTAAAAAGGTTTTAGTAATTGATCGTAGAGATCATATTGCTGGTAATGTTTATACTGAAAAAGTAGAAGGCATTAATGTTCATAAATATGGTGCTCATATATTCCATACAGATTATAAAGATGTTTGGGATTACGTTAATTCATTTGTTGAATTTAATAGATATACTAATTCACCAATAGCAAGAATTGGTAATGAAGTATATAACATGCCATTTAATATGAATACATTCTCTAAAATATGGGATGATGTATTTACTCCAGAAGATGCAATGAGACATATTAATGAAGAAAAGAAAGAAATAACTGGAGAACCAAAGAATCTTGAAGAACAAGCTATTTCATTAGTAGGTAGATCTATTTATGAAAAATTAATTAAGGGATATACAGAAAAGCAATGGAATAGAGATTGTAAAGATCTTCCTGCATTTATTATTAAGAGATTACCTGTTAGATTAATATATGATAACAATTACTTTAATGATAGATATCAAGGTATTCCAATGGGAGGATATACTCTTTTAGTAGAAAAAATGCTAGAAGGAGTAGAAGTAAGACTTAATACCAATTTCTTTGATAATAGAGAAGAACTTACTTCATTAGCAGATAAAGTTATTTATACTGGACCTCTAGATGAATTCTTTGATTATTCACTTGGAAAATTAGAATATAGATCACTTAAGTTTGATACTAAAATACTTGATGAAGTTAATTATCAAGGAAACGCAGTAGTAAATTATACTGGTCATGAAGTCGATTATACAAGAGTAATTGAACATAAACATTTTGAATTTGATACTACTAGTCCAAAAACTGTAGTAACATTTGAATATCCATCTGACTATGAAGAAGGAATGGAAAAGTATTATACAATTAATGATGATAAGAATAATGCTTTAGCAGAAAAGTATAGAGAATTAGCTGCTAAAGAAGAAAATACTATATTTGGTGGTAGACTTGCTGAATATAAGTATTATGATATGGATGATGTTATTAAATCAGCTTTTGATTGTATTGAAAAACTATAATAAAATATTATGTAAAAGTATAATAGGTGAATAATATGGTACAAGAAAAGAGAATAATTAAATCATTATATACAATACGTTTTCTTTTATTTATATTAATCTTTTTAAGGCATACTATTGGTCTTGTTAAAATGGAATGGTTAGCTCAATCAGGACTTGCTGTTACAGGTTTTATAATTCTAAGTGGTTTCTTAAATGGATATATGTATAATAGTAAATATGATAAGATAACCATAAAAAATATAATTGATTTTGTATATAAAAGAATAAAAAAACTATATCCACTACATATAATAACTTTGTTAATCGCAATAGGTATGTATCCACCGTTTAATGAGTTTATTTTTCATCAAATAGAATATATAAAAATATTTTTAATGAATTTATTTTTAATTCAAACTTGGGTTAATGATAGTAATTATTATTTCTCATTTAATGGAGTTTCATGGTTTTTAAGTACTTATTTATTCTTAACAATTATTACTGTTCCAATTTTATATGTTATAGGAAAGATTAATAAGAAAAAGTATTCAGCAATTATATTTGCAGTATTTATAGTTATAATTTATTCTGCACTATTATTATTAACTCATTATATTCAAATTAAAGGATTGAATTCTGAATTTTGGATTAATGTATTTCCTCCATCAAGAGCATTAGAATATACAATTGGAATATTATCTGGATGTATAATAAGTAAAATAAAGATTAATTTTAAATATGATAAAATTGTGTTTACTTTTGCCGAATTATTTTCTTTAATACTAATTTGTGTTTTTGTAAAATATGTTCCATTAAATACATGGTTAACATATTGGGGAAGTAAATGGGTAGTACCTTTAGTTCTAATATTTAGTATATTTATATATGAAAAAGGTTATATTAGTAAATTATTTGGAATAAAACTATTAGTAATGATTGGATCTTCTACTATGGTAATGTATTTTATTCATTCAGAACTTATATATTATATTGTTCATGCAACAGGATATACTATGCATCCACGTTACCTTGCACTATATATATTCATATTATCTGTTTTATTAGGAGTTATAATTACAAATCTTATGAATAATAAGAAAAAAGATAAGTGTTAAATATTCGCCAAACTAAAAGTTAAAACTTTTAGTTTTTTACTTTTTATGCTATAATGAAAAATAGGAAAGTTGGTGTTAAATGAAAAAGAGAAAAATTAATAAGAGAAAAATTTTTACTTTGATGTTAATACTACTACTTGTGATTGGATTAGGTGCATTTGGTATTTATAAATTTGTTTTAAGTGATAAAGCACCAATAAAAAAGGGTAAAAAATTAGAAGCTAAAATTGAAGCAAAAGTTGATATAATTGATGTTGATTCTAAAACTAGACCTTTAGCAATATCAATTAATAATACTCCTGTTGCAGTAAAAGTACAAACAGGTTTAAATAAAGCATATTTATTATATGAAATTCCAACAGAAGGATATACAGCAAGATTAATTGCATTCTTTAAAGATGTTGAAGATACTAAAGTAGGTACTATTAGAAGTGCTAGACATAATATGCTTGATTATTCATATGAATCAGATGCAATATTTGTTGCTTTTGGATGGAGTCATTATGCTCAAGATGATATGCAAAACAAGAAATTAATTGATTATGTTCAAGGTATAGTAGGTGAAGGTGGAATGTGGAGAGACAATCCTGCACATTTAGATTCTGAACATACTGTTTATTTACAAACACAAAAAGTAATTGATTACGCTAAAGATAGAAAAGGATATTCTATGGAAAGTGATGATACAGTACTTTTAAATTATAATGTTGTGGACGTTGATTTAAGCAATAGATCAGATGCAAAGGTAGCAAATAAAGTTACAATTCCATATGGATCTGTTACAAATGTATTTGAGTATAATTCTGAAACAGGTATGTATACTAGAATAGTAAATGATAGAAGAACTACAGATTATTATACTGGAGAAGAATTTACTGCTAAGAATTTAATTGTTCAAAAAATAACATATAATAGAACAGATGATGGTTATTATTGGAATTTACATACATCTGGTTCTGGTGATGGATATTACATTACTAATGGTTATGCTATTCCAATTAAATGGAGTAAAGAAAATAGAAAAGCTAAAACAAAATTTACATACACTGATGGTGATGAAATAGAAGTATCAGACGGAAGAACTTATATAGAAGTTCAAATAACTGATAAACTTACAACAATAGAATAGAGGAGAATAAAATGGAAAAGAAGAAGAAAAAAACAAAATCTAAAAAGACTAAGAATAAGAATAAAACTAGCAAAAAGATTGTTAGTAGAATTATAAACGTACTATCCATTGTAGCAGTTACATTATTCTTGTGGTATTCATATCATATAAATATTATTCCAATGAAATACTATAGAATTGCTGCATTATCATTAGTAGGTTTTGAAATTATTTATACATTATTATGTATTAACAAGAAAAAATCTGGAATAATATTAAAACTATTTAATGTATTAGCTCTTTTATTCATTATTGGATGTGGAGTTGGATATTGGTATTTAAATAAAACGGTTGCCTTTATAGAAGAAAACTTTAAGAAGAATTATACATATGATGAATATTATATTCTTACAAATAAAGATTCATCATTTAATACTATTAAAGATATTAAGGGTAAAACAATATATTATAATGTTGATACAGATTACTATGCTGAAATTAAAACAGAATTGAAAAAGAAAACAACTGCTAAAATATCAAAAGTTGATTCTTTATCAGATTCACTTGGAGTTTTAGCTGAACCAGATACTTTAATTCTATTAAGTTCTGGATTATATGATTCAATTTCAACATATGATGAGGGATATATAAATCATATAAAAATAGTTGATACTATAAGAATAATAGTACCAAGAGTACAAGAAGAAAAAGAAAAAGAAATTGATTTAACAAATACGCCATTTATTATTTATTTAAGTGGTATAGATACTAGAACTGAAACATTAGTTAAAAAGAGTCTTAGTGACGTTAATATGTTTATAGTTGTTAATCCTAATACTAAAACAATATTACTTGTTAGTATTCCAAGAGATTCTTATGTTCCACTTCATGGATATAATGGTAGGAAAGATAAATTAACTC
This sequence comes from Bacilli bacterium, assembly GCA_017515795.1. GTDB lineage: Bacteria > Bacillota_I > Bacilli_A > RF39 > UBA660 > RUG13038. The sequence goes on from JAFWEE010000010.1 coordinate 38,843, forward strand.
ATGCTGGATCTTTAGGTGGCCTAGAATTATCAAAAGCAACAAGTGAAGATGTATTAGACATCCATGCAGATTATTATGCAAGAGTAAACTTTAGAGCAGTTGTTAACTTAGTTGATGCTGTTGGTGGTGTAGTTGTTCAAGAAGAACCATATATAACAAAGAGATTTTCTTGTTGGACAAATAGAAAATGCTGGATAGAACCAGGTGAAAACTATTTAACAGGTGAATGTGCATTAGCATTTGCTAGAGAAAGATATCATTATTATGATGGTGATATGCAAAGAAATAAGAACCAACAAAAAGTATTACAAGCGTTATTTAATAAGTTATCATCAAGTACTTATATGGTTGCTCATTATGATAAATTCTTAAATGCCGTAGCAGGTACTTTTGAAACTGATATGTCTCCAGAAGATATTAAAAAGTTAATTAAGTTCCAATTAAATGATATGTCACCTTGGACATTTGAATCACAAAATGTAGTTGGTGGTACTGGAAGAACAACAACATATTCTTCAGGATCTACAGAATTATCAGTTGTTTATCCAAATCAAAAGTCTATAAATGAAGCTAAAGAAGCTATCAGAAAAGTATTAGCTGGTGAATCACTTCATCCAGAAGAAAATACTACTACTGAAGGTGAAAATGCTGCACAATAAGTTTTGCTAAAAAGCAAAACTTTTTTATTTAAATAAAATAATACATGTTATAATATTGTTAGGAGGTATTACTATGGATAAAAACAAATTATTTGATAAATTTATAATGATATTTTTAATAATTAGTCCTATATTAGATTTCTTTGCATATGTTCAAAAAGAATATATTAAATTTCCAATATCAATAAGTCTAATTATTAGGGGATTATTCTTGTTAATAATATTTATATATTTAATTAGAAAACAAGATAATAGAAAAATATTATTATTCTTTTTAATATATTTTATATTAGCACTTGGTTCTTATTTATTAAGAAAAGTAAATATATATTATGAAATAGTTAATCTTTTAAAGATATTCTATTTACCTATAATGATGTTATTCTTTTCTAAATATACTAATTCTAAAATAGATGATAAATTTATATTAAAAGTATATATAGTTTATATTATTACTTTTGTTATAATGCATATATTAAAGTTAGACACTCAATATATTCCTATTATTAGTGCTATATTAGTAGGATTATTACCTGTAACATTAAATTATGTAATGGAATCAAAGAATTATATATTAAAGGTAGTATTTTATTTACTATTGGGGTTAATAACATATTTAATTGGTACTAGATTATTAGTTACTGGATTCTTAGTTGTATTCTTTGGAGTATATGTTATGAGATACAAACTAGAATTTATTTATAATAATTTTAAAAGAAGATTTACTATTATTCTTTCGTTTATTGGATTCCTAGTAGTATTTGGAATAATAGTTAGATTTACTCCTTTCTACGGAATAATGAAAGATACTATAACATCTTTAAATATCCATTCATTAAGAGATGTTTATAGATTTAATACAATAGATCAATTAATATTCTCTGGTGGTCTTTCACAATTTGCAGATATTATGAAGGATTTCATAAAAGGTGGATATGACACAATTATGTATGGCCTTGGTTGGAATGGTGTAGAAACTTTAACTAAAATAGATCCTTTTGATATATTAGTTACTACAGGTATTTTTGGTAGTGCTATATTTATAATAATGTTTACTTATGTTAATTTTAGAACTGAGTTAAAAAAAGAACATTATTATTCATATGTAATGTTTTTAGCAATAGCGGTATTTGCTGGAAGAACATTATTATATCCATCAGTATCATTATTTATAGCAGTTCTTTATTTAGTGTCTGCTAATTCAATTAAAATCGAAAAAAAAAAATACTCCTAGTATCTAATTTATATCCATCAAAAAAATATGAGTATTATGGAGTATATATTAAGAATGTTAAAGAAATATTAGATACAAAGTATGATGTTTCTTTAATAGTAGTTCATAAAGAAGAAAAAATATTAAAGAAATTATTATCTTATATATATTTACATACTAGAGTAATTCTTAAGGGTATATTTAATAATTATGATTATATTTATGTTCATAATATAGCAAGAACTTCGTTTGGTGCAGTTTTAATTAAGTTAACATCAAAGAATACAAAACTTATTATGAATGCTCACACAAATGATATTATTGATGATAGAGAAAAAGATTTAGAATATATTAGAAAAACTAGAAGATATATAAGTTTTGCTGATAAAGTTATTGTTCCATCTGAATATTTTAAAAATATTATAAGAGATAATTATTATTATGATGAATCAAAAATAGTTATATATCCATCTGGTGGAGTAGACACTGATATTTTTAAAGATGCTGATAAAAAAGAAGCACTTGAAAGATTAAATCTTAATAGTAAATATAAATATGTAGGATTTGCATCTAGAATAGAAGCAAATAAAGGATATGATATTTATCTTAGATTTATAAAAGAATTAGAAAAAGATAAAAAAATAGGTAATTATAGATTTTTAATTGTAGGTACAGGTTCAGAAGAAAATAAACTAAATAGTTTAATTAAAGATTTATCCTTAGAAAAATATGTAGAAGTTAGAAGTATGCTTGAATTAAAAGAATTGGTGGACTTCTATAATTCCTTAGATGTATTTATTTTTCCAACTTATAGAAGAAGTGAAAGTCTTGGGCTTGTTGGACTTGAAGCTATGTCATGTGGTTGTTTTGTAATAGCATCCGATAACTATGGACCTAGCAGTTATATTAAGAATAATAAAAATGGATTTACTTTTAAAAGTAAAGATCCAATAGATTTAAAAAATAGATTTATAGAATATACAAATCTAAATAATGAAAAATTGAATAAAATCATTTCTAAAGCTATAGAGACTGCTAAAGAATATGATAAAAATAGTACAAAAGACATTATTTTAAAAGTTTTTGAATAAAACACTATATTTATTTCTATATTTTTGATAGAATATATATCTATATTCTTTTAATGACGGAGGAATAAATGAAAAATATTATTATAATTGGTTCAAAAGGATATGAATGTAATTATGGTGGATGGGAGACATTTGTTTCCAATTTAATTAATAATTATAAAGATGATGATATTAGATTCTTTGTTCCAGAATTATCATTTAAAATGAATAGTAATATAGAAATAAGAAATGGTGTAATATGCAAACAAGTATTTATACCTAAACATGGTTATTTTACCATGTTTAGTTTTGTTATTAAGGCACTTCTTTATTACACTAAACTTATTAGAAAAGAAAGAATGAAGAATGTAATCATATATATGCTTGGTTGCAGGGGTGGATTAATTATTCCATTTATTAAAAAGAGATTATCTAAAATGGGTGTTAAGATTATTACTAATCCTGGTAGTATTGATTGGAAGATTGAATCTAAACCATGGATTATTAGAAAACTATCAAAAATATCTGAAAAGAAAATGATTAATGCATCTAATTTAGTAGTTTGTGATAGTAAAATGGTAGAAAACTATATTAAAGAAAACTATGATGTTCAAACTAAATATATTCCTATGGGATCTAGACTAAATGAAGTAAAAGATATTGATAAAAAAACAAGAATATTCATGGAAAAAAAGAATATTAGAAAAAGAGAATACTATTTAGTTATTGTAAGATTTGTCCCTAAGAATAATATTGAATTAATAATTAAAGAATTTATGCTTAGTGATACTAAAAAAGATTTAGTAATTGTATCTGATATAGAAAAGAATAAATACTATGATAGATTATTAAAAACTACAAATTTTGATAAAGATAAAAGAATTAAATTTGTAGGACCTATTTATGATAAAGATATTATTACTAGACTAAGAGTATATGCTAAAGCAAATATTTATGGACATAAAGAGGGAGGTATTAATCCATCTTTAATAGAGAACTTATCAACAACAGATATTAATATAGTTTATGAAAATGAATATAATAAAGAGGTTGGAAAAGACTCTTGTATATATTTTACTGATGAAGCATTTATGTTAAGAGATATTTTAGATAAAGTAGATAACTTTAAAACAAGAGAATATGAAGAGTATGGTAACAAAGCAAAAGAAAGAATAAAGGAAGAGTATAATCTTGATTCTATAATGAACAAGTATAAAAAAATATTTAATAATTTATTGAAGTAACAAGGAGATTATAATGAGAACAGTTATATATGCATATAAAACAAAAAATAATAATTATGAAGAAGTATTTGAAAATGGAATTTGTTTTTTTAATACATCATTAGATTTAAATAAATCTTTTGTAAGAATAACAGACGGAAACAATGATGATTTTCTTTTAGGATTAAAAAATGGAGAAGTAGCTTATTTTATTACTATTCCAGAAAAATATTTAGAGGTTAAAGAATCTGATGATAAGAGAATTTCACCATATCCAATATTATTTGAAAGAGCAATGACAAATCCTGAAGAAGGGGTAATGGATATATTCCCAGTAATTGTTCCATGCTTAATATCAGGTATGTATGATTCAAAATTAGACTATATTGAAAACCCAGACTATAGAATTAACTTTGATCCTCGTGGTTTAAAATTTACTAAGGAACAACTTAGTAGTATAAAATGTTATATGCCTGAAGAAGTAAGAGAAACACTAGTAAATAGAAATAATAGAGATTCATTAGAATTATTCCAAGAAGAATTAAATGAAGAACCTAAAACTATAAAAGATAAAGAAGGAAATACTAGAATAATAGATTGGATTTGGAAACCATTAATGAAACAACATAAAATTGAAAGTGTAACCCCACCATTTGCTAAAAAAGGAAATCTACTAAGTATTAAATTTACTGAAAAGAAAGAAAAAACAAAAAAATTAGAACAAGGAAAAGGAAAAAAGGGTAAAAAGAACAAAAGAACATTTGATATGGAAGAAGATTATTAAAATCATTCATAAGAATGATTTTTTTTAATGGAATAATCATTTATAAAAGAAAATATAATATTTAAGGGGGGATTGATTATAAAAAAAATAATTAATTTTATTATATTTTCTTTTATTATTGGGTTTATTATTTATTATTCTATATTTGAAAATGGAAAAGAAGAAAAAGAAGTAATTATTAAAAAACCAAAGGTAGTAGAAGAAACAGAAAAACTAGTATATCTAATAGATAAAAATAACTCTAATGTAGAAGAACTTCTAAAAGATGAAATAATTATTAAATATGAAACTGTATATATATGTGAAGAGCAAGAAGAAATAGAAGAGGAAATATTAGAAGAAAAAGAAGAAATAGAAGAAATTCCAAAAGAAGGTTTATTAGAGGAAGAAGATGGAACATATTATTATGTTAATAATGAAAGACAAAAAGGTATTATAAATAATATGTATTTTGATGATAATTATAAACTAAGAAATGAATTTAAAGTAATAGATAACAAAGTATATTATGATAATAATAGAGGTCTTCATTTAGTAGATGGAATAAGATATTATTTTGATTTTATTGATGGACATTTAATTAGGTCCTCAGTTAAAAGTGTAATAGATATATCATCATGGCAAGGCGATATAGATTTTGATAAATTAAAAGAAAGTAATGTAGTAGATGCTGTTATAGTAAGAGTAGGCTATGGAACAAGTATTAATTCTAAATGTGGACTAGATAAAAAGTTTGAAAGAAATATATCTGAATTAAATAGATTAGGTATTCCATATGGAATATATATTTATGGATATGCTCAAAATGAATATGCTGCTAATATTGAAGCAAACTTTGTTTATGATATGATTCAAAAATATAATGTTAAACTATATTATCCAGTATTCTATGATGCTGAAATAAGGAATTATAACGGTGTAAATTATACTAAAAACTTATATACTAAGGTAATTAATGCATTTAGTAATAATCTTGAAAATAAAGGCATAAAAACAGGCGTATATGGTAACTTATATATGCTTACTAAAGGATCTTTAAATGATTTATCTATTAGAAATAAACCTATATGGGTAGCTCAATATTATAATAAATGTCAATATGATTCTGATTATATAGGATGGCAATATTCTTCTAAAGGAAGTATACCAGGTGTAAATGGAAGAGTAGATGTAAATATTTTTAATTATTAGTGTAAACTTTTTAAAAACCAATTATTTTTATACATATTTATGATATTATATATATGTTAGCAAGGTGGTTGAAAAAATGAAAAAATTAGATCAAATAGTATTATTTATAGTATTTGCTTTATTAATAGGCATAATTGTATTGATGACATTAATGTTTGTACAAAAAGGTAGAATTACTTTTGGAAGAATAGTAGTTAAAGAGAATGTTATAGAAGAAAAGAAAGTAATGAGTGAAAATATTGTTTTCTTAGGAGACTCTATTACTGAAGGTTATGATTTAGATAAATACTTTGAAAAACATTATCATGTACAAAGTGGAATAAATGGTAATTATACTGAAGATGTATTAAATGATTTAGAAAAAAGAGTATATCAATATAATCCATCAAAGGTATTTATAATGCTAGGTATAAATAATTTTGTATGGGGAGATTCTTCTGCAGAAGATGTTGCAAATGATATTAAAAAGATCTGTGAAAAAATAGAAGAAAGAAATCCATATACAGAGATTTATATAGAGTCTATATTCCCTTATTCTGCTAAATGGAAAGAAGAACATGATCATGCTCATGATGCGGATTATGTAGTTAGTAGAATAAATGATACTAATAAGATATTAAAGAAATATGCTGTGGAAAAAGATTATAAGTATATAGATTTATATTCACTTTTAGTAGATGAAGATGGTAAATACGATTTAAAATATACTGATGATGGTCTTCATCCAAATGAAGAAGGATATAAAGTAGTAACAGCAGAATTATTAAAATATATGAAATAGAGTTTTATTTAAACTCTTTTTTTGTTATAATTAATTTGTTAGATAGAAAATATGGAGGTTTATTATGCAAATATATGACTTTATTGGTATAAGTAAACAATCTATTATTGGTATTAAAAATCCAGGTTTAGTTATAGAAGGAATATGCCTTAAAAAGGATGCAACATTTATTGTAATGGCTGATGGAGATGAAATTCCATTTCTTTTATATGATACAGGCGAAGAAAATGGATTTGGTATATCAGCACCTTTAAGTACTGATATGAAATATATAAAAGCATATGTAGTTGATGGAAATAGAAGACTATTAATTTTTTCAAGTAAAATGAGTGTATTTAATAGAATAGGCCTTAAAGTTGAAATTTTAGTAGGTAATATATATGTATTCTTTAAAGTATTCTTTCCAATTCTAGGTAGAGGTATATCTTATTTATGGAAAAAACATCATTTACTAGTTCCATTTAAACTATGGGGTAAATACTTTAAAGAATTTAAAAATAAAGTAAAAGATAGTTATGAAGAAAACATTAAAGATGTTAATGTTTTAGACTAGTGATATAATCAGGAGGGTAAAATGAAAGAAAAAGATATCAGACAATCAAATTTTGAATTAATGAGAATTATTTCAATGGTATTTATTGCTTTATGGCATTTCTTTTTACATGGCAAAATATTTGATAGAACTACAGGCGTAGATCATTTTATAGTTGTTATTATAACTGCCTTAATAGCAGTACATGTAAATTCATTTGTATTATTATCAGGTTATTTTAACTATGACAAGAGGTTTAAACTATCTAAAATAGTTAGACTAAGTAATACTTTATGGTTTTATAAATTTATCTGGATTTTAATAGCAATATTTGGCTTTTCAATGACTTTTTCAAAAGCATATTTATTAGAAAATTTATCATTTATACCTAGAATAGAAAATTGTTGGTTTATAGTTGTTTATATGGTTTTTTATCTATTTACACCTGTATTAAATATTGTTATAAAAAATATAGATAAATCAAAACACAAATCTATCATAGTAGCCATGCTGATTGTTACATTATTTTGTTATATAACTTTAGATAGATTTATAAGTATAAATAGAGGTTATTCAGTTTTTTCATTTATTACTTTATATTTTATAGGTTCTTATTTACATAAGTATCCTATAGATAGAAAAAAGCATTCTAAGAAAAAGATTATATTATTAGCTTTTCTTGTATATATTGTTTTTGTATTAATTAATGTAGGTATTCACTATTTAGGAATTAGTCATTTAAACTCATCTCATGAGATTTTAAGAAATTATTCTTATTTAATGAAAATGGGTTTCTTTGAATACTTTAATCCATTTGTAATAATTTGTACTATTGCATACTTTATAATCTTTAGTCAGTTAGAATTTAAGAGTAGAATTATAAACCTTTACGCTAAATATATTTTAGGTGTTTATCTAATGACAGATAATTTACTTGCTAGAGCAATAATATATAAAAATATTGGTTTCAATCTAAAATCTTATACTCTTAAACATGTATTATTAGCATTCATAATATCTATTGGTATGGTATTAGTACTTCCTGTAATAGAATTTATTAGATCTAAAGTATATAAATTCTTCTATAATAGAAAACTAGCTAAAAAGAATAGAGTATTTATTCAAAATTGTATTAATAAACTTGGATTAAGCGTTAAATGGTAATAAAAAAGAGTTATAATCTTATAAGATTTGTTAACTCTTTTTTTATTAATTCAGAATCATTAACTATCAATGAATATATTTTAGAAACATTATATTCATACTCTAAATCTTTATTAAATTTAGTATATATAGGTATTTTTATACTCTTTTTAATACTATTTAAATACTTTTGTCCATTATTATTAAATCCTAGTACTCTTATATATTTAATGTCTTTATCATTATCTTCTTTTTTAAATGATAAAAGTATAGATATAAACATTCTTTTTAATTTATTAACTGTATATCTTTTAGTTTTAACTTTATCTATTAATTCTTCTAATGTATTACATTCTGTAATACACTTTTTTAATCTATTTTCTATACCTTCATCTACTAAGTTATATTTATATAATTCATTATCAGATATTATTTTATATTTTAATAAATTAAAATAATCTGGAGTATAGTAATCAACTATAGCATTTTTTGGAACATATTTCTTAATATCTATATTATTAATATTATTTCTAATAGCATTAGCACTTATAATATCACTATCTAAATTATTAGAATTATAATCATTAGTTCTTTTTATAGTTAATGGTATCATTCTAGATTTAATATTATTGATTTCTTTTATATATGAAATACCAAGTATATCATTGGATTCTATATCTTCTATATTATATATTTTTAATGCTTTATGTAAGGCATTTTTATAACTAATACCATTATCCATTAATTTCTTAACTTCATTATTATATTTAGATTCTGATTGTATTTTACTAATATACTTTAATTTATTTATATCATCAGATTCAGATCCAAATACTAAATAATCTACATCTAGATAATTAAGTATATCTACTGCTTTAGAAAAAGTATCAGCAGACTGAATAACATATTTAGTAGGTATTTCTACTACTAAATCTATATTGTTTTCTAAAGCTATTCTAGTTTTATCCCATTTATTAATTATGGAAACATCTCCTCTTTGAGTAAAAGAAGGGGACATAGCTAAAATAATAATAGAATCCGGAAACATTTCTTTAATTTTATCTATATGATATTTATGTCCATTATGAAATGGATTATATTCACATATTATTCCAACTTTAGTCATAGTATTTCTCCTTGATAAGTATTTTATCACATGTAAAGGTAAAATGTAAACACATGGGAAAATGTTCGTAAATATAGTGTAATCCTTTAATTATATTAATATAAATGGTATAATTTATAGTGGAAAAGAAGTGATAAAATGCAAAGTATATATAATATGACTAAGAAGAAATTAGAAGAATATTTTGAGTCTATTAATGATAAAAAATATAGGGCTACTCAAGTATATGAATGGCTTTATAGATCTAAGGTTAAGTCATTTGATGAAATGACTAATTTAAAAAAAGATTTAATAGAAAAACTAAAAGAAGATTATTTCTTTGATGATATTAAATTAGTTATTAAACAAGAAGATGAATTAACTAATAAATATTTATTTGAATTAAATGATAATCATAGAATAGAAGCAGTTTTAATGAAACATGATTATGGTAATAGTATTTGTATATCATCTCAAATTGGTTGTAATATGGGATGCGCATTTTGTCAAAGTGGAAGACTTAAAAAAATTAGAGATTTAGCAGTATCTGAGATGCTACTTCAAGTTATTAAAGTAGAGGAAGATCTAGGAGAAAGAATTAGTCATGTTGTTATTATGGGTATTGGAGAACCATTTGATAACTATGATAATGTTATAGACTTTGTAAGAATAATTAATGATCCATATGCACTTGCAATTGGAGTTAGACATATAACAGTTTCAACTTGTGGAATAGTTCCTAAAATATATGCTTTAGCAGATGAAAATTTAGATATTAATCTTGCTATATCACTTCATGCTCCAAATAATGAACTAAGAAGTAAAATAATGAGAATTAATAATGCTTATCCATTAGAAGAAGTAATGAAGGCAGTAAAAGATTATATTTCTAAAACTAATAGAAGAGTTACTTTTGAATATATTATGCTAAAAGGAGTTAATGATTCTATTAAATGTGCTTTAGAGCTTGTTAGTTTAGTAAAAGGATTAAATGCATATGTTAATTTAATACCATATAATGAAACAGAAAATATTGAATTTAAACGTTCAGATTATTCACAAATTAGTGCATTTTATGATATACTAAAGAAGAATAATGTAACATCAACAATAAGAAAAGAGTTTGGATCTAATGTATCTGCAGCATGTGGACAACTTAGAGCTGAAAATATAGAAGGAGAGATATAAATGGAAAGTTATTTTTTAACTGATACAGGAAAAGTTAGAGAACATAATGAAGATAGTGTTACTATATTAAAAAATAAAAAAGAAGAATATTTACTTGCTGTTGCAGATGGCATGGGTGGTCATAAAGCAGGAGAAATAGCCTCTTCAATGGCAATTAATCATTTAACAGAGAGTTTTAACAAATTAGATTCTATGGGTGATAAAAAAGAATGTGTAGAATGGATTAGAACTAATGTAAATGAAATTAATGAAGAAATATTTGAATATACTAAAAATCATCCTGAAAGTAAAGGAATGGGTTCTACTTTAGTTATGGCTATTTATACTAAAGATTATTTATTATTTGCTAATATTGGAGATTCATCAGGATTTGTAATTAAGAAAGATGAACTATTTAAAATAACTAAAGATCATACTTTAGTTAATATGCTTGTTAATAATGGTGAATTAACTGAAAGTCAAGCTGCTAATCATCCAAAGAAAAATATTCTTATGAGAGCACTTGGAGCAAATAATCCAATAGAAGTAGATATATTCTCAGTAGAAGAAGAAGTATCTGGAATAGTACTTTCATCTGATGGACTAACTTCTATGCTTACAAAAGCTCAAATAGAAAGAGTTCTTGCAAATAAAGAACTTAGTCTATCTGAAAAAGTAATTAGATTAATAAGAAAGAGTAATATAAGAGGTGGGCTAGATAATATATCAGTCGCATGTTTAATGATGGGAAGTGATAAATAGTGATAGCAAAGGGTCAAAAGATTAATGATAGATATGAAGTTAAAGCTTTAATTGGTGAAGGTGGAATGGCCAATGTGTACCTTGGTTATGACACTATTTTAGGTAGAGATGTTGCGATTAAAGTTTTAAGAGGAGACCTAGCAGATGATGAAAAGTTTGTTAGAAGATTTAGAAGAGAAGCTCAAAGTGCATCTTTATTAAATCATCCAAATATAGTTCAAATATATGATGTAGGAGAAGACGATGGAAACTTCTATATAGTAATGGAATATATTAATGGACAAACTTTAAAACAAATAATTAAAAAAAGAAAAAGATTATCTATTTCTGAGACAATTGATATTATGTGTCAATTAACTGATGGACTTTCATCAGCACATGATTCATATATTATTCATAGAGATATTAAACCACAAAATATAATGATACTTGATGATGGTATGGTTAAAATAACAGACTTTGGTATAGCAATGGCTGTTAATGCATCTGATTTAACACAAACTAATTCAGTTATGGGATCAGTTCATTATTTACCTCCAGAACAAGCATCAGGTAGAGGTAGTACTATTAAAAGTGATATTTATTCACTTGGTATTATGCTTTATGAAATGCTTGCAGGTACTATGCCATTTAGAGGAGAAACAGCTGTAGAAATAGCTATGAAACATCTTAAATCTCCAATGCCTAGTATTAGAAAACTTAGAGATGATGTTCCACAAAGTTTAGAAAATATAATTCTTAAAGCTGCTGCTAAGAATCCAAAGAATAGATATAATAATGTAAGAGAATTATATGATGATTTAAAAACATGTCTTGATGAACAAAGAAAAGATGAAAAAAGAATTGTATTTAAATATCCAGAAAATGAATATGATGATGAAAAAACAGTTATTACAAATAACCTAAAAGAAGAAATAAAGAAAAAAGAAGAAGAAAAGGAAGAAAGGAAAAAGATTGAAGTTAAAGAAATAGAAGAATCAATCGAGGATAAAAGAATGAGTAAATTTACTAAACTTTTAATAATTTTAGTTTCTGTATTAGTATTTGCATTACTTGCAGTATTTATAATATTCCCAGCAGTATTTAAAAATCCATCTATTGAGGTTCCAGATGTATCTGGATTATCAGTTAAAGAAGCAAGAACACTTCTTAAGAATGAAGGATTAAAAATATCAGGTACTATTAAAGAGGATTATACAGATGATGTAGAAGCAGGAAAAGTTACTAAAACAAATCCTAAAGCTGGATCTGTTGTTAAAAAGGGTGCAGTTATTACACTTTATAAGTCTCTTGGAAGTAATAGAATTGAATTAAAAGACTATACTGGTGAGGAAGCTGAAAAGATTAAATGGGATCTAGATAAAGAAGGTATAAATGTAATTATAGAGAAGAAAGATGTTGATAACAAATCAGATTATTTAGATAAAGCAGATATTATAATTGCACAAGAACCTGCAGCAGGAGAAAAAATAATATCAGGAGACATTTTAAAATTATATATTCCTAATATTATTACAGCATATCCAAACTTTGTTGAGGATAGTAAATATAAATCAAGTATAGATAAAATACAAGCATTCTGTGATGAATATGATATTAATTTAACTGTTAAAGAAGTAGAAACTGAAGAAAAAGCTGCTGGTACTATTCTTTCACAAAGTATATCAGAAGGTTCTAAGATTAATAAAGGTGATAAAATTACAGTTGAATTAGCTAAAAAACCAGTTGAATTAGTTCCAATTGAAGGAGAAAGTGAAAACTCAAATGAACAGAATAATCAAGATAATTAGTAATGATTATACAGTTGAATTTGATAATAAAGAAAAAAGAGTCTGTAAAGCTAGAGGAGTATTCCGTAATAAGAATATAACTCCTTTAGCAGGAGACTTTTGTTTAGTTAATAGTGACAATATAATAGAAGAAATTTTAGATAGAAAAAACAGTTTAAATAGACCTCCTGTAGCAAATATAGATATTGCTATGGTAGTTACATCTATTGTTAATCCAGATTTTTCATCTAAGTTATTAGATAAATTACTAACAGTAATTGAATATAATAATATAGAACCTGTTATATGTTTTACTAAATTAGATTTATCTGATTTAGATATTACCTCTCTTAGAGAGTACTATGAATCAATAGGATATAAAGTAGTTACTAATGAAGAATTAGATAAAATAAAAGAGATAATAAAAGGTAAAACTGTTATATTAACTGGTCAATCAGGAGCAGGTAAATCCTCTTTATTAAATAGATTAGATAGTTCTTTAGATTTAAAAACAGATGAAATATCTAAAGCATTAAATAGAGGAAAACATACTACTAGAAATATAGAATTCTACGAATTATGTGATTCTTATGTAGCAGATACTCCAGGGTTTTCAAAATTAGATTTTGCTGATATGACTAAAGAAAACATAAGAGATAGTTTTGTAGAGTTCAATAATTATGAATGTAAGTATTCTGATTGTATGCATATAAAAGAAGAGGGTTGCAAAGTTAAAGAAGCAGTAGATAATAAAGAAATAATTATATCAAGATATGAGAACTATATTAGTTTTATAAATGAAAAGGAAAATGAAAGATGAAAGTATCAGTATCAATATTAAAAGAAAAAGATAATATAGAAAATGTTATTAAAAAGATAAATCTAACAGATGCAGATTATATTCATATTGATGTACAGAATAATACTTATACAGAAAATTATAGTTTCCCTGTAGAAGACTTTAAAAATATTAATGATTATAATACTAAAAAGTTAGATATTCATTTAATGTGCACTGAACCATTAGATTTAATAGAAGACTATTCTAAATTAAATCCAGAATATATTACTTTTCATATAGAAGCAGTAAATGATCCATATAAGTATATAAAACTAATAAAATCATATGGTATAAAAGTAGGTATAGCATTAAATCCAGAAACAGATGTTAATAAAATAACTGAATATTTACCATATATAGATATGGTATTAGTTATGAGTGTTACTCCTGGAAAAGGAGGTCAATCATTTTTAGATAATACATCATATAAAATGGAAGAATTATATAATTTAAAAGATAGATATAATTATATTATATCTGCTGATGGTGGTATAAATGATAAAACTATTAATATTGTTAATAAGTATTTAGATATGGTTGTTTCTGGAAGTTTTATTACTAATAATGAAGATTTTCAAAAACAAATTAATTTATTGAAATAGTAAATAAATAATGCTATAATGATAAATGAGAATAGGAGATAGGGTATGAAAAAGAAAGAGACAGTTATTGATTCAGATATAAAAGAAGTTAAAACTGAAAAAGTAAAAGCTGAAAAAGTTCAAAAAACTAAGACTAAAAAAGAGAAAAAGAAACTAGTTATTAATAAAAAATTAGTTACTATAATAGCTGCTGGAATAATTGTAGTAATCGCTTTATTATTATTTTTATTTAGAACTAAAGTTGATACTATAACTAAAGTTAAAAAAGTAGCTGCTACTAAATATTACAATGTTGAATGTTTAACTTCTACATGTGATTATATAGTTGCTGAAAAAGGTAATAAACTAGGAAAGTCAAAAGTTTATGTATATGATGCAAAAGGAAATGAAGTAGTATCATTTAAAGATAAATATAATGCTAAAAAAGATTATGTTTTATCTGTTTATGATGTATCTAAGAATTTTGTATTATTTAAAAAACTAAATAAATTAACTAGTAAAACTGAAGGATATATTATTGCTAATACAAAGGGTAAGAATAAATATTCTACAGGTAATACTTTATATAAGATTAATGAAAATTTAATATCAGAATTTGATCAAAAAGATAATAAATATCTTATATTAAATAAAAAAGGTAAAGTAATTTATGATGGCGTAACTGATATTAATAAATATAATAATGGTAAAATAATAGCGTTAAATCTTAAAGGTAATGATGTATTAATTAATGAAAATGGAGAAAATATTCTTGGCGGATATGTTGTTGCTAAAGAGGTTACTTCTTCTGATGGTGATACATTATATTTAATACTTTCTGATTCTAAAGCAAATGCATATTATTACTATAATGTTGATTCAAATAAAATAATGGGTGAATCATTTAATGGATATGTTTCTTCTGATAAAGAAGGAGAATTAATTATTACTAAGAGAATTAATAACTCTGATGTTAAATATAGTTTAAGTCCATCTGGTAAACAAACTAAAATATCAGATGAAACTTTAAATGAAAGAATTACATTCATTAAAGAAAAAGTTGGTAGTGACTATGCTTTATATGTATCATCTGTTATTAAAGCTGATCAAAGATATGTATTTGTTAATAAGATTAAAGATTCATCATTTGGTGTATATGATGTAGATAGTGGTAAATATACTAAATTATATAATTATTCATCAGATGAAAAATCTACTTCTATATATAATTTAGAGTCAAATGATAATGGTATCTATATGCAAGCAACTTGTGCTAAAGGATATTGTGATAAAACTATATTATATGTATATAATTTAGCTACTAATAAAGAATTATTTAAATCAGATGATGAAAGTAAAATACCTCAAAAATATGCTGAGTATACTGGTGGTTATAAAGTAATTAGATATTCTACTTCATCTGAAAATGAAAACTATAAAGGTAAATATGTTTTATATGATGAAAAAGGAAAAGAGTTAGTTAATTCATCAAATATTGTAGTTCCTCTAGGAGAAGAAAATCTATTTGGTGAAGTATCATCTAGTAGAGCATTAATACTTTATTCTACAAAAGAAAAAAGAGTTTTAAATTCTGATAACTATCTTGGAAGTAAAATTAATGTAAGTGGTACTTATATTTATAAATTCTCAGATTCTGAAACTACATACCTATATAATATAAAAGGCAAAAAGATGGTATCTATTAAGACTTCTGATGCAAGACTTATATATTCTGATGAAACTATAGTATATATCTTAAATGGTAAGATTAATATTATTGATCCTACTACAGGAAGAGTTAGAAAATATAGATTAAAATCTGAAGAAAGAATTAATGATATCTCTGGAGAAACAATTGCTCCTTATAGAAACTCTTTATATATTAATAATCCTGCTAAAAAATATGTTAAAGTTGTTAATGTAAAAGGTAGAACTATTAAGAAAATAAAGAAAGCTGAAATTAAATCAGTTGTTAAAAATGAAAAATCTAATAACGTTATTATAATTGTAAGAAATATTAAGAATAATAATAACTTATATGGATTATATATAGCAAAATAATTGTTAATAAAATCTAGTTATATAACTAGATTTTTATTTTCAAATAAAGTATAATAATTTTTAGGATGGTGATAAACATGAGAAGTCTTTTACCTGCAGATACATATGTAGTAATTAACAAAACAATTTTAAATGACTCTGATAGAAAAGTCTTAACTATGCTTTATCAACCAATAATAGGTAGTATTAGTACTAATTTATATAATACACTTTGTTTAAATCTAGATAAAAATGAATTTATGAGTGATGAATTTACTCATCATTCTTTAATGGTAAATAATAAGATTTCTTTAGAAGACATTTTATCTGCTAGAGAAAAATTAGAGGGTATAGGTTTACTTAAAACATTTGTAAAAGAAAAAGAAGATTCTAATTCATATGTATATGAATTATATTCACCATTAAGTGCTTCAGAATTCTTTGCTCATCCAATATTAAACATTGTTTTATATAATAATGTAGGAAAAAAAGAATATGAAAGATTAGTATTATATTTTAAAATTCCTAGAGTAAATCTAAATGGATATGAAGATATAACTAAATCATTTAATGATGTATTCTCATCTGTTCCATCTTCATCATTTGTTAATAATATAGTAGATATAAAAGAAATCTCTAAAGTAGGTATATGTTTAAATTATAGTTTTGATTATGATATGCTTATTACTTCATTTCCTAAGGAAACTATTAATGAAAAAACATTTACTAAAGAGAATAAAGAACTTATAGAGAATTTATCTTATATATATAACTTAGATACTTTAGAAATAAAAGATCTAATAATTAATTCATTAAATGATAGATTAATGATTGATAAAGTAGAATTAAGAAAGAATGCTAGAAACTATTATCAATATCAAAACAATGGAAAATTACCAACTCTTATATATCAAAATCAACCTGAATATTTAAGAAGTCCTGTTGGTAAAGATAGTAAAAGAGCTAAAATGATATATACATTTGAAACTGTATCTCCATATAATTTCTTAAAAGGAAAATATAATGGAAGTAAACCAACATCTAGAGATTTAAAATTAATAGTGGACTTAATGGTTGATGTAGGACTTAAACCAGGAGTAGTAAATGTACTTATTGATTATGCTTTAAGAGTAAATAATAATAAATTAAATAAAAACTTTATAGAGACAATAGCAGGTCAATGGAAAAGACTAAATATTGAGACTGCTGAGGGCGCTATGAATAGGGCATCAAAAGAGAGTAAAAATAAAAAAGTTAAAGATACTATTTATAAAAAGAAAGATGTTACTCTTCCTGAATGGTTTGATAAAGAAAATACTAAAGAAGAAATATCAAAAGAAGAAGAAGATGAAGTTAAAAATCTATTAAAAGATTTTTCATAGAGGTATAAAATGAAAGATATTAATAAGATGAATATAAAAACTGGTAAAATTAATCTAGAAGCAGAGTATTTAAAAGCTAAAAAAGATCCTAATTTTATTAAAATAATAACTAGTTTAGATTTAGATGATAAAGAATTAATGAAATATACATCTAAATTAATGCAATGTGCTAAAGAACTAGATAATTATGGAGATAAAAGTGATAAATCATTTTCTAATAATGAAATACCTGGATTTATACTTACTCCTTATTTAGTAGATGGAGTACTTAATTTTAAATATGTAGCATGTAAAGAAAAAGAAGAAGAATTAGAAAATGCAGAATATATAAAAAATGGATATAGATTTGAAGTTTCTAAAGATATTAGAAATGCTAAAATGAAAGATATATATACTGATGATAAGAATAGAGTACCTCTTATTAAATGGGTTACTTCTTTTATAAAAGATTATAAATCAGGTAAAAAAGTTAAAGGTTTATATTTAAGTGGTAACTTTGGTTCTGGTAAATCATATATAGTATCTGCAATGCTAAATGAACTTGTTAAAGATGGTTATAAGGCTGCTATGATATATTATCCTGAGTTCTTAAGAATACTTAAATCATCATTTAAAACAGACTTTGATGAAGAATATGATTATGCTAGAAAAGTAGATTTATTACTATTAGATGATATAGGAGCAGAAAATATTACTTCTTGGTCTAGAGATGAAATATTAGGTCCTATTCTTCAATATAGAATGGATAATAATTTACCTACATTTTTTACATCAAATTTAGATTTAAAAGAATTAGAAGTTCATTTATCAGAAAGTAAAAATGAAGTAGATAAATTAAAAGCTAAAAGAATAATAGAAAGAATTAAATATTTAACTGAAGACTTAACTTTAATAAGTGAAAACAAAAGAAAATAAAGATATATATAATATATCTTTTTTTTGACATTTTTATTATCTTATAGTATATTATTTTTAATTTTTATTAAGGGGGATATTTATGAATCATTTAAAAAAGCTTCTTGATATATTAAAAAGAGAAAGAGTTAATGAAGCTATATATAAAAAATGTTCTGAATATGTTGATGAATTAGATGATGATGATTTATATGTTGGTAAATTACATTCATATGTTAAAGCATTAATAGTAGATGATTTCTTAAAATTATCTGAGAAAGGCCAAAAAGATACATTATCTCTTTTATCATGCGGTTTTATTGATTCAAAGTATGTATGTATTGCTATTAGAAATATAAATATGCTATTTGTTGATAGTGGTTCATTAATGTATCCTCCAAGAAGAAGTCTTTTAAGAGGATTAGAACAATATAAAGATGATCCAGTATTAGATGAAGATTTAATATCTAATGATGAATTAATTAAGAAAATAATATGTAAGAGAAATCATATATATCCAATAGATGATATAGAAAAAGGTAAATATAGTTTAATACATAATTATAGATTAGATGAAAGTGAAATTTCAGAGATTAAAAAGGTTACATATATAACAGATATTCTTATAAGAAGAGTTCATGAATTATATGATGAAGACCAAGGAGAATTTAATAAAACTGTATGTAATTATGATGCTATAGAAGATGAAGCAATAAGAAAACTAATACCTCATACATATAGAAAGAATCCTCCTGTACAAGTATTATTAAGTAATGGTTCTATAGTAGATTATTACAAAGGGGATATTAAAATAAAACCTTATAGAATGATGGACTTTATTAACTTAGTAAAACTAGTATATGTCAAAAAAAGACATGAAAGTTCTCTAATGGAAGAATATGAACCAGAAATATTAGAAGAACGTAATAGTGAAATGGCATATCTAGAAGAAAGATTATGGTTAACAGAAAAAGAAAAAGAAAGATTAGAAGAATTAAGAGAATTATATTTATTTAAAAGACAAATAAAAGATATAGTAGATGAAGTATCTGAAGAAATAGATGGATTAGATCAAGTATATTCTAAGAGGATGAAGGATATGTCTAAACAAAAAGTAGATATGATGGATAGTCTAGTTCTAAAGTATGATTTATAGGAGTTATTTATGAATAAATTAAGAGTATTTTATAATTTATTAAATAGTAGATTAATAACAGATAGTATGATTGAATATCATATAGAGCACTCTGATTCTTTAAAAGCAAAATGGAAAGATGAATCTGTATTTGTAAGATATCTAAAAGCTTTTTTAATAGATAAATTTAATACAGTGCCAGATGAAATAAAAGATCATCTTATAGAAGAATTACGTGATGGTATTGTTAATACCTATTTAGTAGAAACCTTTGTAGAAATTATAAGAGGAGAACAAGCTAATGTTAATGAATATATAGATGGTATAACTCTTGGCGATTTTTCTGATTTATTAGTATATAAAGATGATGAAATATTTAAAAGATTATCTAGTAATAATGAATGGATTAGAGGTTTAACTAAAGAGAATAACAATTTTATTTCTATAATAGAATTAGAAAATGGTAATTATTTTTTACCAGGTAATTATAGATTATCTAAAGATGAAATAAATACTATTAAGTGTTCTAAAATGTTAGCTCCTATAATAGGAATGGTTCATTCTAAATATGATGAAATGTGTTATGATGAAAATGGAGTATCAGAAGAAAGAACTATATGTAATTATGATGTTATAAAAGAGGAAACTATTAAATCATTAGTACCTCATACTGATAAGAATAATCCTGATATAGAAATATTATTTAATGATGGAACTATAGTAAACTATTATAAAGGTGATATACGTATACTTCCATTTAACTTTAAACAATTAGTAGAATATATTAAATTAATGTTTGTATATAATTATTATAATGGATCAAACAATCCGTTATTAGCATTCTATTTAGAAACAGAAGATGGAGTATCTTTAGATACTGATTTTGATGATATGAATCTAGAAGAAATAGAAATACTTTTAGGATACGCTATATCAATGGCTACAGATGTAGTTAGAAGTTTATCTCAAAGATATTCTGAAAGAATGATAGAACAATCAAAAGAAAAAGTTGCACATTTATTAAAATTAGCAAATAAATATAAATTATAAAACTATTTACAAGTAAATATATTAGAGTTATAATAATTTTGTAAATCGATGAAGAAAGACGAGATTTATATATTTGATTTATAGAGAGTTACCGGTTGGTGTAAGGTAATATGATATATATAAGTTACTACTTTCTAAGAGGATTAATAAATCCCGGCATAGCCGTTATATTAATTAAGTAAACAAAGGATGGTACCGCCTAAATAGGCTCCTTATACCATCCTTTTTTTGTTTAAAAAGGAGGAAATTATGATTAATATTAAAGAAGATGAACGTTTAAGTAAATTAAACCATTCATGTGCACATTTAATGGCACAAGCAGTAAAACATTTATATCCAAATGCTAAATTCTGGGTAGGACCTGTTATTGAAGATGGATTCTATTATGATATTGATTTAGGAGATAAAGTTATTACTGATGAAGATATTGAAGCAATCTCTAAAGAAATGAAGAAATTAGCTAAAGATGGAAAAAGAATCTATAGAGAAGAGATCTCTAAAGAAGAAGCATTAGAAAAGTTTAAAGATGATCCATACAAGATTGATCTTATTTCTAGAATGGATGAAGATAATACTGTAATATCTTGTTATACACAAGGAGACTTTACTGATCTTTGTAGAGGACCTCATGTTGATTCAGTTAAAGAACTTAAGAACTTTAAACTTCTTAAATTTAGTGGTGCTTATTGGAAAGGTGATTCTAATAATAAAATGCTTCAAAGAATATATGGAGTTTGTTTTGATACTCCAGAAGCTTTAGAAGAACATTTAAAAGAATTAGAAGAAGCTAAAGAAAGAGATCATAGAAAAATAGGTAAAGATATGGAAATCTTTATGATGAGTGACTTAGTAGGTAGAGGACTTCCAATGTATTTACCAAATGGGTTTATTTTATGGAATGAACTAGAAAATTACATTAGAAACAAAGAAATTAGAAGAGGATATAAGCATGTTCAAACTCCACCACTTGGTAATGTAAATCTATATAAAACTTCTGGTCACTTAGAACACTATAAAGATGCAATGTTTCCTATAATGCAAGTAGAAGATGAAGAATATGTTCTAAGACCAATGAACTGTCCTCATCATATGGTTATTTATGGAAATGATATACATTCTTATAGAGATTTACCACTTAGAATTGCTGAAATAGCAAGAGATTGTAGATATGAAACTTCTGGTTCATTAAAAGGTATTGAAAGAGTTAGAACATTCTGTCAAAATGATTCACATATATTCTGTACTCCAGATCAAATTGAATCTGAATTTAAAGATGTAGTTGATTTAATACTTGAAGTTTATAAAGAAATGAATATTACTGATTATAGATTTGAATTAGCTTTAAGAGACCCAGAAGATAAAGTCAAATTCCATCAAGATGATGAAATGTGGGATAAAGCAGAAAATGCTTTAAGAAAGATACTTGATGATATTGGTGTACCATATGAAGAAAAAATAGGAGATGCTGCTTTCTATGGACCAAAATTAGATGTTCAAGTTAAACCTGCTGTTGGTAATGAATTTAGTTTATCTACTTGTCAAATAGATTTTTGTTTACCAGCTAAATTTGATTTAACTTATATTGATAAAGATGGTTCTAAGAAGACTCCAGTAGTTCTTCATAGAGCAGTATTTGGTTCAATTGATAGAACTATTGCATATTACTTAGAACAAACTAAAGGAATACTTCCTTTATGGCTTTCTCCAGTACAAGTAAATATAGTTCCTGTTAATATGGAATATCATGAAGTATATGCTAAAGAAGTATATAATGAATTATTAAATAATGGTGTAAGATGTAAAGTTGATTTAAGAGATGAAAAGATGAATTATAAATTAAGAGAATCTTTTATTCATAAATATCCTATTACTTTAATCCTTGGAGATAAAGAAAAAGATAATGAAAATATCTCTTATAGAAGATATGGTTCTGAAGAGACAATTACTGCCTCAAAAGATGACTTTATAAAACTACTTTTAAATGAAATAAATAGCAAAAAAGTACTTTAAAAAGTACTTTTTTTATGTTATACTTTTATTATAGTGTAATAGTATAGGAAGGTAGGGTATTTATGAATAATAAATCAAATAAAAACAAAAGAAGTTTTGTTAAATCTATAATCCCAGCATTATCTATAATAATGATAATAACTGCTATTTTATTAGTAGTTTATACATTAGATAGTAAGAAATTTAATAAAGGAAGAGTAGTCTATGATTCAGACTATACGATGCATGTAATGTATCTAGTTATGGATAAAGCGGAGGTCCCTAAAGATATTACTATAGATAAGACATTTGATCCTGCCTATAGTGAGTTCCCAATAGGCATTTTATCAACTTCTAGTTCTATTGTTCCTTTAACTAAAAAAGGTGATTATTTATATGTAGATCTTGATAAATTTACTAATCCAGAACTTTTAAAAAATGAAACTGATTACATATTTACTAAAACAAATATTAATGGTGAAGTTATTGATGGATGTGAATATGATAAAAAGGAAAATGTAATAAAAGTCCCTGCATCATATTTTGAAGAGAACAAAACAATTCCTATACAGATGGAACTTCAAACATTAATGGATTATTCAGTTTATGAAAATCTTGAAACAAAAGTTAATGTTAAAAAATTTATTACTAATAAAGTTAAAGCAAAGAATAATGCATTGGCATTTCAAACAAGTGTTTATTTAGGTAAAAACGGACCTGGAGAACTCCAAAATAAAAATGTGCATGTGTATGTTAATAATTCTAAAATAGAATTAGAAGACGATAGATATGAAATCAATAATAATACACTTACTGTATTTTTACCACCACTTCAAATAAGTGAACTTGATGTAAAAGTAGATTATACGTTAAGTAGTGCAAAAGCAGTAGCATGTTTAAATAATTCACAAAAAGATTGTGATGATTCACAACAAGGATTTAATGATAATTGGAGAGGTATTAAAGTTTCTCAACCAATTGATTATACTTCATGGGGTAAGAGTTCATTACCTGTTGTTGAAGAATATCCAAGACAAAATAATCCAAAAGCGGAAGAAAGTAATCCACCACAAAGATGGACTAAAATCATCACTTTAAGTACAGGATATGGTAATCCTGGTGATCAATATGATGTTGTTTATTGTAGTAATACAAAGAGTGCTTCTGGGTGTATTGATTCATATAATAATGAAATAGTATTTCCTGCTACAGCTGCAAACTGGGCATATACTTATGTTCCTTATGTAACTGATAATTGGCCAAGTGATACTCCATCTGGAACAATATATAACGTATATAATTATAGTGTTAATTCTAATAATAAAATTAATTCATATTTAGAAACACTTTATACCTATAAAATAAAATTAACATCTTTATTGGACGGTATTCAATCAGGTTTAAGTACTGATGGTACATTTGATCCTGTCCATGAAGGATATAATACTTCTTGGCTTGCATTCTATTGTACACATCATAGTACTAGTTATGATTATGGAAATGTTTCAGAAACAAATCCTATGAGAATGGCCGTTATGGTTATGCAAGAATCTACAAATTCAATAATTGTAAAATTTCAATCAATAAATACATATGATTCTCAAGCTGCAGGAGCTTACATGAGATTCTATTGGGATCAAGTTCAAGTAAATGCTGGATTAAGAGTTAAGAAAACTGATAATTCAAGTCCAACTGGACTTCCAATTAAAGGTGTAAGAATAACAATTCAAAATAGAGCAGATTCATCTGATATTCATACTGATACAACTGGTGCAGATGGTATTGTGACATTCTCTGGTTTACCTCTTGGTGCTAAATATAATATATACGAAGATTGTTCAAACTATTCTATAACTTATCCGGGAAATAGTTCTGATCCAGAAGATACAGGAACGTTTGCTAGTTTAGGTTTGAGTTGTGATTATCCATCAACATCACCATATACAAATAATGGTAATGGTGTTGCAGCAGTAGAAGATTATACTTCTGGATCAACTGGATTATACTCAATATCTAATGCTAGAAAACCATATGGCTTAAGAATCAAGAAAACTGATGATTCAGCAACACCTATACCAATTAAAGGATTGCAAATTACAATAAAAAATAAAACTACAGGTGCTACTATTACAAAAACTACAAATGATGCTGGTATTGCAACATTTGATAATTTACCTGTAGGATCTAAATATACAGTAACTGAAAATTGTAGTTCAACAATTTCATATAATGGACATAATAATACAACATTAGATGCAGAAGATATTGCATGTTCATATGATTCATCTAATCCATATGCTGGAACTGATGGAACTGGTGTTGCAGCAGTAGAAAATTATACTTCTGGATCAACTGGTTTATATGAAATAAGTAATGCTAAATATAGACATTGTGCTTTTGTTAAGAAGGTTAAAGGTCCAAATAAAAAAGTAGAGCCTAATGCTAGATTCCAATTAATAATACCTGCTAATGTATGTAGGAATTATGCTTCAGGTACAACACTTACTCAAACTACTAATTTAAATGGTATTGCTGAATTTAATGGACTTGGAAACTGTAGTGGAGCAAAATTTGTAAATGCTAAACTAGTAGACCAAGAACATTTAGCTTCATTAATAGGTTCTGATACTCAACAAGTAGAACTTAGACGTACAACAATCTATGTTACTAAGAATTCTGGTATTGATTATAAAGGTAAACATTATGCTAAGAATACACAAGTAGTTATTTCAGATAGAGATTGGAATACATATAAGAATGATGTAGAAGAAATCTGCGTTGGAACTGTATATCCATCATCTAATGGTTCTGGAACAACAGAATTTGTAGATAAGGGATATGTTCTATTATGGAATAAAATTAATAAAACACACAGAACTAATGTTAGTGATCGTGGTCCAGCAATGGCTAATATTAAATTTAGTGTTAAAGATAGTCATAATAATACTATAAGAGTATTATCCTCTAAAGCAAATTATACGGATATTGAAAGTGTTACTAAGAATTGTTATACATATACAGATCAAACAGGAAGTGGTACTCAAGATTTTGTTGTTTCAGATGCAAATGGTATGGTTTGTATTTCAAATCTACCAAATGAAGAACAATTTACTATAACTGAAGAAACTACAAGTTTCTATAATAATTCATATATACGTATAAATTCTAGTGAAAAGTTTAGTACATTTACTTCAACTGATTATAATAATAATGAATATGTTATAGATTGGGTTAAGAAAGAATATAATAATGGTAAAACATCTAATAGTGATGGAAGTTTAAAACAAACTACATTTACTGTAGTTGATTCTAGTAATGTAACTATTAAGACTAAACCAAATAAAGAAGAAGTATTAGATACTAATGGTGTTAAAAAGAATTGTTATGTAATAGATATAGATACACCTCTAAATAATACTAATGAATACTTTGTAACTGATAATGATGGTTATGTATGTATTGTTGGAACTAAATCAGGAATGACTTATACTATTACAGAGTCTACACCTCCAACATATTACTCTGCTAGTGATACTAATACTCAAACAACAACTTCTAAGTTAACATTTATGGATGCAAATACTAAGAGATTTAATAACTGTCCAACAGAAGTAGAAATTTCTAAAACTACTACTGAATACAGTAATGCATCTGCTGAATATAAAGCATTAATTAAAGAAGAATTAAAGAAATTAACATTCAATATTTATGATAGTGAAAATCATTTATTATTCTTTACTTACAATTCAGAATCAAAGCATTATGAATATACAACTGCAATTAATGCATTAACTGGTAATACATATATTGGTGCACCAGAATTAAGATTAAATGATGATTTAAAGATTTTAGTTGATTATTTACCTGAAGGTAGTTATGTATTAAAAGAAGCAAGTTCTGTATCTTGTGCATCTAATGGTGGTGCTGCTAATGGAAGTAATTGTACTTGCTCAAATAATACAACAAGTGGTGGAGGTACTCCAGCTGAAACTGCATGTTCTAATATGGGATATGCTAAGATAGCAGATATTAACTTTAGTGTAACTAAGAATAATCATGGAGGAAGTTCAACATGTAATATGACTGATACTTCAGTTAAGATACCTATTACTAATAAGCCTACAAAAGTAAGCTTTACTAAGAGTGATATGTATGGATACTTTAGTGGTACAGATACTGTTACATTTGAAAATGAAGATGAAATTAAAGCATTTGATAATATTATTTTTAGAGTAAGAAAACAAAGTACTATTAATTCATCTGGAACTACTTCAGAAGCTAATAGTAACTTTGAATGGTTTTATAAAACTGCTAATGGAGAATATAGATATGATGCACTTCATGTATGTACTAGAGAAGGAGATATTGTAGCAGGTTATAGATGTACACAAAACTTATTTACTAATCGTGGTAGTATGACAATTAGACATTTATGTAAATGTGAAACATATTTAATAGAAGAATATGAAGTTCCAGAAGGAACAGTATTCATATTACCAAAAGCTGAAAATAATACATGTGAAGCTGGATATCTAAAAGTAGATAAAGGTGGAAAGATAGAATGCCATCCAATTAAAACTGTTAAGATATGTGATTGTGATGATGATAATCCTGAATCATCTCCACCAGTATTAATTGAAGATAAACCAACTAAACAAGTATTTATAAAGAAGGATTTAAAATATAATACAATTATTACTGATCAAAATACTACATTTGAAGTATTCTTAACTAAAGAAGAAGCAGCAAATGCTGGAAGAAAATGTAATCCTTATGATGCAACATCTAAGGCAAATGACTGTATTCAAATATATTTTGAAAAGAATAAAATATTAGATCCAGATGAAACAGAAAGAGTATATGCTTATAGAATTGCTAAAGATGGAACATCTGCTAATAATAAGACTAAAGAATTACATGTCGATGAAAATACAGGTAAATTAATTCTTAGATATTTACCTTCATATATTTCAAGAGAATATGTATTATATGAAACTAAAGCTCCTAAAGGATATGATTTACCAAAAGGAGAAAAAGCAGTAACAAGATTTACAGTAGTTAATGATACTATAAATGTAGATATTACTAATGTTCCAAATAAACCTACAAAGGTTATTGTTAGTAAATATGATAAAGCTACTGGTAAATTAATACCTGGATTTAAGTTTAAAGTTTATAAAGTAAATAATTATGATCCTAACTTAAGTGCTATGAAACAATCAATGAGTTCAGCATTAGAGTTTAAGACTATTAGAGATGGTTCTTATGAGTATAGAGAAGTGTTTGATACTGATTTAATTACTACTTGTACTGATAGAGCAGGTTCTCCTTGCAGTAGTATTAGTAGTACTCTAGTAGATAGTGAATTTAGTAGTACTCCTATGGGAGAAAATAATATTACTATTAGAGAAGGTCAAGCATTAATTCAATACTTAGATAGTGATTCATACTATGTAATAGAGGAAGTAGAAGCTCCTGAAGGATATAAACTTCCTGATAAAGAGAGTGAAAGATATACTTTATTCCACATAGATGAAACAGAGGAAACATCTGTTATATCTAGAATTTATAATACTGAGAACTATTTCACATATTATAAATATGATGATTATAATAGATTAATTGATGGTGCCGTATTTAAACTTCAAAAACTTAATAAAGATAAAGTTTATGAAGATGTTCCATTAGAAGAAATAGAATCTGAAGATGCTAAGATATATAAAGTATCTTCTACATCTGATAATTATGAGATGACAACATTAAATGGACAAGCAACCATTTATAGACTTACAGAAGGTCAATATAGAGTACTTGAAATAAGTGCTCCAGAAGGATATGAACTTCCTAAGAAAACATATAATGTTGTAACATTCTTTGTAGATAAAAATGGTAGTATTTATGGTTCTAATATAATTGCTAATAAGAAAACTACTGATAGGAAATTTACTGTTCCAACTTCAGAAGCTGAGTTAGTAGTAACTATTCAAACTGGTCAAGTTGTAATTAAATATGGACTTATAATAACAGGAATACTTGGACTAATAGGACTTCTAATATTTATTAGAAAAAAGATTAGTAAGTAGGAGGTAATAATATGAAAAAGAATAAAATGAAAATAGCTAAAAAAGATTTTAAAATATTATTATCAATAATAGTCCTAGTTTTCCTTATATTCTTAATTTTATATGTTAGAAACTTTAGAAATTTTGCTGAGGTAAAACTTGGTACAAATAAAAAGAATATATTTACTATTGCTGATTTAAAGATAGACAATTTAAAATATTCATCTACTGAAAAAGAAGTAGTAAAATCACTTGGTAAAGCTAAAAAAGTAGAGGAACTAAGTGCTAATGGTTTCAAATATAAAATACTTAGATATAAGGATTTAAATATTACTTTAAGAGAATATTATGATGATTATATTTTAGTAGGAGTAGAATCTACTTCTAGAAGTTATAAAATGGGAAGAGGTCTTAGAGTAGGTTCTAATATTAATAGAGTATTTAACAAATATAGAATTGATAACAAGTCTGGAAATTATTTATATGGTAATTATAATTATGAAGAAATGATGGATAAGACTATTACTGATAATATTTATATGGGTATTAGAACTAAATCTAAAGTATCATATTATAATATGGATCCAAGATCTAAAGATGATATATTCCCTTTAAATTCAATTTCTAAAATAGAGTTTGAATATAAAAATGGAACTGTAACAAAGATAACTTGGAGTTATGATTATGAATAATAAAAAA
The DNA here is from genome assembly GCA_017515795.1 of Bacilli bacterium. Taxonomy (GTDB): domain Bacteria; phylum Bacillota_I; class Bacilli_A; order RF39; family UBA660; genus RUG13038. Next base: position 68,915 of record JAFWEE010000010.1, read on the forward strand.
GTATAGCTAAGCTATACTTTTTTTATATTAAAAAAAAAGACTTAAAGTCTTAATATTATAAGTGGTGCAGGTGAAGGGACTTGAACCCCCACTCCATAGGAACTAGATCCTAAGTCTAGCGCGTCTGCCAATTTCGCCACACCTGCAAAATAAAAGTGGTGGACCCTGTAGGACTCGAACCTACGACCGCCCGGTTATGAGCCGGATGCTCTAACCAACTGAGCTAAGGGTCCACATGAAAATATTATCACAAATGTAGTGGTTTTTCAATCTTTTTTTGTAAAAATATGGTAAAATATTTATGTAGGTGTTAGTATGAATAAAATAAAATTTTTAATTAAAGCAATTTTAAAACTAAATTATAAAGAAATGTTTAGAGTTGCTAGAAAAATATCTACTGAACATGGTAGATTAACATTAATTACATTCTTTGATATTATATACTGCGGTCTTAGATATGGTGCAGGATATATGGATTATTTAGAGTTTGAATTTTACTTACTAAATGGCAAACAAAGAAAAACATATTTAACTAGAGCTAAGAATAATGAAATAGTTAGAAAGTATAATAACAAAGAATATAATCATTTCTTAAATAATAAAATTGAATTTAATAATATGTTTAAAGATTATTTAGATAGAGATTTTATTGATTTATCGCATGCTACTAAGAAAGACTTTAAGCAATTCTGTAAAGGTAAGAAATATGTTATAGCTAAAGAAGTAGATAATTGTGGTGGAGAAGGAGTTACAAAAGAATTTGTTCAAGATACTAATAGATTATATGAAAAACTAAAGAAGAATAAACAATATTTAGTTGAAGAAGTATTAGTTCAAAATTCTAAAGTATCTAAGTTATATCCTGATGCTGTTAACACTTTAAGACTATTCACTTTCTTAGATGATAATGGTGAAGTACATGTTTTAAATCAAATATTTAAAATAGGTAATAAAGGATTCGTTGATAATTTTGCATCTGGTGGTATGTATACATTTTTAGATGAAAATGGAGAAGTAATATGTCCTGCTATCAATAAAAAGGATGAGAGATTTACAGTACATCCAGAAACAAAAGAACAAATAATAGGATTTAAAGTACCTAATTATGATAAAGCAATAGAATTAGTAAAAGAAGCATCTCTTCTTATACCTGAAATAAGATATATTGGATGGGATGTTGCTATTACTGAAAAAGGTGCTTGTTTAATTGAAGGTAATGAATTCCCTGGTGTATTCCAAATTAAACCTAGTTATATGGATGAACCAGAGGGAATACTTCCTAAATATAGCAAATATATGAAGTAGGAGGTATAAAATGGATAAAATTAAAGTATTTAAACCTGAAATAGATCAAATAAAAGATGAACGATTAAGAAAGAATCTAGAAATTATAATAAATAATCTTCCAGATTATTTCTTTATTATTCCTGCTTCATCAACTGGTAAACACCATCCTAAATTTGATTTAGGTGATGCTGGACTTGTAAGACATAGTAAGGTTGCTTTTAGAGTAGGTAGTGAATTACTTAATACTCAAACTTTTGGTGATGATTTTACTGAAAAAGAAAAAGACTTATTACTTATGTCAATACTTGTTCATGATGGTTTAAAAAGTGGTAAAGAGCAAGAGAAATATACAAGATTTGATCATCCTTTATTGATGGCTAATTATATATCTGAAATTAAAGATAAATTAACTCTAAAAGATGATGAAATATCTTTTATGCATGATGCAATTATTTCACATATGGGTGAATGGAATACTAGTAGTAAATGTAATGTTACTCTTCCAAAACCTGAAACAAAATATCAAAAGTTTGTACATTTATGCGATTATATTGCATCAAGAAAGTTTCTTAATTTCACATTTGAAGATAATAATTTAATAGATAGAGAGGACTATTAACAATGGAAAATGTAAAAAAATCATATTACACTATATTTCCTGCATTATTAATGATATTTGTAGCATTAATTCCATTAATGTCTATATTATCTGATGTAGTTAAATTAACTAGTTTATTATTCTTTATAATAAAAATATTATATGTAGTTATATTATTCTTATTATTAATAGTGAATGTAGTTTTATTATTTCTTTTAATGAAAGAAATAGTAAAGTGTAATGATATATCAAAAGGTAAAAAAACAATACTATTAATACTTTTAGTGTTATTTAGTTTAATTGTTATGCCATATATTTATCATAAATATATTTTAAAGGATATAGTTAAACCTAATTCTTTAATAATATATTTTATAGCAATAGTATTCTTAGCATTTGTATTTGCATTTGGTTATAGAGTATATAATAAAAAAATAAATGAAGAAATACAAAAACAAAAAGAATTAGAAGCTAAAAGAGTAACTTATATAGAAAAGAATAATCAATTTAGTTTTGATTTTAAAACAAGTTATAAGCAAAAAGAAGTAGGAGAATATGATTTATATGTAAAAGATAAAAAAAGAAATATAGTATTTACTACATTTACATATGATACTTCTAGATATGAACAAAAAACTATAGAGGAATATCTTTTAAAAGGTGTAGCTGATATAGAAGCTACTAAAGAAAATGCTAAAATATATAAAGAAAAGAAATTAACTGAATTAGAGGATAAAAAAGTATACGAAATAGTATATGAAGGAAAAGTAGAAAAATCAGATCCATGTATTTACAGAATATCTGTTATTCAGTTTAATTCTAATCCTGAATTAATTGAGTATGTAGTAACTGTATCTTTAAAAGAGGACTATCCTTCATTAGAAAAAGAAATTAATGAAATAATTAATTCAGTAAAAATTATTCAAAATGAATAAACTCCTAAGGGAGTTTATTTTTTTATGGTTAATAAAATATATGGGAGGTGAAAATATTTAGATTTGTAAAACAATCAAACCTCAAGGATTGTGCATCATCTTGTATATATAATTTAATTAGATATTATAAGGGAAATGTAAATTATAATAATATTACCAAAAAACTAAATATTACAGAGAAAGGATCTTCAATATATAATGTAGTTAAAACTCTAAAGTATTATAAATTTACATCTGATGCTTATAAATGTAATTATGATAATTTAATTACTATTAATCATCCATTTATTGCTTACTTAAAAATAGAAGAATATTATCACTATGTAATTATTAAAAAGATTAAAAATAATAAAGTATATATATTTGATCCTATTAGGGGAAATCTTATATATACTAAAAACCAATTCATTTTAGAGTGGCAAAATATAATAATAGATGTAATTAGTAATAATGCTATTGTTAAAGAAAAAAACTCTTATAAAAGGTATTTATATACCCTTATAGGGGATAATAAACTATTATTATCAGTTATATTTATATTTGCAATCTTTTTTACAATATCTAATCTAACTAGTACATATTTACTTAAATATATTATTGATGAATTAGACTTTAAAAAAGTAATATTTCTTATAATTATATTTGAATCTATAAAAAGAATATTTTCATATATATATGGAAGACTTATGATAAAAGCTAATATTAAATTAAATAATAATATGTTAAATTATAATTTCATCCTTAATATTTTGTTTTTGTTTTTATATATTGTATTACTAATTATTTCATTTTGGTACAATTCTCTAGATTTAATCTCTCTTGGAGATTTTTATATAAATTATTCA
>JAFWEE010000011.1 GCA_017515795.1 Bacilli bacterium
TTAGAAGAAGTTTCCGGACTTTCTAAATCAGATGCTAAAAAAATGATTATGGACAAAGTTAAAGAAACTATGTCTAAAGAAATAGCTAGTTATATTAAAGAAGAAGAAAACAAAGCTAAGTTAGATGTTGATAGAAAAGCTAAAGATCTATTAGTATCTACTATGGAAAAGTTTTCATCTGATGTAACTAACGAAGCTACTGTATCAGTAATTACTTTACCTAATGATGAAATGAAAGGTAGATTAATTGGTAGAGAAGGTAGAAATATAAGAACAATTGAAGCTGTTACTGGTGTAGATTTAATTATTGATGATACTCCAGAAGCTATTGTTATTTCATCATTTGATCCACTTAGAAGAGAAATAGCTAAAGTAACAATAGAAGCTTTAATTAAAGATGGAAGAATACATCCAGGAAGAATTGAAGAATTATATGATAAGACTTGTGAGGACTTCAAAACTAAGATTAGAGAAAAAGGTGAAGAAGCTTTATTCAAGTTAAAACTTGGTACTATGGATCCAGAACTTGTTTATACTGTTGGTAGACTTCATTATAGAACTAGTTATGGACAAAATGTATTACAACATTCAATCGAAGTAGCTAATCTATGCGGTATTATGGCCGGTGAAATTGGTGAAAATGTTACACTTGCAAAAAGAGCAGGATTACTTCATGATATTGGTAAAGCAATAGACTTTGAAGTAGAAGGATCACATGTTGATATTGGAGCTGATTTAGCTAAGAAATATAAAGAAGATCCAGTAGTACTTAATGCAATTATGTCTCACCATGGAGATTGTGCTCAAACTAGTATAATATCTGCCCTTGTTCAAATTGCAGACTCTATTAGTTCAAGTAGACCTGGTGCTAGAAATGATTCATTAGAAAACTATATCAAGAGATTAGAGCAATTAGAAGAAATAGCTAACTCTCATGATGGAATAGATAAAACATATGCAGTTCAAGCTGGTAGAGAACTTAGAGTAGTTGTTAAACCAGAAAAAATAGATGAACTTGGATCTGTTACTTTAGCTAGAACTATTAAAGATGAAATTGAAGAAAAACTTCAATATCCTGGTACTATTAAAGTAATTATTATTAGAGAAACAAGAGCAATCGAAGAAGCAAAATAAAAAGAAGACTTAGTCTTCTTTTTTTTCTTTTACTACCTCAACTGCTATTACTTCAGGTATTTCAGAAGTAAGTATAGTTTCCACAGTATCAGTTATTTCTGTATCTGCTAATGCACAATCTGCACAAGCACCAGATATTTTTATATATACAATACCATCTTCATATTTGACAAACTGAACATCTCCACCGTCTCCTATCATATATGGTCTAATTTTTTCAATAATATATTTTATGTGATCAATTATTTCCATAATTTCCTCCGTAAATAAATTATACATTTTTTTAAATAAATATTCAATATTAATAAATATATGTTATAATACTTCCAAGGACGGCGCTTTATGAAGGTTAATGAAATAGTAAAAGTAGAGGTTACTTCTATTAAACCTTATGGAGCATTTATAAAAAGTGGTAATTACACAGGATTAATCCATGTTTCTATGATTAATGGTAATTATATTAAAAATATTAATGATTATTTTTATGTAGGACAAGAATTATATGCTAAAGTAACAGAAGTAGATGATAAAAGTAAGCATATATCTTTGAGTTTAAAGGAATTAGGACTTCATTTAAATGAAAAAGAAAACAAATTATATGAAACAAAGAAGGGTTTTGCTACCTTGGAAAAAATGCTTCCTGATTGGATAGAAGAAACACTTGAAGAATTAGAAAATAAATAAATAAAAAAATTGTTAAAATACATTGACAATACTTGATATCAATGGTATATTTGTAATTGTCAATGTTTATGGATTCTTAGCTCAGTTGGTTAGAGCATCTGCCTTACAAGCAGGAGGTCGAAGGTTCGAGTCCCTCAGAGTCCACCATGGATGCCGAAATAGCTCAATTGGTAGAGCAACTGACTTGTAATCAGTAGGTTACGGGTTCAATTCCTGTTTTCGGCACCATTTTTATATGGGAAGATAGCGAAGTGGCTAAACGCGGCAGACTGTAAATCTGCTCCTTCGGGTTCGGTGGTTCGAATCCACCTCTTCCCACCAGGATTGCCTTGTAGCCAAGTGGTAAGGCATCAGACTTTGACTCTGACATGCGGTAGTTCGAATCTACCCAAGGCAGCCATTTTTAATGTTTATGTCCTGTTAGCTCAGTCGGTAGAGCACTTGACTTTTAATCAAGGGGTCATGCGTTCAAGTCGCATACAGGACACCATTTTAAAAAATACTAGGTTTTACCTAGTTTTTTTGTTATTAAAATTATAAAAAAGTATTGCAAAATAAATAAAAATATATTACAATTAAGAAGTCCAAGCAATTGGGAGATGTGCTCTAGTGGCGGAATTGGTAGACGCACAGGACTTAAAATCCTGCGTGAGTCAAATCACGTGCCGGTTCAAGTCCGGCCTGGAGCACCACTTTGGAGAAGTACCCAAGTCTGGCTGAAGGGACCGGTCTTGAAAACCGGGAGGTCGGGTAACCGGCGCAGGGGTTCGAATCCCTTCTTCTCCGCCATTTTAAAATATATATCGCGGGATGGAGCAGTCTGGAAGCTCGTCGGGCTCATAACCCGAAGGTCGTTGGTTCAAATCCAACTCCCGCAACCATTGGTTCCGTGGTGTAGTGGTTAACACGTCTGCCTGTCACGCAGAAGATCGAGGGTTCAAGTCCCTTCGGAACCGCCATTTTTTTTATGTTGGCTCTATAGCTCAGTAGGTAGAGCACAGGACTGAAAATCCTGGTGTCGGTGGTTCGATCCCACCTGGAGCCACCATTTAATAAATAAACTAGATTTTTATCTAGTTTTTTTATTTTTTATATAATAAATATGTTATAATTATTTGTGTTAGTAGAGGTTAAATATGAAAAAAGTATTATTAAGATTATTACCAGTTTTTATTGTGTCATTTGTTTTATCATTTATGATGATAATATACGAACCAACATTATTATTTATATCTAGTTTTGAAGATTTTTGGTTTACTTTTGGAATGATGTTGAAAATGAATATAGTATTATTTTTAATAGCATTCATTTTATTATCTTTATTTGGTATTGGATTATATTACCTAGGTAAGAAGATTAATAAAGAATGGATTATAAATATTTATTTAATCTTATTATCTTCAGGATTCTTATTCTTTTATATACAAGGAAATTATTTTTCAAGTAAACTACCAATATTAGATGGGTCTCCAATTGAATGGGGTAGTTTTAAACTAGAATCTATTATTTCAGTTTTATTAGTTATTTTTGCTCTTGGTTTAAATATAGTTTTATATAAAAAGAAAAAAGATATTTATAATAAGATTGTATCTTATATAGCAGTAATAATTTTTGTATTATTATTAACAGGTTTAATACCATCTATTATTAAGAATAAAAGTGCTTTAAATAGTACAGTTAAATGTACTTCATCACTTGAAAATATTAATAAATTGTCTTCTAATAAGAACTTTTTAATACTTGTTGTTGATATGTTAGATTCAAGAACATTTGCAAAAGTATTAAAGGAAGAGAATAAAGAAGATTTATTTAAAGACTTTACTTATTATCCTGATACTTTATCAGCATATTCTTATACAAGAGAATCTATTCCATTTATGATGTCTGGAAAATGGTATGAATTAGATGGAGAATACTCTGATTATTATAATGATTCATTTGATAATTCACCTTTATTAAAAAGATTAAGAAAAGAAGATTATGATATTAATATTTATGAACAAGATATGCAATGGACAAGTAAGAAATGTTTAGATGTTAATAATATGAATATGTCTTCATATAAAGTTAGTTTATTTTCATTTGCAAAACAAGAATCTAAATATTTAATATTTAAATATTTTCCATATCCTTTAAAAAGATTTTCTAAAATATTAACTATGAATTTTAATTCTATTAGAGAAAATACTTTTGAAGCTGATAATAAAGTAGTATTTAATACATTAGATGATATTGAATTACAAGATAACAATTATTTCCAATTTATTCATATTGATGGAGGACATTATCCATGGAATATGGATGAAAACTTTAATATAGTAGAAAATAGTACTTATGAAGATAAGATTAAGGCTTCTATTAAAGTAATAGATAAATATTTAACAAGAATTAAAGATAGTGGTCAATATGATAATACTGCTATTATTGTATTAGCAGACCATGGTACAAATGGTTGGGAATACACAGGAAGACAGAATCCATCATTATATATTAAAGGAATTAATGAACATCATGATAGTATGATTATATCTGATAAGAAAGTATCACAAGTGGATCTTGTAGATAGTATTTATGATGATTTACTTGATGGAAAAACTAGTGAAGAGTTATTAAAAGATATAGGTACAGATAGAGTAAGAAGACATCTTTGGTATAAAGATATGACTTATGATAAATACTTTGAACAAACAACTGATGGAAATGCTTGGGATACAGATAATCTTAAAAATACAGGCACAATATACGAAAGAAAATAGGTGAGATTATGTTTTTGGTAGACATTTTAGGAAAGATAATGAGATTTTGCTATAACATATTTAATAATTATGGATTAGCAATTATCTTATTCACATTTATAAGCAAGATTGTATTATTACCAATTTCAATTTGGGTTCAAAAGAATTCAATTAAGATGGTAAAAATGCAACCAGAAATTAATAAGATTAAAATAAAATATTTTGGAGATAAAGATAAGATAGCAGATGAAACATCTAAATTATATAAGAAAGAAAAGTATAATGCATTAGTATCTTTAATACCTTTATTTATTCAAATACTATTATTAATGGGATTAGTTAGTGTAATTAATCATCCATTAGATTATATTTTAAACTTTAAAGATGAAACTACTACAAGAGCAGTTGAAACAATGATGAAAAATCATAAAGAAGTAGATAAAGATTCATCATCAAAGGAATTAGTAGTAGTTAATGATATTAAAACAAATAATATTGATTATAGTAAAGACTTAACTACTAAAGAAATAGATAAAGTTAAAGATTTAAAAATGAATTTTTCAAAGTTTGATTTAAGTTGGGTAGCTGTTCAAAAGAAAGGTATAGCATGGCTTATTCCTTTAATAGCAGGCTTAAGTGCACTAATACTTTGTATTGGTCAAAATATGATGAATGTTCTTCAAAAAGAACAAGGAGCATTAAATAAATATGGTATGCTTGCTTTATCTGTTGGATTATCTTTATATTTAGGTATGTTTGTACCAGCAGGAGTAGCCCTATATTGGACTGCATCAAATATATTTGCAGTTATTCAACAATGGCTATTAAACATATTTATTAATCCAAAAAAATATGTAGATTATGAAGCATTAGAAACAACAAGTAAAGAATTAAAAGAAATGAATTCTTCTACTAAAGTTAAAAGATCTAGTGAAATGATAAAGAAAGAAAAACAAGACTATAAAAGATTCTTTTCTGTTGTTAATAAACATTTAGTATTCTATTCAGAATCTAATGGTTTTTATAAATATTATAAAGGTGTAATTGAATACCTATTAAAGAATACAAATATGACTATTCACTATATAACAAGTGATTATAATGATAATATCTTTAATTTAGAAAAAGAGAATAATCAAATAAAAGCATATTATATAGGAGAAAGAAAATTAATTACTCTTATGATGAAAATGGATGCTGATGTAGTTGTTATGACTATGCCAGATCTTGAAACATATCATATTAAGAGGAGTTATATTAGAAAAGATGTTCATTATGTATATTATCCTCATGGTCAAGGAAGTACTAATTTAACACTTAGATATAAAGCAACATTTAATTATGATACTATATTTACAACAGGTAAAGGTCAACAAGATGAAGAAGAGATATTCAATAAAAAGTATAAATTAAATAGAGTATTATTTAAATTTGGTTATCCTCTTTTAGATGATATGATTGCAAGTTATAAAGAAAAGAAAGAATCTAAAAAGAAAACTATTCTTATTGCACCATCATGGCAAAAAGATAATATAGTAGACCTATGCTTAGAAGACATATTAGATAATATAAAGGATGAAGACTATAATGTTATAGTTAGACCTCATCCACAACAAGTAAGACATAAAAAAGAATACTTTGAACAAATGAAAGAAAAGTATTCTAATAATGAAAATATTGAAATTCAAACAGATTTTTCAAAAACAAATACAGTATTTGATTCTGATTTAGTAATTACAGATTGGTCTGATATTGGTTTTGAATATGCTTTTACAACTAAAAAACCAGTATTATATATTAATACTCCAATGAAAGTAATGAATCCAAATTATAAGGATATTGATATAGTTCCATTAAATGTATGGGCGAGAGATAAAATAGGAAAATCATTAGATGTAAAAGATTTAAATAAAACAAAAGATACAATTAGAGAACTATTGAAAGATAAAGATAAATATAGTAAAATTATTACAAAAGTAATGAATGAATATGTATACAACATAGGAAACAGTTCTGAAGTTGGTGCAAATTATATCATTGATTTAATTCAAAAGAAAATAAAGGAGAAGAAAGATAAATGATGAATACATTATATATTGATCCATCTGTTATGACATATGCTATTCAAGCAATTGCAGGTATAGTTATAGCTATTGGTGCAACTGTTGGAATAATATGGAGAAAATCAAAAAAGAAAGTTTCTAAAACTCTTGGAATTGATGAAAATAAGAATAAAGAAGTAGAATCAGATGAAATAATAGTTAAAAAAGACTAATCAATAGTCTTTTTTTATTGCTTATTATTGTTATTTCATTGTATAATATATAATGGTTTTAAAAAACGGGGTGGTAAAAATGAGACTTTCAAATAGTGAAATTGAAAGAGAAAAGAATTATCTTTGTTGTGTTGAAAAAATTATAAACGGTGAAATAAATGATATGAACTTAGATGTTCAAAAGAAAATGGAAGAAGTAAACACTGCTAAAAGAGAAATATATGAAGCTAAAACAGAGGATTATTTAGATGGTCAAGATTCTGTTAGAGATGTATATGCTGTTGAATCTAAAGTAGATTATATTAATAAAAAAATAGATAAAATAGAATTATTTAAAAGATCAGCTTCAATACCATATTTTGGTAAAATAACCTGTGATTTTAATAGTGATAAAGAAGATGTATATATAGGTATTACATCTATTGAAAAAGATAATAAATTTTATGTATATGATTGGAGAAGCCCTATATCCTCATTATTCTATAATTATGAATTAGGACCTGCTTCTTATAAGATTGATTCTAAAGAAATAAAATGCAATATTGATAGAAAATTACAATTTAAAATAAAAGATGGAGTACTTATTAGATGTTTTGATTCTTCTATAAATATAGATGATGAATATTTACAAGAAATGCTTTCTAATACTAATGATAAAAAATTAACTAGTATTATTAGTACTATTCAAAAAGAACAAAATCAAATAATAAGAAATGAAGATGATAAGAATCTTCTTGTTCAAGGATTTGCTGGTTCAGGTAAAACAGTAGTAGCCCTTCATAGAATTGCTTATCTATTATATAGAGATGCAAAACTTGAATCTAAAAACATATTAATTATATCTCCTAATGAGATATTCTCTGATTATATATCTGATGTACTTCCAGAACTTGGAGAAAAGAATACTAAATGTTTTACTTTAACTTCTTATTTAGAAAGTTATTTAGGTAAATATAAAATTGAACCATATGTTAAGTATATATCTAGAATAGAAGATGGTAATCTAAAAGAAATAAGTAAAAAAATAAATATATCAAAGGAATTAAAAAGATTCTTAAAGAAATATTATTCTAGCTTTAATTTTACTAGAAAGTTTACTATTGGAACCGAGAAATTTACTGCAAAAGATATTAATGATATGTTTAATGAGAAATATAAAAGACTATGTATAAGTGATAGATTTAGAAGAATATCTGAATTCATTTGTAATAAAGTTGGAACTCATAATAAAAAATATTATGCTATGATTAAAAAATATCTAATAGATAATAGTAATGTAAGTTTAGATATATATGAAGTATATAAAGAGTTTTTAAAATCAAAAAAAATATCTACAGTATTTTTAAATAATAAAGAAATAAAGTATGAGGATGCTATTAATCTAATAAATGTAAGTTTCTTTATTAATGGAGTAAAAAAAGATTTATCTTTAAGACATGTAGTAATAGATGAAGCACAAGATTATACTTTGAATGAAATTGAAATAATAAAGAAAATGTTCCCAGAAGCATCATTTACTATTCTAGGAGATGACAATCAAAATATAAATCTGTGTGATAAGAGTAAAATAATTGATTATAGTGAATTATTTAAAACATATAAATATATTGAATTAAACAAAACTTATAGATCTACTGAAAACATAGTAGAGTTCTCAAATAAAATACTTGGATTAAATAATGTATGTGCTGTTAGAAATACTTCTGGTGAAGAAGTAGAAATAAAAAAACTATCTATAGATAATTTAAAGAAATGTATAGATAATAATAAAGATAAATATAAGAAGATTGCAATAATAACAGACACTATGGATAATGCTAAGAAGTTATATAAAGAATTAAATAATAAAGATATTCAGTTAATAGACTTTAGTACTGATGTATTTGAAAAGAATATATTTGTTATTCCATCATATTTAGCTAAAGGTTTAGAATTTGAATATGTAATAGTATATAAAGAAAAAGAATATAACAATAAGAATTTATATTACGTAGCTGTTACTAGAGCTCAACATAAATTAACTGTTTTAGAATAAAAAAATAGACTACATAGTCTATTTTTTTGATGGTTTAAATACAAGTTTCTTGAATCTATTAATAATTCCATTATTAGGAGTTATATCTTTATTAGTTGTTGTACTTTGTTTAGAAGCACTCTTATCATAATAATCTATTTGAGAATATGTTGCTTCTTTTCCTTGTTTTGCTAAGTTAATTGACATAGTAAATGCTGGTGTATCAGTTGTTACATAATCAATTACGTTTTTTCTTTTTGTATGAATATAACAAGGTATATATTTGTCTTCATAACCATTAGATCCAAGAGTAGGAGCAGCTACATATAATGAATCTTTTGAAAGAAATAATCTTAAATTATATTTAGATAAACCTGCTATTAAAGCTTGGTTATGAGTTAATGATGTAAGTGTTAATTCCATCTTTTTATTAATGTTTGCCATAATTTCACCTCAGTAGTAATATTATATCAAATATTACAAAAAATACTATATTTTTTTTGCAAAATATAGTATACTTAATTTAGAAAGGAGATAGGGAGAATGTATAATACATATGGTACTTATGGATACGGTAACTACAACTATAATACAACAGCAGCTAGCGCAGCTGCAGGAGTAGTTGGTGTTGCTCTTGTATTCTTAGTAATTTTCTATATTCTATTATTTGCTGCAGCAGTCGTAGAATTAATTGGTATGTGGAAAGCATTTGAAAAAATGGGTAAAAAAGGTTATGAAGCTTTAATACCAGGACACAACTATGTTGTTCTATTTGAAAAAGCTGGAATGCCTCTTTGGTATTTCTTCTTAATGCTAATACCAGTATGTAATATTGTATTCCTAATTCTAGTATCTATCGAAATTGCTAAGAAATTCGGTAAATCTTCTGGATTTGGTGTACTTCTTGCATTATTCGGATTTGTTTGCTGGCCAATTCTTGGATTTGGAAAAGCAACTTTCAAAGACTAATTTATTAGTCTTTTTATTTTACTTGTAATTCCTACTAAAATGGTATAGAATATATCTAGGTGATTGAAATGAGAATATCTTCAAAAGGAAAATATGCATTAGAATTAATGGTTTATTTAGGAAGAAACTATGGAAAGGGTAGTATTTCTATTAGTGAAATAACTGGTGATTCTTTTTCTATTAAGTATATGGAAAAGATAGCAAGTTTACTTAATAAAGCAAAACTAATTAAAAGTGAAAGAGGAGTAGAGGGTGGATATAAGTTAGTAAAAGATCCAAAAGATTACTCTATATTTGAAATACTTAATGCTGTGGAAGATAATATGGCACCAATTAAATGCATAATAGATAGTGATGCTTGTAAAGTAAAGATTAATTGTAAAACATATCCTATATGGGATGAGTTATATGAAATAGAATCAGAATTCTTAAAGAATAAAAGATTAACTGATATATTATAAGGAGGACATATGGAATTACTTAAAATAGAAAACTTACATACTATAGCATCTGATGATGAAAGTATGAATATATTAAAGGGATTAAATTTAACTATAAATAAAGGTGAAATACATGTAATAATGGGACCTAATGGAGCAGGCAAATCTACATTAGCTAATACTATATTAAATAGTCCTAAATACATAGTAAAAGAGGGTAATATATACTTTGAAGGGAATAATATAAATGATTTAAAAACTAATGAAAGAGCTTCTTTAGGTATATTTATGTCATTCCAATCTCCAGTAGAAATACCTGGTATATCAGTTTCTAACTTTATTAAGAGTTCTCTTAATAATAAAGAAAAAGTTAATCTATATGAATATATAAAAGAGTTAGAGTCTACTATGAAAGAATTAGATATTGAAGAAGGTAAAGAACATAGAGATTTAAATGTAGGCTTTTCCGGTGGAGAAAAGAAAAAGAATGAAATACTTCAAATGCTTATGATGAAACCAAAATTAGCTATATTAGATGAAATAGATTCAGGACTAGATATAGATGCTATTAAAACTGTTTCTAAGGGCATTAATATGTTTAAAAATGATGATAATGCTATTCTTATGATTACTCATTCCACTAAGATATTAGAGAACTTGGATAACTACATAGTACATGTTTTAATAGACGGTAAGATTGTAGATACTGGTGATAAGTCATTGGCTATAGAAATAGATAAAAACGGATATAATAAATACTTGTAGGAGGCAACTATGAAAACATATGTAGAAGAATCAGATAGAAACATATATGATATAGTTACCAAGAATGAAACTGAAAAAGAAATAATAGGTTTAAATGAAAATACTATTAGAGAAATATCTAAATTAAAAGGTGAACCTGATTGGATACTAGATATTAGATTAAAGGCATTAAAGTTCTTTAATGAGACTTCTAATCCTACTTGGGGACCTGATTTATCAGATTTAGATTTAAATAAGATTAGTATGTATGTTAAACCAAAAGCAGAACTATCAGATAAATGGGAAGATGTACCAGAAGAAATAAAAGATGTATTTAATAAACTAGGTATTCCTGAAGCAGAAAAGAAATCTTTATCTGGAGCATCTGCTCAATTTGATAGTGAAGTAGTATATCATAATGTTAATCATAAATTAGAGGGTACAGGTGCTATTTATTTAGACTTTGATAGTGCTGTTAAAAAGTATCCTGAACTAATTAAGGAATATTTTTCTAAAGCAGTACCACTTAATGATCATAAATATATATCATTACACTATGCTTTATTTAGTGGTGGTTCATTTGTATATATTCCAAAAGGAGTAAAACTAGAATTTCCGCTTCAATCATATTTTAGACTTAATTCTAGAGGAAGTGGACAATTTGAACATACATTAATAATAGTAGATGAAGATGCTTCTTTAGAGTTTATTGAAGGATGTTCTGCTCCTGGATATAATGAGAATAATTTACATGCTGGATGTGTAGAATTATTTGTTAAAAAGAATGCATATTTAAAGTTTTCTACTATTGAAAACTGGTCTAAAAATATGTATAACTTAAATACTAAAAAATGTTATGTAGAAGAAAATGGAAAGATAGAGTGGGTAATGGGTTCATTTGGATCTAAAATATCTATGCTTTATCCTATGAATATATTAAATGGAAAAAATGCTAAATGTGAATTTACTGGTATATCATTTGCAGGTAAAGGACAAAACTTAGATACTGGTATTAAGATTATTCATAATGCAGAAAACACATTATCTGTAGTAAATTCTAAATCAATATCTAAAGATGGGGGAATATGTACTTTTAGATCTAATACTTGGATTAGAAAGAATGCTAAAAACTCTAAAGTAGTATTTGATTGTGCATCACTTATGTTAGATAGTGAATCTAGAAGTGATACTATTCCTGTGGATAGAATTGAAAATAGTGAGGTAACATATTCTCATGAAGCATCTGTAGGTAAACTTTCTGATGAAGAAATATTCTATATTATGTCTAGAGGATTTACTGAAGAAGAAGCTAAATCTTTAATTGTTAGAGGTTTTGCAGAACCAATATCTAAATCATTTCCTGTTGAATATGCAGTAGAAATGAATAGACTAATAGATTTAGAATTAGAGGGGGCAATAGGATGAAATATATATTAAATGAGACTCCTATTAGGACTTCTAATAACTTTAGAATTAATGATATTAAACTAGATTTAGAATTACCTACTAAATCTAACTTTAAAGAGTTTAAAGTAACTAATTTGGATAGTAATAAAACTATTATTCAATATAAGTATGGTTTAAATGTAAAAAGTAATTTAGGTATTAATTTACCAGATACTTGTGATGCAACTATTAACATAAGTAAATCATTAGATAAACCTTTAATACTAGAATATGATTCTAATGATGTGATGCTTTCTATTAAAATAGGAACTAAGGATAATGTTAATGCTGATGTAATTATTAAAACTAAAGGTAATAAATATAATATGTTAGTAATTAATTCTTATACTGGTAATAATAGTAAATTAACTATTAATTATATTAATATGAATGAAGGTAATTCTTTAGTATCTTTTAATAAGTCTTCTAGAAGTAATTCAAATACTACATACAATATATATGATTTATGTGGTGAGCTTAGAATATATAATTATGAAAACTATGATAGTGATTCAAATATAAAAGAAAATATTAATAATATGTATATAACTAAGAATGAAGATGTATTAGATATGAATTATTATATTAAACATACAGGTATTGAATCTAATAGTGATATATGTGTACTTGGATGTATTAAAGATAAATCAAAGAAATCATTTAAGGGAACAATAGATTTCAAAGAAGGATCTAAGAAATCTATTGGAAGAGTAAATGAAAAAGTAATATCTTTATCTGATGAAGCTATTTCTACATCATTACCTATGATTCTATGTCATGAAGAAGATGTAGAAGGTTCTCATGGAGTATCTAATGGTAAGATAGATGAAGATATATTATTCTATTTAGAAACTAGGGGATTCTCTAAAGAAGAAGCTATTAAATATATATTAACTACTAAATTTGATAGTTATATTAATTTATTAAATGATAATACTTTAAAAGAAGAAATAAGAGAATATATAAAAAAAGAACTATAAAGTTCTTTTTTTTAAAACGTTAATTTAATTCTTTTACCCTTTATTTCTATAAAACCCTCTTCTTTTAAGTAACTAAGTTCTCTACTCATAGCAGATCTATCTACTCCAAGATAATCTGCTAGGGCCATAAAACTAAATGGAAGATATATATTATTAGAACCATTCTTTACTTTAACAATAGAGAAGTACTCTAATAATCTATTTCTAATAGTCTTTTTTGATAGAATTTGTATTCTTTCATTCTTTTCATTTATTTTATCATTGAGTATTAAAAATAGATTCTTAATAAACATATTATAGTATCCTTTTTCATTATTTGGATAAGTTGATAAAGCTTCTAAATCAAAGAATACTATTTTAGTTTGTTCTTTTACTAATACTTCATATTCTGAATCTTGTACATAAATAGTTTTAATACTTAATACATCATCTTCATATAATTCATCTATAACTATTTTACTTCCATTAAGATTTTCTTTTATTATTTGTATATAGCCTTCTATAATAATACCAATAGAATTCTTATCTAATAACATGTTAGATAAGTCTTCTCCTGCTTTATAAGTTATTATATCAGTATGGAACATATTAAATAGTTTTTGTTTATTCTTTTCTGATATATTTTCGAATGGTTTTGTCATGTTCGTCAACTCCTATGTAAAATTTTATCATATTTTTGAATTTGTTGCAACTGCAACATAACACGTATTTTATATTATGCTAAAATTGAATTAGAACATAGGAGGATAAGACATGAAAATTATAAAAAGAGATGGACATATAGTAGACTATTGTCCAGAAAAAATTGAAATAGCAATTAAAAAAGCAAATAGAGATGTTCCTGAAGATGAACAAGTAAGTGATACTCAAATAAAGAACATTATTAAACATATAGAAGGTCTTAAAAAGAAAAGAATGTTAGTAGAAGACATTCAAGATATTATTGAAATGAGACTTATGGCTTTAGGTAAATATCAATTAGCTAAAGCATATATTACATATAGATATACAAGAGAATTAGTAAGAAAGAGTAATACTACTGATAAATCTATTAAAGAATTAATTAATGGAGAAAATGAATACTGGAATACAGAAAATTCTCATAAGAACGCAATGGTAGTGACTACTCAAAGAGATTACTTAGCAGGTGTAACTTCTACAGATATCACAAGAAGATTCCTTTTAACAGAGGATATAGTAAAAGCTCATGATGAAGGTATTATTCATTTCCATGATGCTGACTATTTTGCACAAAATGCTCTTCATAACTGTGATTTAATTAATTTAGATGATATGCTTCAAAATGGAACAGTTTTAAATGGAGTAATGATAGAAAAACCTCATAAGTTTTTAACTGCTATGACTATAGCTACTCAAATAATATTAGTAGTTACAGGTAGTCAATATGGTGGTTGTACTATTTCTTTAACTCACTTAGCTCCTTTCGTTAGACAAAGTTATAAAAAATATGTAAAGAAATATGAAGATAGAGGACTATCTAAAAAAGATGTTGAAAAGTTTGCTAAAGAAGATCTTAAAAAAGAAATAGCAGATGGAGTACAAACTTTCCAATATCAAGTTAACTCTATGGATAATATTAATGGTCAAATACCTTTCTTAAGTGTAAATATGTATCTTGGAGAAACTGATGAATATAAAGAAGAACTTGCTATGATTATAGAAGAATTCTTAAAACAAAGACTAGAAGGTATGAAGAATGAACAAGGTGTTTATATAACTCCTGCATTTCCTAAATTATTATATGTTCTAGAAGAAGATAATATTAATCCTAAGAGTAAATATTATTACTTAACTAAATTAGCAGCTAAATGTACTTCTAAGAGAATGGTTCCTGATTATATATCAGAGAAAATAATGAAAGAACTAAAGAAAAATGAATATGGTGAAGGAGAATGTTATCCATGTATGGGATGTAGATCATTCTTAACACCAGATAGATCTATTAGTTTAGGTAATATAGCTAAAGCTAAAAACTATGTAGAGGGTAAAGGTAAATACTATGGTAGATTTAATCAAGGAGTAGTAACTCTTAATTTACCAGATATAGCATTATCTTCTGGAAAAGATATGGATTTATTCTGGCAAATATTTGATGAAAGACTAGATCTATGTCATAGAGCACTTCAAATAAGACATAAAAGATTATCTAGAGCAACATCTGATGTAGCTCCTATATTGTGGCAACATGGAGCATTAGCTAGACTTGAAAAAGGTGAATCTATTCATGAACTATTACATCATGGGTATTCAACTATATCTCTTGGATATGCAGGTCTATATGAATGCGTTAAATATATGACTGGCCATTCTCATACTGATAATGGTATTGGTAAAGAATTTGGTTTAAAAGTAATGAAGCATATGAATGATATGTGTAAAAAGTGGAGAGAGGAAGAAGATATAGATTATTCTGTATATGGAACTCCTATTGAATCTACTACATATAAATTTGCTAAATGTTTAAGAGAAAGATTTGGTAAGATTAAAGGTATAACAGATAGAGATTATGTAACTAATTCATATCATGTACCTGTATTCGAAGAAATAGATGCATTTACTAAACTAAAACTTGAAAGTGAATTCCAACAATTATCTCCAGGAGGAGCCATTTCATATGTTGAAACTCCTAATCTAGAAAATAATTTAGATACAGTAATGGAATTAATTAAGTTTATATATAATAATATTATGTATGCTGAATTAAATACTAAATCAGATTATTGTGGTAAATGTGGTTTTACTGGAGAAATATTAATAAATGATGATTTAGAATGGTATTGTCCTAATTGTGGAAATAAAGACCATAATACATTAAATGTTGCAAGAAGAACTTGTGGCTATATAGGAAATAATTTTTGGAATAAAGGAAGAACCCAAGAAATAAAAGATAGAGTATTACACGTAGATAATAAAGAGTGTAACTAATGAGATATAATCGAATTAGAAAAATGGATATTTCTAATGGACCTGGTGTTAGAGTATCTATATTTGTTCAAGGATGTGAATTTCATTGTAAAGACTGTTTTAATCCTGAAACATGGGATTTTAAATGTGGAGAAGAATTTACTGATGAAACTATAGAAAAAGTACTTGATTTATGTAATTATGATCATATAACAGGTCTTACTATATTAGGTGGTGAACCAATGCATCCTAATAATATAGAGGGTACTACTAAACTAGCTAAAGAGTTTAAAAAGAGATATCCAAATAAAACACTTTGGGTTTGGACTGGATTTCTATATGAAGGTATAAAGGATAATGAAGTCTTTAATTATATAGATGTTTTAGTAGATGGACAATTTAAAACTGAATTATTTTCACCTTTACTTAGATGGAGAGGATCCTCTAATCAAAGAGTAATAGATATTAAAGAAACAAAAGAAAAAGGCGAAATAATAATATATAAAGATGAGGAATACTAATAGTATTCCTTTTTGTATAGTTAATGTAATAGTAATTGAATAACTAATAATTGTTTGTTAAAATAAAGAAAAGGAGTATTGTATGAAAGAAGATATTATAACAAATCAAGATCCTCTTGAAATTGAAATGGAATCTGAAGAAGGGGAAAAAGTAAGAGTAAGAATAGTTAGATTATTTGAAGATGGAGATAAAAGTTATGTAGTAGCAGATAATCTAGATAATGAAGAAGAATCATATATTTTTGAAATTATACCTCATGATGATGGTGATGAACTTGTAAGTATAGAAACAGAAGAAGAGTTTAATAGATTATGTGAAGTACTTAATAAACAGCTTGAAGAAGAGGAAGAATAAAGACATTAGTCTTTATTTTTTGTTATAAATATGTTGACTTTTAAAAATATGCTGTGTTATAATTTATTTGCTTATTTGAAATGGGCCCTTAGCTCAGCTGGTAGAGCATCTCGCTTGCACCGAGAAGGTCAGGAGTTCGAACCCCCTAGGGTCCACCATTTGAAATGTAAAGAACCTAATGGTTCTTTTTTTATTTTATATATACATGTTATAATTATTATAGGTGGTATATATGAATAAGTTTATGGATGTAGCAATTGATTTGTCAGATGACAATTTCGAAAAAAATTATGGAGGTCCTTTTGGAGCATGTATAGTTAAAGATGGAAAAATCATTGGTAAAGGAATTAATAGAGTAATAAAAGATCATGATCCTACTGCACATGCAGAAGTAGTAGCTATTAGAAATGCATGTAAAGAATTAGGAACTCATGATTTAACAGGATGTGAAATATATACTTCTTGCTATCCTTGTCCTATGTGTTTGTCTGCTATTATATGGTCTAATATTAAAAAAGTATATTATGCTAATACTAAGGAAGATGCAGCTAATATTGGATTCAGAGATGATTTTATATATGATTATTTAGATAAATTATCTAATGGTCTAAATGATAATAGTGTTCTTAAATTAAAATCTATGAATAGAGAAGAAGCTATAGAAGTCTTTAAAAGATATGAAGAAGATAAAGATAAAATAGTTTACTAATATTATTCTATAGTGTATAATTTATTTAGGTGATAGAGATGAGTCAATATTGGATTCAATATATTATTATAGGAGCTATACTAATATTTATATTATTAATAGTATTAAAAGCTACTAAAAAAGACTTCCATGTAGAAGCAAATAAATTAGTAGATTACCTTGGTGGTAAAGATAATATTATTAGTATGGAAGTAAATATGTCTAGATTTAAAGTTACTTTAAGAGATGTATCTATTGTTAATAAAGAAGGTATTCAAAAGATGGGTGCTAAAGGTATAGTAGAAATAGATAATCAATTAAAGATAATACTTGGTCCTAATGCTAAAACATTAGAAAAATATATAGATGATTTAAAAAAATAAAAATACATCAAATGATGTATTTTTTATTTTAATAATAATTTAACAAGTAAATATACAAAACAATATCCATATGAAAAACCATTTAGTAAAAGTGATAATTTATATGGAGATATTATACTCTTATTAAGTTTTTTAAAATAAGTACCTTCTATTAAGAATACAAATATTTCTAATATTGGAACTATTATATAGAATACTACATAATTATTTATAACTAGGTATAATAAAGAAACAATAATATTAAGAGTAACATTAGTCACTATATTAATAAATGTAATTCTAAGAAGATCTTTACCTTTAATTCCAAGTACTATTGAAATAGTTAATTCTATTAATAGAGTAAGTATTAAACTTTGAATAATATTAATTATCATTTTCTATTCTTTATTAAGAAAGTAACTATTCCACTAACAATTACTACAACAGATATTGCAATAATAATTATTGGTGTAGGATTTGTTTCTTGTATTGGGGCTACATCTAAAAACATAATATACCTCCTATTTCTTTTTTTTGTTAACTATTATTAAAGTTACAGTTAATGCAATTAATACAACTACTATTGATGCTATTATTATTGGTGTAACATTTGTAGTGCTAACAGGTTCTTTAATTGTTGGATGTGGATATCCAGCTATATCTAGAAATCTCATCATTTTCTTTTTCCTTTCTTAATTAATACTGTTGTTATAATTGCTACTAAAACAACAATTGTAACAGCAATAGCTATTGCACCAATTACAGTAGAATTATTAAATGAGTTCTTAACTGTATATAATGGTTCAACTGGTTCATCTAGAAAATAAAACATATTTATACCTCCTTACTTTCTATCTTTACTAATATTATTGTACAAAGAATTGTTAAAATAGTAAATACTATACCATTTATAAGTAGTGAATCAATTGTAAAGAAGAATGCTGGAAATGAACCAACAAATAGAGCAATTGTTGTAAGTCCAAATGCTATTCCAGGATTCTTTTTTAATCTTGATACTAGTATTGCTAAAGTAACTGGCATAGTCATACTAAATAACATGACTCCTATTAGCGATAAATACATATTATGATTTCCAAAAATTAAGAATGGTAATGCTAAAAGTGTACTAACAATAGACGTAATCTTAATATTAGTTTTATCTATTAAGAGACCTCCTAAAGCTTTTCCTGTACCCATAAAACAGAATAATAATATACTTTGAAATACTGTTTTATTCCATGCAGTAGGTATACCATAACTAGAAAATGATCTTACTGCTACTACAAAAACTGCTAATAATATAATTACAGTTAATCCCATTTTTTTATTATCATAATTATAATCTTTTAAATCTTTATCTTCTGTATCTCTATATTTGCTAAATAATATAACTAATAATAAACTAATAATATTAGCAATTATAATAAATAAAACATTAACGTTATTTTGATATAATAATCTTCCTGTTATTATTCCAAAAGCACCACCAGAAACAAATAGTGCACTAGGAAACATTTTACCTCTTGATGTTCTAAGAGTAGCTTCTGCTCCCTCTACATGTGTTAAAGCATTACCAACAGTTAAGAATCCAAATATTACTATTATAGGTAAACTATACTTCAAACATATAAGAGCAATAGTAGTTAATACAATACCTATAACTCCAACATTAATCTTTCTATATTTATCTGTAATAGCACCTATTAAACCTTGTGGAACAAATGCTATTAAGTCATACATTAATGCTATTATAGGAAACATATTATTATTAGTATAAGCAGCTAATGTATAAAAACAAGTTACTTCTAATATAAAATGTACTAGGAAAAATATAAATCCTATTAAATACTTATTTTTCATATTACCTCCTAATTATATTATATCAAAAAAACACATCACTTAGATGTATTTTTTATTTTATATACATTAATAGATGGAATACTATTAATTCTAAATTTAAACTTGTCAGTTCCTAAACCATTAGATATAAATAAATTAGTTTTATTCATTTTATAGTGTTCTTTATAATATAATCTAGATCCATTTTTTAATAATAATTTATCTATTCCTGGTATATTAATTTGATTATATAAAGAATGACCAGCAAACACATAATTATAATTTAAATGATCTATCTTATCCATAGTATCTGGAGTATGCATTATATTAATTTTAAATCCCTCATAATTAATATCATCTAGAAATTTTAAATTTGATTTATATTTAGTACCACTAATTAGTAAAGAAGCATTATCTTTATTATATAGTACTTTATAATCATCATTTAATGATACAAATCCAGAATCCTCCATTAAGGTAGAATAACTTTCAAATTTAGTATCATTATCACCACTAACATAATATTTACCATAAGTAGTATCTATTTTAGATAATTCTTCTTCTATTTCATTAATGTCCTTTTCATTTAATATAGTTTCACTATATAGAAGATCACCTGTATATATAACTATATCTGCCTTTTTATTATTAATTATTTCTACTACTTTTTTCACAGTATCTATATCAGTAGTACTTCCATATAATATATCTGAAAAATGTACTATTTTTAATGTACCAAATGTTTTATCTAGAGTATTGTCTTCTATATTTTGTTCATTTACTAATAATAAATTTGGTTCAACAAATCTACCATAAATAATGACTAAAGAAATAATTAGAATAACTAATATAATAAATACTCTAAGCTTAGAACTATTCTTTTCCTCTTTTTCTTCTTTTCTCATATTAACCTCTCATCATTAACTGAATTATAAGTAATATAGTATTATGCATAAAATGAAATTGCATACTTCCAAATAAATTGTCTGTTTTTAAATAAATATATGCTAGTGCTAAACCAACTGCCATATATGGAATACCCATTAATAGATCATAAAAAGATGCATCAATTGTAATTACATGTAATAATCCAAATATAATAGCACTAATTAATACATATGCTATTTTAGTATACTTATCATTTCCTTTTATTACTTTTCTAATACATTTTCTAAATAGTAATTCTTCTATAAAAGGAGCATATACAACAGTAGAAAATGTCATATAAATAGGTAATAATTTAATAAGTCTTCTTATTTGATCTTCATTCTCACTCATATCCATATTAGTTATTTTAGATAATAATACATTTAATATTCCCATAACTAATACTGATATAAGAAATATACCTATATATTTAATAAACCATTTCCCTTTATTAGAAATGAATTCTTTAAATTCTTTAATAAGTTCTTTTTTATATATTAAAAACATTATTACAATAAATATTAAATCAGATAATACTAATATTCCATTTAATACAATAGGTTTTAAATCTTTAATATTAATATTTAATAATCTAAATATATATGAAAAAATCATACTAAATGTAAAATATAATAAAAATGATATAAGTACTAATAATAAATCTTTATATTTTTTCATATTCTTACCTCTATATAATTATATCATTTTTATTAATATTATTAAACAAAAAGTGTTTACATTATATAATATATTTGCTATAATCTATGTTAACAACGAAGAAGAGTGAGGTGATCCTCACTCTTTAATATTTGTATGGAGGAAATATGCTAGAAAAGGTTAAAGAACTTATTGAAGAACCATTATCTAAAGAAAAGATAGACGTAGTATCTGTTTCTTATGAAGATATTGATGGTGCTATGAATTTAGTTATAGTAATTGATACTAAACCATATGTTGATTTAAATACTTGTGTTAAAGCAACTCATATTATTAATCCAATTCTTGATGAAGCGGATTTAATTAGTGAAAGTTACATACTTAATGTATGTTCGAAGGGAGAAGATGAATAATGAATGGTAAAGAATTATTAAAGGCATTAGCAGTTCTTTCTGAAGAAAGAGGAATTAGTGAAGATGAATTACTTTCTTATGTAGAAAGTGCTTTAAATGCTGCTTATAAAAGAGAATATAATGCTACTAATAGTAAAGTAGTAATTGATAAAGATACTGGAGATATAAAAGTATTTGCTTATAAAAAGGTAGTTGAAGAAATAAATCCAGAAGAAGATGAAGATTCACAAGTATTATTAGAAGAATTAGGAGACAACAAAGAAGGATTAAAACTTGGAGACGAAATAGAAGAAGAAGTAACTCCTAAAGATTTTGGTAGAGTAGCTGCTGGAGCTGCAAAACAAGTATTAGTTCAAAAAGTAAGAGAAGCTGAAAGAGAAAGCATAATGGAAGAATTCAAAGATAAAGAAGGAGAACTTTTAGTAGGAACTTTATCTAGAGAAGATGTATCTAATTATTATGTAGATCTTGGTAAAGCACATGGAATACTTCCTAAGAAAGAAATTATTCCAGGAGAAGAACTTGTTATGGGTTCTCAAGTTAAAGTATATGTAACTAAGATTGAAGAAGGTAATAAGGGAGGCCCTGTTATATTCTTATCTAGAACTCATTATGGTTTTGTAAAGAGATTATTAGAAATAGAAATACCAGAATTATCAGATGGTATAGTTATGCTTTATTCTATAGCTAGAGATCCAGGATCAAGAAGTAAGATAGCTGTTTATTCAGAAAATGAAAAAGTAGATGCTATTGGAGCTTGCATTGGTGAAAAAGGTATTAGAATTAATAATATTTCTAAAGAATTAAATGGTGAAAAAATAGACGTTGTTAAATATGATACAGATCTTGTTCAATTTATAAAGAATGCATTAAGTCCTGCAAAAGAAGTTGAAGTATATATAGTAGATAAAAAAGAAAAGAGAGCTATTGCTGTAGCTGAAGGAGATAATTTATCTTTAGCTATTGGTAAAAAAGGACAAAATGTTAAATTAGCAGCAAGACTTACTAAATGTAAGATTGATGTTATGACTAAAGAACAAGTAGAAGAAGAAGGAATTAACCTTTATAAATACTACGAAGTAGAGGAAGAAGAAACTACTGAAGAATAAGGAGGTAATTATGAAGAAAGTACCACTTAGAACATGTGTAATAACTAGAGAAAAATTAGAAAAGAAAGATCTAGTTAGAGTTGTTAGAAATAATGAAGGGGAAGTTTTCGTTGATGAGACTGGAAGAGCAAATGGTAGAGGAGCCTACATTAAAAAAGATTTAGAGGTTCTTGATAAAGCAATTAAAACTAATGCTCTTGAAAGACATTTAGAATGCAAAATACCTAACGAGATATATGAACAAATAAAAAATATAATAGAAGGGTAGTGATAATTATGATGAGCGTAAAAGAATATGCTTTAGATATTAATAGATCTGTTGAAGAAATTATAAAGAAAGCTAATGAACTTGGTTATGAAGTTAATAATGAAGATGATATCTTAAGTGAAGACGCTGTTATTGACCTAGATACTGTTTTAACTATGAATAATTCTGAAGAATCAGAAGAAGAAACAGTATATATGGAAGAAAATAATGAAGAAAAAGACTACGAATTAGAAGATGAATTAGATGATAAAGCAGAAGTACTTGCTTCAGCTTCTAATCTTAAATTCAAAGATGAAGGAAAAGTTCAAAAAGTTAAAAAGAAAGCAGTAGAAGGGGAAGATATTAGTGCTAAGAAAAAGGAAATGTATAAGAATAAAACTAAACTTCAAGAAAATACTGCTACTAAAGATGATAATGTAATAGTATATGAAGAAGGAATGACTGTTAATAAATTAGCAGAAAAATTAAATGTTCCTGCTGTTGAAATTATTAAAAAGTTAATGAGTCTTGGAGTAATGGCTAGTTTAAATAATACTGTTTCATTTGATGATGCAGAACTTGTATGTATTGATTATGATAAAACA
Source organism: Bacilli bacterium (assembly GCA_017515795.1). Taxonomy (GTDB): domain Bacteria; phylum Bacillota_I; class Bacilli_A; order RF39; family UBA660; genus RUG13038. Next base: position 24,070 of record JAFWEE010000011.1, read on the forward strand.
TTAAAGAGTTTTGAATCTCAAGATATAACTAACTTTGAAAAACTAGAAATAACTGATGATGAAAAAGATCTAGAACTTAGAGCACCAGTTATTACTATTATGGGTCACGTTGACCATGGTAAAACTTCATTATTAGACTATATTAGAAATAGTTCTATTATTGAAGGAGAATTTGGTGGAATTACTCAACATATTGGTGCATATCAAATAGATCATAATGGTAAAAAATTAACATTTATAGATACTCCTGGACATGCTGCATTTACTGAAATGAGAGCAAGAGGAGCTTCTATTACAGATATAGTAATTATTATTGTAGCTGCTGATGATGGTGTAATGCCTCAAACAATTGAAGCTATTGACCATGCTAAAGCTGCTAATGTTCCAATAGTAGTAGCTGTTAATAAAATTGATAAACCTGATGCTAATCCAGATAGAGTAATTGAAGAAGTTTCTAAACAAGGATTAATTCCAGAAGCTTGGGGCGGAGATACAGTTTATGTTCCTATTTCTGCTAAGACTGGTGAAGGTGTTGATAAATTACTTGAAAATATTGAACTAATTGCAGAAGTAAGAGAATTAAAAGCTAATCCAAATAGATATGCTTTAGGTACTGTACTTGAATCAAGACTTGATAAGAACTATGGACCTACTGCAACTCTATTAGTTCAAAATGGAACACTTAGAATAGGAGACCCAGTAGTAGTTGGTACTTCATTTGGTAGAGTTAGAACTCTTAAAAATGATTTAGGTAATGAAATAGTTGAAGCACTTCCATCAACTCCAGTAGAAGTAACAGGATTATCTGATGTTCCTACAGCAGGTGATAGATTCATGGCTTATTCAAATGAAAAAGAAGCTAAAGCTATAGCTGAAAATAGAAAAGAAAAAGAAAAACTTAAGAAAGATAAAGCAGGTTCTGCAGTATCTTTAGATGATATCTTTAATAGAATTAAAGAAGGTGCTAAAGAAATTAATGTAGTACTTAAGACTGATGTTAATGGTACTGAAGAAGCTGTTAAGAATGCTTTAACTAAAGTTAAAGTTGAAGATGTTTCTGTTAATGTAATTAGAAGTGGTGTAGGAGCTATTACTGAATCTGATATAGTTTTAGCTAGTGCATCTGATGCTATAGTAATTGGTTTCAATGTTAGACCTGATGCTAAAGTTACTGAAATAGCTAAATCATATGGTGTTGATATAAGATTATATAACGTAATTTATAAACTAGTAGAAGAATTAGAAGACGCTATGAAAGGTATGCTTGATCCTGAATACGAAGAAGTAGTAATTGGATCTGCTAAAGTACTTCAATTATTTAAGTTCTCTAAAGTTGGAACTATTGCAGGTTCTAAGGTAGATACAGGAGTTATTAAGTCTAATGCAAAAGCAAGACTTATAAGAGACGGCGTAGTTATCTATGACGGAGAAATAAATAGTTTACAAAGAGAAAAAGATAATGTTAAAGAAGTTAAAAAAGGTTTTGAATGTGGTATTACACTTGAAAACTATTCTGATATTAAAGTTAACGATATAATTGAAGCATATGAAATGCAAGAGGTAAAAAGATAATGAGTATACACACTAAAAGACTTGAAAGTATGCTTATTAGTGAAATTAGTAATATACTTATGACTGAAGCTAAAGATGAAGATCTTAAGTTTGTCACTATTACTTCTATGAACTTAGCTAATGATTTATCATTTGCTAAAGTATACTTTACAACTTTAAATGAAGATAAAGAAAAGATTACTAAAGAATTAAATGATGCCTCTGGTTTTATAAGAGCAATTCTTAAAAAAAGAAAATTAGATATTAGAATCATGCCTGAATTAAAATTTGTATATGATGATTCAATGGAATATGGTAATAATATTGATAGTTTAATTGATAAAATAAAAAAAGAAGATTAAATCTTCTTTTTTTTATTCAAATACTCTAACAATAGCTTTTATATTTTTCTTAAATATATAGACTTCTATAATATCTACTATTGAGAATAATATAAATGCAGATCCAAGTATAACTTTAATAGATAATGATCCAATAGATGGATTAATTATTAATAATAATCCAATAACTATTGTAACTAATGATAATAAATATGTTGGAATCCATGCTTTATTATTAGTATCCTTTAATGCTAAACTCATTCTAAGTTTAAATGTAGAACTAATAATAAACCAAAGTCCTATTACCATTGGTAAGAATAGTGGAACTGAATCTCTATTCATTGTAATTATAACTCCAAGCATTATAGATAATAAACCAGATGTAAAACCGTCAAAGAAATAGAATGGTTTAAATATTCTATAATCATCAATCATATTAGCAAATCCATTTACTATAAATATACCTGCTATTACTAATGCTAGTGTTTCTAATTTAACATTTGTAAATATAAACATAGCAACCCCTAATATAATAAATAAGATTGAAGTTATAAATGAAATGTTCATCATTTTAGTAAATTTACTTTTCATACATACCTCCTATTATATTTTAATTATATTAAAAAAAATAATAAAAGTCAAAGGTACTAAAGCCCAAAAGAGTTAATAAAATGTATATGAGAAATATATATTTAGACCATGATTATTATTTAAATAATAAGAGTAAATTTAATATTATTTATAATGTTTTTTTAAAGTATAAAATCTATAAGAACAATAAACTTTTTATAGAGAATAATATTAATAAATTACCACTAGATTATTATCAGAATAAAGCTATTCTCCTAGATGATAATGTACTTTTAATAGCAGGAGCAGGTTCAGGTAAAACAACTACTATTATTAATAAGATTAATTATTTAATAGAGAGTAAATGTATTAATCCTGAAGATATATTATGTATATCATTTACTAATAATACAGTGGATGATTTAAAAGAAAGAATAAAGTATCCTGTGGATATTTATACCTTTCATAAATTAGCTTTAGAAATATTAGATGATAATAATATATATTATGGAATATCAGGAGACCTATTAGAGTACATAATAGATGAGGTATTTTATAACTATGAATTAGATTATTATAAGAAAGTAATTAATTTGTTTATTAATTTATATAAACAAAAAAATATTAATAATCTATCAAAGATATCTAATAAGAATATTTTGTTAAAAGTAATAAATGCAATATATATTCGTTATCAAAATGAATTATATTCTCAAGGTTTATTAGATTTCAATGATATGATTAATAAATGCATAGAAGTACTTAAAGTAAATGGTTTAAAAAGATATTATAAGTATATTATTATTGATGAATATCAAGATATTTCTTTTGAGAGATATTTATTAATAAAAACAATAAAAGATATTTGTAATAGTAAGATATTTGCTGTAGGAGATGATTTTCAATCTATATATGCTTTCTCTGGATCTGATATAAAAATGTTTTTAAGATTCAAAAAATACTTTGGATACTCAAAAATAGTTAAATTAAATCATACTTATAGGAACTCTCTTGAATTAACTAAAGTATCTACTAGATTTATTCTTAAAAATATATTTCAAATAAGAAAGAAGATTAATTCAAATAAGCATTTAAATAAACCTATAAAGATTATTTATTATAACAATAATGAGTTAATAGTTTTAAAAAGATTTCTAGATACGGTAACAAGTGATATAACAATACTTATGCGTAATAAAAAAGATATATATAAATATAATGATGAAGAGATAAAGATTAAAAGTAGTGAAATTGTATATAATAAAAATCATATAAAACATATGACAGTACATAAGTCTAAAGGATTAGAATTCAATAATGTATTAATAATAAATTTAGAAGACTCATATTTAGGATTTCCTAATAAAATGAAAAATAATAAAGTGTTTAAATATATAAAAGCTAAGGATAATTCTATATTTGAAGAAAGAAGATTATTTTATGTAGCGTTAACTAGATCAAAGAATTATGTATACTTGTTTGTTAATAAAGAGAAACCATCTATATTTGTTAAAGAACTCCTAATAGACAGCAAAAAACATATTGAAGTTGTTTCTCTTTAAGTGATATAATTGTATTGGTGATTACATGAAAAAATGTGTATTAATCTATAATAGTAAAAGTGGTAGAGGAGTTAATAAAATTCCTTTTGAAAGAGTTATAGATATAGTAAATTCTTATGGATATACACTATCAATAGAGAAAACTAGAAAAAAAGGACATGCTACCAATATTATTAAAGAATTAGATGATGATGTAGATTTAGTAATAGCTGCTGGTGGAGATGGAACATTTAATGAGGTAGTAACAGGTAATTTAATGAGAAAAAAGAAATTATTACTTGCTCATTTACCAATAGGAACTACTAATGATGTAGGAACTATGTATGGTTTTTCTAAGAATATAGAAGTAGATTTAGAATGGATCTTTACAGGAGTTAAAAAGAATATAGATGTAATAATGATAAATAATACTCCATTTATATATAGTGCTGCTTTTGGTAATTTTGTAAATATTACATATGAAACTCCAAGAAAATTAAAAGAAATATTTGGAAGAATTGGTTATTTCTTATTTGCTACTAAAACTATAAATGAAAAAATAAGAAAATATAGATTAAGAATAACTCAAAATGGTAAAATAAATGAAGGAGAATATTCTTTCATGTTTATAACAAATTCAACAAGAGTAGGTGGAGTAAATAATATATATCCAGATGTAAAATTAGATGATGGTAAATTTGAAGTATTATTATGTAAATTAACTTCTAAACCAGCATTAATAAAATCATTGTTCTTTTTAATAAATAATAACAATATGGATAATATTCCTGGATGTGAATATTATAAGTTATCTGATTTAACAATTGAATTTTTAGATGAACCAAAATACTCTTGGTGTATAGATGGTGAAGAATTAAAGTCTAAAAGTAATAAATTTAAATTTACTATTAATAAAGATTTATATGCTGTTCTTCCAGAACATAATGTAAAAAAATTGTTTATAGAAACTAAAGATAATGAATAGAAGGTGATGATATGAATCTAACAACATATGATTTAGTTATAACTGGTTATTCTAATAAAAAAAGAATACTAAAAGAACTAAATAATAAAAAAGAAATATTAAATGTTAAATTCATGTCATTAGATGAATTAATAAATTCATTATCTTTTTCTTTTGACCAAAAATCTATTTATCATATTATAAAGAAATATAATGTTAAGTATGATAATGCTTTAGTTTATTTAAATAATATAAAGTATATTAATGATACTATAGATAATGATAAGATGACTAAGTTAAAAGAAATAAAAGAAGAAGTAAAAGATGAACTTATTTATGATAATAAGTTTATTAATTATATAAGAAATAAAAAAATAGGTATATATGGTTATAACTATATAAATAACTATCAAAAGAATATATTAAAGAATTATAGTTATGAAATAATAGATAATCCTAAAAATAATTACGAACATAAAATATATTCATTTAATAAGATAGATGATGAAATAGTATTTGTATTATCAAGTATATATAAGCTTATTAAAGATGGAATAGATATTAATAAAATTAAACTAATAAATATATCTGATGATTATTTATTTAGACTTAAATATATATCAGAATTATTTAATATAAAGATTAATTTTAAAAGTAATAGATCTATTTATGAAACAATAGAATTTAATAATCTATTAAATGAATATATTAATGATAAAGAAATAGAAAGTAGTAATAAATCTATACTTGATTCATTTATAAGAATAGTAAATAAGTTTAACTTTATAGAAGATAAACAAGATAAGATAGATATGATTATTAATGAAGCAAAGAATACTTTAGTAGAATCAAGTATTTATGATAATGCTGTAGAAATAATTAGTATCTCTGAATTAAATGATGATGAATATGGTTTCTATTTAGGTTTTACTGAGGAACTTGCTTACGTTAAATCTAGAGATGATGATTTCTTTAGTGATAAAGAAAAAGAATTATTAGGACTTGAAACATCAAACGAAATAAACAAGATTAATAAAGACAACTTAATTAATAGGATTAAATCTTCAAAGAATTTAAGCTTATCTTATTCTTTATCATCTTCATTTAATATTTATTATCCATCTAGTATAATAGATGAACTAAATTATGAAGTAATAGATAACTATAAATATAATTATGAATGTTCTAAATTATTTAATATATTACTATTCTATAAAGATATAGATAAGTATGTTAAATATGGAGATATATCAGATGAATTAATTACTCTTAATTCTAATTATGAATATGAAAAAGAATATGATAATTCCTATACTGGAATAGATTCAAATAAGATTATTAATTCTTTAGATAAGGGATTAAATCTTAGTTATTCTAGTATGAATAAATTCTATGAATGTAAATTTAAATACTATTTAGAAAATATTCTTAAGATAAAAGAAGATGAAGAAACTAATGCTATATTTATAGGTAATTTATTCCACGATGTTTTATCTAAAATGTCCAATAAAGACTTTAATTTTGATAAAGAATATGAATCCTATATTAAAGATATAGATTTAACTAATAAAGATAAATTCTTTGTTAATAAATTAAAAGATGAATTAAAGTTTGTAATAGATACTATTAATAAACAATACAAATATATGTCATTTGATAAGTCTTTAGAAGAAGAAAAAGTAGAAGTAAATCTAGATAGAAATATTAAGATTACATTTAAAGGTTTTATAGATAAAGCATTATATAATGATAATAAAGAAATGATTATAATAGACTATAAAACTGGAGACACTAAACTTGATTTAGGTAACTGTTATTATGGACTTAATTTACAATTACCTGTTTATTTATATTTATCAGATAACTTAGATAGTATTAAGAATGTAGAGGTGCTTGGTTTCTATATTCAAAGAATATTAAATAGTACTATAACTGCTAAAAAAGATTGTAAACTTGATGATATTAAATCAGATAATTTAAAGTTACAAGGATATACAATATCTGATATGGATAAGATATCCACAGTAGATAGTTCTTATACTAAGAGTAAAATAATAGCTTCTCTAGGAGTTAAACAAGATGGTGATTTTTATACAGCATCTAAAGTATTATCTAGAGACGAAATGGATAATTTAAAGACTCTTGTAAAAACTAAAATAGATGAAATGATAGATGATATCTTATCATCATCATTTGAAATAAATCCTAAAAAGATTGATGGTAAAGATGTATCATGTACTTATTGTAAGTATAAAGATATATGTTATAAAAAAGAAAAAGATTATAAATATTTAGATAAAAAGGATTATAAAGAATTCTTAGGAGATAAAAATGAATAATATAATGTTACTTTTAGAAGAAATAGAATATGGTTATAAAGATGTTAATAATGAATACCATTATTCAGTAGATAATGATTTTTCAGATAATTATATATTACAATCACCAAGTGAAATAGAAGAAAGTAAACTTGGTGTATGTTGGGATCAAGTAGAATATGAAAGATATTTATTTAATAAACAAGATATTAAAAACAATACTTATTTTATAGTTCATTATGATAATGATAAATGTCCAACACATACATTTTTGATATATGAAGATAATAATAAATATTATTGGTTTGAACACGCATGGGAAAAGTTCAAAGGTATTCATGAATATAATACTGAAGAAGAAGCGTTAAAAGATATAAAAGATAAATTCATTAAATATGAATTAAATAATAATTATATAAATAATAATTTATGTATTTATAAATATGATAAACCAGAATATGGTTTATCAGTAGAGGAATTCTATAAACATTGTGAAAAAGGAGAAAACATAATTATATAGAATAGGAGGTGAATAATATGCCTACATGGACTAATGAACAATTATTAGCTATTAATGAAGAAGGAAAAAATATAATTGTTTCTGCAGGAGCAGGTTCAGGTAAAACAGCAGTTTTAACTAATAGAGTTATTCGTAAGATTAAATCTGGTGTTAAGATTAATGAATTATTAATTCTTACATTTACTAATTTAGCAGCTAAAGAAATGAAAGAAAGAATTAAAAAGAATCTTAAAAAAGAAGGTTTAATGGAAGAATATAATTCTATTGATTCAGCATATATAACTACATTTGATAGTTATTCTTTAAGTATGCTTAAAAAATACCATTATTTGTTAAATGTTAGTCCTAATGTAGATATATTAGAGGACTCCATTCTAACTCTAAAAGAAAAAGAAATACTAGATGATATCTTTGAAAAATTATATGCATCAAATGATTCTAAGTTTAATAAATTAATAAATGATTTTTGTATGAAAGATGATAAAGAACTTAAAAATTTAATTTTAGGTTTATCATCTAAACTCGATTTAATATCTGATAAAAAATTATATCTAGATACTTATATTAATAATTATTATAATGAAGAAAGATATAATTTTTTACTTGATTCATTTATGGATATTCTAAGAAATAAGATAGAGTTAATTAAAAAACTATGTAATGAGATTTCATATTACTGTGAAAAAGAACAATATGAATCGTTAATAGATTTCTTTAATTCATTATTTAATTCAGAAACTTATGAAGATATAAGAAGAAATACATCTAGTAATGCAGTATCTATTAGAGGATTAGATGAAGTAGCTAAAAAGATAAAAGATAAAATTAATAAA
>JAFWEE010000012.1 GCA_017515795.1 Bacilli bacterium
ATACCATGTATCCTTTTGCTCTTCTTAATGTTTTAGCATTTAAATCATAAGAATTAAGTACATCTTTTAAGAATTCAGCAAATTCTTCATTATTAATAATAAACTCTAAATGATATCTAGATGTTTTTGGATCATTAACTGAACCTCCAATTAAGAAACAACCTCTAATAAAGGCAGCTTTTAATTCTTCATCATCTACTATTTCATCTATAGGATAATTTCTAATCTTAAAACTATTATCTGTTATTAAACCTAAATCTTTTAATATCTCAGGAACATCTTTTTTAACTTCAATAACATACATTTCATTCTTTTTAAAGTTGTAATTCTTTTTAACAGCTATATTACTTGTTACCGAATAAGTATTTTGAATAATATCAAAGATCCTGTTGGCGGCATTAATATTTTCTGTTTGAACTCTAATTGAATATAACTTCATATCTGATGAAGTACAAAGTATTCCAGATAATTCAGATATATGTTCTATTTTAGAACACTCTAATTTAGATATTTCTTCTTTAATCTTATATGAAAATGTCATAACATAGTCCTCCTATATCTTAAATTTTTCTTATATGTAGTATAGTAAAATAACCATACACCTAAAAGTATAAATATAACTGAAATAACGCATGCTATTTTAATATTAAATAACATTAAACTATCAGTTCTAAATAATTCTATTATAAATCTTATTATTCCATACCAAATTAGATAAAAAGCAGTTACATAACCTACTCTTACGTTTCTATGATTTCTAATTAGTAATATTATTATAAAACCTATTAAACATAATATAGATTCAATATAGAATGTAGGTAAATGATAAGCTCCATCTATGTACATTCCTTTAATAACAAAGTTTGGTATTAATAGTTTTTGAAGCAATCCTTTAGAAACTACTATTCCATAAGCTTCTTGATTAAAGAAATTACCCCATCTCCCAATAGCTTGAGCTATTATTACACCAGGAAGTATTACATCTAAACTTCTTAAGAAACTAGTTTTTTGTACTTTTGTTGAATAAAAATATACAAATATAGCAGCAGCTATTATTCCACCATGTATAGCAAGTCCTCCATGCCATATTTTTATTATTTCAGATGGATAACTTAAATAATAATCTAAGTTAAATAAAACATAATGAAGTCTAGCTCCAAGTATACCTATTATTAATCCATAAAATACCACGTTAAATATATAATCTTTATTAAGTCTTTGATCATGGCCTTCTAATCTAATTACTATATATGCAACTATAATACCTAGTAAAATACATAGTGAATAGAAATGAATTGATATACCAAAAATATTAAAACTGTTTATCATAGCAACCTACCTTTTGTATCTATTTCATTATATCATTTTAAGTAAAAATAAAAAAGATATTTTTGCAAATATCTTTTTATTTTTTTCTTTTTATTATATAAGTGTTCTTTACAATCATTCCCGGTGTTTACATTATCTTTTTTAGGTATTCTCCAGTATAGCTTAATTTGTTTTTAATTATTTCTTCTGGAGTACCAGTAAATATAACTGTTCCACCTTTATCTCCACCTTCAGGACCTAAATCTATAATATGATCAGCAGTCTTAATTATATCTAAATTATGTTCTATAACTATAACTGTATCTCCATTATCTACTATTCTATTTAAGATATCTAAAAGTTTCTTAACATCATGAATATGAAGTCCAGTAGATGGTTCATCTAATATAAATACACTCTTACCTGTAGGTTTCTTTTGAAGTTCTTTAGCAAGTTTAACTCTAGCAGCTTCACCGCCAGATAACTCAGTAGCACTTTGTCCAAGTTTAATATAACCAAGTCCTACATCATGAAGTGTTTCTAGTTTATGTTTAATCTTAGGGAAGTTTTCAAAGAAAGTAAGCGCTTCATCTACTCTCATATCAAGTACTTCAGCTATATTTTTACCTTTATACTTTATTTGAAGAGTTTCACTATTATATCTAGTACCATGACATACTTCACAAGGTACATATACATCTGGTAAGAAGTGCATTTCTATTCTTTTTACACCATCTCCCCAACAATCTTCACATCTTCCACCTTTAACATTAAATGAGAATCTCCCTTTTTCATAACCTCTAATCTTAGATTCTTTAGTTAAAGCAAATACATCTCTTATATCATCAAATACTCCAATATAAGTAGCAGGATTACTTCTAGGACTTCTTCCTATTGGATCTTGAGATATTAAAACTACTTTATCTATATCATCTATTCCAGTAATAGACTTATATTTACCAGGATTCTCTTTACTCTTATATACTTTATTCTTTAATGCTTTATATAATATTTCATTAACTAAAGTACTTTTACCAGAACCAGATACTCCTGTTACACATACAAATTTACCTAATGGGAACTTAACATTAATATTCTTTAAGTTATTCTCAGATGCACCTTTTATTTCAATTGATTTACCATTACCTTTTCTTCTTTTTTTAGGTATTTCAATACTATATTCACCATTTAAGTATTTAGCAGTTATACTATCTTTATTCTTCATTACTTCTTCTGGAGTACCTTCAGCAATAACAATACCGCCATTATCACCAGCACCAGGTCCAATATCCACAAGATAATCTGATTCTCTCATAGTATCTAAATCATGTTCTACTACTATTAATGTATTACCTAGGTCTCTCATTTGTTTAAGAGAATTAATTAATCTATCATTATCTCTTTGATGAAGACCAATACTTGGTTCATCTAATACATATAATATTCCAGATAATCTAGAACCTATTTGAGTAGCTAATCTAATTCTTTGACTTTCTCCACCAGATAATGTAGAGGCTGTTCTTCCTAAAGTTAAATAATCAAGACCTACATTAATTAAAAATGAAAGTCTATCTTTAATATCTTTAACTATTAATCTAGATATTTCTTCTTCCTCTTTAGTAAGTTTAAGATTACATACAAATTCATATAATTTTTCAATACTCATATGACATACATCATTAATATTCTTTTTATTAATAAATATATTAAGCACTCCAGGTTGTAATCTAGAACCATGACATGTAGGACATTCCATTTGAACTACATAGTTTTTAAGCCATTCTCTAACAAAATCACTAGTAGTTTCCATATATCTTCTCTCTAAATATCCAAGAACTCCAATGTTTTCTTCGAAGTTATTCATTACATTACCACTTCTAGTTTTAAAGTTATAATGAATTACTTCACCATTACCATTCATAACTATATCTAATTCTTTTTTAGAGAGTTTTGATACAGGTTTATTCATATCAATACCATAATGTTTACATAATATTTCTAGCTTTTGAATATTAATATTTGCTTCATCCATGTTTTTAAATGGAAGTATAGCACCATCATTTAATGATTTATCTTTATCTAGAACTAAATCTCCATTCATCTTGTCCTTAAAGCCTAATCCCTTACAATCAGGACAGGCTCCAAATGGAGCATTAAATGAAAATATTCTTGGTTCTAATTCACTTAATGAATAATCACAATATGGACAAGCATAGTTTTCACTATAGATTAGTTCTTCTCCACCTACAACATCTATTATTACTTTTCCCTTAGATAGTTTAGTAGCTACTTCTAAGTCTTCAAACAATCTACTTCTAATACCATCTTTAATAATAAGTCTATCTACTACTACATCGATAATATGTTTTTTATTCTTTTCTAGAGTAATATCTTCGGATAAATCTAATATTTCACCATCTACTCTTACTCTAGAGTATCCTTCTTTTCTTAAATAATCTAAAGTATCTTTATGAGTACCTTTATCTCCTTTTATAACAGGAGACATAATCATTATCTTAGTATCAACATCTAATTTAAGTATTTTATTAGTCATCTCTTCAATAGATTGACTCTTTATAGGAATATTATGTTCTGGACAGTATGGAGTACCAATTCTAGCAAATAATAGTCTAAAATAGTCATATATTTCAGTTATAGTACCTACTGTAGATCTAGGATTGTTATTTGTAGTCTTTTGATCAATACTAATTGATGGAGATAAGCCCTCAATAGAATCTACATCAGGTTTTTCTTGAACTCCTAAAAATTGTCTAGCATAACTAGATAAACTCTCTACATATCTTCTTTGACCTTCAGCATATATAGTATCAAACGCTAAAGAAGATTTACCAGACCCAGATACACCAGTCATTACGATTAGTTTATTCTTTGGTAAATCTATATTAACATTCTTTAAATTGTTTTCTCTAGCACCTCTAACAGTAATCTTATCGTTCATAATATCACTTCCAAACATTTGATATTATACCAAAATAAAAGAAAAAAACAATCGAACAGATTGTTTTTATTTACATTAATTATTTTCCACCAAATGGTGATGAATCATTATCAAATTGTGCTATATCTTCTGGTGTTGGGAAATCTTTATAATCATCATTATTAAATGATGTTACATCCTCTATATTACGTTCTTTAATAATTTCTTTTAAAAATGAAATATATTCACCATATTTACGTGCTCTATTTTTAATTAAATCTAGTTCTTCTGCAGTTACTTGAAAGTATTCAAATTGTTCATCTATATCATGTAAGCGTTCTATATAATCTCTTTCAGCACTTAAAATCTTTTCTTCTGGCATTTTTAAAAAAATATTTTTTATATAATCCATTTTTTTAGAATATGTAGGTATATCATCCTCTTCATATTCAGTTTTTTCATAACTCTTTACTCTGCCTTGTTCTATTTTCATTGTCATGAATTTTATATCACTATCAAGATCAATATAAGTGCTTAATAATTCTTCGATTGGTGAATCATCTAAATAATCAAATCTTGCCATAAACACCCTCCTAAATTTATTATGTCATATAAATCATTAAATGTATATATTTATTTACATAAAAAAACAATCTTATAGATTGTTTTTATTTAAATAATCCTACTACTATTGGAATTAAATAAGCTATACCAATGAATATTAGTCCATTAATAGCTCTATTTCTATTAGAATCTATAATAATAGCTATAATACCTATTATTATAAATGGTATAGATCCAAACATAGTAACTATTTTAAGAATATTAGCTATAGAATCAATTAATGCTACTTTACCAGCAAATAAAGAAAGAATTGCAAGTATTATAACAATAATCCCATATAACCAAGTAATAGTTCCTAGTATTCCACTCTTTTTCATAGTAAACCTCCTTTCTTATATTTATGAAATAACTTTGTTTCTTCCTGTTTCTTTTGCTTTATATAGATTTTTATCAGCTTTAGAAACACTATTTTCTATTGTTTCCTTATCTTTAATATATTTACTACCAATAGATACTGTTACATCTATTTTCTTTTTATTTTTAATAATAAACTTAGTATTACTAATTTCTATTCTTATACTTTCTAATACATTTATAAAATCATTATATTTTACTTTAGAATTAGCAATTATTAAGAATTCTTCTCCTCCCCATCTACCAACAGTAATATCATTAGATATATAGGATTCTAATATATTTCCAATTTCTTTTAATACCATATCACCAGATTTATGTCCATAAGTATCGTTTACTACCTTAAAGAAATCTATATCTAATATAGCAATAGAATAATCTTTTTTATCATTTAATAGAGTTTGTTCAATAGTATGTATTCCATGTCTATTATATATTCCTGTTAATTCATCAAAATTAGCTTTTTTAATTAATTCTATTTCTTTAGATTCACTATTTTTAGTATATGTAACTGCAAATAAAACTATTGCAAAGAATGAAACTATATTATTAACAAAAAATATTATATTTTGCATATTTTGTTTTAAAGGAATCATTATGCTTAAATCAAAAGCATTAATTATTTCTGCAAATATAAAATACGAAAGAATAATTATAAAAGTAAATAAATATGATTGTTTATATGATTGTCTTCTTTTATCAGGAGAAAATGCAGGTAAGAAAACTGCTACTACTAAAGCAAATATCCAGTTTTGAAAACATGCTTCCCATCCAAAAGAACATACCGCAAGTAAAGTATGAACCCATATTTCAACAAACGCCATATTTAAATATGCCATTTTATGTTTAAAACAATAAGAAAAACCAATTAAATAAGATACTAATGAAAATAGATTTACGACAAACATAAACTTATGATGTACTAATGAATAAAAGACCAAAAGGAAAACATGTACCAATATAAGAAATATATTGATATAAAACACTGTTGCATTAAGTCTATCGTTGTATGAATTTTTCTTTTTAAATATAATCTTATAAAAATCCATAACTATTTCCTCTATAATTAAATTATAATACTAAAATCATTAAAATAAAATAAAAAGAGTAGAATTTATTCTACTCTCATTTCAAATAATATATCTCTAAGTTCTGTAGCTCTTTCAAAATCTAATTCCTTAGCAGCTTCAAGCATCTCTTTTTCTATTTCTTTCATAAGTTTTTCCTTTTCTTTCTTAGAATACTTAAAGTCCTTTTCGCTACTATCTTTAGCTTTATTACGAATTATATCTGCTATAGGTTTAACTATAGTAGTTGGAGTAATACCATTCTTTTCATTATATGCTTCTTGAATAGATCTTCTTCTATTAGTTTCATCTATAGCTTCTTTCATAGAATCAGATATCATATCAGCATACATTATTACTTTACCATTAGCATTTCTAGCAGCTCTACCAATAGTTTGGATAAGAGATCTGGTACTTCTTAAGAATCCTTGTTTATCAGCATCAAGAATTGCTATTAAAGATACTTCAGGGATATCTATACCTTCTCTAAGAAGGTTAACTCCTACTATTACATCATACTTACCAAGTCTTAAGTCTCTAACTATTTCTATTCTTTCTAGAGTTTTAATCTCATTATGAAGATATGCTACTTTAATACCTCTTTCTTTTAGATAATCAGTTAATTCTTCACTCATACGAATAGTAAGTGTAGTAACAAGTACTCTTTCATTCTTTTTAATTCTATCGTCTATTTCATTAATTAGGTCTTCTATTTGATTCTCTGATGGTCTTACATCAATAGTTGGATCAAGTAATCCAGTAGGTCTAATTATTTGTTCTACTACTCTATTATTAGATACTTCTATTTCATAATCTCCAGGAGTTGCAGATACATATATTACATCATTTAATTTAGAATTAAATTCATCAAATGTAAGGGGTCTATTATCTAATGCACTAGGTAATCTGAATCCATAGTCTACAAGTATTTGTTTTCTTGCTCTATCTCCATTAAACATAGCACGAACTTGTGGAAGTGTTACATGGGATTCATCTACTACTAAAAGAAAATCCTTAGGGAAGAAATCTATAAGTGTACAAGGAGTTTCTCCTGCTTTTCTAAATGCTAAATGCCTTGAATAGTTTTCTATTCCTTTACAGAATCCTGTTTCTTCCATTAATTCTAGGTCATAATTAGTTCTTTGACTAAGTCTTTCATATTCAAGATATTTATTGTTTTCTTTAAAGTATTTTAGTCTATCTTCTAATTCTTTTCTAATATTAGCACAAGCAAGTTTAATCTTTTCATTTGATGTAACAAAGTGAGATGCTGCAAATAAAGTAATAGTGATTTTTCTTTCTATAACAGCACCAGTTACTGTATCAAACTGAATAATATTCTCTATTTCATCACCAAATAGTTCTACTCTATAGGCATAAGAACTAGTATAAGAAGGCATTATTTCTATAGTATCTCCCCTAGTTCTAAATGTACCTCTAGTAAGATCTAAATTATTTCTTTCATAAAGCATATCTACTAATTTCTTTAGAATATCATCTCTTTCAATTCTATCTCCTGTATGAAGGGTAAGAGTTTGATGTTCATATTCTTCTTTTTCTCCTAAAGAATATATACAAGATACTGATGCTACCACTATTACATCATTTCTAGATACTAATGCTGATGTAGCAGAATGTCTCAATTCATCTATTTCATCATTAATAGAGGCATCTTTTTCAATATAAGTATCACTAGATGGTACATAGGCTTCTGGTTGATAATAATCATAATAGGAAACAAAGTATTCTACTCTATTTTCAGGAAATAATTCCTTTAATTCTGAGTATAATTGACCTGCTAATGTTTTATTATGAGCTAATACTAAAGTAGGCTTATTTACCCTTTCTATTACGTTTGCAATAGTAAATGTTTTACCTGTACCAGTAGCACCAAGTAATACTTGACTCTTTTTACCAGTATTTATACCCTCTACAAGTGAATTAATTGCCTCTGGTTGGTCACCAGATGGTTTATATTTTGAAACTAATTTAAATTTATCCATAAGGGACCTCCATAACTAGATATATATTAACAAAATGATAATAAAAAAACAAGGTTAATACCTTGTTATTTACTTGATTTAACTTCTTTTGCTATTTGTTCTAATTCTTTTCTAACACCTCTATTAATTAATACTTGAGGTAAATCCCAACCAGGTCCTCTATTACCTTCTATTAAAAGAGGTCCTTTATCAGATAAAGCAACATCCCATCCAACAATATTTACTTTATCATTAACAAGAGCAGCTTCTAGAGCCATCTTTTTAACTTCATCCCACATAGGAATCTTATATCCATCTACTTTTACTTTAGTTCTTGGAGTTACATCAGATACTTCATTTGCTTTATTAATAGCTTTACCTACTAAACATCCTTTTTCTATGTCTACTAAAACTCCTACACCGCCACTATGAAAGTTATCCACTATAGCATCTGAAGACCCTATTCTAGAACAAGCATAAAGTATTCTAGATTTACCATTTAAAGCATAAGTATATACTCTAATAGTATTAATACTTCCTGGGTTTAATTTGTCCCATTCTTTATTTTGAACTACTAGTTCTTCAACAAATTCATCATTTATCTTTAAATCTTCATAAAATTTCTTAATATCCTTAATATCTTTAGTGTCTACTTTTCTAACACCACCGCCACCTAAACCAGATATTGGTTTAACAACTACTGCTTTATTATTACTTATAAACTCTTTTACTTTATCAAATCCATCTTCATAAGATACATGATCTCTTTTTACAAACTTTTTAAAGTTCTTATGAAAATTAATCTTATTAGAAAAGAATGGAGCATATTCAATACTAGCAGTCTTTTTATAAAACTTTGCTTGGAATCCAATAGTAGCATACTCTTTTCTTTCCTTCCATGTTTTATTATAAAACTTATAATTTAAATAATCTTGTAATCCAGATCCTGTAACTATAGTAGATATAGCTGTATCTATAAATAAAAACAATGGCTTTTTACCAGTTTCTTTTTCCAAATCTTTTAAATTATTCCAGTACCTTTTATAACTACCTTTTAATGCAAAACTAAGTAGTCCCATTTATATCATCTCCTATAAAAATTATAACAAAAAAAAAGAAATAATACTATTTCTTTTTAGGCCTTTTAGCAAGTATATGAGCTTTAGCTAAATCATTTAATTTTGAATTATATTTTCTTAAAGTATAATCATATCCCTTTTGTTTTTTATCTTCATAAAAAGGTCCATATAATGATCTTAAATTACTCTTAAATACTGGTGCCCCATAATATTGGTCAAATACTAATTCTCCATTAATTTCTAGTATTTCTATAGCTAATACTACTCCTTTTTTTAAAATGGTTAAATAACAAAATCTATTAGGATTTACGCCAATTGTTTCAACAAAACCATAATCTAATAATTTTTCTCTTGATACATCCTTATCAAGTTCATACTTATCAAAATTAATTAACATATATGCCTCCTAAATATATATAAATTATAACACTATATATTATATATATCTATTTATTTTTTTCTTACTAATTAATCTAAGAGAATAATCACTATCTCTTTCTTTTATAGAATAATCTCCTGGAGTATCCAAATATTCCTTTTTTTCAGAAGATATTGGTTTCTTTTCACTTTTAATTATACCTTTATGATAATCACTTAATAACTCTATAGGAACAGAAGTATTTAGTGCATCTTCCAAACTAAAAGGTTTACCAGAATAAGAAAGAATAACATCGCCAAGGCAGTTATACCATATAATAAAATCATTTGTAGAAAAAGTTATTTCAGTTTCTGAAAATGTTATATCCATTTTTTCATTAGATACTCTAGATTGTATATTTTGATAAAATTCTTCTTTAAACATACATTCCATGTCTTTTGCTATTCTTTGATCTTTTAATCTAATATTATATTTAGAATCTATATAATATTCACCATTATCATTACATTTAATAGATGCTGGATTATCAAGTTCAGTATTTCTATTAATTAATTCATTTAATCTTAAATATATATCTCCTGGAGTACCTTTTTTAAATGTATATTTTATATTTACTGTCTTTTTATGAGAAGGATTACTTGTAACATATAAAGCAATATCATCAATAAATATACTCTTATTAGATATATGTTTACCTAGTCTTTTATTTAGTTTTCTATTATTTTCTAAATAAAGGTGTCTAAAGCTAAATATAACATCTTTTATCCTGATTTCTACCATGATTTTTCACCTAGGTATTATTATATTCCAATATTAAAAAAAAGCAATAAAAAAGACACTTACGTGTCTTAATCATAATATCTATTTCTATCTGTAAAATCATAATAATGTTGTGATGGGAAATTGATATAGTTTCTAGGATTAACTGTACTTCCTGGATACTTACATCTAGAATCACTTAAATATAAACAAGCAAACATAGTTAGATGTAAGTGAGTAGCAGTACTTGATCCTGTATTACCCATGATACCTATTACTGTATCTTTAGATACTATATCGCCTTTTCTTACCCTTGTACTGGATAAATGCATGTACATAGATGAATAATAACCACCACTTATATTATGGTGAATAACAATATAATTACCCATTGAACTATTATAACCTACATAAGCAACTTTACCAGCAGCTACAGATAAAATTTCATGACATGAAGAACATGACTTATATGTAGACATATCTAGTCCAGAATGGTTATTAGCACCACCATTAATTGGGTGAATTCTATATCCATATTCTGATGTTACATAACCTTTTATTAAAGGTCTATAAAATTTAGTTCCTGGAGGTAATTGTTTAGCAGCACATGTTGTTACTTCATCTCCATCTTTACAACCAGCTTTTTCATAGAAAGCGATAACTTCTTTAGAAGCCTTGATTTCTTCTTCTTCAGATATTGTTTCATCAGTCAATGATATGTTTTGAGAATTTAGTATTGCTATCTTTTGATTTAATTCTTCTCTTTTAGCAGTTAATTCTTTTTCTTTTTCTTGAAGTTTTTTAATATTTTCTTCATTTTGCTTAATCATAGCATTCATTTCATTTATAAGTTCCTTATTGTAATTAGACATTTGTTCTGAAACAGTTGCTCTATAAATAAAATCTGTTATTGATTTAGCTTTAAATAAATATTCTAAGTATGCACTTTCACCTTTAGATACTTGATTATACTTAAGAATAGATTTTATTTCTTCTCTTTTTTGAATGATATCTTCATTTAATTGAGCAATTTGTTTATTAAGCTCAATCATCTCTTTTTCTCCCGCTTCTATTTCATTATATATTTCATTTATTCTTGCCTTAGCAGCAGCTATTTGAGATTCATTATATTGAATCTTATCTTTATTTTCTTTATATTTCTTTTCTAATTCATTAAGTTCATTTCTATATTGTCCTAAAGTTTTGGCATTGGTATTTATAGGAATTATTAGTACTAATAAAAGTAGTACTGGTAATATATATTTAATCTTTTTCATTATATCTTTAAATACTTCTTAACAGCTCTATTACTTCCTATCATACCAACTACAACGCCAATTACTAATAAAACAACTGATGCATAAAATACAAATGGGAATGGTTTAATTAATCTAATAAATTGTGAGAAGATAACTCCTCCAGTATAATTATATAAATAATTATAACCATATATTGTTACTATTATTGGAACAATACTTCCAAGTAAACCAATTAATAAACCTTCAATAACAAATGGTTGTTTAATTGAGAAATTAGAAGCTCCAACAAGTCTTTTTATTTCAATATCTTGTTGTCTACTAAAAATTGTTATCTTAATAGTATTAACTATTAAGAATGCAGTTACTACAACTAAAGCAATAACTAATACAATTAAAATCTTTTTTACTAAGTTAAATATAGATACCATAGAATCAACCATACCTTCACCATACTTAACTATTTCAATATTTTCTATTGCTTTAATTTTTTCAGCAGTTTTTTCTATTTTTTCTATATCTTTAACTTTTATTTGATAAGCATCACTAAGAGGATTTTCATCTTCATCCCATGCTGACATAATATTTTTAAATGTTTCAGATGAATCCATCATTTCTTGTTTAGTATCTTTCTTTGAAACAAATGTAACTGTATCAATATTTCCAATCTTATCTAATTTAGCTTCTATTTTTTCTTCTGCTTCTTTATCAGCATCATTTTTTACAAATGCTACTATAGTAAAATCATCAGATATTTGTTTAGTAAAGTTTTCAACGTTTAATGATCCTACTAAAGCAACTGCAACAACTATTAGTGTAATAGTAATACATGATATTGATGCAAATGATAAAGAAAAGTTTCTAAATACATTTTTAAATCCATCGCGGAAATTTCTACCTATTATTCTTAAGTTTTTCATTTACTGTATATGTTCCTTTCTCCGAATCAGATACAACTCTACCTTGATCCAGTGTAATAACTCTTTTCTTCATCTTATTAACTATATCTCTATCATGAGTAACAACTAATATTGTAGTACCTAATTCATTAATGACTTCTAGAACTTTCATAACTTCCATAGACATATTTGGATCTAGGTTACCAGTTGGTTCGTCACATATTAATAATTTTGGATTATTAACTATAGCTCGTGCTATTGATACTCTTTGTTGTTCACCACCAGATAATTCATCTGGAAAGCTCTTTGCTTTTTCTTTTAATCCAACTAATTCTAAAGCTTTTAGAGTTTTATTTCTTATTTCTTCTTTAGGAAGACCATACATCTCTAAAGCAAAAGCAACATTTTCATAAGCAGTTAACTTAGGAAGAAGTTTAAAGTCTTGGAATACAATACCTAGTTTTCTTCTTAATTTATATACTTTTCTATTTTTTAATTTTTCTACTTTTACTCCACCAATTAATATTTCTCCAGATGTAGGTTTTTCTTCTCTATAAAGCATTTTAATTAAAGTACTTTTACCTGAACCAGAAGCACCAATTATAAATGCAAAATCACCTTTTCTAATTTTTAAATCAAGACCACATACAGCAGTCACACCAGTAGGGTATGTTTTAGTTACATTTGTTAATGTTATAAAATCCACTACTTATCACTCTCCTTCTTTTTATTATTTTGTTTTTCATCTGAATATTCACCATATACTTGATATGAATCGCAAATAGTTACAAATGCATTTGGATCTATTTCAAGTATACCTTCTTTTGCTTTAAAGTATTCCACAGTAGGAATAACAGCCATTAAAACTTCTTTTTCTTTTCTAGTAAATCCACCTTTACCTTCAATAACAGTTACTCCTCTAGATAAATATTTTGAAATATATTCTTTAACCTCTTCTTCATGATTAGTAACAATAAAGAATGTTTTATTACTTGATATACCAAGCATTACTTTGTCTGTTATTAAACTAATTATATATAATTGAACTATTGCATATAAAACAACTCTATACCCTAAGATAAATCCACCAGATATAATAATTATTCCATTTATTAATGCATATAATGTACCATGAGAAATATGTTTCTTTCTATGTAATACATGAATAATAGCATCTATTCCTCCAGAAGAAAATCCTGTTTTAGCAGTTAATCCATTTCCTATACCAATTAAAACAGCACCACATATAGCAACAAGCATTACATCATCAGTAGGTATATTAATAACAAAGTCTGCTGTTAATTTAACAAATAAAGGATATAATAATGCACCTGCTATTGAATTAATAGCAAAATCTTTTCCTAGAAATATAGCACCTATTATTAAACCAACAATAGATATACATAGAATTGTAATAGCAGGATCTACTGTATCCTTAAATATAATGGCAATACCACCAGATCCACCAAGCATAAGTCCTGTTCTTAAGAAGAATAAGTTATATGCAAATGCCATAATTAATAAACCAATTACAAAGATGAAATATCTTCTAATAAGATCTTTTCTTTCAACTAAGTTTAATATTTTCTTAGCTCTATCCATATTATATTCCCCTTTCTAGACTTGCTTCTATAAACTCATCTATATATCCATCCATTACTTTATTAACATCACTTGTTTCATACTCTGTTCTATGATCTTTAACCATAGAATATGGATGCATAACATAACTTCTAATTTGAGATCCAAAGTTTATAGATGATAATCCCTCTAATCTATTATTCTTTTCTTCATTTAACTTTTCTTGTTCTAAATTATATAATTTAGATTTTAAGATATTCATAGCAGTCTCTTTATTCTTAAGTTGACTTCTTTCGTTTTGACAAGTAACTACTATCCCTGTAGGTATATGAGTAATTCTAACAGCAGAATCAGTAGTATTTACTCCTTGACCTCCTGCTCCAGAAGATCTATATACATCTACTCTTATATCTTCCTCTTTTATTTCAATATTAATATCTTCATTTATTTCAGGAGTAACTTCTACAGATGCAAATGAAGTATGTCTTCTTTTGTTAGAATCAAATGGTGATATTCTAACTAACCTATGAACACCAGATTCAGTTCTAAGATATCCATAAGCATTTAAACCATTTATAAGAACAGTGCATCTTTTGATACCTGCCTCATCACCATCTTGTTTTTCAACTACTTCATACTTATAATTGTTTCTTTCACACCATCTTAAATACATTCTAAGAAGCATAGATGCCCAGTCTTGACTTTCTGTTCCACCTGCTCCTGGATGTATTTCTAGAATTGCATTATTCTTATCAAATTTTCCTGATAATTTAGTTTCAAATTCTAGCTTATTAATTTTATTTTCTATATCTATAAGATATTCCCCTATATCACTTTCATATGATGAATCGATTTCTAATAAATCTAAATATGAATTAAGATCTTCTTTTAACTTATTAATACCATTAATTCTTGTTTCTATATCACTTATTTCTTTAGATATAGATGATGCTTTAATAGTATCATTCCAAAAATCTGGACTATTACTTTCTTTTTTTAACTCTAATAACCTATCATTCTTAGAATCAAGGTCAAAGTAACCTCCATATTGTGTCTAACTTATTAAGTAAACCATTAATCTTATCTTTCATATGCTATTCACCTATTATTCATTATACCATGAAGCATAAAAAAAGAAAATGATATATAATCATTTTCTTATTAAATGGCATACTACTCCATCTTTAAATATTGGAGTTAATTCTCCTTGAATTAATGGTCTAGCATAGTCAATATATTCTTGTTTAAGTTGTTTATTTTCAGAATCTATCCATTCTACAGGAATTTTCTTTTCTACATTAGCAATATCATGTATATCATAAATACCATAATTATTATCTCTAAGGATAGTAATCATCATACCAGTTTTACCTTCATCAGCAGCTTTAACGGCTAATTTTCCTACTTCTATAGCTTCATTAATATCAGTTAAAGATGCTAAGTGAGTAGCAGCTCTTTGAAGTGTAGAAAACTCAATTGCTCTTGTTTTTAAACCAAATTCATTATGAATAATATCTGCTAATGTTTTAGCACATCCAGATAATTGTTTATGACCAAAAGCATCTACTGCTACATCTGATGCAGATAATTCACATACAAATTTACCATCAGCAGTAGTAATACCTTCTGAAACTGCAATAACTACAGATGATTTAGTATCTGCTAAATGTTTAACTCTAGTTTTAAATTCTTCTATATCAAATACTTCTTCTGGTAAATAAATAGCATCTGCTCCGCAGCAATCTTCACCTTTAGCAAGTGCTGCTCCAGCAGTTAACCATCCAGCATGTCTTCCCATAATTTCAACAATACATACAGTTGGTTTTTCTACTCCAAATGATTCATTATCTCTAATTATTTCTTTTAAAGAAGTAGCTATATATTTAACAGCACTACCATATCCTGGACAATGATCTGTTATTGGTAAATCATTATCAATTGTCTTTGGAATACCAATAAATCTTTGAGATTTATTATTATCTTTTGCATAATCAGATAACATTTTAATAGTATCCATAGAGTCATTTCCACCAATATAAAAGAAATATTCTATTTCAAGTTCATCTAATTTATTAAATATTTTTTCATAAACTTCTTTATCCTTTTCAAATGATGGAAGTTTATATCTACAAGAACCTAAATATGCAGATGGAGTTCTCTTTAGTAATTCTACTTTTTCTTCATCTAATACATCTTTTAGATCTATATATTCTCCTTTTAAGAAACCTTCTATACCATGTACCATACCATAAATATGAGTACTTCCTAATTCTTTAGCAGCTTCATAAACACCTACTACAGATGAGTTAATAACTGCTGTTGGACCACCAGATTGTCCTACTATAATGTTTTTCATATTATTACCTCCAAGTATTATTATACAATAAAAAAATAGTCTAATGACTATTTTTTTTGTTTTCTATGTGGATAAAATGGATTAAAACTCTTATTAGGTTTTAATATTACCCTTTGAGGAGGTTCCTCATATTTAAAATTAGGATCTTGAATTCCTTGGAATGCTCTTTGAACAGCTTCTTGTTTTCTTGTGTATAAGTCTTCTACATATTCACCTTCATACACTAGAATACCTTTATCATATAATCTTTGTTCTGCATCAAATAACATATTTCCATAGTCTTCAGATTTTAAAGCTTCCCTATATTCTAAAGATATACCATGCATTCTATCATGATAAAATGGTATAGAATATCCATATATATGACATAATACTTCTAAAGCTTGTCCTTCATTTAAATTTTCAATAGCCATTAATAATTCAACGGCATCTCCTCTTTTATCACATTGTGTACAATTAAATCTATTATTTAAATCCATTACAATAAGTAAATTATCATCTGGATCTGATGGAGTAAATTTAAAAGGAATTGCAAAACTATTATTCCCTCTCATTTTTGTAATTTTATTTGGGATGCTATGTGAAAAAGCTAAAGGTAAAACATCAGAACGAGTTCTAATATACTGTTCTGTACTAGGAGAAAACTTCTTAGTTAAACCTGTTTCATATATTTTATCTCTAAGACATTTTAATTCATTAATTAAATTTTGAACTCTAGGTTCATCTGTCTTTCTTTCTTTTAGAAGTTCTAATAAATTCTTTATTTCTTTATATTCCTCCATAGTAACTCCAGTACTATAGGCCATATCTTTTAATTTATTATATTCTCTTCCTATACCTTTTATATCCATATAATCCCCCCATATTTATGCATATATTATAGCATACAAATAAAAAAAGACAAGATTTATTATTGTAAAGCTTGTCTTAATACTTCTACATTTTCTTTCATAATATCAATATATGTTTTTCCATTATTAAAGTCTTCTTCTGATATATTATGAGCAGAATTTAATTCTAATACTTTAGCACCTGTTTCTTTAGATATAGTATTAGCTATTTTTTTATTAGAAAACTCTATAGTTAAAATAACAGGTATATTATCTTCTTTTACTTTATTTATTAAGAATGATATAGTTTTAGCACTAGCCTCAGTTTCTGAGGAACAACCAGGAAAAGCAGCATAATAACTAAGATTATATTCATCCACAAAATATCTAAAAGGGAATCTGTCTCCAAATACTAATTCTTTTCTTGATGAATTATTAACTATATTTTTAATACTATTATCTATATTATTTATTTCATTTATATAATTAGATGTATTAATAGTATATAGACTCTCATTTGATGGATCCATATTTGTAATTATATCGTTTAATTCTTCAAGTATAGTAATAGCATTAGAAGGACTAGTCCATACATGTTCATCATATTCTACTTCTTCTTCATCTTCTTCTGTTTCCATACCTTCTACTGTTTCTTCTTCCACAGTATCTACTAAATCCATTAGCTTTATTACTTTAGTATTTTTAGTATCTATATTATCTAATAAATCAGTTATCCATTCATCTGATTCTCCACCTACATATATAAATATATCTGATTTAGATATCTTTATAATATCTTTAGGTGTAGGTTCATAATTATGCATCTCTGTACCAGGTTTTAAAAGCATTTCTACGGAAGTATTTGGTACTTCTTTAGTAATTGCCCTAGCAAAGTCATAACTAGGAAAATTAGTGGTTAAAATGGTTAATTTATTGTCTTTTTTGGTAGTATTACAACCAGTTATAGTTACTAGTAATAATATAGAAATAATTGCTATAATTATCTTTTTCATAATTCCTCCAATATGAAAATCATTTTCATATTTATATTATACTCTAAATATATATAAAAGCAAGAAAAAAGACTAGAAATTCTAGTCTTTTATATTATGGTGTAATAGTATAATATGTTCTATAATTTGTTCCATCATTATCTGTAGTTATTTCATAACCATTTTCTTTATCAACAATTCTACTTTCATCACTAATAACAGGTGATGTAGGATTTAAAATCATACCATCATATATTTTAACGCTAGCACTAGATTTAATCCAGATACCATATTGACCACCTTGAACAGTTATCTTAGAAGTATCATAATCATTATCTTTAGTTCCAAGAACTGTAGTACCACCTTCAGCTGATATTGCATATCCAGTAGAATTATTAGTTGTTACTGTAGCATCAAGAATATATGTAGTACCACCATTTAATGTATGAACTGTACCACGAGGCCAATCACTTGAAACAGGAGCACCAGCTATTAACTCAGATTCACCTATAATATAAATAGTTCCACCATCATTATATACAGCTTGTCTTTTATTACCTGCTGTACTATTTTTAGCTTCAATATGCATATTATTTAATGTAAGTCTTGATTTGTTTCCATCTGCCTCAACAGCACCTTTTTTACTATTTGATTCTACATAACCATTCTTCATTTCAAGATAGCCTTTTGTTCTCATAATATAATTATTAACTCCAGAACCAGTTGGTTGATAGAATCCGTATCCATGCATATCTAAAACAATATTTTTCAAAGTATTCTTATAATCAACATTATCTCTTAAATCTTTATCATTAAACATATCTAAAACATAATTTTGACCAGTAGTCATATGAATATCTGTTAATAGATTAATAGTTACTTGAGTAGCATCAGCAGGATTACTAGTTTCTGAAGCAGGAGCAGCATTGACAGCATCTTGAACAGTAGCATAATATACACCATTCATTTCACAAACATCTGTGTCATTTCTCCATTTAGCTATTAAAGTAATATCAGCAGATGGAGCATAAGTTCCATCAATTGGAGTAACATCAGTTAAATTTATGAACCAGCCAACAAATATTTTATGTGAATCATTATTTGTAGGAGTTGTTAATACTCCAAGTGGAGTATTTCTTCTAATACTTATTGGATTAACACTATCCCCACCATTTGCATTAAATGTTACTGTAACTAAATCCTCATGCCATTGAGCATATAAAGTAATTGTACCAGAAGCAGCTAAATTAGTTACATTAGCCATATTTGCATATGGAGTACCATTTCCATCATCACTAGTATTCCAACCATCAAATATATATCCATCTCTTGTATATGCATTATCAGTTAATTGACCAGAAACATCATAAGTAAATTCTTGATTACTCATATTACCTACTGCATCTGTTGCATTACTATTGAACTCTACATAATACTTATTAGCAACAAAGTGTGCTTCATATGATCTATCACCTATTGAATTAGCAGGTATAGTTACTGACATATTATCATTTCCTGTAAGGTCAGTTCCTGACCATCCAGTAAATGTATAACCTGTCTTAGTTGGATTTATTAATGTAATTGAATTACTTTCAATATTATATGTTATAGGATTTGTTCCACTTACAGAACCACCATTTAATTCATAATCTATATCATAATCAATTGGAGTAAAGTTTGCAGTATAATTTAAGACTCCAGTTGTACCATGATCTATTGTAACAGTGAATTCTGGAGTAGTTCCATTTGAACCAGTCCATCCATCAAAGTTATATCCTGTCTTAGTTGGATTTATTAAACTAAATGTATTACTTTCAATATTATATTGTAATGGATTTCCTAAAGCAGTTGCTTCTGCTGGAGTTATTCCAGAATAATTAATATTATATTGAATTAAAGAATAATGTGCTTCATATGATCTATCACCTATAGCACCAGCAGGTATTGTTACTGTAGTATTATCGTTTCCTGTAAGATCAGTCCCCGACCATCCAGTAAATTCATATCCATTCTTTGTAGGATTAATTAACACTATAACACCAGTTTCTGCATTATAAGTTATAGGGTTTGTTCCGCTTACTGAACCACCATTTAATTCATAATCTATATCATAATCAATTGGAGTAAAGTTTGCAGTAAAGTTTAAGTTTCCTGTTGTACCTTGAGTAATTGTAACAGTGAATTCAGGAGTAGTTCCATTTGAACCTGTCCATCCATCA
Organism: Bacilli bacterium; assembly: GCA_017515795.1. Lineage (GTDB taxonomy): Bacteria > Bacillota_I > Bacilli_A > RF39 > UBA660 > RUG13038. The sequence goes on from JAFWEE010000012.1 coordinate 20,624, forward strand.
AAATTATATCCAGCTTTAACAGGATTAATTAAACTAAATGTTGCAGTTTCTGCATTATATTGTAATGGATTACCTAAAGCCTGTGCTTCTGCTGGAGTTATTCCAGAATAATTAATACTATAACTTATTGGACCATAATGTGCTTCATATGTTCTATTTCCAGTTGATCCAGTTGGTATAGTTACTGAAGTATTATCACTTCCTGTAAGACCAGTACCAGACCATCCAGTAAAGTCATATCCGCTTAAAGTTGGATTAATTAAAGTAATTGCACCTGATTCAATGTTATATGTTATTGGATTAGTTCCAGATACTGAACCACCATGTAATTCATAACCTATATCATAATCGATTGGAGTAAAGTTTGCTGTGAAACTTAAATGTCCTGTTGTTCCAGTTTGAACTGTTACTAATAATTCTGGGTTTGCTCCATTTGAACCAGTCCATCCATCAAATGTATATCCGTTCTTAGTAGGATTTATTAAATCAAATGATGCAGTTTCAACATTATATTGTAATAGATTTCCTAATGCAGCAGCCTCAGTAGGAGTAATTCCTAAATAAGTAATATCATAATTTGTTGGAGTATAATGTGCTTCATATTCTCTATCCCCGAACGATCCAGAAGGTATTGTTACATTCATATTATCATTTCCTGTAAGGTCAGTTCCTGACCAACCAGTAAATGTATAATTTGCTTTTGTTGGATTTATTAATGTTATTACTCCAGTTTCAATATTATATGTAATTGGATTAGTACCACTAACTATTCCATTATGTAATTCATAATCTATATCATAATCAATTAAAGTAAAGTTTGCTGTGAAGTTTAATTCTCCAGTTGAACCACTTAGAATTGTTACATTAAGTGATGGAGTACTACCATTAGAACCAGTCCATCCAGTAAATGTATATCCATCTTTTGTTGGATTTATTAAAGTAAATGTTGAAGATTCAGCACTATACTTTAATGGATTTCCTAAAGCTTCGGCTTCAGCAGGTGTAATACCTGAATAATTAATATCATATTGAATTATAGAATAATGTGCTTCATATGATCTGTTTCCTGTAGCACCTGATGGAATAGTTACTGTTGTATTATTTTCACCAGTAAGATCTGTACCAGACCATCCAGTAAATGTATATCCATCTTTTGTTGGATTTATTAATGTTATTACTCCAGTCTCTATATTATAAGTAGGAGGATTAGTACCACTTACAGTACCACCATTTAACTCATAAGATAAACTATAATCAATAATTGAGAAGTTTGCTGTGAAATTTAATTCTCCAGTTGTTCCTTTAGTAATTGATACATTAGTTGATGGAGTACTTCCATTCGAACCAGTCCATCCATCAAATTTATAACCAACTTTACTTGGATTAGCTAAACTAAATGTATTAGTCTCAACTGTATACTTTAATGGATTTCCAAGAGAAGCAGTTTCTGCTGGAGTTACGCCACTATAATTGATATCATATTCAACCATAGTAAAATGTGCTTCATATGATCTATCACCAGTAGCACCTGATGGAATAGTTACTGTAGTATTATTGTTTCCTGATAAACCAGTTCCAGACCAACCATCAAATGTATATCCTGCTTTTGTTGGATTCTTTAAAACTATTTCTCCAGTTTCAACATTATATGTTGTCGGATTAGTACCAGTAACAACGCCATCATTTAAAGTATAATTTATATTGTAATTAATAATTGTATAAGTTGCTGTAATTTTAATATCTTCAGTTATAGGAGTACTAGGATCAAAATTATATCCACTATCAGTTACCCATCCACTTGTATAACCAGTTCTAGATGGTATATCAGGTAAATCACATGTTTCATTATATGAAACTGTTTTAGTATCAGTAACACCATCAATAGTATATGTAACAACTTCCTTATCATATAAACCATATTGAGATACTAGTAAGAAATCATACGAATAAGAAGCTGCTTTAATAATTAATGGTGTAAATAAAATACCAATTACTACTAAAGTCTTAGACACCTTACTTTTTCTATTTATTAATACACATGTTACTAATCCAATTAATGAGAACGATAATAATAAAATCATTACAACTATATTATCTCCAGTCTTTGGATTAATATCAATTGATGAAGAATCATCTTTTCCATTGTAAGTTAAATCAAATATAAATTTAACATTTGATGCTTGAGTTCTTTCACTTACATTAGCTACTGCATTCTTATAAGTAGCTTTTACTAAGAATTCTAAAGAACCATTAGAACTTATATCTTCATTTTCATGTTTATCATATTCATATTCAATATAAGAACTACTGTTATCATCAGTTATAGTATTAATTGTTACTACATCATTTTTTACATTTTTAATAATAATTCTATAAATTACATAATCTCCTACATTATGGAATGTGAAACTATTATCAATTTCATCATTGTTATAATTTGTAACACTTCCATTAACAGTAGTTGACTTTTCTTTTATAGAAACTGAATCAATCTTTAATAGATTAGAAGCAGCAGTAACAGTATTTATAATAACGCCAAAAGACACTATAGCCATTATAGTGATCATAAGTGATAAAAATCTATTAATATTTAATATATTTTTACGCTCTTTTTTAGCCATATGTATGCTACCCTTTCTATTATTAGATTATATCAATTATATTATATCATTTTGTATATGTATGCACAATAAAAAAAGCCATTCTTAATGACTTTTTTTACCATATATTTACATATAATATTCTTATTAAAAATTAATAATTTTTGGTTCTTCAGTAAATGATGAAATAACGGCAGTTCCTTTTTCAAAATAAAGGACCTCTGTATTATCATCATTTTCATTATACATACTTCTTAAATCAGGATTTTGATCTAGCATATATTTTTTTGCTTCTATTCTTTCATCTCTAACAAGACTTCCTGATATTCTAATCCATTTTCCATCTTTAAAAGCACATATTTCAACATTTGAATTAGCCTCTATTTGTTTAGAAACATTCTTCTTTTTGCCGGTTTGGATATATAATTTTCCTTCAAAAATTTCAGCAGTTCCAAAAGGTCTAACTCTTGGCTTATCACCATCAATTGTAGCTATAAAATAATATCCACAATCTTTTAAAAGCTTTAATACTTCTTCCATAATTCTCCTATTTCAAATCAATGTATTTAGTTATCCATGCTTTAAAATCAGCTTCGTTATTTATAACAGTAAAATCTGGATTTAAGCTTGCAATAACTTGGCCCTCTTTAACTACTATAAGAGATCCGTCATTAATTAGTTCTTTATCAAATCCTACTTTATCTAGTAGACTACCACTATCTAAATATATATCATCTTCTACATCTATAAATGAATAATTATTACTTTTTAAAACCTCAGGAGCTCTTTCATAAATGTTATATGGTCTATCACCACACATTTCTCTGTTATAAATAATAATAAATGATTTTTTGTTATCTACTAATTTCTTTAATATAGTAGCTTCTTTAGTAATAGCAGGTTCTAATTCTGCTATTCTTTGATCCCTTAGTTTAATATAAGTAGGATCATTATAATCATATTTTAATATATTATCATCACCATAAAATAATTTGTTATATTTTAATTCTATTTCATGAACTCCAACATTACTAAATTCTTTATTTTCAGATGATACATCATCAGCATTAATTTTATTTTCAATTCTTTTTGTAATAGTTACAGTACAACTAGCAGTAAAACCTCCATCTTTTGTAGTAACAGTAATTATAGCACTTCCTTCTTTAACACCCTTTACTACACCAGTCTCTGATACTGTAGCAACTTTTTCATTTGAACTAGACCAAGTAACTTCTTTATTTGAAGCAAGATTTGGTAAAACATATGCAAATAAATTGTATGTTAATCTTTCTTCTAATTCAATAGTATCTGAACTAAGGCTTACACTTGTTACCCTAATACCAGAATCTTTATAAGCAGCACTCTTAGTTAATTCATTAAAATTAATTTCTATATAAGGAGCACTATCAAAATCATAAGTGCCATTATCTCTTGTTAAATCAACATTATTTTCACCCTTATAATACCAATATCCTCCAATATTATAAATCTTATCTGTATCCCAACCCATAGCAATTAAGAAGTTCTTCATCATGAAGGCATATCCTCCACCTCCACACATTAAGAATATGTTCTTGTCTTTTGGAAAATATTTTTCTAAGATTTCCATAGATTCTTCATAATTAGCAATATATTTTCCATCTTGTTCATAGAATAGTGTTATTCCTTCATAAGTTTGACCTACTTCTACAGGTAAACCATTAACAGGAATAATATATGGTAATGGAATAACCTCAAATCCTTTAATATATCCGTTTAAATATCTATTACCACCAAGGTTTTCATATATAGCTGGGTCTTCTAACATTCTCATATCTCTATAAACAGTATCACTTCTACCTAAATACTTATCAATAGTATCAATATTAATGTTTTTATCTACTCCAAAATCTCCTCTAGATGGGTCTGCTTCAGCTTTTGGTAATGGTTCAAGTGTAGGTTTAACTGAAGTACTACCACCGTTAAGAGCATTATAAATAATAATGCCACCTATTCCAAGTAACACTAAACTCATAAAAATAATAAATATTACTACTAAAGTCTTACTAGGTTTCTTCTTTTCTTCGTTGATTTCTTCTTGTTTTTCAACAATTTTTTCTTATCCATAATTATTCTCCTCATATTAATATTATAGCACTAAATAAAATAAAAAGAATCCTAAATTGGATTCTTAATATTCATAATCATAATCTCTTTTTGTTTCGGATTCTAGCATACCATTTCCATTAAAACCAAGTCTTGACTTAATCTCATTTTTAATAGATCTACATACAACATGATATACACCATAATTTGAACTAATATTTCCAGTACAATAAGTAGTTTTCTTTCTTAAAGTTAATTGAACTGCAAACTTATCACTAGATTCATAAGCATAATTTTCATATTTTGCTTTACCACCTTCCTCAATAAAATCATTTATTGATTCTAGATTTAATTCTTTAGCATTACGCTTATAATTACTATCTTTAGCAGTGCTAGATCCTCCATTTTTTAGTTCATTATATGTATTATCCATAATGTTTTCCATTTGAATAGCATAATCTTGATCTATTGGTCCAAGTATAGATACTAATTTTACTATACCAATTATTATTGCAACAGCAAAAACACCAATAATAGCAAATAATAATCCTTTATTCATTCCTTTACCACTAGATTTTTCAGAAGCAGCTTTAGCATATACTTTAGTATCTACTTCTCCTTCTCTAGCTAAGAATGTATTACTTGTTTCCCATCTAAGAGTCTTTAATGGTATAAATAAAGCATATATACCAAATGTAATAATACTTAATAATACCCATACAAGTTTCTTAACAAAGAAAGCTCCTGGAGTACCTTTAAATACTACCACTTTTCTATTAATAACATAATGATTTAATTCCCATCTTAATCTGATTACTTCTGCTACTGGACTAAGTAATCCAAAAGAAACTACTGTTATTAATAAACATAATAATCTAATACCAAAGTATTCTCCTACATTTCCAGTAAAATAACTATCTCCAGTAATTAATTTTTCATCTTCAAAATATAAATAAGATACTTCCCATTCTTTTATTCTTGTTGGAATCCAAATAGAATAAATTCCAAAAGTTATAGCATTAAAGAATGCCCATTTAAAATATTTAACAAATAAAGTATCACCAGTTGCATCAAACTTTAATCTCTTTCCACTAATAACCATATGAGAATATATATATTTATTATATAAACATATTCCCCAAGGTGCACCTACTCCTAAAGTAAATACACTCAAAAATATCATTAAGTAGTTATAAGCCAATAATTCAAAAAAGGTACCATCAAAATATGACTCTGTATTAGATTCTGTTTTAATTTTCCTTTTTGGTTCTTTCATTGGTTCTACTTCTACAAACTTTTTGTTTGTCTTCTTCTCACCACTAGATGTACTTTCATTAACATCAATGATTTCTTCCATTCCCTACTCTCCTTTAATTTAATTATATTAAAGTAATATTTATTTGTAAATAAAAAAGATTATTTCTAATCTTTTAATATTTTTTTAATTTCATTAATTAATTCTTCTTTTTGATTATTAGTATAATATCCATTTACTATACCTTTTAATTCTTTATTTTTAAATATTAATAATGAAGGAAAATCACTTACATTATATTTATTATTAGATACTTCTGCTTTATAAAATAAAGTATCCGAAGGCATATTTGCAGTTATTTCCTTTATAGGAATAGACTTTAACAAGCATTCTATTGAATCATCATTATATACTTCTACTAATACTATTACGTCAGTTAATTTACTTTCTATTTCGTCTTCGTTAATCATAAAGAATTCTGATAATGGAGCAGCTCCATATCTATCTACAAACAAATCTTTAACTGTTCTTGGATCATTATCTATTTCTTCTTTTATTTTTTCAAATTCTTCTAAAGTTCTTGCAACTTTAATTGCACCAATAGGGCAATTTCTTTCACATGCACCACAAGAAATACATTTATCATTGTCTATCTTAATAGTTTCGTTTTCTTCATCCCATGATAATGCCCCTGTAGGACATGCAGCTATTCCACCACATTCTTTAGCATTATCACATATTTTAAAATTTATTAATACTGCCATAACTACCCTCTTCTCCTTAACATACCTACTGCATTAATAAGTATCTTAATAAATTCATCTATTTCTTCTTTAGTAGTATATTTACCTAAACTAATTCTTATTGGACTATAGTTATTAACATCTGCTTTGCAAGCTGTTAATACATATGATGGTAAAGATATAGTTGAATTACATGCAGAACCTGTTGAAACATATACATTAAAGGATTCTAGAAGCACCATTAATTCATCACCTTTAACACCACCAAAAGCTACACTAGATGTATTTGGTGTTCTATTATCTAAGTCTCCATATATTTTGATGTCTTCTATATTCTTTTTTATTTCTTCTTCCATATAATTTCTTAATTCTTCTAATTCTTTTTCTTTAGAATAATTATCATTTAATATTAATTCTACAGCTTTACCAAGACCTACAATATACGCAGAGTTTTCAGTTCCCCCTCTTCTATTATTTTCTTGATGACCAAATATATATGGAGAATAATTATTATCATCTTTAACATATAATACTCCAATACCTTTAGGAGCATTTATTTTATGCCCTGATATAGATAAAAAGTCTACATCTAAATCTTTAACATCTATTTTTATTTTACCTGCTGCTTGTACAGCATCAGTATGCATTAAAATGTTATTATCATGAGCTATTTTAGCAATTTCTTTAATTGGATAAATATTACCAATTTCATTATTAGCACACATAACAGATATTAATAAAGTATCATCATCTATAGATTCTTTTAATTCATCCATATTAATTCTTCCTAGAGAGTCTACTCCTACATAGGTTACTCTATAACCTTTCTTTTCTAGAAATCTCATAGTTTCCATAATAGAAGCATGTTCTACTTTAGTAGTTATTATATGTCTTTTATCAGGATATTTATTAACAGCACTCATAATAGCAGTTACATTACTTTCTGATCCACAACTAGTAAATATAATTCTATCTGGTGTAGTATTAAAAAACTTTGCTACATTATCTCTAGCTTTTTCTATGCTATCTTTAACCCTTTTACCAAAATCATAAGTACTACTTGGATTACCATATTCTTCTTTAAAGTAATCTTCCATTACTTTAAATACTTCTTCATCCACTTTAGTAGTAGCATTATTATCTAAATATATTTTATTCATTGCAAAATCACCTACTAAATATATTATAACAAAAAACTCACATATATGTGAGTTTATTTAACATTATAGAATGTCTTATTACCGATTGTTAATTCTTTTGCACTATAAGTTGTTGAATATATCTTGTAACTAGGATTTTCTGAATCTGTTGTAAAATTAATACCTAAATTATGATAAATTTCTCCAGATCTTCCACCTTCTAAATTAGCATTAGGGCCAACAGAGAATACCAATTTGTTATCCTTAATCTTATAATATCCATCTTCAGATAATATTTCGCTACCAGTATCATAAATTATAATTTTATCTAATCTAAAATAGCCGTCATTATCATCTGATGGTAGTAAAACAAGAATATATTTTGATAAATTATCTTGTTTAGTTTCAAAATATAATGGTTTAATAGTGTCATCTTTGAATACATCTTCAGTTTTTTCTGTTGTTGTTTTTTTAGTAGTATCATCATCTATCCAAACAGTACCAGCAGATACATCTTTCTTTTCCTTAGCTTCATTATATTTATCATATCCAATATATCCACCCATACCTATACAAGCTAATAATAGAACAATTACAAGTATAGTTAGACCTTTATTACCTTTCTTAACGCCTTCCATTTATATACTCCTTTCTATAATAGATTATAACACGTTCCCCCTCCGGTTAGAAAACAAAAAAAGACTGTTTACAGTCTTTTTATATTATTTTCCACAGCATTGCTTATATTTTTTACCACTGCCACATGCTCCCTTTTTGAGCATATTTTCACTATATTTAGTACATATAGTATTATGGCTTTTTGCCTTATTTTATGGGCATTTAGTACATATTATTATCAGTATTATTTTTATTATAAATATTACTAATAATTTGTTCAAT
>JAFWEE010000013.1 GCA_017515795.1 Bacilli bacterium
ATAACTTCTTGTTTAGCTTCAAGTATTTTTGAATTTGCCATTTTACTCCTCCTTGCAATTTATATTAAAAAAGTCTTTGTACAAAGGACAAAGACTATTATATTTACATATAAAGAATTTATCCTCGGTAAGATATTAAGTATTTCTACACTTACTGTCTTCGGCACTCAAACTTTTTTAAACAATATTTATTATATACAAACTAGTTAAGTTTGTCAAATGAACCAAGATCAATCTTGATACCAGGTCCCATAGTTGATGATATAGATATATTCTTAACGAATGCACCTTTAACTGTTTGTGGTTTAGATTTAACAATAACAGTTACTATAGCAACTAAGTTTTCTAGTAATTTATCATTATCAAATGATACTTTACCAATAACAGCATGAATATTACCATAACTATCAGTTCTATATTCAATACGTCCTTTTTTAACGTCTTCAACTGCTTTTTTGATATCAGTTGTAACTGTACCAGTTTTTGGATTTGGCATTAAACCTCTTGGTCCTAATACCTTTCCTAATTTTCCTAAAGCTGGCATCATTTCTGGAGATGCAATAATTACATCATAATCTAACCAGTTTTCTTTCTCAATCTTAGCTACTAGGTCATCATCACCTATAAATTCTGCACCTGCTTCTTTAGCAGCATCTTTTAATGCAGAGTTCTTAGTTAATACTAATACTTTTTTAGCTTTACCAGTTCCATTTGGTAGAACGATAGCTCCTCTTAATTGTTGATCAGTTTTCTTAGTATCTAAATTTAAGTTAAATGCTATTTCAACTGAAGCATCAAATTTAGAAGTACTAGTCTTTTTAACTAAATCTACAGCTTCTTCTTTAGTATATAATTTACTTTTATCTACTAATTCTAAAGCTTTAATATATTTTTTACCTTTCTTCATATTTTCCTCCTTGTGGTTTTAACGGATTTTCCTCCCACATAGCACTGCTATATGTTAATCCTTGATTTCGATACCCATATTTTTAGCGGTACCTTCAATAATTCTCATAGCGCCTTCAATATCGTTTGCATTTAAATCAGGCATCTTTGTTTCTGCTATTTGACGTAATTGATCTCTAGTTATAGATCCAGCTATTGATTTAGATCCTGTAGCTGAAGCTTTACTAACTCCTGCTGCTTTCTTAATTAAGAATGCTGCTGGTGGAGTCTTTACTTTAAAATCAAATGATCTGTCATCATAAACATAAACTTCTACTGGTAGAATATCACCCATTTTATCTTTAGTTGCGTCATTAAATCTGTTGATAAAATCAGGTAATGCTATTCCAGCAGGTCCTAATGCAGTTCCGACTGGTGGAGCAGCTGTAGCCTTTCCAGCAGGAATTTGAAGTTTGATTTTATTTATCATTTCCTTTGCCACGAAAAACACCTCCTATAATATTTTCGTGAGTGGTACAAGTGACTATTATGCCTCCCACTTAAAAATCTATATAATAAATTTATATAGCAAAACTTATTTTAGCATCTTATTATATAAAATGCAATAACTATTTATCAAGTTCTACATCAGTTAGACTAACTTCTACTGTAGTTTCTTGACCAAATAAATCTATTGAAACAGTAGCTTTACTGTTTTCTTTATCTATTTCTAGAACTTTACCAAGCATTAACTTGAATGGTCCATCAGTAATCTTAACTTTGTCTCCTTCATTAAGGTCTACTGTAACCTTCTTATCAGATATACCCATAATCTTGAAAATATTATCAATATCTGATTTCTTTAATGGGAATGGTTTAGCTCCTTTACCAGATGATCCAAGGAATCCAGTAACACCTGGAGTGTTTCTAACAACATACCATGCTTCATCTGTCATTATCATTTCTACTAAAACATATCCTGGGAATAATTTCTTAACTTTTTCTTTCTTTTTACCGTCTTTGATTTCAGTTTCTGTTACTTCAGGAACTATAACTCTAAAGATATAATCTTGCATATTCATAGATTGAATACGCATATCTAATTTTTCTGCTACTTTAGATTCATGTCCTGAATATGTGTTAACTACATACCATTGCTTTTCTTCTTCCATATTAGAACCATCCTTTAATAGCATTAATTATAGAACTAAAATCAATACCTTTTACTAAACTAATTAATAATTGAATTCCCATAAAGAATAATGCAAAGAATATAACTGTTACTAATGTTACGATAACATTGTTAACTAGGTCTTTTCCTTTACTCCATCTAATTCTTTTAGCTTCAGTTTTTAAATCTAAAAATAAATCTTTTACTTTTGACATGTTTTCACCTTACTTTATTTCAAAATAAAAAACACTTCTTTGTGTTTCTAAATAAAATATAACATAAAAACCGTTATAAGTCAACGGTTTTCATGTATATTTGTTAAATAATATTAAAATAATTTATTTACTCTTCTGGAAACATTTACAACTAAGTTATTATCATCACCTTTATAGTCTTCAATAACCTTGTCAATTTCTAATATATCATTAATATCACTGTCAACATTAATGTTCATAGTTTCCATGAAGAACCAGTCTCTTGAAATAGTATAATCATGTTGATTTGTCTTTAAAATAATAGCTTCATCAAAGGATATTTCATAAGTGCCATCATTTATAGTATCGTTAATTATTTCAATCGATTCAATTCTTTCATTTATGCTAAATTCTTTTACTTTATTATTATCAACTAAAAAGTTGAAATTACTAGTATTGCTTACTTTATCAACAGTAAAATATGAAATAGATTCATTTTCTAAATCTGCAAAATTACTTTCGTGAGTATTGTTGTTAATAACTATACTATAATCCTCAAATTCTAATACAATATTAGCAAATATAGGATCAGTATATACTATTTTATTTAATATTTTACCTTTTAACTCTTTTAATACATCTAATTCTTTTAATAAAAAATCTTGTTTTATCATATTATTATTCCTCCTCTATATGAATTTTTTGATTCTTAACAGTAGTTTTTATATTGCTTTTTTTTACATTGATATCTACAGCAGGTGATTTTCCTTTTCTACTAGTCTTGGTACTAATTCTCATAGTAATTATGCTACCATCTGATAAAGAAGAAATCTTAAAATTATTGTCATTCTTTAATTTTGTTCCACCTTTTGATATCTTACTAAAAAAGTCATTGGCTGTTTTTATTGGATCTTTTGACTTGATCACTCTTACTTTATAAGAACTACCCTTCTCACCAAAATAGCCACTACCTGAAATAGGATAAGCATTTTTCATTTTTCCTATATTACTATTGATATTTCCTCTATTAGATTTATTTGTTCTGTTTTCTATTCTAGATACAGATGAAGAATAACTATTTATATATTTGCCTGTATCCTTTATTCCATTAATTCTTCCCATTTTTCTTACCTCTGTTTGAAATTCTTAAAGAATTTTCTGGAATAATAATTTTAACATTATTGTTAACAGCATATTTAAATATATCTAATATAATAGAATCATCATATGTTGTTGTATAAACAATTATAGCATGTAACTCTAGATTATCAACAGCATATTTAACAGCTTTTTCTAATAGAAGTCTAGCATCAATATCAGTAATACATGATACTGCACTAAAGCATACTACATGACAGTCTTTTAAACCATCAACCATTAGTTCAAATGAATCATCATTTGTATATGTCATATTTGGTATTACTATGGTATTTAACTCCATAGTAAACCATAAGGATACTAATCTTGCTTCAAATACCCTTATCATATTAACTAGTGGATATTCAAAATTATTGATTAAACTATAATCAGGTGAAATAAAGTATTTAACACCATGATATTTCTTTTTAAAATAATCTAATCTCTTTTTATCATTATAAATAATTGAGTTTAATAATCCCTTTTGACCATTAAATAAACTATCCCATTCATAAAATGCTACTGCAGTATGTGAAGTATAGTTAAACTTTCCAGGTCTATTAAATGATGTAATATAATCTGGATAAATATCTATATTACATTCTAATTTTGGCATATACTTATCTGGAGTAGTAGTTGCCAATAAATCATAATACTCCATATTTATTTTGCTATTTAAATTTTTAGTTTTTCTCATTATAACAGGCTCCTTTCAATAAAAATTGAGAAAATATTTGAAAAATTTTTTTAAAAATTATTTCAAATATTTGATCAAACATGTTATAATGAAGATGTAGTGAATCACCATTTGAATATAACATGTTGTGTCTACACGTTTTGTTATTCACAGTAACAAGACGTTTTTTTATACTTTCGTTTATAATTATGTATACCTCCTTTTCTTTAGATTTGAGTATTAGAAAAAACTCCCTCTACTCATAATTTTATCTTAGCACGGGAAATTATTATAACTATGTTGCAATTGCAAATTTTTTAATAAAATAAGCAAAAAATTAATAGATATATCACATTTTTAAATAATATTTAAATTTTTGTACAAAAAAGGAAGAAATAAATTCTTCCTTTTCTTATTCATTATATTCAATTGGTTCTGATCTTGTACAAGAACCACCATTATTTTTTATAAAGAAATCTATTTTATCTAATGCTTCATAAGCATCACTTGTATCTATATCTATTATATTTGATAAGTAAGCATCTCCACCGGCTTCTTTTATTTGTCCTGTTGTCTCATAGTATAAGAATTCATATCCATATGTTTCATCATGTATATTACATGTAATAGATATATTCATAAGTCTACCAGAGTTCTTTTCACGAATATTTTTAAATAATATATTGGCTACTATTAATAAAATTGGTAATAGAATTAGTAGGACTACTATTACTTTGATTATTTTTAATGTTAAACCTGCTAGTTTTTCAGTATTAGATGTTTTTTCTACTAATACTTCTTTTATATCATTATTAGTTAATTCATCTAAACTAACATTAAATATTTTAGATAATTCTTTTGATTGTTTTAAATCAGGAGAAGTTTCACCTAGTTCCCATTTAGAAATAGTTTGTCTAGCTACTCCTACTTTTTCAGCAAGTTCTTCTTGTGATAAACCATTCTTTTTTCTTAATTCCATTATCTTTTTTCCAATTTCCACAATAATCCCTCCTTTCAAATACAATCATATGATATTTGAAGTATGTTCTCTACCATTTTTAACTGGAAATTACGCCCTTTTTCTTAACATTTATTATAACATAATAAAAAGCAAATTAAAAATCTGCTTAAATTATTAATAGTAATATGACTCCTAAGATATCTGCTAAAAAATGTGGAATCCAACTACACCATGCATTATCTGTTTCTTTAAATACTAATCCAAATAATGATGAATCAATGAATACAAATAGTAAGTCATATATTACTACTATAGTACTTCCTGCACTATAATGACCAAACGCAAATAGTATTGAAGATATAATAAGTGCTGGGATAAATTTAATATATTTAGTAGCCTTATTTTGGAAGAATGCCCTCCATGCTATTTCTTCTCCTAATGTAGATACTGCAAGTATTAGTATTGTTTGAATCATTTTTGATGTATCTAAAAAACTAATTCTGTCATTTACATGTTCATTTACTTCTGGTAAAAATTTACTTGCAATTACAATAGATAAAATGCATGTTACAAATGGTAGTATTGCAAATATTATTGCTTTTGGATGATCTTTAAAGTCTTTAAATATTGTTTTAATATTAAATCCTTTGTTTTTAGTATTATTTGTCTTTCTAGTAACGAAATAAGCTATTACTCCAATGATTACTGATAGACCAGCTAGTTTAATTACTTCTCCATTATATTTAATATTAAATAAATTAGTAAATGATAATAATACCATTACTATAAAAAATACTATTACAAGTTTATTACCCTTTTTCATATATACACCTCTATTATAATTATAACATATAAAAAAGATAGATTACTCTATCTTTTTATTATCAATATCTTTAATAGATGATTTAGGAGTTGGTAAGTCTTCTGGCATAGTTCCTTTTATCTTTTTAATGGATTCTCTTACTTCTTTAGCTACTTCGAAGTGTGTTAAGTTAGCTTCATATTCATTATCTACTTTATCTCTTTTAAGTTTACTATCAGTTTGTATTATTCTAAAGAGATTATCTGCTAGTTCTTCACTACCCATAAAGTCTAATATATCTTGTCTATAGTTTAATTCTTTTCTCTTAGCTATATCATTAGCTGTCTCACCATTATAAAGGCCTTTATAGCCTGCATTATGGAACTCACCAAGGTTCTTTACTCCAGAGTTTATTGCAGTCCTATTTAGACCATAATTACCGTTTCTAACTTGTTTTCTTATTTTGATTCTTTTATCATCCTCTGATAAATTCTTAAGTTCATCTTCGAGTAACTCTTGTTTTCTAGTTTGAATAGCAAAATAAGTTTGGCCTAGAGCTACTACTTCTTTTCTAGGATCAGCATTTTGAGTTATTAAATAGCAAGCATATCTAGATAACTTATAATCTAATACATTTTGAATATTCCCATTTCCTCCTACTAACGGTTTACTGACCTCAGTAAACTGTTCTGATAAAGAAATATTACTATTAATGCAAGATATTTTTGCATTATTAATTACTGTTTTAAAATTCTGCCATTTTTTATATTCTAAAACTACCATTAATTCTCTTGCATACCAATATTCATTACCAACTTCATCTATATGTCTTATCTTTTCAAATATACTATTAGTAGTCATAGACACCTCCAATAGTTATATTTGATATAAATATTAAAAATCCACTAAAAAAGACTAGTAATTATCCTAGTCTTTTATTTATATTTCTATAAGTCATAGCTTCTTTTGGAAAATCGGCTTCTATTTCTTCCTTATTCTCTAATTGTTCTTTTACTGATGCCATAAATGATTTTATAGTATCTGTAATCTTATCAGCTTCTTCTCTTGTAATACCATATTTAACTAATTCTTCATCTGTGAAAGCAACTTTTCTTAAATGATATAAGTAGAAGATTTCACCAAGATGTAATCCTTGACTTCTCATCCTAAGAACTTCAGGATGTTTTCTTAAAGTTTCTATTATATCTTCGTTATCCATATCTACTTGAGATTCAAAGTCATACTTTAAAAATGGAATTGACGAATTTACTTTATCTAACATATGAACTATTTTAGCTTCAAGATCTTTTTTCTCTTCAAAAGATGTAGAAGATCCTTCAAAATTCATAATATCATGATATTCACTTATTAAATATTTCATTGCTATAGCATTTACTCTTTGTTTTTCTTCTGGCGTAACACCTTCAAATCCTGTTATATCTCCTGTTATAACTTCTTCAAAATCATGATTTAAAGCATAATCAATCATTTTAAGAGTATCTACATTACTTGGTAAATATGGACCTAATAATCTAATCATAACTATTAAGTCTACAACGTGGTCTTTAACATCTTCTGTTCTATCTCTTTTTATTTGCCATTGAAGAGGTCCACTTCTTCTTAGATCTCCAAGCATATCATAAGTAACATATAATTTTGCTTCTTTTTTCATATTTATTCACCCCAAAAAGTAATAATATTATATATTATGAATATTATAATGTCAAAAAAAGATAGATTTCTCTATCTTATTCATTATTTTTTAATATATTTTGTACTTTATTCTTAATCCTTGAAATAGATCCATCTACTGCTTTAGGAGTTATATTTAATAAAGCTGCTATTTCTTTATAAGTAAATCCTTGCATTCTAAGCTCAAATACATTATATTCTGATTCTGTTAAAACTTCTTTTACTTGATTAAATAACTCATTCTTTTCTTCCATTTCAATAAATGAATCTTCTGGATTAATATTCTTATCATCAAATAATAAATCTATTAAAGGTCTACCATTAGTATCAGTAGTAGTATCTATAGAAATAGAATCATTAAGTATTCTATGTTTATCTCTAGTTATATTTCTAATAAAACTATACATTTGTCTATCAATACAAATATTAGCAAATGTAGAGAATTGAACATTCTTTTGTTCTTTATAGTCTACTATTGCTTGTGATAAACCAATCATACCTTCTTGTACTAAGTCTCCTAATTCATAACCTTTACTATTTAAGAAACTAGCATACTTCTTAGCTTTAATCTCTATAATATCTTTATATCTATCATAAAAGATATCTTTAGCATCCTCATTATTTTCTGATATTAAATATAATAATTCATTATCATTTTCTTTATACATAATTATTCACCTTTTTGTTTAACAACTTCATATATAAGGATACCTGCTGCTACAGAGGCATTTAAACTATTTACTTTACCTTTCATAGGTATACCTATAATAAAGTCACTTTTATCTTTAACAAGCTTACTAACTCCAGCACCTTCATTACCTATTATTAAGCATGTTTTAGAGTCATATTTAACTTTAGTATAGTCTTCTCCATCCATACAAGATGAATATACCCAGAAACCATTATCTTTTAGAGTATCAATAGCATTAGCTAAATTACTTACTTCTACTACATCTATATTACTAAGAGCTCCTGCACTAACTTTCATAACAGTACCAGTAATACTAACAGATCTCTTATTAGGAATAATTATTGCATCTACTCCAGCAGATTCTGCTGTTCTAATAATAGCTCCTAAATTATGAGGATCCTCTAAATGATCTAACATTACTACGAAGTTCTTATCAAGTGTATCTTTAATAGATTTATATTTAAAATCTTCTATTTCAAGAACTATACCTTGATGATTTCCTTCAAATTTTCTATCCATTTCTCTTTTATCCATTTTAATGACTCTAATATTATTATTTGCTATATCTTCTAAAATTCCCTTGTCATCAAAATTATTAGATAAATATATAGTTTTTATTTCTTTATCACTATTAATAGTTTCTTTAAATACATTCTTACCATATACTATCATATTAAACCTCCGTAATTATTCTAATTAATTCATTAATTCTATCCATATCTTTCTTTATATATAGATATCCAAATAAACATTCTAAAGAAGTCGCATGTTTATAAGTTAATATATCTGTATTTTTAGGATGACTATATACTTTAGCATTTCTACCTCTTTTAACAATATCTATTTCATCATCCATAAGAATATTATTATCTAGTAAATAAGTTATAAACTTAGCTTGATTCTTCGCAGTAACATAATTTAATGCTAAAGTTTGTAATTTATTTACTTTGTTATAACCTTTATTAATTAAATACTCTCTAATCATTAGTTCATATATACTATCACCAATATAAGCATAAACTAATATATTAATACTATTTAAATCCATTTTTTCCACCGCACATATAATAACATATATTATAAAAAAAGCAAATTTCTAATTATATTATAATAATATATATAATAGGAAACAATTATAATAGACATGAATTTACAAGATAATGTACTCTATAGGAATAATTCTTTTATTAGAAGTGTATTCTATATAATAGCCTTTATTTTTTCTACATAATATAATACCTTCGGTATAATTTTCATCATTAGTCTTTAAATGCTTATCTATATAATTCATATATACTTCTATTTGCCCTATGTGTTCTTTTTTTAATTCAGTTACTTTTAATTCTATAACTATATAACACTTATATTTAATATTATATAAAAGTAGATCTATAGAATTATAAGTATCTCCTATTTTAATCCTGTATTCATTCTTTACAAAAGTGAATCCTTCTCCTAGTTCTTCGAGAAATGATGGTATTTTATCAAGAATCATTTCTTGAAGAGCCCTTTCAGATATATCATCATGATTTTTTGTATCCCTGATAATTATAGGATTCTTAACATAATCAACAACACTTGTTTCTTTACTTTCGATTAATTTTTCTTTTGTTTTCTGTGGAAGTCTCTCATATTCATTAGATTTAATTCTCTGTCTTAGTTCTCTAACGGATAGATTATTGCATTCAATTTTACTAATATAATAATTTATTTTGTCTATATTACTTAACGATAATAATTCAAGATAATGAGACCAAGTCAATTGGTCAGACATTGTCTGACCTTTTAAAGAATATAGATAAAAACTTCGCATATATTTAAGATTTGTAATTCCATATCCTTTACCTAATTCTCTAGTTAATCTAGCAGAATACTCTTTTATAAGCTTATTTCCATATTTAGCTCTTTCTTCACCGCCTTGGGCTATTACTATTTCTTCGCCTACTTTTAAATAAGTTTCTAGGTCACTTCTATTCTTGCTATAGTCTTTAATTCTTTTCTTTATTTCATTATTAATTAATAGTTCTTTTATATTATTATAATGGTCCATATAAGCAAATTCCTCCTACATAATATATTTACTTTATTCTTATATAAATCCACTATTAAAAGGCATAAAAATGCCTATATTTTTTAATAATAAAAAGAATAATTTTTCTTATTTATTTGTGCAAAATGTAATTGTAAAAATATAGTAATTATGTTATTATTTAGTTGGAATTGAAGGATGACGCTCTAACTAAACAATACGGTTAGATAATAAAAATAGTCGCTAATAGCGGCTATTTTTATTTCATTAAATAAGAATACCTATTCAGGTATTCTTATTATTATTTCTCCATCTTTAGAATATAAATACTTTTCTCTAGCGTATTTCTCTATATAATCAGGATCTTGTAACTTAGTAACAGTTCCTTTTAATTCTTCTTCTTTATCTTTTAATACTTCTAATTGAGTAGTATATTCTTTCTTTTCAGCTTTCTTCTTATATATATCTACTACTGTTGAGCCTACACTTTTTATAAGCACAAAACCAATAGCAATATAAACAATAGCAAATAATAAAGTTTTCTTACTTATATTTTTCATATGCACACTCTCCTAATTTTATAGTAGCAACTATAAATATAATTAGCAATATATATAGACAAGGGGTTTACAATAATAAAAGCAGAATATTAATTCTGCTTTTTTATATTTATACATATACCTATAATAGATCCCACTACTATAAAAGGAGCTACTCTCATAAATATCCATTCAAATGCTTGATAAAATGTTCCTAATATAGCCCATTCAGTAATAGTATAATCCCACTTCTCATAAGGTCTATCTAATATAGCAAATAATATAAATAATAAAAGAGTTCCTATACCTATAATAATAAAAGTTTTAATTCTTTTCTTTCTTTTCTCTTTTTGATAATTAGATAATTGTTCATTAATAACTTCTAATTTTTCAGATATTACTTTTAAATCATTTTTTTCTTTTATTTCTATATTTTCTCCAAGTATATCACTTACAGGAGTTTCAAATAACTCAGATATATTTATTAACATCTCAGCATCTGGTACAGATAAACCTTGTTCCCATTTAGATATAGTTTGTCTAACTACATGTAATTTAATACTTAATTCTTCTTGTGAAAGTCCTTTTTGTTTTCTTAATGTTTTAAGATTATCTTTTAACATAATAATTCCTCCTTTCACATATATATTATTATAATTATATGAGGAGCTACAAGCAATGATTTTTAACATTTGTTTATATTATATGTTAGATATATTTTTAGATAAAAATATTAGTTTAAAAATATATTTTTATCTAAAAATAATATATATAAGGATTAAAATTTTATTTTATATATATTAAAAATTGTATTTTAGTATTACTAAAAAGGAGTTTTAGTATTGGAACTCTTGCAAAAAATAGATTTTTGAGATCAAAAGGACTCAAAAACCAATTTTTTGGAAGAAAAGACTCAAAAAAAGAGATTTAGAGAGAATAAGGAGCAAAAAAATGATTTTTGTATAACAAAAATGACTTTTTTGCATATATATTTATAGTTTTATATTCAAAAAATAAATTTTTGTATAGCAAAAATTATATTTTTGAAAGAATATTAATCAAAAAAGAGATTATTAATAGATTTTTATTACTAAAAAGATATTATTGGTAAGTAAAAATAGAATTTTGGGAAAAGAAAAAGAACCAAAATTGGTTCTTCGTTTGTAACAATTAACTTCTTGCTTCTTTAGACTCAATTATATCATTTAAATCATTAATGATTTTTCTGCATTCCTCAGCTGATACTTTTACATTATTTTTAATACATTCTTTTGGATGAACAAGATTTCTTGTTACACGTATTTCATGTGCTTTGGTAGACTCATACCAATATGGTTTAACAACAATTTTCAATTTTTGAATAATCTTGTTTAATTCTAAATCTCTTCCATCATCACCTAAAGCCACATCTAATATATTATCAGTCTTCTCATATTCTGAAAGCCAATCTAACAGAATAGCTTCCAAAATAGAACCACATAGAATAATTGCAGATTTATAAGCGTTATTTTTAAAGCAAGTCTCAACCTCTTTTAAATCGTCGTTAATTAGTTCTTTAATCACTTTGTTTTTCATTTTAGAAATTGCACTAATAATATCATCATTGATTATTTTTTGTGATTCACTTTTATATTCGGATTTATATGAATTTCTAATTAACTCATTGATCTCATATGGAGTAAGTTTTTTCGAATTCATAGTATATTGCATAACTTCATCAGCATTTTTAAGCATCTCTTCAGTTGGAACAATTACTTTTAATTCTCCAAAATCCTTTTTCGTTAAAGCAGGAAAATATGAGCAATGTTGTGTAGAATTAAAGTAAATTCTAGCTTTTTCATCATTTAAATAACTAACTAAATAGTTATTCATTTTCTTCTCTTTAACTCTTAAAATACAATAGTTTCCAGATTTTATGTACACATCATCATAGTTTTTATTATATAAATAGAACTTTGGCTTTTCACCTACAAGTAAACAAATAATATCTCCATTAACAACTTTTATTGCTCTCGACAATCTTGCCTTAGGCAATTTTTCATAAACTAACGGATATTCAAAAGATTTTGAATCAATATATTTTGCTTCTATATCCTTATCAGTTGGCGCAGATACTATATCTGCTATATCTTTTAATAGTTTATATTCACTTTCTTGAAGTTCTTTCCTTATCTTTATGGCCTGCCTTGTATAATATATTGGATTTAGATTATTTTCATCAAACATTGAATAATCACTTATGTTAAGATCATCTCTATCTACTTTATTCATTTCAATATAAGAATTAATATTTTCAATAAAATTATTAAAATCTTCAGTTTTATTTTTTAACTCATGCCATTTTCCATCATAAGGACTTTTTCCTTGCTTTTCTGCTACTTTACCATTAAATATACCTGTTAAAAAAGTGGATGGTTTTGACATTGTAAAATGAATTAAAGCAAAGTTGATTCCTGTCAAAGCAAATGGGCTTGGAATTTGAATAATAATATCTATATATTTATCAGCAATCGACTCACAAATGTTTTTGTTTAATACTCCTACTGGTAATAATGCATAATCATATTTATATGATCCATCTACAATTGAATCATATAAAGAATCCCTACCTATACCATAAAGAGGATATTTTTGTCTATATTCAAGTACTTCATCAAAATTCATTTTATTCACCTAATTTGATTATATCATATTAAATACTTATTTTTAAAAATAAAAAGAACAATATTATTGTTCTTTTATATGGCCTATCTTTTTTCCATTAATATCTTCTTGAACTATTTCAAAAGTTTTAGGTGGTAATAAACCAACAATCATTAATGGCGTTGTTAGAATATTGTTTAATGGTTTTAAATATTCAACATATTTTTCATAACTACCTACAGCGCCATCAAATCCACCTGCTTTTTTCATTTCATCCGTTGCAGCAATTATTATTCCAACCTTAGTTTGTATTGCTTTTTGAACGTGATTTAATTCGCTCGATAAAACCGGTTTAATTAAATTCCATGATACGTTTCCCCCATGGTTAAAAGCTACTTCAATAGCAACATCTTCTTTGGCAAAATCTAATCTCCATGTTCCTTTATTATCTGAATAATCTGGATCAGCAAAGATAAAACTTTGTCTTTCCCAACCTTTATCAACTAATCTTTCGTCTATTAGTTCATTAATTGCTTGAGAAATACTTTTTGCCTTTCTATGTTCAGTATTAAACTTATCTATAATATCCTTATCAGTAATATTAGTTAATGCATCAGTTAATTCACTCCATAATTTATTAATATTTTCATCCTCTACAAATATTTCGTGTGCATGTCTATGCGAATAAGTAATAAATTCCATTTTTTCTCCTTTTAGATCTTGTTTAAATCAAAAAATTGATTTAAAATATAAATATATTGTTGATCTTTTTTTATACTTATATTATAATATAAGTACAGTATATAAACAATATCAGGAGGTAACAAAATATGAAAAAAACAGTTGTAGAATTATTCGCTGGTGTTGGTGGATTTAGATGCGGATTAAACAACGTCGAATTGAAAAATGATAAAGTTATTGAAAATGGTGATTGGAAATTTGTATGGGCTAATCAATGGGAGCCAGCAACAAAAACTCAAGAAGCATTTGATTGCTATGTTAAAAGATTTGGTGATAAAGATGCTAGTAATGTTGATATATTTGAAGTAGATAAAAAGAAAATACCTAATCATACATTACTTGTTGGTGGTTTTCCATGCCAAGACTATTCAGTAGCTCAAACACTATCAAACAGTAAAGGTATTGAAGGAAAAAAAGGCGTTCTATGGTGGGCAATAAACGATATATTAAAAATAAAGAAACCTCCATTTGTTTTATTAGAAAATGTTGATAGGTTATTAATATCTCCTGCAAAGCAAAGAGGAAGAGACTTTGGAATAATTCTTAGAAGTTTTCTTGATAACGGATATGCTGTTCAATGGAGAGTTATAAATGCCGGAGAATATGGACTTCCTCAAAAAAGAAGAAGAGTATTCATATTTGCATATCATAAATCAACTAATTACTATAAACAATTATCAAAGAGTAATCCAAAAGATATTATTTTTAAAGAAGGAATGTTTGTTAAACAATTTCCAATTAAAAATAAAGAATTTGAATTCAACACATCAAACATATCAAAAGACTCATTTGATAATTTAATAGATGTAAGTAATAAATTTAAAACTCAATTCTATAATTCTGGAGTAATGATGAATGGAAAAGTATATACTTCAAAAGTAATCTCAGACTGCAACGAAATATTTCCACTAAAGGAAATAATCCAACATGAAGAAGTTGATCAAAAATTCTTTTTAAGTGATGAAGCATATAAAAAATTTAAATATTTAAAAGGAAATAAAAAAATACCTAGAGTTAAACCAAACGGGGAAGAATACTTCTATACTGAAGGTGCTATGCCATGTCCTGATAACTTGGAATCTCCTGCTAGAACAATGCTAACTAGTGAAGGAGGAATAAGTAGAACAACTCATATAGTTGAAGATTATAAAACAAAAAGAATCAGACTATTAACTCCAATTGAATGTGAAAGAATTAATTGTTTTCCAGATAATTGGACTAATACCGGAATGACAGATAAAAAACGAAACTTCATGATGGGCAATGCTTTAGTAGTTGGAATTATAAAAAAAATAGGTATAGAACTAGATGAAATAATAAAAAAAGAAGATTAGAAAATCTTCTTTTTTTAATAATTAAACGGATTAAAATCATCTAAAGATTCATTTTTAATTTTATTACACCAATCTTCCGCTAAAACAGTTGTTGGTGTTTCACCACCAAAAGGATTCAAACCTAATGACTTAATATAATTCCCATCTGGATTAAATAAATCTGAAGGAATATAACATTCTGTACCTGTTACTCTCTTTATTGTAGAAGATACATATTTTCTATTAAATAACTCTCTTTCTGATACTGCCTTATCGTATAAAGTAGGTAACATTAATATCATAAATCTAAATCCAGCAATTTTAGAAAACGGAGCATAGTTTTTATCTCTATCTGTTATTTTTATTCCAACAGCATCTTCCCAACCGCATAGATATTCTGACAACAATTTAAATGTTATTTCATCAGATAATTCATTCCCACCAAGAAATTTAATTTTAGACTTAGCTAAAATATTAATGATTTGTTCTGCCTTAAATCCACCAACTATTTTTTCTCCACCCATTATAATTCTTCCTTTTAGTGGAGAAGAATTTTCAGTATTTAATAATTCAACTACCTCATGATAAGTTTTTTCTTTATCCGATAACATGTTTAATTGTTTTCTAAACCAAAGTAATAAATTTGATTCAACTTGTTTTTGTTCCTCATTAGTATTTTTGAATATAAGTCTTCTAGTTCTTAATGATGGTGTTACATACATATTAAACGCTAAATCATAATCTACAGAGTCATCAATTTTAATTTTTTCTTCTAAGAAAGAAAATAATCTGTGTTGACCATCCATTATATCAAAACAATTCTTATACTTTTCAAATTCCTCTTTTGTTTCAGGAAACTCGGTATAATATAAATTATCTATTTCCGAATCTTCAACTTTTTTTGGATACAATCTATTATCATCACACGTTCCAATAACAATTGATGTCGATAATGTTCCACCATTTGAAACGAATTCTGCTATTGAATCTAGTCTTTTAGGATTAACAGGTCTTTGAGCGTCTTGGACCTCATCAAACTCAGCCTTAGTTGCCATTTTTACTAAATCCCTAGCAGAAGCAGAACCAAGATAACTTGTTTCCTTATTCTGTTTTACTTCTAAAAGATATATTTTTTTCATAAAAAACCTCCTATACAATCTTTAATAAGTATCTAATCTGATAATCTATACTATCATTTTTCTTTTCATTACAATTACTACATAGCATCTGTAAATTATTCTCGAGCTCATCACCAACATACTTAAATGGTACAATATGATCAGCATGAGAATTAATATCTATTTTTTTTCCGCAAAAAGCACATTTATAATTTTGTTGATTAAGTAATTTTATTCTTATACTATCATCTATTACTTTTCTGAATGAAGACTTATTTAAAAACGCATTCACTAGCAGTAATAATCTGTCAATTTTTTCATCAGATAAAGTCTCACCATATTCCCTTTCTACGAGTTTCATAATAGAATTTTTAGGAGATGATGAACTTGCTAAAATATTTCTTAATTTATTTCTTTCATTATAATCATCATATGCAACGCAAATATTTTTAAATATAGAAAGAAGTTGTGCTTCTTCTACAGCATTTAATAAAGACAATTCAGGCATCTATTTCACCTCAGTTTAATAATACCATAATAAAAGAAAAGTTCCAAGAGGATCTGTTTTTTTATTTACAAGCAGATCTACAATTTAGATCTATAGTTTTAGTTTATGTTTTTTCTTTTATTACCTCTAATACATCTTTAGTCTTATTTAATGGATATGGTACATTCTTCTTTTTGAAGTATTCTACTTTTTGTACTTTAGCTTTTATTAGTTCTCCTGCTCTATCCACTAGTACTATATCTCCACTAAAGATATCTTTATTATCTGTTTTATAATAATACATTAATCCATCAAAATCTTCTATTAAAGGATCAAAGTAACATACTGATACATATATATAATCATATTTAGGTAATTTATATTTATTTAGTTTTATTAGGAATTTATCAAATGCTTTTCTTGCTATTAAGTCATAGTCTAATATTATTCCATGTTTACCATTATATAAGAATGTTTGTTTAATACTATTTCCTATATTTTCATATTCAAAATGACCTGTTTTAAAAGCATATTTATCATTATCATCAAATATTTTCATCATATCATCAGATGCTGTATCTGATAGATATTCCATATAATCTTGAAAAAACTTTACTCTATCACCATCATATTCTTCATATTTAGATTTTTTAAAATTTCTTGAATAACTCATATTACAATTAAAACAATGATATTTTAATCTATCTTCTTCTTTTAATAGTTTTTCGGTATCATAGTCTTTACTAAAGTATACTTCTTTATATCTATATAATTGAGAAAACACTTCATCTGGAGCATTATAAGATAAATACTTTAATGGTTTGCCACATTCAGGACAATTAACATTTAATATATCTAAAGACATTATTATCACCTATACCTATAATAACATATTATTGTTGTACATGCGTTTATATATTTTTAAAAAATTATTTCCACACAATTTTCGTTAATGATATTTTTAATATAGTTTATAAAAGGTATTAATAATTTTGTGTTATCTTTAACTAATGAATATAAATTATATAAATATTCGAAATAACATTTTTCAATTTCTACTTCAGAAAAAACTGTTACTCCATCAAGGAAATATGACATTTTTACTTGATCATTGAATAATAATTTATCTAATTTATAAGGTATATTTTCAATTAGTTCTTGTACATTGATTTCAGAAAGTTCATATGATATTTGAAATCTAACATCTAATTCTGAATTACCAAATCTATCAGTTTTTTCATAATAAACAATATTGTTCATAATATCAGTTAATTGTTCTTTTATTTCCTTATTAGTGATTTTTTTATCCACTATAATCTCTTCATTTACTTTTTTGCTCTCTTTAAATCTTTTTATATCTTCTTCTATTTGTTCAATACTTTGATATCTTTCGTTTTGATCATTTATTAAACATTTATCAATAATTTTATCTAAAAATTCCATTCTAATACCTTTATATTTATCAGTAATAGGTTTGCGGTGTGTTCCTTTATGTGGCTCATTATATACAATCCATTGCATTATTTGACCTATTGAAAATATATCAGATGCCTCAGTAGGTGTTTTCTTTCTATCTCGCTGTTCAGGAGCAGAAAAATCAAAGTTTGCCAATCTATCTCCTTTTTGAGTTTTAATATTTATATCAAAATTATCTGGATTATAATATGCTATCCCAAAATCAGCAATATTTAATCTATTATTTTCGTCAATTAGGATATTGTTTGGCTTAAGATCTCTATGAATAATTCCACTAGAATGTAGCTTTTTTACCGCATTTATTATTTGTGTAAATATCAATATAATTTCATCATCGGAAAATTTTTCTTTATAGATTAGGCTATTATTATACTTTTTCATAACTATAATAGGAACTCGTGCTTCATTAATTATTATATCATCATAAAAATATTGTTTAACTATTCCTTCAAAATTATTAATTTCCATAATAACATTAATAAATTCGCGAAGAAATCTTTCCTTTTTTTCAGCAGTTGAGTTCGTAAGAATTTTAATAGCTACATCATGCTTATTTAATTCTCCAAAATATACTTTGCCATTAGCTCCACATTTACATTCAAGAGATACATTTTTTATACATCCCATTCTTGTATTTATTTCAAAGTTGTTTTCTTTTAAATATTTACTTATATCCATTTCTTTAGAATAAACTTTTGTTTCTACATTCATATTATTCTCCATATTATCAATTAATGGGTAAATTATTTCTTTTAGTCGATCTCTTCTTTTTTCATATCCACCTATTTTTTGAAATTCGTGTCTTAAATCATGTTTTGTTTTGGATTTTTTTAATTCATTTGGAATATCAACATTATATTTAACAAGACATTTCTTTAGACTATTCAAATTATTATAAAATAAATTTTCATCATAATCATTTTTATTATATGTAACAATGTCCTCTAATGCTAAATAAAAACCTTTTAACTCTTTTATATCCATGATACCCTCCTAAAATAGCTTTATTATATCACAAAAAAAGAGCAAGAGTACAGGTAAATTCCCGCAGTCCTGCTCAATATTCTTGGTGCACGAAAAGACAGTACAGCAAGTATTTATAATTAGAGCTGTGGGAAATCGGTATGATCGCCCATCAAATGGTGCTCTAATTATATAATTAATAGTTGGAGCCTCCAACCACTATCATAGCAACTGGATTAACGCTCCAACTACCGCATTTCTTACTATCCAGTTATATTTAATTAACTATATTTCTAATTTGAATCTCCTATAGTAAATCGTAATAAATCTAACATATAAGTATTTTATAATTGTATCTTGTAACAAGCACATAACATGTAATTTGCAAGAGTATTAAAAAATCTATATTGGATAGTAAAAAACACTTGGGCTAAAAACTTTATATTTTATTTAATCTACAAAATAACTTAGTAGAACCCCAACTGCTAAATCTCAAATTCAACAGAATTCAACTTAGATATTTCAAAGTCTGTTTTCTGTATTTCATTATCGATTTCTTCTAGTCTTTCTCTTAGTTGTTTAGAGTCGAAGTTTACTTTCTTACACTCAAAATAAGAATTATTAACTTCAGTTACTCTCTTTTTCGAATCCTTTAACATTAATAGTTGCTCATAAGTTGATTTAAGCTTTCTTAAATTAGTATTGTCTACTATTGCTTGTTGTATACTTCTTCCGTCGCTTAGTTTAAACTCGTTGTTTCTATCATATAGAATTCCCTTTAATTTAGATAATTCAGTAGCACTTCTTTCTATTTCTTTTAGATCTAGATCAAATTCTTCTTTATTATCTTCAATTACGTTAACTCTTCCATCTAGTTCTTCAACTGATGTGTTGATAGCATACCCTTTAATAGAATAACATCTACTATTTAAGTATCTTTCATATTCTGATATTAAACTCATTAATGCTGAAATATTAGTTTTCATTATAATCACTCCTTTTGATGTAATTAATATTACTACACTAAAAGACGTAAGTGGTCGCGAAAAAAGCGACAAAAAAAATACTGTTATAAAACAGTACCTGTGTAAGTATAGAGATAATCGTTTATGATATTTAAATCATAAATCTTCTTATCTAGACAAAACGCAATAACCAAATCAAATCTAGTATTACTTAATGAATATCCAGCACTATTTAACAATCTGTTAAAGTCATTTCTGTTTAAACATAAAGCAAGTCCTAGTTTGATAACTACATTCCTTCTAGGAATATAGTTGCTACTACATCTTATCTTAGAAAATAATTTTCTATCTATATCTACCTTTTTGTAAATCTCAGAATCCTTAACGCCCTTTTCATCTATGAAAGAGAAAAGAATTTCGTTAAAGCACATTGATCTACTGTGACTTAAATAGTCCTTGCAAACCTCTTTCATATGAACCTCCTATAATTTTAAAATTCTTAAATACACCGAATAAGTGTAATTTCTACCCAAATCATAAGGTTCAATCACTTATAATTACATTAGGACTTTCATATAAAAAATATTTAAATCACAGAGTTGATTTCTCAACTCGTTATAAAATATACCATATAATTGTTAATATGTCAAAAAAATAAATATAATATCATATCTCTCCTTATATATTATTTTATATTTTAGAAATATTTTTTAAGATAATTTCTAAAATATAAAAATAAAACCAAGAATAATCCTGGTTTTATAGTTTACTAAACTGTGAATTATATAGGTTAGCATAAAATCCATTTTGTTTCATAAGCTCTTCATGATTACCTATTTCTATTATATTACCTTCATTCATAACAAGTATTAAATTAGCATTCTTAATAGTAGATAATCTATGAGCTATTATAAATGAAGTTCTATTTCGAGTTAATTTATCCATAGCTTTTTGTACTAGTTCTTCTGTTCTTGTATCTACATTAGATGTAGCTTCATCTAATATTAAGAATGGAGCATCTTCTATCATACCTCTTGCTATAGTAAATAATTGTTTTTGTCCAGATGATATAGATTCATTATCTGTAATCATTTCATCTAATCCATTAGGTAATGTTTTAATGAAGTGGTCTACTCCTACTATTTTACAAGCTTCCATTATTTCTTCATCTTTAATATTTGGTTTATTATATTTAAGATTATCTTTTATAGTACCTTCAAATAACCAAGTATCTTGTAATACCATACAGAATAACTCATGTATATTCTCTCTAGATAAATCTTTTATAGATATACCATCTATTAATATATCTCCATCATTTATTTCATAAAACTTCATAAGAAGATTAACTATTGTAGTTTTACCTGCTCCTGTAGGACCTACTATAGCTATTTTCTCACCAGGATTAACTTTAATACTAAAATCTTTAATAATAGTTTTACCTTCTGTATATCCAAATTTAACGTGATCAAATATTATTTCTCCTTTTGCCGAAGCTTTATCTAGATGTTTAGTTATATCCTCTTGATGGTTCATTTCTTTTTCATTTAAGAATTCTAATACTCTTTCAGAAGCTGCTGCTGTAGATTGAAGTGATGTCATAGATTGAGCTATTTGATTTAATGGATTAGTAAATAATCTAATATATATCATAAAGGCTACTATAACTCCAAAAGTAATAGTATTCTTAGATACTAATAAAGCTCCAACTACACATACTGATACATATCCAAAATTAGATATAAATCCCATAAATGGACCCATCATACCAGATAAAAATTGACTCATCATATTACTCTTATATAGACCTGTATTTAACTTATTAAACTCTTTCTTAGTCTCTTTAGTACCATTATAAGTCTTAACTACTACATGAGAAGAATAAGTCTCTTCTATATATCCATTTAGGTCTCCTAATAACTTTTGTCTCTTATTAAAATACTTTTGAGATTTAGATAACATTATAAACATAAATATAAACCCAAATATACTAGATCCTATAGCAGTTAATGCCATTATATAATTTGTATAAAACATCATAACTATAGACCCTAAAAATAGTGTTAAATTAGATACTAATGTTATCAAAGAATTATTAAGATTAAATGATATAGCATCTACATCATTAGTAACTCTAGAAAGGATGTCTCCTGTTTCATGATTATCAAAATAATTTAATGGTAAATTATTTATTTTAGTAGATATATTAGTTCTAAGTTTCTTAGCAAACTTATTAGATACTGATGCCATAGAAACCCCTTGTATATAATTAAATAAGGCTCCTAAAATATATAGAATTAATAAGATTATAGATATATGTTTAATATTATCTACATTCATTTTAGGTTTAACAAGAGAATAAATACTCTTAGGTAACTTATCAAATTGTTTTAAAGCATTATCTTCATTAGTATTAGACATAATAGTTATAAACTCTTGTTGATCTTTAACTGTTATTGTAGTGTTATCTATAACTATAGGTCCTCTTAAATAATTATTTTGTACTTTAGTAGAAATTTCCTCTAATTTTTCAGTATTAGGTTTAATACCATTAGTTATTTCATCTGTTAAATCAGATAATCTATTTGGAGCAATAATACTGAATATAGAACTTATAATAGCTAGTATTAATGCTATAAATAGAACTACTCTCCAAGTTTTTAATTCTTTTAATAGTTTAAATATTGAACCAAAGAAATTCTTTGGTTTTTCTGTAGTATTCATTCTAGGCATTTTGAAGTTCCTCCTCACTTAATTGTGATAAGGCAATCTCTTTATATACTTCACAAGACTTTAATAATTCTTTGTGAGTACCCATACCTACACATTTTCCATTATCTAGTACTAATATCTTATCAGCATTCATAATAGTACCTATTCTTTGCGCTACTATTAAACTAGTAGCATCTTTAGTATATTTCTTTAATTCTTTTCTTAAAGCTAAATCTGTTTTATAGTCTAATGCTGAGAAAGTATCATCAAATATATATATTTCTGGTTTTCTAGCAATAGCTCTTGCTATAGATAATCTTTGTTTTTGTCCACCAGAAAGATTAGTACCTCCTCTTGCTACATGGGCTTTTAATTCTCCATCTAACTTAGAAACAAATTCTTCTGCTTGTGCTATTTTAATAGCTTCTTTTATATCTTCTTCTTTTACTTTATGATCAGTTTCACCATAAGAAACATTATCTTTAACTGATCCAGTAAATATAACTGCTTTTTGAGTTATATAACCTAGTTTATTATTTAAGGTTTCAAAAGTATAATCTTTAACATTTATGTTGTCTACTAATACTTCTCCTTCTGTAGCATCATATAATCTAGGAATAAGGTTAATTAATGTTGATTTACCTGAACCAGTAGATCCTATAAATGCTATAGTTTCACCTTTATTAGCTTTAAATGATATGTTTTCTATTATATATTCATCAGCATCTGGATATCTAAATGAAACATTTTTAAATTCTACAGTACCTGTTTCTTCTGTAGGTTTATTAAATGTTCCTTCTTTAATACTATTTTCTTCATCTAATACTTCATTAATACGGTTAGCAGATATAGATGCTCTTGGTCCTATCATAAATACAAATGCTAACATTAAGAATGACATAATAACTTGCATTCCATATGATGAGAATACAACCATGTTTGAGAAGATTTCTACTTTATCTACCATTAATGAGTTAGATATTAGGTAGGCTCCTATTAGATATATACCAAATGTTAAGAAATGCATTACTATGTTCATAACTGGCCCTAAGACTGCAAATGCTTTTAAGTTAAATGTTTGAGTTTTAGTTAGGTTATTATTAACATCTTCAAATCTATCTGATTGGAATTTTTCAGCATTAAATGCTCTAATAACTCTAACACCAGTAATATTTTCTCTAGTAACAGCATTTAGTTTATCTATTAGTTTTTGCATTAATTTGAATTTTGGAACTACTACTATAAAGATAGTTATTACAACTGCTAGTAATAGTACTACGCATCCTGCAAGTAACATACTCCATTCTATGCTTTTACCTATTATTTTAGTTATAGCCATTACACACATAATTGGAGATCTAAGCATCATATGAAGTCCCATAGCTATAAATGTTTCTATTTGAGTTATGTCATTAGTAGTTCTAGTAATTAATGATGCTGTTTGGAATTTTTTCATTTCTTTTAATCCAAAGGATTCTACTTTATTGAAGATCTTTTCTCTTATGTTTTGGCTAAATGATGATGATAATCTAGCAGCAAAGTATATAGATATTCCTGCACATATAAAACTACTGAATGCAAATAAAAGCATCCAAGCACCTTGTACTAATATGTCATGAGACATATTATCTGAACTAGATTGTATTAGTCTAGTAATCTCTGACATATAATCAGGTATTTTTAATTCTAATGTAACATTTATATAAGTTAATACTAAACAGAATAAAACTATTAACCATTCTTTAAATGAAAATTGTTTTAAGATTTTAATCATATTGTACTCCATTCATTTTTTACACAAGTATAATTATAACATAATTTAAAAATAAAAAAACCATGATTTAATCATGATTTAATTATTAAAAACTTCCTGGTCCCCCACATCTATATTCACCAGCTCTTCTAGCGCCTTCTATTCTTCTAGCTTCATTTTGTTCTAATCTACGAACTAACGCTTCATGACATTGTCTATCATATACAGGATCAATTTTAACTTTATGTACTTTTATTATTCCGTGTCTTATATCATAATCAAGTTTGATTTCTGGACTATATACAACTAATCCGTTCTTAATAGCCTTTCCTTTTGAACAATATTGTTCATCATATAAATCTTTAAATGAAGATGATAGTTCCTTAGCAGCGTTTATTTGATTACTTTTTTTAACAAGGTTATCCATATCTCCACTTTCACTTGCAGAACTTAATTCTTCAGCACTAATTGTAGTAGAACATAGTTTTCTTAAATAATCTCCTAATAAAAATGATTTATCTTCTATTAAAGTCTTTAATTCTTCATCATCGGGAAAATTTGCAAGTGCTTTATCAATAAATTCCTGTGGAAATTCCATTTTATCCTTGCATAATTCTCTTCTCATTTCATCAACCCAATTTGCCATAACCAATACCTCCAACTAAAAATATTATACCATATTTTTTTATATTTTAGAATTGTCTTAAAATGTTCTAAAATATAAAAAAACCATGATTTAATCATGGTTTTATAAACTAAATTAGTCTCTCATTTATTCTTCTGTACCTTCTTCTGCTTTGTCGTATTCTTCTAAGATAGCTTTTTCAATCATTTCTCTTCCTTCTTGAGAAATTGGATGAACGATATCTCTATATCCGCCAGTAGCGGTCTTTCTACTAGGCATAGCAACAAATAATCCGTTGTCTCCCGAAATAATTCTAATGTCATGAATAGCAATTAAATCATCAAGTAATACAGATGCTATTCCTTTCATTCTTGACCCTTCTTTTTCAATCTTCTTAACATTAACTGATGTAACCTTCATTTTACCCTCCTCTAGTTTATGCTACCTTAATTATAATATATTTTTTATTCTTTTTCAATATATTTAGCTTCCTTTACATTATCCTCTTTCTTTGATTTCTTATTGAAAACATAGATGATAATGCACTCTGCTAAATCAAGTAGTGAGTATACTACTAAGAATATACCTATAATCACTGTAAGAGCTACTGCTCCAGAGAATGGATTAAGTACTAGTAATAATCCACAAGCTAATATAAATAAAGCTACAATAATACTTGCAATAGACTTTATTGTTTTGTTTATTAATATTGAATAATATAGTTTAATAACTCCATTTATAATCATCCAAATACCAATTAATAAAGGTACTATAGATCCTACTATTTTTGGATTAATAATAATTACTATACCAACAATAATACATACTATTCCAAATAGGAAACTAATATCTAAGTATTTTTGATTCTCTTTTGAAATAAAGAAGTTAATTGTAGGTATTAAACCTGTTACTAAAAGTATAATTCCTGCCCCATAAGATAGGAACGATAATGTTGTTTCAGGATACATTATTAAAAATATACCTACTAGTATTAAAGCTAGCGAAACAATTATTGATGTTCTAAACATACTTTTTAATTTTGAATCAATGTATTCCATGTTATTCACCTCTAATATAATTATAGCATATTTTTATTTATAAATTCATCTACTTGTTTTTCTATTTCTTCATAACTAGTATCTGTATTAATAACATAATAATTATTATCTATCGTATTTGTGTTTTTCTTTAATTTATCTAAATATATATAATAATCTTCCCTTGTTGCTCTTGATTTGTTATCACTTTTACCAAAGGATAATGCTCTATTATCAAGACGTTTAAGTATTGTTTCTTCACTACATTCTAATTTAATAACTATCATTTTAGCATTATAACTATTATATATTCTTTTATATTCATCATAATAAAATTCAGAATCCCCATCGATAATATGA
The DNA here is from genome assembly GCA_017515795.1 of Bacilli bacterium. Classification (GTDB taxonomy): domain Bacteria; phylum Bacillota_I; class Bacilli_A; order RF39; family UBA660; genus RUG13038. Next base: position 26,971 of record JAFWEE010000013.1, read on the forward strand.
CATATTTTATTTTCTAATAGATAATGTAATCTATCAATAACTAATTTTACGACTAATTCTTTTGTTTCTGGAACATCATTATTTTCATTAAATAATCTACGTACTGCATCATTAGATGCTATAAATAGATTTAATTTACTAGATAACATCTTAGTAATAGTAGATTTACCAAATCCTGGGCCTGCTATAAATAGTATTCCATATACATTTTCACTTTTATTTAATGGTATTTCATTAATTAGTTGATTATAAATCTCGTTATATTCCATATTACTACCTCTTATTGAAATTATAGCATAAAAAAAGATATTATTTCTTAATATCTTTTTTACTTACTGGATTAACATGTACCATTACATGTTTAACTTTATCATATTTCTTTTCTAACTTATCATGAATAGTCTCTGCTATATCATGTGCTTCTCTTAAAGTAAGATTTTCATCTAAACATATTTCAAGATCTATATATACTTTACTACCAAATAATCTAGTCCTAAGTAAATCAATTTCTTTAACATCTTTATTTTTCTTAACATAGTCATATATTTCTTTTTCAAACTCTTCATCACAAGAATGGTCTACTACTTTATTAGTAGCATCCATAAATATATCTATTGAAGCTTTAACTATAAATATAAAGATAACTATACTTGCTACTGAGTCCATTATTGGATAACCTATTCTTGCAAAGAATATACCTATTAGAGCTCCTACTGAAGATAAAGCATCTGATCTATGATGCCAAGCATCTGCCATTAAAGCGCTTGAATCTATTTTTTTAGCATTATATCTAGTATACCAATACATAGATTCTTTAACTACTATGGAAACTAAGGCTGCTATTAGTGCAAAAACACCTGGAATAGTTATACTGCCAGTATTACCATCTAATATATTTTTAAGTGCACTATAAAATATACCTGAACCAGTTAAAAATAGTATTACTGAAAGTATCATAGCAGCTACACATTCTAATCTTTCATGTCCATATGGGTGTTCTTTATCTGGTTCTTTAGAAGATAATTTAATACCTATTATAACTACAAAAGAACTAAATACATCTGAAGCGGAATGAATAGCATCACTTATCATTGCACTTGAATGTGAAAAGATACCTGCTAATAATTTGAATACTGCTAATAATATATTTCCTATAATCGAAATAATAGATACCTTGTTAGCAACCCTTTTAAATTCATTTTTCATATTTTCCTCCTTAAAGGACAAAAAAACATCCTAGTTCAATGTAATTACACTGTCCCATGGATGTTTATCCACTGTTATATATTATAACCCGACTCCTAATGGTCTGATCAGTTTTACTTAATTAAATGTAAGTAAATTATAATATATGAAGTTATATTAGTCAATTATTAATTATATATAAATACCATTCTATCTCTACCTTGCATATCTTTTTTACATTCAATAGAGGCTTCTGGTAAATATAATTCTTTTAGAGATTTAATTCTATCATATTGAGTCATACCTATTTCAAAAGCAATTATATATTTATCCTTTAAAATAGTTTTAATGTCTTTTAATATTCTTTCATAGAACTCTAACCCATCATTATCAGCATATAAAGCAATATTTGGTTCATTTTTATATACTATATCCATTATTTCTTCATCTTTTGATATATATGGTGGATTAGATATTATTATATCAAATTTATTATTTATTCCTGTGTATAAATCAGTATTAATAAATGTTATATCAGTATTATTTAATTTAGAGTTATTTTTAGCTACTTCTAGGGCATCTTTTGATATATCTGAGGCAAATACATTAGAATCTATCTCTTTAGCTAAAGAAATAGCTATACAACCTGATCCAGTGCATAAATCTAATATATCTATTTTAGTATTAAATGTAGATTTAATCCTTTTAATAGTTTCAGAGACTAATTCCTCTGTTTCAAATCTAGGTATTAATACACTATGATTAACATTAATTATATTACCCATAAAATCTACATTACCTACTATATATTGAACAGGTTCTCCATTATTAAGTCTTTCTAATGCTTCATCTAGATTACCATTATAATATTTCTTTAAATATTCTATATCTGTCATATTATATTAAAAATAACATATAAAGATTATATGTTATTATTTTCCCCTTCTAGTTTTCTTCTTTGATCTTCATTTATTAATGCTTCTATTAATTTATCTATTTCACCTTGCATAATTCTATCTAGAGCCATTAAAGTTAAGTTAATTCTATGATCAGTTACTCTATTTTGAGGATAGTTATAAGTTCTAATCTTTTCAGATCTATCTCCTGTACCTATCTTACTTCTTCTTTCAGAACCAACAGCTTCTTCTTGCTTTCTAATTTCTTCATCATAGATTCTTGATTTTAAGATTTCCATTGCTTTTTCTTTATTCTTAAGTTGGCTTCTTTCATTTTGACAAGTAACTACTATACCAGTAGGCATATGAGTAATTCTAACAGCAGAGTCAGTTGTATTAACACCTTGTCCACCAGCTCCAGAAGATCTATAAACATCAATTCTTAAATCTTCTTCTTTAATTTCTACATCAACATCTGTCATTTCTGGCATTACTAATACTGTTGCAGTTGATGTATGAACTCTTCCTTGTGATTCTGTTACTGGAACCCTTTGAACTCTATGAGCACCTGATTCATATTTTAGTTTAGAGTAAACATTTTCACCCTTAACCATGAATTCTATTTGAGAATATCCACCAGCAGTGCCTTCTTCAGCATTAATTATTTCTATTCTCCAACCTTTACTATCTGCATATCTACTATACATTTCAAATAAGTCACCAGCAAATAGATTAGCTTCATCTCCACCAGCAGCTCCTCTTATTTCAACAATGATATTTTTATCATCGTTAGGATCCTTTGGAATTAGTTCTACTTCTATTTGTTTTTCTAATTCTTCTTTTTCAGTTTCTAAAGAATTAATATCTTCTTTAGCAAGTTCTGCCATTTCAGGATCATTAACTAATTCTTTAGCTTCTTCTAAATTCTTTAGAACTTCTTTATATCTTTTATATAAATTAACTACAGTTTCAAGACTAGATGCTTCTTTTGATAAGCTAGTCATAAGCTTAACATCATTTATAACTTCCATCTTTGTAAGTTCTGTAGATAATTCATTATATCTATTTAAAATTGTCTCTAGTCTTTCTATCATAGTTATCACCTATTCGTCTAAATCTTCTTCATCTATAATAGTTAATTCGTTAAAGTCATCTTCATCATTATCAGAATCATCAGTAGCTTCATCAGAATAATCATCTTCTAAATCATCACTAACTACATCATCTTCATCTTCTTCAGACTTTTCAACATCTTCTGTTTCTTCCTCTTCATCATCAACTACTATATTTGCTTTATGATTTTCTTTTAAATCCCATAAAGAACTATTTATTAATATAAATCTACCATCAGTAGTTAAAGCAGTAAAGAAATCACCAATTTTTTCTTCAAATTCAGCATCATCAAGTTTTAATAACTTACATACTTCTTTAAATAAATTAGGTGTATTAAATTTCTTACCCTTTTCCTTAATTACTTCATAAGCTATATCAGTATAACTCATTTGTTCTAATTCTTCGATTGTTTTTTCTTTTAAACTCATTATATCCTCCTACATCTTATTTGGCATTTCAATACCAAGTAAATTCATACCAGATTTTAATATTTCACCAACCATGCTAATTAAGTATAATCTCGTTTTTCTTATTTCATCATTGTCATCTAAAACTTTATTATTACTATAGAATGAACTATATTCATTAGCTAATTTAATTAAATATCTAGATAATAGATATGGTTCTTTCTTATTAATAACTTCATTTAATACACTATTATAACTATAAATAGTTTTAATTAGTGCATATGACAAATCATCTGTTAATTTATCATAACTAACATTATTTAGCAATACTTCATCATTTGTTTTCTTTAATATACTTTGAATTCTTACATACATATATTGAATGTATGGACTAGTTTCACCTTGGAAATTAAGCATAGTATCTAAATCAAATACTTCATCTTTAATTCTTGAATTATATAAATCACTAAAGATAACTGCACCAATACCAACTTTTTTAGCAGTTTCATCTATATCTTCTAATTCAGGATTCTTTTCTAATATTACTTCTTTTGCTCTAGATATAGATTCATTAATAACGTCTTCTAGTTTAATAAAATTACCTTTTCTAGTAGACATTTTACCTTCTTTTAATGAATATAATCCATAAGAAACATGTTCTAATCCATCAACATATTTTTTATCTAAATCAAGATATTTAGCTACTGCAAATACTTGTTTAAAATGTAAATCTTGTTCATAACCTGTAACATATATACATTTATCAAAATCATATGTTCTTGCTCTATATAATATAGCAGCTAAGTCTCTTGAAGCATATATACTACTTCCATCACTCTTTTTAACAATACATGGAGCATTAATACCTTCATCTGTTAAATCTACTATAGTAGCTCCTTCACTTATTTGAAGTTTGTTTTTAGCTTCTAACATATTAATTACTTCATCAATTGAATCAACATAAGAAGCTTCTCCTCTAATACTATCAAAATGAATACCAAGCATATCATATGTCTTTTTAAATTCTTTTAAACTTAATTCTTTAAATTGTTCATATAATGCAACGCATTCAGGATCTTTATCTTCTAATTTTCTAAAGTTTTCTCTACATCTTTCTAGTACACTTTCATCATTAGCACATAAATCATTTATTCTTACATAGATTTCTACTAATTTATCCATAGAATCAGTACTTAAATCATATTCAGAACCCCATAATCTATAACCTTCAATTAATTTACCAAATTGAGTACCATAGTCTCCTAAATGGTTAATACTAATAGTGTTATATCCCATATATTTAAATATGTTATATAATGCATGTCCTATTAATGTAGTTCTCATATGTCCTATATGAAATGGCTTACATACATTTGGAGATGAATATTCAATTAATACAGTTTCATCATGTTTTTCTTTACCATAGTTTTCTTTATCATTATCATATTCACTAAGAACAAACTTAGCTAAATATTCTCTATTAATAAAGAAATTAAGATAACCATTAACACTCTCTATTTTATCTATTCTTTCATCTTTAATCTTTTCTACTAATTCATTAGCAATATCTACTGGTGATTTATGCATTTCTTTAGATAAACTAAAGCATGGAAAAGCATAGTCTCCTTTAGAAGAATCCTCTATTTCCTTAATATAATCATAAACATCAATATTTATCTCTTTTTCAATTAAAGAAGAAATAATTTGTTTTATATCTGTCATATTCTACTCCTTTATAATTATTTTAATTTCAAAATTACCAGTATATTCGCTTTCAATATAAAGTCCGTAATCAATTATAACTGATTTTTCAGTTATTTCAAGACTATTTGTAATTATATTTAAATTAAAAGTGGTATTCATTTCTTTTATTTCATATAATCCGTTAGATTTATTATCTTTATCAAATAATATACTTATTTTAGATTCTTTATTTTCTTTATTCATTTTAATAGTTTTATCTATTATAAACTCATAATTATCTTCATCAGTATTAAATGATAGTTTATTACCTTTTTTAGTATAATTAATACCTTTAAATTCAGTTAAACCATCATTATTTTTAATAAATAAATCTAACATGTAATATTTCACCACTTTTTCAAGTAAAAGTATATCATATATATAATAAAAAACCTATTATTTTTCAATAAAAAAATGAAGATTTACATCTTCATTATTCATTATCAATTATCTTTATTACAAATTGAGATATGTTACCAAACTTAAATTTGTCATATGAAGCTTTTACACCTTGATTAGATAAACTATTAACTAGTTCTACTATTTTTTGTTCAGCAAGTTCTGAATCAGGTTTATCTTCTATCATATTAAGTGTATTATCTTCAATTAATTCAGGCTCTTCATATGTAATTGAACTAGATGAGAATCCTCTTGATTTAATAGGTTCTCTATATTCAGGAGATTCTAATACTTCTCTATGATCTTCTTCTTTTTGTAATTCATCAATTTTCTTTTGAATTCTAGCCATAATAGAATCAATATCAAATTCATCGTCGTCTTTTGATTTTTCTGGTTCATTATATGGATTACTATATGGTTTTTCTTCTACTGTTGGTTTAGATAACATTTCATTTATCATATCATCAGTATCTTTAACATTAATTCTATTTTCAATTATAGTATCTAATAATTCTTCTTGTTTAGTTTTATCTTCTATTCTAAGTAAACTTCTAGCATGTCTTTCAGATATTTTATTATTTAATAAAGCATCTTGAACTTTAGGACTAAGATTTAATAATCTAAGTTTATTAGAAATAGTTGCTTGAGTTTTACCCATACGAGTAGCTAATTGTTCTTGAGTTAAATATCCTCTTTCAAGAAGTTTCTTATATGATTTAGCTTCTTCAATTGGAGATAAATCTTTTCTTTGAATATTTTCTACTATTGCTACTTCAGCAGACTCATTATCATTTAAATCTATAGTAACAGCAGGTACTTTATGTAATCCTGCTATATAAGCTGCTTTATATCTTCTTTCACCAGCAATAATTTCATATTTATTACCAATTCTTCTTAATACTAGGGGTTGTATTATTCCATGTTCTTTAATAGATTTAGCAAGTTCATTTAAAGCACCTTCATCGAATGCTAGTCTTGGTTGGAACCTATTAGGAATAATATCATCTAAAGCTACTTCAATAACTTCTTTATCTAATGTATTTATCATGACAAACACCTCTTTATTCTAAATATAATAATACTATAAAAGACCATTTATTTCAATGGTCTTTTTTTAATTTGATCAAAGTTTCTAGGATATATTCTTTTATTCTTTCCTAGTTTCTTTATCTTAACTAGGTTTCTAATTGAGTTTTCAATTGGTAATTCAAAACTAATTACATCTTCTAATCTAGATTCTAGAAGTTCTATAGCTTTCATAGAGTCTTTTACTTCATCATCTAGGTTTGCTTTCATGGCAACAAAGTAACCATTTACTTTTACCATTGGCATACAGATTTCTACTAAAGTATTTAGTTTAGAAACTGCTCTAGATACTACTAAATCATATTTTTCTCTATGTCTTTTAGCATAATCTTCTCCTCTAGTATGAATAACTTCTATATCAGTAAGTTCCAATTCTTTAATTACTTTGTTTAAGAAGTTACATCTTTTCTCTAAAGCATCTACTAGAGTAATCTTTAGATTTGGAAAGCAAATCTTTAGAACGATTCCAGGAAATCCAGCTCCTGTACCGAAGTCTAAAACACTTAATTCTTGGTTTAAATCTATTGCTTTAATTAGAGTTAAAGAATCATAAAAGTGTTTTAAATAGAAATCTTCTCTTTCAGTAATCCTAGTTAAATTAATTTTTTCATTTTCTTCGATTACTAGTTCATAGTATCTATGTAATTTCTTACCTTGATTCTTAGTTAAAGTAATACCTATTTCACTTAGTAATTCTCTTAATTTATCTATTGTCATTGAAATACCTCTTCATATATACAGATAATATAGATATATCTGATGGATTAACACCACTTATTCTTAATGCTTGTCCTAAAGATAATGGTCTAACTTCTTTTAATTTAATTCTAGCTTCTGATGCTAAGTTTGGAACATCATCATAATTGATATTCTCAGGAATCTTTTTATCCTCTAATTTATGCATCTTTTCAGCTTCTTTTCTTGCTTTCTTGATATATCCTTCATATTTGATTATTATTTCTGCTTGTTCTAATTCTAAGTAATCATATTTAGTAGATAATTTATCTTCTATTTCAAAGATTGAATTCTCTACCCTCTTAACATAATCAAATAATGTCATTTTCTTATCTGCTTTAATAGTTAATTCTTTTAACTCTTCAATTATTTTATTAATATTTTCTTCTTTTTTAACTAATTTATTATATTGTCTCTTATTTATTAGACCTACTTCATATCCATGTTTTCTAAGTCTTAAATCAGCATTATCACTTCTAAGAAGAAGTCTATATTCTGCTCTTGATGTTAGTAATCTATATGGATCTCTAACTCCCTTAGTTACTAAATCATCTATTAATACACCAATATATGCTTCATCTCTTCCAAGTATTAATGGTTCTTTATTCTCTATTTTTAATGAAGCATTAATACCTGCCATTAAACCTTGGCAAGCAGCTTCTTCATAACCACTAGTACCATTAATTTGTCCTGCTGTATAAAGATTTTCTATTATTTTTGTTTCTAATGATGGATAAAGGTCTCTTGGATCTATTGCATCATACTCAATAGCATACGCATATCTAAGTATTTTTGCATTCTCGAGTCCTGGTAAAGAATGAACCATTTTTTCTTGTACATCATGAGGCATACTTGTTGAGAATCCTTGAACATATATATCATCAAAGTATCTTGATTCTGGTTCTAGGAATAATTGATGTCTTTCTTTATCTTTAAATCTAACTACTTTATCTTCGATAGATGGACAATATCTTGGTCCTGTACCTAATTTTTCTTGAATAGCACCATACATACTAGATTTATCTAAATTATCCATTATTATTTTATGAGTTTCCCCTGTTGTATAAGTTAAATAACATGGTTCTTGTTCATCTAATTTATAATATGGTTTATCATCAAATGAGAATGTATAGTATTTATCATCTCCAGGTTCCATCTTAGTCTTAGAGAAATCAATTGTATCTCTTTGAATTCTAGGAGGAGTACCTGTTTTTAGTCTTAGTATTTTAAATCCTAGTTTTTCTAAGTTATCACTTAAGAAAAGTGAAGGTCTAGTTCCAGCAGGACCAGATACTGTTCTTGTATCCCCTACTAAGATATTAGCTTTCATATAAGTACCTGTTGTTAATATTACTGCTTTAGCATTAATAATATCACCATTAGATAATTTAACTGCTTTAATAGTATTATCTTCAATAATTAGGTCTTCTACTAAGTCCTCTACTATATCTATATTCTTATGTTTTTGTAATTCTTCTTGCATTAATTTTGGATAAGCAACCTTATCTGCTTGAGCTCTAAGCGATCTTACTGCAGGTCCCTTACTAAAATTAAGCATTTTCATTTGAAGTAAAGTCTTATCTGCAACTTTACCCATTACACCACCAAGGGCATCTATTTCTCTTACTACGATACCTTTAGCAGATCCTCCAATGTGTGGATTACATGGCATCATAGCTATTTTATCAATAGATCCTGTAACTAATAATGTTTTATGTCCTTTATTAGCAGATGCAAAAGCTGCTTCACAACCAGCATGTCCACCACCTACGACAATAACTTCATAGTCCATGAATCCACCTCCTTTTTTTAAAGCAAAAGTATTATACTACAATATTTATATTATATCAAATAAAAAGAGCATTAGCTCTTTTTTATTCCCATACAAATGAATTTGCTATATATTCTGCGGCTTCTATAACACTATCTTCATCATCAAATTCAAATATAGTTGCATATATCATTACATATTTATGATCACCCATAATATAATATTGAATTGCTTTTTGATCTTTAGCTTCCATATTAAATCTAAGTAATGGATAACCATTAGTTGTGGTAGAACCACTAGATGTTAAAGTAGCATTATACGCTTTAGCTTGATATGCCATTTGTTGCATTATAGCATTTTTAAAAGTATCTACTTGATCTATTGAATAGTAATTAGTTCCACCATTAACAGATATATTATTTGGTCTAGAAGAATGTTCATCTTTTTTATCTACAAAGAATGGTTTTTCTTTAGTAGAATGGTCTTCCCTCATCATATAGTTTTCACTTATAGAAAATGATCCATAATTATCTAATTTATATGTTTTTTCTTTATTTTTACTATTAGTTAAACTACAACCAGTTACTAACAATAATATTCCTAATATAACTAATATCTTTTTCATTTATGACTCCTAAAATATTTTATTTAAAGACTTGTCATTCTTATAAACATCATCTTGATGTATTTGATAGTATAAACTAGTTATTTCAGGACAATCTAAATTATGTTCTTCTATAACTTTATATGCAGAATCTAAAGCATTTAACCCCTCTATTGTCATACCTACTTCATTCTTTATTTCTTCTAATTTTTTACCTTTTCCAAGAAGTATTCCACATTTAAGATTTCTACTATCTAAACTACCAACAGTAGTTAATAAATCTCCTAAACCAGAAAATCCAAGGAATGTTTCGGGTTTAGCTCCTAAAGCTGTACCAATTGAAATCATTTCTCTAAATGCCTTTGATAAATATGCAGATGTTGTATTTGTATCTTGATTAAGTCCATGAGCTTTACCATATCCTATTGCTATGATATTCTTTAGGGCTGCTCCTAATTGCATACCTAAAGGATCATTACAATCTTCTAATGTAATATAATTATTTTGAAATACTCTTTTATATTCTTCAGGTCCATAATAATCAAAATATGTTGGTTTTTCAACATAAATTTGTTCTGCATGTGAAGGTCCTGATATAACACCTATTTCTCTATTTAATTCTTCTTTAGCAACTTCTGATAATACTTTATCTCCCTCTAATCCTTTAGAAGCTATTATTACTTGTTGATTACCAATAGTTTGAGCTATCTCTTTACAAGTATTTCTAACAGCAAATGAAGGAGTAACAATTAATATCAAATCTGTATCTTTAATTGCTTCTTCAATTGAAGTAGTACATTTAACATCTTCATTAATATGTCCTTGTATATATCTACAATAATGATATTCATTTATTGCTTCTTTTTCTTCTTCTGAAAAAGACCAAATTTTAACTTCATGTCCATTTTCTTTAATTAAATTTGCAAGAACACATCCAAAACTTCCACTTCCTATAACGGCTACTCTACTCATATTACCTACTTTCCTAGACAGAAGTTTGCAAATAATCTATCAATTAGCTTATCATCATAACTTTCGCCTATAATTTCATTTAATGTTTCACATATTTCTTTTATATCTATTTCAAGTATATCAATTGGAATACCACTATTAAATGATTCCATTAAGTGATTATTAATTGATATAGCTTTCTTAACTAATGATATTTGTCTACTATTAGATAAATATGTTAGTTCTTTATTATTTAATTCTTCTAGATTATATAAATCAGATATCTTATCTTTTAGAATATCTATATCTTTAGTAGCACTTACCTTTACTACATCTAATCCTGTTGTATCTAATTTAGTTTCTAGATCTATTTTATTAACCACAATTATTCTCTTTTTATCTTTTGTAATCTCTAATAGTTTCTTATCTTCTTCTGTTAGAGGTTCATTATTATTTAATACTAATATAATTAGGTTAGCATCTTTAATTAGATTTAATGATTTTTCTACACCTATCTTTTCTACTACATCTTCAGTCTCTCTAATACCTGCAGTATCTATAATATTTAGTAAAACACCGCCTACTCTAATTTGTCCTTCTACTATATCTCTAGTTGTTCCAGCTATATCAGTAACTATTGCTTTATCCTCATTAATTAGTTTATTCAGTATAGAACTCTTCCCGACGTTCGGTCTACCTAATATTAATGTATTTATACCCTCTTTTATGATTTTTCCATTTTCAGATTCAATTAATAACTTCTTTAACTTCTCATCTATAAATTTAGATACTTCTTGTATTTGACTTTCAGTCATAACTTCAATATCTTCGTACTCAGGGTAATCAATATTAACTTCTATATTAGAATTTATATCATATAACTTATCTACAATTTCATGAATAAGATTAGATATCTTACCTTCAATACCATTCATAGCAAGTTTTCTAGCATTTTCTGTTTTAGCATCTATCATATCCATAACAGATTCAGCTTCTACTAGATTTATTCTTCCATTTAAGAATGCTCTTTTAGTAAATTCTCCAGGTTCAGCTAGTCTTGCACCATTAGTTAATAATAATTCTAATACTTTATTAGTAGAACTAATACCACCATGACAGTTTATTTCTACTATATCTTCTTTTGTAAATGTTTTAGGAGCCTTCATAATAGATACCATTACTTCATCTATTATTTCATTTCCATCTACTATATGACCGTAATTAATTGTATGACTATCCATTTTAGTTAGATCTCTATCAAATATCTTATTAACAATACTAATAGCATCTTCTCCACTAACTCTAACTATTGATATAGCCCCTACTCCAACAGCAGTTGAAATAGCACAAATAGTGTCGTTCATGATATCCCTCCTTTTTTTGATTTACTTATTATAACTCTAAATAGTTTTTTTGACTACAATATCCTATTATAATAATACCATTTTTATTTATATAATAGTTAAATAATAACTAAATTTAACATTAATAGTGTAAAAAAAACAATCTTTCGATTGTTTTATTCTACTGGTTTAATAACTACTGCTCTGTTTGGTTCTTCCCCTTCACTTTCAGTAGTAATACCTTTGAAGTCTTTTAATACTTCATGTATTAATCTTCTTTCATAAGAGTTCATAGAATCCATTCTAACTGGTTCTTTAGTCTTTTGAACTTCTTTAGCTAAATTCTTAGCTAGTCTTTCTATATGTTTTTGACTCTTTTCTTTATAGTTTTCAACATCTAGAATTATATTTATATGCATACCAGTTTCTTTTGTTAAAACTGCTCTTAAAACATTTTGAATTGATGAAAGTGTTCTTCCTTCTTTACCAATTAATATAGAACTATTATCTGGATGAAGAATAATCTTTAAATAGTTATCTTTTCTAAGTGTTTCAAAGTTAACTTTTAATCCCATTCCTTCAACTAATGTCTTTAAATATTCTTTAGAGAATGCTAATACATCACTTTTTAATACAACATTTAATGTATATTTTTTCTTTTTTAATAATCCAACAGTTTCTTCTTTTGTTGAAGTTAACATTTCATCTTCTTTAACATTTAATTCTTTTAATGCTTGAAGTGTTAATTCTTCAAGGTTTTTACCCTCGTATGTATATATTTTCATTTTATTCTGCCTTTCTTTTTTTAATTAATATAATAACTAAATTTTGAACTATTGTAAATAGTGTACTTGCAATCCAATATAATGATAATGCTACTGGTAAATTTAATGCCATAAATGTAATCATACCAGTCATCATAATTGGCATTACATTTGGATTCATACCTCCTTGAGAAGGAGTAGCATTTTTATTCATAAAGAATGAAATAAATGTAGTTATTGCTATTAATAATACTATTATAATATATGCCCAATGTCCACCAGCCATTGCTTTCATTGGAGTTGTTCCTAGAACTAAACCACATAGTTTACCTTCAAATATAACTGGAACTCTATTAACTGCTTCATAAAATGCCATAATTAATGGAATTTGAATTAATGCAAATAAACAACTTGATACAGGATTAATCTTATATTTCTTATATAATTGCATCATTTCCATAGATTTCTTTTGTTGTGATTCTTGATCATTCTTATTTTCATATTTCTTATTTAATCTATCAAGTTCTGGTTGCATCTTTTTCATATTTTCTTGTTGTTTAATAGTCTTAATTGAGAATGGTGCAAGTATTAATCTAATTAGAATACCAAGTAATACAATAGTTATACCATAATTCTTAATTAATTTATTTGCTCTAACTATTAACCAAGCAAGTGGTTTAACAAGTAGATTTTCCCATAAACCTTCATATTTACTATCTTTTACCTTAAAATTATCACATTTTGGTAATTTAGATATATCAACTTTTTTCTTATATTTGTTGTATTCTTTAACTAATCCTTTAGTTTCAGGTTGACATAATATATTTTCATATAATGTTAGTCTAACTGAATTGTTTTCATATACAACAGCTTTTTTACCATCTTTTAGTACTTTAGTACATCCTGTTAATAAAAATAAAGCAAAGAATAGTACTAATATTTTTTTTTTGTTCTTCTTCATATTATTCTCCTAATTGTTTTAATAAACTTAATAATTCATCTCTCTTTTGATCAAAATTAAGTAAATTAATGTCTTTCCTAAGTATTATAACATAATCTTGATTGCTTTTAAATGTTAAATTACTCTTATCTATAATATCTTTAACTTGCCTTTTATTCTTATTTCTAATAACAGCATTACCAAGCTTTTTAGATACACAAATACAAAATCTATAATATTTATTATTACTGTTTTCCTTATTATATATATAGTAATATCTATTATATAATCTTTTACCAGTATTTATGATATCATTAATTTCTTGTTCTTTCTTTATAATATTTAATTTTTTCATATACACCTCTATACAAAAAAAACCACATGTAGTGGATAATTATTTAGATAATACTTTTCTTCCTTTTTTTCTTCTGCTGTTTAAAACGTTACCTTTTACTCTTGAGAAGAATCCATGAGTTTTTTTCATTTTTCTATTATTTGGTTGAAATGTTCTTTTCATTACTACACCTCCCAGGTCCATAAAACATATAAAATTATACTTATTTTTTATTGGTATGTCAACAAAATAATGCAATTTTTATAAATATTGATAAATTTGTTAATTTCCTGTGTACAAATCATCATTTATTCCTTATAATATATAACTAATAAAATTATCCACAATTGTCCACAGTTTTACAGATATATGTATATTTGTTAATAACTTATAGTGTGGATAATGTAATTTGTGGATTGTGTGGAAAACTATATAATAAGTAATAAAATCAACAAAAATTTATCAACAGGATACTGTGGAGTATTGTGAATAGTGTATTTTTTGTTGAAAAATAAGAAAATTGTGATATTATTTAGTTAGAATGTAACTACAAAAATAGGGTGGTGAGGACAAATTGGAAAATAAGGATTTATTGTGGAAAAAATTTTTATCGTTAATTAAGAAAAAAGTGTCCTCATTAGGATACGATATCTGGTTTAAAGATACTGAACTCATTGATTTAAATGAGGATGCAGTAGTATTAGTTCCAACATCAACTCATAAAAAACACTTAGAACAATCATATAAAGATATGATGGAGGAAATACTATCAAGTATATTAGGTACTAATTTTAATATAGTATTCGTATTAAAAGATGAATATAATGTAGAAAATAAAGAAGAACCTATTAAAAGAGAAGAGGAAGAAGTAGATCTTAGTTATAAAAATAAGAAAATAACTAATTTGAATCCTAATTATACCTTTAATAGTTTTATGGTAGGGGAGAGCAATGAATTTGCTAGAACCACAGCATTAGCTGTAGCAGAAAGTCCTGGTAAAATATATAATCCTTTCTTTATATATGGTAATAGTGGACTTGGTAAAACACATTTAATGCATGCAATTGGTAATTATATTGTGCAAAACTCAAATTTAAGAGTCTTATATGTAACAAGTGAAACATTTATTAATGATTTTCTTGGAATTAGTAGAAAACATATAGATGGTAATAATTTTGATTATATAGAAGCATTTAAAGATAAATATAGAAATATAGATGTATTATTAATAGATGATATACAATTTCTTGGAACTGCTCCTAAATCACAAGCAGAGTTTTTCCATACATTTAATACATTATTTGATGATAAAAAACAAATTATAATATCTTCTGATAATTCACCAGATGATTTAAAAAATCTAGAAGATAGACTTAAAACTAGATTTAATTGGGGATTAAAAGTTAATATTTTTCCACCAGATAATGAATTAAAAATTAAAATATTAAAAAACAAAGTATCAAATATGAATATTGCACAACATATATCAGACGATGTATATGAGTTTATTGCTAATATATGTGATTCTGATATAAGAACACTTGAAGGATCATTAACTAGAGTAATTGCTTATTCCACAATGTTCTTTGAAGAAGAAATAACCGTAGATTTAGCAATGGAAGCTCTAAAAGGAACATTTAATATAAATATAGAAAATAAAAATGATATACAAAAGATACAAAGAATAGTAGCTGATTACTATAATATAACTATAGATGATTTAAAAGGTAAGAAAAGGGCAGCTAAAGTATCATTTCCTAGACATGTGGCTATTTATTTAGCTAGAAATATGACAGATGAGTCTTTTCCAAGAATTGGAATGGAATTTGGTGGAAGAGATCATTCCACAGTAATGAATTCATGTGATAGAATACAAAGTGAATTAAAAACTAATGAAAATTTAAAAGAAGTAATAGAGGAGTTGAAGAAAAAAATTAAAAAGTAGTGGATAAATATAAATTATTAACAATTTATAAACAACCAAAAATCATTATATAATAAAGAAATAGGGTAGTTATAAACATTATCCACACTAATAAAAATAAAATACTAAAAAAAAATAGGAGGAACAAAAATGAAATTTTCAATTAAAAAAGAAATATTATTAGAAAGTCTTAATATAGTAAGTCATGCTATATCAAGTAAAAACATTATTCCAGTACTAGGAGGAATAAAATTTGATTTAAAGAAAGATGGTTTATACTTAGAAGCTAGTGATAATGAAATAGATATTAAAACATTTATAGATAAAAAGATGATAGATTCTATAGAAAAAGAAGGATCTATAGTAGTACAAGGTAAATATTTATTAGATATTGTTAGAAAGTTACCAGATGTACTTATTAATATAGAAGTAGTAGATGGATTAAAAATACTTATTTATACAAATAATAGTAAATTTAATTTAAATGGCATTGATTCGGATGAATTTCCTGATATTAAAATAGAAAAATCATCTAATCCTATATCTATAAGTAAAAAATTAATTAAACAATTAGTTAATCAAACAATATTTGCAACTTCTTCACAAGAAACTAGACCAATATTAACAGGTATTAATTTTAAAATAGATAAAGATGTTATGGAAGTAGTAGCTACAGACTCTTATAGATTAGCTAAAAAGACTATTAAATTAGATAAAGCTGTGGATAATGTTATTAATATAGTAGTACCATCTAAAAATATAGGAGAACTTATTAAAATAATAGATGATTCTGATGATGAAATTAAGATTCATATATTTACTAATAAGATATTATTTGAAATTAATGATATTTATTTCCAATCTAGATTATTAAATGGTAATTTTCCAGATATTAATAGATTAATACCAACTGAATATAAAATAGTAGTTAAAGCATCAACATCTGATTTATATGATGTTGTTGATAGAGCTTCTTTATTAACATCAGAAAAAGAAAAGAATGTTATTAAGTTTGAAATAAATGATAATGAATTAATAGTAACATCTAATACACCAGAAATAGGTAAAGTAGAAGAGAGATTAAATATTTCAAATGAAACTGGTAATGATCTAAGTATTAGTTTCTCAGCTAAATATATGCTAGAGGCTCTTAGAACTATTTCATCTAATAATGTTAAAATTTCATTAAATGGAGAAATTAATCCTATTATATTAACTAATGAAGAAAATGATGATTTAATTCAACTTCTATTACCAATTAAAACATATTAAGAGAACTATGTTCTCTTTTTTTAGTGGTATTTTTTTACAAAAAGAGAAAAATATATATGATAAGTTCCTGAAAGGGGGAGTTATATATGGATATTTATGAAATAAATAAAAATACTTTAGCTATTATTCCTATTGGTTATAATAAATCTAAAGTAATAGAAAAAGATAATGAATTTGTAGTAAATATGGAACCATTAAGTATAATTAAATATAGTTGTGAATATTTTGGTTCAACATACGAAGGAAGACATGCAGGCACAAAATCTATAATGAACATAACTCATAAATCACCAATTATAATAGAAGAATCTCATAATTTAATATGTTTTCCAACTACATCACCAAGACTTACTGGATGTTCATGGATTATATTAAATAATATTAAGTCATTTAATGGTAATCATGAATCTACAGACATTATATTTGATAATAATTATGTATTAAATATAGGTATTTCTATTAATTCATTTGAGAATCAAGTACATAGATCATATATGTTAGAATCATTACTTAGAAAAAGAATAGAAAATTATTAAAATTAGGAAACTCAATTACTAAAAAAATTGAGTTTTTTTACTAAATTTTAATTTATTTACCCATTTTTATGATATAATATACATGTATGGGTAGGTAATTGGTTTTACTATAAAGGTGTTAAAAATGGGCTTTAAAATAGGTTAAAAATGTTTTTAAGAAAAATTGAATTAAAAAATTTTAGAAATTATGAAGATTTGAAATTAGAATTCAATAAGAATATTAATATCTTTATAGGAAATAATGCACAGGGTAAAACAAATATCCTAGAAAGTATATATTTCTTAGCAGTAACCAAATCCCATAGATGTAATAAAGATAATTATTTAATTAAGAATGATTGTATTTTTTCTAAGATAGTAGGGGAAGTTGAAAATAATGATAGAAAGAATACATACAAGATAGTTATTAATAATGAAGGTAAAAGAGTATCTATTAATAATAATGTATTTAAAAGAATAAGTGATTATCTATCAAATATTAATGTTGTTATGTTTTGTCCAGATGATTTAGAAATAATAAAAGGTACACCAAGTGATCGAAGAAAATTTTTAAATATAGAAATAGGACAAATAAGTAATGAATATATCATTTATTTAACTAAATTTAATAAAGTATTAAAGACTAGAAATGAATATTTAAAGAATGAACATAATATTGATTTTAATTATTTAGATATCTTAACAGATGAATTAATAGACTTAAATATTAAATTATATAAATATAGAAAAGAGTTTATTAATGATCTAAATAATTATATTGTGGATATATATAAAAAGATATCTTTAAAAGAAGATATATATGTTAAATATGAATCATTTATTGATAATGAAGAAGATATAGTAGAAGATCTAAGAGAGAAATATCTAAGAGTTAGAGATAGTGAATTAAATCAGAAAACAACATTAATTGGAGTCCATAGAGATAACTTTTCTATATATATAGATGGAAAAGAGATTAATAATTATGGATCACAAGGACAACATAGAGTAGCTATTCTTTGTCTAAAACTAGCTGAAATAGAAATATATAAACAAAAATATAATATTAAACCAATAATATTATTAGATGATATATTTAGTGAGTTAGATAAAAAGAAGAAAGTAAATATAATTAAATATATAGATAAAGACTTACAAATATTTATTACATCAACAGACTTACATAGTATAAGTAAAAGAATAACTAAAAACGCTGATATATTTTATATAGAAGAGGGAAAGGTAAAATTAGGTGAATAATATGGCACAAGACAAGTATGATGCATCGGATATTCAAGTTTTAGAAGGTTTAGAAGCTGTTAGAAAAAGACCTGGTATGTATATTGGTACAACTGATGTTAAAGGACTTCACCATTTAGTATGGGAAATAGTAGATAATTCAATAGATGAAGCTTTAGCAGGTTTTTGTAATCATATTGAAATAACTATTAATAAAGATAATTCAGTAACTGTACAAGATAATGGTAGAGGTATTCCTGTTGGAATACATGCTAAAACAGGTATATCAACAGTAGAAACAGTTTATACTGTATTACATGCTGGTGGTAAATTTGGCGGTGGAGGATATAAAGTATCTGGAGGACTACATGGTGTTGGAGCTTCAGTAGTTAATGCTTTATCTTCTTGGGTAGATGTACAGGTTAAAAGAGATGGTAAAATTTATGAATGTAAATTTGAAAATGGTGGTAAAACTAAACAAGCTCTTACTGAAGTAGGTACATGTGATGCTGAAGATACTGGTACTAAAGTAACATTTAAACCAGATGCTAGTATATTTGATTCAGAAATTTATGATTATGAAACTTTAAGAGTAAGAAGTAGAGAATTAGCATTCTTAAATAAAGAACTTAGAATAACTTTAACAGATGAAAGAGTAGAACCTGCTAAACAAGATACATTTATGTATGAAGGTGGAATTATTGAATATGTTAAATATTTAAATAAAAATAAGACTCCAATACATGAAAATGTAATTCATTTAGAAGGTGAAGAAGATGGAGTTATGTTTGAAGTTGCTATGCAATATAATTCAGGATATAACACTGATAGTATATATTCATTTGTTAATAATATTAATACACATGATGGTGGAACACACGAAGAAGGTGTAAGAAGAGCACTTACTAGAATTATAAATAATTATGCTAAAAAGAATGGTTTCTTAAAAGATAAAGATGAGTCTTTAACTGGTGATGATGTTAAAGAAGGATTAACAATGATCATTTCTTGTAAGCATCCAAATCCACAATTTGAGGGACAAACTAAGGGAAGACTTGGTAATTCAGAAGTAAGAAAGTTAGCAGATAGTGTATTCTCTGAAGGATTTGAAAGATTTTTATTAGAAAATCCAGAGGAAGCTAAAATTATTGTTGATAAAGCAATGACTGCTTCTAGAGCTAGAGTAGCTGCTAAAAAAGCAAGAGAATTAACAAGAAGAAAAAGTGACTTAGATGTTGTTAATTTTGGTGGAAAACTAGTTGATTGTAAAGAAAAAGACCCATCAGTATGTGAAATATTCTTAGTCGAGGGAGATTCTGCCGGAGGATCTGCTATTAAAGGTAGAAATAGTATGACTCAAGCAATACTTCCTTTAAAAGGTAAAATATTAAACGTAGAAAAAGCTAGATTAGATAAAGCATTATCAAATGAAGAAATAAGAACTATTATTACTGCTTTTGGTACTGGTATTGGTAATGAATTTGATTTATCAAAACTTAGATATGACAAAATAATAATCATGACCGATGCCGATGTTGATGGATCACATATTAGAGTATTATTACTAACATTATTCTATAGATTCTTTAGACCTATAGTAGAAGCTGGTCATGTATATGCTGCTCAACCTCCTTTATTTAGAATTACTCATGGTAAAACAAGAAAATATGTTTTAAATGAAGAAGAAAGAGATACATATTTAGCATCACTTCCAGAGAATACTAGACCTGAAATAGCTCGTATGAAAGGTCTTGGTGAAATGGATGCTGAAGAGCTAGAAGAAACAACTATGGATATAAATCAAAGAATTCTTAGAAAAATAACAGTAGATGATTTAACAGAAGCAGATGCAGCATTTTCTAAAATTATGGGTGAAGAAGTTGAACCTAGAAGACAATTTATTGAAGAAAATGCAGTATATGTTGAGAATTTGGATATATAGGAGGTTAGGTTATGGATCACAGTAGAGATAGATTAGAAGAAAACAATATAGTAAAAGAAATAGAAACATCATTCCTAGAATATTCAATGAGTGTTATTGTATCTAGAGCATTACCGGATTTAAGAGATGGTTTAAAGCCTGTTCATAGACGTATTTTATGGTCAATGTATGAATCAGGTTATACACCAGATAAACCTCATAAAAAGTCGGCTAGAATAGTCGGAGATGTTATGGGTAAATATCATCCACATGGTGATAGTTCAATATATGAAGCAATGGTACATATGGCACAAGACTTTAGTTATAGAAATATACTAGTAGATGGTCATGGTAACTTTGGTAATATTGAAGGTTATGGAGCAGCTGCTATGCGTTATACAGAAGCTAGACTTTCAAAATTATCATTAGAATTACTTAGAGATATAAATAAAGAAACTGTAGATATGGTATCTAACTTCGATGAATCTGAAGAAGAACCTGCTGTATTACCATCTAGATTTCCTAATATATTAGTTAATGGTACTATGGGTATTGCTGTTGGTATGGCAACAAACATTCCACCACATAACTTAGGAGAAGTAATAGATGGATGTGTAGCTTATATAGATAATCCTGATATTGATACATTAGGACTTATGAATTATATAAAAGGTCCTGATTTTCCTACAGGAGGTATAATTCTTGGTAATAGTGGTATTAAACAAGCTTATGAAACTGGTAGAGGATCTATTACTATCAGAAGTAAGGCTACTATTGAAGAAAAAGATGGTAAACATTATATAGTAGTAGACGAAGTTCCATATGGAGTTAGTACTTCTGCTTTAAAGAATAAAGTAGCAGAACTTGTTCACAATAAAACTATTGAAGGAATTTCAGATTATCATACAGATTTAAAGAATGGTGTTAAAATCACTATTACATTAAAGAAAGATGCTAATGCACAAGTTGTATTAAATAATCTTTATAAACATACAGATTTTCAAAAGAATTTTGGTATTATCTTCTTAATGCTTGATAAAGGCGTTCCTAAAACTCTAGGATTAAAAGAAATAATAGCAAAATATATAGACTTCCAAAAAGAAGTAATTATTAGAAGAACTAAATATGATTTAGGTAAAGCAGAGGCTAGAGTACACATCTTAGAAGGTTTAAAAATAGCTTTAGATCATATTGATGAAGTAATTAAGTTAATCAGAGCATCTAAGACAGATGAAATAGCAAGAGATGGATTAATGAGTAAGTTTGGTTTAACTGAAATCCAAGCAAATGCTATTTTAGAAATGAAGTTAAGAAGATTAACTGGATTAGAAAGAGAAAAGATTGAAGAAGAATTAGCTGAATTATTAAAGAAAATTGAAGAATTTAAAGCAATTCTTGCTTCTGAAGCAAAAGTTCTTGAAATAATTAAGAAAGAATTATTAGAAATTAAAGATAAATATTCAGATGATAGAAGAACTAAGATTGATATGACTGCTATTGATTATATTGAAGATGAATCTTTAATTCCAGTAGATAATATAATAGTTAATATTACTAAGAATGGTTATATTAAGAGAGTTCCTACTGATACTTATAAGGTACAAAATAAAGGTGGAGTAGGAGTTAAAGGTATGACTACTAATGAAGAAGATATTGTGGAAAACATGATATCACTTCAAACTCATGACCATGTATTATTCTTTACTAATAAAGGTAAAGTATATAGAATTAAGGGTTATGAAATACCTGAATTCTCAAGACAATCTAAAGGATTACCAGTAGTTAACTTATTACCAATTGAAAAAGAAGAAAAGGTAATGTCTATATTACCAATAAGAGATCATGATGAACTAGGTACTATGAAGATTACGTTCGTAACTAAACAAGGATTTGTTAAGAGAACAGATATAGCTGAATTTGAAAGTATTAGAAAAACTGGTAAGATTGCTATAGGATTAAGAGAAACTGATGAAATCTTAACTGTAATGCTTACTAGTGGTAATGATGATATACTTATTTGTGCAGATAATGGTAGAATGATAAGATTTAATGAAACTGAAATAAGAGTTCTAGGTAGATCTGCTAGTGGTGTTAAGGGTATTGAAATACCTGATGATGCTAAATGTGTAAGTGCTGTTGTTGTTAAACCTGAAGATGAAATACTTATAGTAACTGAAAATGGTTATGGTAAGAGAACTAATGCTGAAGAATATAGACTAACTCATAGAGGTAGTAAAGGTGTTAAAGCCATGAATATTACTGAAAAGAATGGTCCAATAGTTTCTGTAAGTAAAGTTGAAGAAGATTCAGACTTAATAATTATTACAAATAATGGTATGATTATAAGAATTCCATTAGATCAAGTATCTAAAATGAGTAGAGTCACTCAAGGAATTAGAGTTATTACACTAAAAGATGATCAAAAAGTATCTTCTACATCTATTTCTAAGATTGAAGAAGAAAAAGATGAAAATGTAGAAGAAATTACTCAAGAAGCATCTGAAAGTGTAGAATAATCGAACAAAATAGCGAACAAAATATTTCCCGGGAAATATTTTGAATATAAAAATAGTATATTTTAGTTAATTTATTGACTATAAATACTAAATATAGTATATTAAACATGCACAACGAGAAAATTGGAACCTGGTCAGGACAGAGATGTAGCAGCCATAACAGTTCCTTCTCGTGTGTGCTTTTTTATTGGAGAAACACTATGAATCAATTAATATATGATGAATTAAATAAATTAGTAGATAAAGCTATTAAAAAAGATGAGGTTCCAGTAGCAGCCCTAATAGTAAAAGAGGGTAAGATAATAGCTAAAGCATATAACAAAACTAATATATCAAATAATGTATTAGATCATGCAGAAATTATATGTATTAATAAAGCATCAAAGAGATTACATAACTGGAGGCTTAATGATTGCGAATTATATGTTACATTAGAACCTTGTTCTATGTGCAAAGAAGTAATTAAGAAATCTAGAGTAGGTAAAGTATACTATATTCTTAATCAAAATGAATATGAAACAGAGAGTAATCCATCATATATTAAACTAGTTGATAATATAAATATTGAAGGGAAATTAAAACAATTTTTCAAAGATAAAAGATAATCAATGTTCCACGTGGAACATTGATTTTTATTTACAAAAATAATATATAATATAGTGTAAAATATGTTATAATTATTAGAGAAAAAGGTGATGACATGATATATAAAGCATTGTATAGAAAATATAGACCTAAAACATTTAATGATGTATGTGGACAAGAAATAATTGTACAAACATTAAAGAACATGATCATTAGTGATAAATTAACTCATGCTTACTTATTTGTAGGTCCTAGAGGAACAGGAAAAACAAGTATAGCTAAGATATTTGCTAAGACTTTAAACTGTGAGAATCCTAAAGATGGTTGTTCTTGTGAAAAATGTTCTATCTGTGAAGCAAGTAATAATAATGAAAATATAGATATTATTGAAATGGATGCTGCATCAAATAATGGTGTAGATGAAATAAGAGATATAAAGAACCATGTTACATTACTTCCAACTATATCTAAATATAAGATATATATAATCGATGAAGTACATATGCTATCTATGGGAGCTTTTAATGCATTATTAAAGACATTAGAAGAACCTCCTAAACATGTAATCTTTATATTAGCTACTACAGAACCACAAAAAGTTCCTTTAACTATACTATCTAGATGCCAAATGTTTGAATTTAAACCAATATCTGCATCTAAAATAGAGGAAAACTTAAGTAATATTTGTAAAAAAGAAAAAATAAAGATAGAAGATGAAGCATTAAAACAAATATGTGAGTATTCTAATGGTGGAATGAGAGATGCTATTGGATTATTAGACCAATTAAATGCATATTCTGGTGGAAATATTAAACTAGAAGACGTAATTCTATTAAATGGTAGATTAAGTATAGAAGAAATAACCAACTTCTTTGATTTAGTTAATGATAATAAAACAGAAGAACTATTTAAGTTTAGTGATTCTATTGATGTAGAAGGTAAAAACTATATATCAATATGTGAGGATTTTATTAAATATCTAAGAAATAATTTAATAGATTATCAAATAAATAGTTCAAATGATGTAGTTAAGAAGTTTGGTAAAGATAATATAACTAAGATGATATTCACAATAACTGATTATATTAGTCAAATGAAGCTATCAAGTGATAAGAAGATATATTTTGATCTATTAATTATTAGATTATTAGATATATTTGATAAAAAAGAAGATAATGTTCCACGTGGAACATCAAAAGAAGAAGTAAAAGAAACTAAAAAAGAATCTAAAAAGACTGAAGAACTAGTTAAAGTAGAAAAAGAGAACAATGTTCCACGTGGAACATTGAAAGATAATCCGTTATATAAGCAATATGATGAATTAATGAATATAAGAATTAACAATATATTAATAAAAGCTGATAAAAAATCTCTTACAGACTATAAAAATATATTAACTAGTGATTCAGAACAATATAATTTAGATGAATTAAGGTTTAAAAATATATTATCTGACTGTGAAATTAAAGCTGCTAGTCCAAATGGAATAGTTATTGTTACTTCAGATGATAGTATTAGATATGAAATGTATGATAATTTTGATCTAATAGAGAAATGTGTACAAGATAAACTTAAAAATGAAGTATTAGTATGTATATATGATGAAGAAAAGTGGAATACCACTAGTGAATCATATAGAAAAAGACTAAGAAATAAAGAAGTAATTGATGAAATAGATGAATCAAGTGTATTAATTAATATAAAAAGTTCAAATAAAAGTGAATTTGATGACTTATTAGAGATAGGAGAGTAGAAAATGAATATACAAGCATTAATGAAACAAGCACAAAATATGCAAAAAGAAATACAAAAGGCACAAGAAGAAGTAGGTAAAATGGAATTTATTTCTAAAAAAGAATTAGTAGAAGTTACTGTTAATGGTAATAAACAAGTATTAAGTGTTAAAATCGATGAAAATATAGAAAAAGATGATATTGAAGTATTACAAGATATGATTTTAATAGCTACTAACGATGCTATTAACCAAGCAAATGCAGAAATGGAAAAGAGATTAGGAAAGTATAGCCAAGCTATGCCAGGATTATTCTAATGAAATTTCCTAAAAGTTTAGAAGATTTAATAGAAAACTTTAAATTATTACCTGGTATAGGTGAAAAGAATGCAGAACGATTAAGTTTTGCAGTTTTAAAGTTTAATGAAGAACAAATAGAAAACTTTTCCAATTCAATATTAAATGTATCAAAAAAGATTAAAAAGTGTAAAAAGTGTAATAACTTAACTGAAGATTCTGATCTATGTACTATTTGTGAAGATGAATCTAGAGATGGAAGTGTATTATGTGTAGTAGAAAGTACTAAAGATTTAATCTTATTTGAAAAATCAAATGCCTTTAAAGGTAAATATCATGTATTAGAGGGACTAATATCTCCACTTGAAGGTATAAATCCTGATGATATTAAGATAAATGAATTAATAAATAGAGTAAAAGAAGAAAAAATAAAAGAAATTATTCTTGCTTTAAACTTAAGTATGGAAGGTGAAACTACTTCCCTTTATATAATTAAGATGCTAGAAGGTATGGATGTATCTATTACTAAGATTGCAGCTGGTATACCAGTAGGTGCAGATATGGAATATTTAGATTCATTAACAATTCAAAAGGCATTAGAGGGCAGAATAAAAGTAGAATAGGTGGTGATAGATATGCTTGAAGATTATTTAAATGAACAAAAATTAGTTACTAAGATCTTATTAGATAGTTTGAATAATGATAAATTAGTTCAAGCATATTTATTTACATGCAATGATTTAGACTATTTAGAAAAATATGCTATATCATTCTCTAAAAAGATACTATCTTCTGATAATAATGAGAAAATATGTAAGCAAATAGATGAAGGAAACTATCCTGATTTAACTATTTTATATCCTGATGGTAAAAATATTAAGAAGGAACAACTATCCGAACTCCAAAAAGAGTTCCAAAATAAACCTATTATTTCTAATAAAAAAATATATATAATTACTGAATGTGAGAAAATGAATGCAGCATCAGCTAATTCTATACTTAAATTCTTAGAAGAACCATCAGATGATATTATAGCTATACTGCTTACAACTAATCAAAATATGGTTATACCAACTATATTATCTAGATGTCAGATCTTAAATCTAAATAATATAGCTACTAATAAAGATGTATATGAAATCTTTAATGAAAGATTTACTGAACTTGAAAGAGAAGATACTTTTGATACATATTTTAGTAAACTTTTAGAGTTTACTACAGATATAGATTCTATGAAAAAGAAGTTTTTTATCAAATATAAAGAGTATGTAGATTATTTTAGTAACAAAGAAGATATTAAAATAGTTGTTGATTTTATGCTTTTCTTCTATTATGATATATTAAACCTTAAATTTGAGAGGGACCCTATATATTTTTTAAAATATATAGACTTCTTAGAAAAGGTTGAAAAGAATAATTCTAAGGAAAGTATTAATTATAAGTTAGAAGTCTTAGAAAGAACTAAGCTTAGATTAACTTCTAATTCTAATATCAAGATGGTATTAGATAAGTTGATCATAGAACTTGGAAAGGAAATATAGTATGAATATAGATGTTTATGGTGTTACATTTAAAAAGTTTGGAAGAAAATATTATTTTACTCCAGGTAAATTAGATATTAAATGTGGTATGAATGTCATTGTTGAAACTGAAAGAGGTTTCCAATATGCAGAAGTAGTTACTGATAGAGTAAGTATTAATAAAAAAACATTACTATCTCCAGTAAAGAGTATTGTTAGAGTATCTACTAAAGAAGATGACATTATATATCAAAATAATCTAAAAGATGCAGAAATAGCTGCTAAAAAATGTAATGAATTAATTGAAAAGTTTAATCTTGAAATGAGATTAATAGATACTTCATATAATTTTGAAAGAACACATTTATATTTCACTTATTTATCTAGTGATAGAGTTGACTTTAGAGAACTAGCTAAAGAACTTGCTAAGATATTTAAGGTTAGGATAGAACTACGCCAGGTGGGTCCAAGAGACAAAGCAAAAGAAATTGGTGGTATTGGTCCTTGTGGAAGACCACTTTGTTGTTCTGAATTCTTATATTCATTTAATAACATCACTATAAACATGGCTAAGAATCAAAATATTTCTTTAAATCCTACTAAGATTAATGGTTTATGTAATAGACTTCTATGTTGTTTAGATTATGAAGATGAAACATATACTATATTAAAGAAAGATTTACCTAAAGTAGGTACAATCAAGAATTATGATGATAAAAAAGGAAAGGTTATATCTGTTGATCCAATAAGTATGACTTATAAAGTTCAATTTGAAGATGGAGAAATTACAGATATGAGACGTAATGAAGGTCGTTAATGATTTATTAAATATTAATGATATGAAAATAGTTCAGGATACTGACTATTTTAACTTTTCATTAGATTCAGTAATACTTTCTGATTATGTTACTCCTAGAAAAGGAGATAAAATAATTGATTTTTGTTCAGGTAACTGTCCTGTTCCTATGATATTATCTACTAAAACTAAAGATAAGATATATGCTGTGGAACTTCAAAAGGAAATATATAAGCTTGGACTTGAATCAATTAAGTTAAATAAACTAGAAAAACAAATAGAATTATTAAATATGGATGTAAAAGACTTATGTGATAAGTTTGAGACAGATACATTCGATATAATTACATGTAATCCACCATATTTTAAAATTAATGAACAAACTAAACAAAATGATAATGAAATAAAGAGAATTGCAAGACATGAAATATATCTTAATTTAGATGATATATTTAAAGTATGTAAGAAATTACTTAAGAATAATGGTAAAGTTGTTATGATTCATAGACCAGAAAGACTAGAAGAAATCATGAAATCTATGACTGATAATAACATTACACTAAAAATAATAAAATTCATTTATCCTAAAGAAGGACAAAATTCTAATATGATTATTATTGAAGGTAGAAAGAATGCTAGAAAAGGTATTAAAGTATTACCTCCATTAATTGTCCACAGTAAAGATAATGAATATAGAGATGAAATAAAAAAGATGTTTGGGGGCGATAGAAATGAGTCAAAAGAGTTATGATAATACTCCAACTTTATATCTTGTACCAACTCCAATTGGTAATCTAGAAGATATAACTTTTAGAGCAATTAATGTTTTAAAAGAAGCTGAAGTAATTTTTTCTGAAGATACACGTGAAACAAAGAAACTATTAAATTATTATAATATTGATAAGAAATTAATCGCATCACATAAATTTAATGAGAATGAATCTTCTAAAAAGATACTTGAATATTTAAAAAACGGACATAATGTAGCAGTAGTATCTGATAGAGGAACTCCAAGTATATGTGATCCTGGATTTGAACCAAGTTATCAAGCTATAGAGAATGGATTTAATGTAGTGTGCCTTCCTGGTGCAACTGCTTTTACACCTGCTTTAGCTATGAGTGGTCTTAATCCAAATAAATTTTTATTCTATGGATTTCTTGATAGTAAAAAGAGTACTAAAAAGAAAGAATTAGAGAATTTAAAGAACGAAAAACATACAATAATAGTATATGAATCACCATACAGAGTTGTAGAGACGCTTACGTTAATAAAAGAGATAATGGGTGATAGAAATATTAGTGTTGCAAGAGAGATATCTAAGAAGCACGAAGAAGTTTATAGAGGTAAAGTAGATACTATTATTGAAGAATTAGGAGAACCAAAAGGTGAATTTGTAATCCTAATTGAAGAAAATAAAGATAAAGAATCATATGAGGATATAGATATAATTTCTCATGTGGACAAATTAATAAGTGAAGGTGAATCTGATAAAGATGCTATTAAAAAAGTAGCTAAGATGCATGGACTTATTAAGAATGATGTATATATAAAATATAAGGAGGCAAAGAAATGAAATTAATCGTTGGACTAGGTAATCCTGGAAAAGAGTATGAACATACTCGCCACAATGTTGGGTTTGATGTTATTGATTTTTTTGCTTCTAAGGTAGGAGCATCTATCGATAAAGATAAGTTTCAAGGATTATATACTAAAGGAAAAGTAGATGGAGAAGATATCATTCTTCTTAAACCACAAAAGTTTATTAACTTAAGTGGTGATGTAATGAGAAAATATGCAGACTACTTTAAAGTAAATGAAAGAGATATATTAGTTATTCATGATGATCTAGATTTAGAAGTAGGTAAGATCAAATTAAAAGAAAGATCTTCTTCTGGTGGTCATAATGGTATGAAAAATATTGAAGCTAATTTCAAGAATAATGAATATAAACAATTAAAAATTGGTATATCAAATAATAAAGAATCTGATACTAAAGACTATGTACTTGGTAAATTTAGTAAAGATGATAGAGAAAAGATTGAAGAAGCTATTAAAAAATCATACGATATTATTATTGATTATATAAATTTAGACTTTAATGAATTACAAAATAAATATAATAAGAGATGATATTATGATAGAGGATTTAATCAGAATAGATAAATTTAATAATATAGGTATCACGGGGTTAACTAAGCAATTAACCTCTTTTTGCGTTGTAGACATTAAAAAGAATTCTGATAGAGATATAGTATTATTAACTAATTCTATATATGAAGGAAATATGTTATATAGAGCTATATCTAAGTTATATAAGAATACTTTCTTCTTCCCAATGGATGACTTTATAACAGAAGAATCAATATCTATATCACCAGATTTATTATCTATAAGATTAAGTACTCTAGATGGTTTAATTAATAATAAAGGAAATATCTTAATTACTAACCTTAACGGGTTACTTAGATACATGCCATCAAAAGAAGTATGGGCAAAAAGTATATTAAATGTTTCAAAAGGAGAATGCAATAAAGATGATCTAGAAAGAGATTTATCTAACATTGGATATGAAAGAAGTCCTTTTGTTACTAAAACAGGTGAATACTCATCAAGAGGATTTGTACTTGATATATTCCCATATAATTTTGAAAACCCAATAAGAATAGAATTCTGGGGAGATGAAATAGATTCAATTAGAGAGTTTGATATAGACTCTCAAAGATCTATTAAAGATATAGATAAAGTAGAGATATACCCAGTAAGTGAATTTATCAACAGTAAAAATATAGATATAGAACCTAAACAAAAGAATATTCCACAGGTTTTAGATGATTATGTCTCTATTTTTGATTATTTAGATAATCCTATAACAATATATGATGACTTTGGAACTATTAGAAAGTCATATGATAGATTAACTGAAGATATATTAAATCTAAATAATGAATTAAAAAGAAATGATAAATATATGTTTAGTCTTGAAGATATTAATATTAAGGAAGAAATATATTTATTAAAGATAGATAATCTTATAGAAGGTAAGAAATTAGATCATATCTATAATCTAAAAGGTAGAGAAGTAGATAGATTTAATTCTAATATTAATTATATTAATGAATACTTAACTAATGCTTTATTTAAGAAGAAAATAGTTATTATATCTATTAAAGATGATAATAAAGTTAAGAACTTAGAGAAATTCCTAGATGTTCCACTATATAAAACTACTGTGGATAATATAGATAATACTAGAATAAATATTATTAAAACTGATTATGACTATGGTTTTGAAGTAGATAATCTAATTCTTTTAACAGAATATGAGTTATTCTCAAGTAATGAAAGACCTAATACATATAAGAATAAGTTTAAAGTAGGTACTAAGATTGGTAACATAAATAACTTATCTATTGGAGACTATGTAGTTCATATTAATCATGGTATTGGTGTTTATAATGGTTTAAAGACTATTAAAAAGGGTGATATTAATAAAGATTACCTAGAAATCTTATATCATGGTAAAGATAAACTATATATTCCTGTGGATAAAATAGATTTAATTACTAAATATGCATCTAGTGATAGTTATGTACCTAAGTTAAATAAACTAAGTGATACAGAATGGCAAAAGACTAAACTTAGAATTAAGAATAAAGTAAAGGATATAGCAGGTAAATTACTTGAAATAAGTGCAAAAAGAAAACTTAAAGAAGGTTTTGCATTTGAAAAAGATAATGAAGAACAAATTAGATTTGAATCTGAATTTGAATATGAACCTACTAAAGATCAATTAATTGCTATAGATAAAATAAAAGAATGTATGGAAAGAAAATATCCAATGGATATGCTTTTATGCGGGGATGTTGGATATGGTAAAACTGAAGTTGCATTTAGAGCTATATTTAAAGCTATACTTTCTGGTAAGCAAGTAGCTTACTTATGTCCTACAACTATACTTTCATCTCAACAATATAAATCTGCTGTGGAAAGATTTAAGAATTATGGAGTAGAAATAGCATTATTAAACAGATTTACTACAGCAAAAGATGAAAGAATTATTAAAGAAAAACTAAAAGAAGGTAAAGTAGACCTTCTTATAGGGACACATAAATTACTTAATAAATCAATAGAATACAAGGATTTAGGACTACTTGTAGTAGATGAAGAACAAAGATTTGGTGTTATGCATAAAGAAAGAATTAAAGAATATAAAGAAAATATAGATATTCTTACATTAAGTGCAACTCCAATACCTAGAACACTTCAAATGTCTTTAGTTGGTTTAAGAGATTTAGCATTAATAGAAACACCACCTGCTGCTAGATATAGTGTTCAAACATATGTAATTGAAGAATCAGATCAAATACTTAAAGAAGCAATATATAAAGAGATGTCTCGCGGTGGACAAGTATTTGTATTATTTAATAATATAGAACATATTGAGCAAAAGTATCATGATATAAAGAGAATTGCTCCTGATGCAGAGATTAGAATAATACACGGACAAATGTCTAAAGAAGAAGTTGAAGACACAATGCTTTCATTTGTTAATAATGAATTTGATATATTACTTTGTACTACTATTATTGAAACCGGTATTGATATTCCTAATGTTAATACATTAATAGTATTTGATTCTGATAGATTTGGATTATCACAACTATACCAAATAAGAGGTAGAGTTGGTAGATCTGATAAGATAGCTTATGCTTATCTAACATATAAGAAAAATAAGAGTTTGACTGAGACTTCTGTTAAGAGATTAAATGCTTTAAAAGAATTTACTAACCTAGGTAGTGGATTCCAAATAGCTATGAAGGATCTATCTATTAGAGGTGCTGGAGATATATTAGGATCTGAACAAGCTGGATTTATAGATTCAGTTGGATATGATTTATACACAAGAATTCTTAATGATGAAGTTGAAAGATTAAAAGGTAATATGGTTAAAGAAGTAGAAGAAATTGAAGATGAAAAACCACTTGTTGATGTAGATAACCATATTAAGAATGAATACATTAAAGATGAGAGTACTAAGATAGAAGTACATAAGTTAATTAGTACAATTAACTCTCTTGATACACTTGGAGTAGTTAAAGAGGAAATTGAGGATAGATTTGGTAAAATTGATGAAGATCTTGAAATCTATATGTATAGTAAGTTATATGAAAGTATGGCTAAAGAAAATGATATAGATCCTCTAATTAAGACTAATTTATATGTAGAATTTGTACTTAAGAATCCAGATATCATTAACATAGATAAACTATTTATGGATTCATATAATATTACAGATAAGTTTAAATTCGAAAATAGAAATAATGGATTACATATAAAACTATTTACTCATAACTTAGATAAACATTACATTTATTATTTAATTGAGTTTATGGATTTATATAAAAAGTGTTTAAAAGATAATTAAAATGATATATAATATTTTATAGATTTGGAGTGATAACTATGAGAAAATTTGAAATAGTAACTAAAGAAGAATACTTAAAGAATGTAGAAGAAATGGATCATTTAGAATATGATGATCTAATGTGCCCAGTAAGGGGCACAAAACATAGTGCAGGATATGATTTTAGAAGTCCTATCTCATTTACTTTAAAACCAAATGAAATTATTAAAGTTCCAACTGGTATTAAAGCCTCAATGGAAAGTGACGAATATTTAGCATTATTAGTTAGAAGTTCTATGGGATTTAAATATAATATGAGACTATGTAATCAAGTTGGAATAGTAGATAGTGATTACTATAATAATCCTGATAATGAAGGACATATATTTATAAAGATCCAAAATGAAGGTGAAAAAGACATAGTTATCAATAAAGGTGATAGATTTGCTCAAGGAATATTTAGCAAATATTTACTTGTAGATGATGATTCATCTGATAGCGAAAGAGCCGGTGGATTTGGATCTACAGGAAAGGGTGATTAATTTGAATAAATTTTATATAACAACACCAATATATTACCCTAGTGGTAAGTATCATATTGGTACAACATATACGGAAGTATTAGTAGATAGTTTAAAGAAGTATCATAAGATGCTTGGTGAAGATTCATTTATGCTTACTGGTGCTGATGAACATGGACAAAAGATTGAAAATATAGCTAAAGAAAAAGGAATTACACCAAAAGAACATGTTGATGAAATGGCTAAAATAGCTAAAGATTTATGGGCTTTAATGAAGATTGATTATGATAAGTTTATTAGAACTACTGATGATTATCATGAAAAAGTTGTTCAAGATATCTTTGAAAAGTTCTTAGCAAATGGTGATATTTATCTAGGTGAATATGAAGGTCTATATTGTACTCCATGTGAATCATTTTGGACAGAAAGTCAATTGGTTGATGGTAAATGTCCTGATTGTGGAAGAGAAGTTAAACCTGCTAAAGAAGAAGCTTATTTCTTTAATATGAAAAAATATCAAGATAGATTACTTGAATATTATGAATCTCATCCAGATTTTATTAAACCAGATTATAGAAAACAAGAAATGTTAAATAACTTTATTAAACCAGGTCTTGAAGATCTATGTGTTAGTAGAACTTCATTTACTTGGGGTATTCCTGTTCCATCAAATCCAAAACATGTTGTATATGTATGGTTAGATGCTCTAACAAACTATATAACTGCTTTAGGATATGGACAAGAAAATGATAATTTATTTAATAAATATTGGCCATGTGATATGCATGTAATTGGTAAAGATATTGCTAGATTCCATTTAATATATTGGCCAATATTCTTAATGGCATTAAATTTACCATTACCAAAGACTATATTTGTTCATAACTGGATTAACATGAAAGATGGTAAGATGAGTAAATCAAAGGGTAATGTAATTTATCCAGAAGATTTAATTAGTAGATATGGTCTTGATGCATTAAAGTTCTATCTACTTGTAAGTATGCCTTCTTCTACTGATGGTATATTTACTCCAGAAGACTTTGTTGAAAGATATAATTCACATCTATGTAATGATTTAGGTAACCTAGTTAATAGAACTATTTCAATGATTAATAAGTACTTTGAAGGAAATATTCCTGATTATAAAGGACATATTAATGAGGTTGATGAAACATTTGAAAATAATGTTAATAGTTATATTAAAGAAGCTAAGAGATATTTAGATAACTGTGAATTCTCACAATGTGTATCTACTATATTCTCTATAGTATCTAGAACTAATAAATATATTGATGAAACTGCTCCATGGGCATTATATAAAGAAGAAAAGATGGAAGAACTTGCTTCTTGTATGAACCATTTAGCTTATGGAATTAAAACTATAGCTATTCTAATTAGACCATTTATGGAGGAAACATCTGATAATATCTTAAGACAAATGGGATTAGATAATAATGTTACTATTGAAGATCTAAAGAATTGTAAGAACTTTGATGGTATAAAGGTTATTGAAAAAGGTGAACCTATATTTGTTAGATTAGAAGATCAAGTAGAAGTTGAATATATAAAGGGATTAATGAGTTAATCTCTTTTTTGTGTTATAATTAACAAAGAAACAGGTGATAATATGAAAATAATTGATACACATTGTCATATATATCCTAGTGAAATGGAAAATGCTGTGGATATTATTAAAGAATGTGCTAGTAATAATATAGATGTAATACTTAATGGTGTAGATATAGCTAGTAATAATGAAATAATCGAGTTATCTAAGAAATATGATAATGTTTATGCTGCTATTGGATTAAATTATGATGGGATAGATACATTTACAGATGAGGATTTAATACTATTAGAAGAACAAATTAAGAATAATAAAGTAGTAGCTTTAGGAGAAATAGGTATAGATTTTTATTGGACTAAAGAAAATAGTGATAAACAAATATATTTCTTTAAAAAGCAATTAGAATTAGCGAAAAAATATGACCTACCAGTGATTGTGCACGCAAGGGAGGCTTCTCAGAAAGTATTTGATATTATTAAAGAATCTAATGTTAGAAAAGGATCTATGCATTGCTATTCTGGAAGTACTGAATTAGCTAAAGAATATATAAAATTAGGTTTCTATATAGGAATTGATGGACCTGTTACATATCCAAATAATAAAAAAGGAATAGATTTAATTACTAATATTCCTGTGAAAAATCTATTATTAGAGACGGATAGTCCTTATTTATCACCTGAAAGTAAAAGAGGGCAAGTAAATACCCCATTAAATTTAAAAGAGATTGCTGAAAAAGTATCTGAGGTAAAAGAAATTCCTATTGAAGAAATAATAGAAAATACATATAATAATGCAAAAATATTATTTAGATTGGAGGAATAATATGAGTGATATATCAAATTTTGAATTTAAAAAGAAGTTTGGTCAAAACTTTTTAAAAGATAACAATGTTTTAAATAATATTGTGGAAAAAAGTGATATAGAAGATGATACTTTAGTTATAGAAATAGGTGTAGGTGCTGGTTATCTTACTAAATATATTGCATCTAAAGCTAAATATGTAGTAGGTTTTGAAATAGACGAAAGTCTAAAAGCTATTATTTATAATAATTTAAAAGACTTTAATAATGTAGAAATAGTATATGAGGACTTTTTAAAGGCTAATGTAACTGAAATATTAAAGAAATATGATTATAAACATGTATATGTTATAGCAAATCTACCATATTATATAACTACTCCAATTATAGAAAAGATAATAGAACTAAATATTGCAGAAAGATTAGTAATAATGGTTCAAAAAGAAGTAGGAGATAGATTTAATGCTAAAATGGGTACTAAAGACTATAACTCTCTTACATTATATTTAAACTATTACTTTAAGATATCTAAGGTAATGGATGTATCTAGAAACTCATTTATACCTAAACCTAATGTAGATTCTGCTGTTATTAGATTTGATAGATATTATAGAAATGATGCTAAAAGCGAAAATAGGCTATTTACTTTAATTAGAGATTCATTTCAATTTAAAAGGAAGAATTTAAGAAATAATCTTAAGAATTACAACTTAGAAAGAATAGAGAATACTCTTAAGAAATATGGTAAGGATTTAACTGTTAGAGCAGAAAATATCTCTCTAGAAGAATTCATAGATATTAGTAATAATTTAGAAGGCTAAAAAGCCTTCTTTTTTGTATTTTAAAAAAGGTCAAATTATTTGACATATAATTAGTCTTGTGGTATTATAGAGCACGTTTATTTCAAAGGGGGAATAACAATATGGAAAAGAAAGATAGATTATGGTATGAAAAGAAATACATATCTAAACTTGAAAAAATGAATGCTTTAAAAAATGATGATGAATTAGAAGAAGCAAGAGATGATTTAAACGAATTTAAAAACAATGGTTTTTATGCTTCATCTAAAGCGGGATCATTAAGCAAAGAAGAATTCTTTGAATCAGAAAATAATAAAAATTATAGAAAATTCGTTACTAAAAATGCTTCACATATAGATGAAGTTATTGATGGTAATAAATCTGCAGAAAAAGAAGTAAAAAGAGTTAAAAGAAAAATCGTATTTAGAAGATTTGTAAAAGTAGTTGGTAGTATAGCAATAGTTGGTTTAATTGCTTATGGTGTTCATTCTTGTAGTAAAAACAAGAATAATACTAAAGTAATAGCTATTGGAGAAACAACTCCAACAACAACTTATGCTACAGAAGGTGAAACAACTTCAACTGTTATTACAGAAACTGCTTCAGTAGTAACTGAAAACACTGAACCAAATGAACCTACAACTAGTTATGATGAAAGTGGTGTTATACCTTCAATATCTGGTGATATGTCTGGTATAGTTATTGGAGAACCAACAACAACTAATGAAACTACAATTCCAACAACAAATGGTACAACAACTCCAACAACAAATGGTACAACAACTCCAACAACAAAACCTACAGAAGGAACTGAACCAACATATACTACATTACCTACTGAACCATCAATTCCATCTGAAACAACAATTCCAACAACAAAACCTACAGAACCTACAACAAATCCAAGTTATGAACCTGGACCAAGTGGAATGCCTGTAGATCCAACTGGTGAACCAGAACCAACAACAACATATACTACATTCCCAACTGAATCTACAATTGTTGAACCATCAGAACCAACAACAAAACCTAGTGATGAAACAGGACCAAGTGGAATGCCTATTGAAACTGGTGGACCAACAGAAACAACTGAAACATATTTCACTATTCCAGGTACTTCTACAAATGTAGAAGCTCCATCAGAAGGTTTATATTATGATGGAATGATAATTGATGAAGTATCATATTATGGTTATAGAACTGAAATACCATTTAAAACAAAAACAAATCCTCTTAATACTAAGAGATTAGTTTTAACTAGAAAGTAAGGTGTTAATAATGAAAAAAATAAATGAATTATTAAAATTAAATAAGAAACAATTAGGAGCTTTAATATTAGCATTTACAATGGCTGGTTCATTATCAGCTTGTAAAAAGAATAACAAAACTGTAGCTACAACTACCACAGCTGAAAATAAAGCAACAATAGAAACTACAGTTCCTACTACTAAAGAAACTACAGTTGTTGAAACTACAACTACTACAGTTGATTATAAAGATGAAGCAACAAGTTTTTATGAAGCTAACGAAGCATTCTTTATTAATGAATATGGAAATGATAAAGAATATGCTATTAATGAATTAAATGACATTATTTTAGTTTTAACTAATAATAGTGAAACTATTACTAATGAAGATTTAAGAAATGCTTTCTATGCTATGGATAATATGTTTATGCCAACAAATGTTATTCAAGCAGCAGGTAATTATATTACTGAAGAACCAATTGAACATGTTGAAAATGTTCCAAATTTAGGAAGATATATTCAAGATGATCAAGCAAAGAAAATAATTAATGAAAATACAGCAATAGTTAATAATTTTATTAATGCTATGAACAATGGTACTGATGAAGAAAAAGCTAATGCTAAAACATTATTACTTCAAAGAGTTGCTACTATTGAAGAAAACCTAGATGAATATTATTATTTAGGTGAATTATCAAATGGTGATGAACTTGCTTTAAATATGAGTATGAAGGGGTTAGTAAATTTAGCTGGTTCACTTGTAGAAAATGGAGTATTAAATTATACAGACGTTAATGGTAATGGACAAATAATTTTCTTAATTCCAGATGCTAGAGGGGCTGCTATTATTAATACATTTGCTTTTGCAGAAGAAGATGGTATTCCATATGATACAAAAGAAATAACTGAAAATGGTGAAAAAGTACTTGTTAATGGTAGATATGTTGAATTTTTAGGCGCTAATGGATTTGAAAGACAATTTGTTCCAGTAGCAGAAAGAAATACAATATTAGATACTTTAGCAATCACAAAATATAATGAAGCTACAGAATACTTAGAAAATGATTTATCTAGATTATCTTCTGAATATTATTCATTAAATGGTGATTGTGATACAAAAACTTTATCAAAATAAAAGGTAGTTTTACTACCTTTTTTTTATTGTCTAATTATGATAAAATTAGTTTAGGTGATAATATGCATATAGTTAAAATAAAAGGTGGTAAGACTTTAAGTGGTGAAATAGTAGTAAGTGGTGCTAAGAACAGTATTGTTGGACTTATGCCTGCTGCTGTATTATGTGATGAAGATGTTAATATATATAATGTTCCTCATTTATCTGACGTTGATAACCTAATAGATATTTTAGAGTATTTAAATGTTGGAGTTGAATCTAAAGAAGATTATATGAAGATTATTCCAACTAATTTATGTAATAAACCAATACATAGTGAGTTTAGTAAGAAATTAAGAGCATCTTATTACTTTATGGGGGCATTATTAGGAAAATATGGACATGTTGAAATATCTTTTCCAGGTGGATGTGTAATTGGAGCTAGACCAATAGATCTCCATTTAAAAGGATTTAAAGCATTAGGTGCTACCATAACTGAAAATGGAGATACAATGATTATTGATGCAGATGAATTAATAGGTACTAATATATATTTGGATTTTGCATCAGTAGGAGCTACTATTAATTTAATGTTAGCTGCTGTTAAAGCTAAAGGTAAGACAGTAATTGAAAATGCTGCTAAAGAACCAGAAATAGTTAATATAGCTACTTTTTTAAATAGTATGGGAGCAAATATAAGTGGTGCTGGTACAAATAAGATAAAAATTGAGGGTGTAGAATATTTAAGTTCATGTTTTCATGAAGTTATTCCTGATAGAATTGAAGCCGGAACTTTTATTATAATGGGAGCTGCTTTAGGAGATCATTTAAAGGTTTCTAATTTAATTCCAGAACACGTTTATTCTTTAACTGAAAAATTAAGAGAAATGGGGGTTCCATTAGAAATAGGCCCTGATTATGTAATTGTATCTAAACCAGAGAAGTATAATCCAGTAGATGTTCAAACTCTAGTTTATCCAGGATTTGTAACAGATCATCAACAATTAATTGCTTCTTTAATGGTACTTGCAAATGGAACTAGTAGTATTGAAGAAACAATATATGAAAACAGATTCCAAAACTTGTATGAATTATCTAAGATGGGAGCTAGAATAAAGGTTGAAGGTAAAAAAGCATATATATATGGACCTACTAAATTAACTGGTACTACTGTTATGGCTACAGACCTTAGAGCAGGTGCAGGATTAGTAATAGCTGGTCTAATGGCAACAGGAGAAACTGAGATACAAAATGCTGACTATATTCTTAGAGGATATGAAAATATTGTAGAAAAACTGTCAAATATTGGTGCCGAATTAGAACTAATATAAAAAAATGTTGCATATTCACAATATTTTTGTTAAAATATAATAGATTTTTAGGAATTCTATAACTAAAAAAGTTATGGCGAAAGGAGAACAAAAATGGCAAAAGAAAAGAAAGAAATCT
This sequence comes from Bacilli bacterium, assembly GCA_017515795.1. Classification (GTDB taxonomy): domain Bacteria; phylum Bacillota_I; class Bacilli_A; order RF39; family UBA660; genus RUG13038. The sequence goes on from JAFWEE010000013.1 coordinate 68,462, forward strand.
ATAAAGATTGTAAAGTTGTTTGTGCTTGTGGTGCAACATTTGATACACAATCTACAAAAGATGAAATCCACGTTGAAGTTTGTTCAGAATGTCATCCATTCTATACAGGAGCTCAAGTTAGAACAAGTAAATCAAGCAATGTAGATAAATTTAATAGAAGAGCTGCTCAAGCTAAAAAAGAAAACAAATAATTAGACTTATGTCTAATTTTTTTGTATAATAAAATTGGTGATAGAAAATGAAAATAGCAATAGCTTCAGATCATAATGGTTATGAATTAAAAAAGTATATTATTAAGCATATGAAAGGTATTGAATTCATTGATTTTGGTTCTGATGGTAAAGAATCTACTGATGATTATGTTGATTATGCTTTAAAAGTAGGAGAATACTGTGTTAAAAATAATATTAAAGGTATTCTTATATGTGGATCTGGTATTGGTATGTCTATAGCAGCTAATAAAGTTAAGGGTGTTAGGTGTGGTAGAGTAACTAGTATTAAAGATGTAATAGCTACTAGAAATGATAATGATGCTAATATTATTTCATTCGCAGGATATTTAAATAAAGAAAGGGTGCTACGTATTATAGAAACTTTTATTAATACACCTGCTAGTAATGACGAAAGACATCTAAGAAGAGTTAACAAGATATCTAAATACGAAAAATAATGTAAAATATATGTAAAATATTTGTTAAACTTGACAAATATTTTTATTTTGCTGTTATAATGATATTGAGGAGATGGTGAAATGAAATATTTGATTCGTGGAGACAAATACGAAAACACAGAATCTATAAAGGAGTATATCGAAGCTAAATTATCTAGACTTGATAAATATATTAAAGACTCCGATGATATAGAGGCTGTAGTTTTAACAAAAAAAGAAGGAAGAAGATATAAAATAGAGGTTACTATCCCAACAAAAGATTTTACTTTAAGAAATGAAGTTACAGATGATGACTTATATGCAGCAATTGATCTAGTTATTGATAAACTAGAAAGACAAGTTAGAAAGAATAAAGAAAAACTAAATAAAAAGAAGAAAGTCATCGAAGACTTTGAAATAGATATAGAAGATAATTTCATGGAGGAAGAAGTTATTGTTAAAAGAAAATCTATTGAATTAAAACCAATAGATGAAGAAGAAGCTATTCTTCAAATGGAATTACTTGGTCATAATTTCTTTGTATATAAAGATTCTGATACTGATAAGATATGTGTTCTTTATAAAAGAAAGAATGGAAACTACGGTATAATTGAAACAAAATAAAGTCCTTTTGGACTTTATTTTTTTTATTATTTTTAGTATAATTTTATCGTAGAGGTAACTATGAAAAAAAGAATAATTAGTATAACAATTTTATTATTTTTTATATTCTTTATTTATAACGTAAAAGCATCAGTTAGATATACTGCTACATCAGTTAATACAAACTATGAAACATATAAAAATGCTATGAATGAAATGGCAAATTTAAAATGTGATGATACTTTATATAACCAGGTAACTGTTGATAAGTGTAATCTTTATCCTTAAAAAAATCTACATCATTATCTCATTTATTTAATGCAAAGAATAATGATGAAAGTTTAATTAACGATGAAATAAACAAAGTTTTAGAGGACAATAGTACTGAATGTAACACTGTATTTTCTACTGAAATACAAGATATATTAAAGAAAGCATTCTTATTATTCTATATTGCTGGTCCAATTTTATTAATGCTTTATGGTTCATTAGATATGATAAATGCTATTATAGCTGGTGATGAAAAGAAAAGAAAATCGTTATTTACTAGATTTGTAAAAAGATGTATTGCTTTAGTATTATTATTTGCATCACCTGTAATAGTAAGTCTTCTTGTTCATTTGTTTGGAGCAGATAAATATACAGCAAATGTTTATTCATGTGTTTATGAAGAAAAAAAAGTTACTATTTCATATACTCCTGTTGTATCAAAGAAAAAGGGAAAAGAATCTGAAGAAAAGGCTAGTTCTAGTGCTGCTGAAGGTATAATTAAAGGGGCGGAAGAACTAAAAAAGGTTACTTCTGAAAAGAAATGGACTTATGCTTGTAAGGGTGCAACTACAGTTTTAAAAAATTATAGAAGTAATGTAACTAGTACAGTTTGTTGTGCAGATGGTGTTGCAGCTGCATTAGTTTTAGGTGGAGTTTATGATGAAAATACTATTGCTAACACAAAAACACTAACAAAAGATAAATGTGGTAATTATGGTGGTAATAATGAATCTGCTACAGGTTTACAAGCATTTTTAATTACTCAAGGATGGATTAGAATAGAAAATCCAAGTGATCTAGAACCAGGGGATGTAGTTTTCTTTAATCCTCAGAGTGACAAAAACTTTGAATGTATTGAAAAAGAGGGTACAAGTAGAGCTGGACACGTTGAAATATATGCTGGAGATGGTAAAACATATAATTGGGGTGGTAATACATCTATTCAAAGCCAAGGAGCGCAAAATCGTGTATTTCCAACTTCAGGAAAAAACTCATTTATAGCAGGTTATAGAGCACCAGAAGGTTTAGGAGAATAATGGAGGTTAATATGAAAAAAAGAATAATAATACCATTATTAATATTTATAATTATTGTTATAATTGTTACATTTATAAATTCAAAAACAGTATATTTAGGTAATCAAACTAGAGTATATTTATTAGGTAATAAGATTATAAAGACTAATAAAAATAAAAAGGTTTTATTAAAAAAGATTAATGTATATAAGAATGGTAATATACTAAAGGGTTATTTAAAATCAGCAAAGGTAAGTAATGAATATGATTATTATGCTGTTTCTAAATCAAATAATAAATATGATTTAGATGACTTAATAGTATCAGGAACATTAACTAAGATTGATGTAGTATTGTGTGATAAATCTTTAAAAATTAATGATAGTACTCTATTAGAGATTAATCAATTATTAGATACTAATATTAGTTTAGATAGTATTCAAAATTATAGAATGATTTCAAAAGACATTGATAATGATTCTACTAAAGAAAAAATCATTTATATAAGTTATACAGAAGATGATTCTATTTATACAAATATATTTGTAGTAGATAATTCTGAGGTAACAAATATTATTGATTTTTCAGTTAGCTTTGATGATCTAGGAAAATCATATTCTTTAGTTGGAATTATTGATTTTAATAAAGATAAAAATTATGAAGTAATAGTATCTAGAGTTGATGGTGATTCTCAACCAACATATTATGATATATATAAATATGATAATAATGGTATAAAAGAAATAAAATAGGAGGTAATATAATGGATAAAACTTTATGTATATTGTTTTTTATAATAAAAATTTTAGTTATTATTGTTTTTCCTATACTTCTATTTATATTTAGAAATAAGATTACTAAATCATATATATATACTGAAATAGTATTTATAGTAATAATATCTGTTTTATATTTAATTGGTTTTCCATATATGGTCGATTCAAATTTATCAAATATTTCAAATATAAAATTATTAAATAATTCTAACGAAAGTATTCTATCTAATTATATTGATGAATTAAATAGTGCCGAAATAGTTAAATCTATGGAACCAGATGATACATATAGAACTCATAGAAATGATAAAGTATATTATTATAATGGCTTTGAAAAACCATTATCTATAAAGAAGATAAAGTGTGATAATGATTATGATTATTTGAAATATTATTCAGATATTATAGTTTCTACATCATCTTTATTATCTAGTTATTTTAATAAAAAAATAGATCCAATTGAAGTATACAATAAGGCATATACACACGGATTAGTTAAGTGCGGAGAACCTATAAATAAAGATAATTTCTTTTATATGATTTATCAAGAATATAAGGTTAACTTTACTCTTATTAAACCTGAAGAATTAGAAAATTATATTCTTAACGGAAAAATAGTTTTACTTGAATCTAAAGGAAATGGATTTCTTTCTTGTAATCAAAGTTATTTTTTAGTATATAACATTGATAATAATGGGAAATATTTATTACTAGATCCAAACAATAAATCTTATAGTTATATATGCCCTGATGATTCGACTGGTTTTGGTAATATATTAAAACCAAACTATAATGAATTATCATTTGATCGTTCAAGTTTATTAATGGATACAAGTAGATTAATCGTAATAGGAGGTACTAGATAATGAAAAAGATAAAAGTATTAATCCTATTAATAGCAATAATATTAATAAGCGGATGTTCTGGAACTTATAATTTAACAATTGATAAAGACCTATCTGTAGAAGAAAAAATGAATATAGTTCTAGAAGGTAAAGCTGAAGACTATGATAAAGTAGTTAGTTTATTTACAAGTAATAATATAGATAGTGAAAAGTATAAAATTATAACTGAGGAAGATAATTTAAATATAGAATATAAAGATGTATATAATAGTGTTGAAGAATATTTATTAAATAGTTTTTTATATAAACAATTATTTGATAGTATTTCATTTAATACTGATAGAAAACAATTTTCTTTAGAGGCTAGTAATATTTTTAATAATACTAGTGGTAAATTAAATTACTCTAATAAGATAAATAAATTGAAGATTAATGTAATAACTCCTTTTGAAGTAATAGATAATAATGCGGATTCAATTAAAGATAATAAATATACATGGGTTATTGATAATAATACAAAAGAAAAAGATGCATATATTGTATTTAATGTTAAAGGTAAAATATTATCTTTTGGTACTATTTTAATAATTTGTTCGTTTGCATTAGTTATTATTATTCTTATTAGTATGTTAATAAAGAAAATGTTTAATTCAAGAAAAATATAAGACCTTATGGTCTTTTATTTTGCGTAAAATAATGGTATAATGGTATAAAGGTGGATAAAAAAGATGAGTATATTTAAAAAGATGTTAGACACAGAATATAAAGAATTAAAAAGGTTTATGAAAATTGCTGATCAAATAGATGCAAAAAGTGAAGAATATAGCAAATTAACTGATAAGCAATTACAAAATAAAACTAAAGAATTTAAAGAATTGTTAGAAGAAGGTAAAACTTTAGAAGACATCTTAGTAGATGCTTTTGCAACAGCAAGAGAGGCTTCTAAAAGGGTTATTGGAGAATATCCATACTATGTTCAAATTCTTGGTGCATTAGCTATTCATTATGGTAATATAGCTGAAATGAAAACTGGTGAAGGTAAAACATTAACATCAGTTATGCCAGCTTATTTAAATGCAATAGAAGGTAAAGGTGTACATATTGTAACTGTTAACGAATACCTAGCTGATCGTGACGCTAACTGGATGGGTAAGATTTATGAATTCTTAGGATTAACAGTTGGTATTAATGCTAGAGAATTATCTCCAGAAGAAAAACAAGCAGCTTATAATGCTGATATTACTTATTCTACTAATAATGAAATTGGGTTTGACTACTTAAGAGATAACATGGTTGTTAGAAAAGAAGATAGAGTACAAAGACCTCTTAACTTTGCTATAGTAGACGAAGTAGACTCTGTACTTATCGATGAAGCTAGAACACCATTAATAATTTCTGGTGGATCTATGCATACATCTAATCAATATATGGATGCTCAAAGATTTGTTCAAAATCTTAAAGAAAATGAGGACTTCAATATAGATGAAAAAACTAAGAGTATTAGTTTAACTGATGTTGGAAGCAAGAAATGTGAACAATTTTATAAGATAGATAATATGTATGATGTTAATTATTCTGCATTAGTACACCATGTTAATAATGCATTAAGAGCTAACTTTATAATGCATAATGAAGTAGATTATATTGTTCAAGATGGAGAAGTTATTATAGTAGATCCATTTACTGGACGTTTAATGCATGGTAGACAATTCTCAGAAGGATTACATCAAGCATTAGAAGCTAAAGAAGGCGTTAAAATTAATGAAGAAACTAAGACTTTAGCTACTATTACATTCCAAAATTTATTTAGAATGTATAACAAATTAGCTGGTATGACTGGAACTGCTAAGACAGAAGAAGAAGAGTTTAGAGAAATCTATAACATGTATGTTATTGAAATTCCAACAAATAAACCTGTTATTAGACAGGATATGGCTGATCTTATATTTGCTGCTAAAGCAGATAAATATAGAGCTATAATAGAAGAAATCAAAGAAAGACATAAAACAGGTCAACCAGTACTAGTTGGTACTATTGCTGTTGAAACATCTGAATTAATCAGTGGTATGCTTTCTAAAGAACATATTAAACATGAAGTATTAAACGCAAAAAACCATGCTAGAGAAGCTGAAATAATAGCTAAAGCTGGTGAAAAAGGTTCTGTAACAATAGCTACTAACATGGCTGGTCGTGGTACCGACATTAAGTTAGGTGATGGTGTTAAAGAACTTGGTGGTTTATGTGTAATTGGTACTGAAAGACATGAATCTAGACGTATAGATAATCAGCTTAGAGGTCGTGCTGGTAGACAAGGTGATCCAGGATATTCTCAATTCTATGTATCATTTGAAGATGAATTAATGGTTAGATTTGGTACAGATAGATTTAAAACAATACTTCAAGCAGCAGGTCTTGGAACTACAATTAATCTAAGAAGTAAAACTATGACTAGAAATGTAGAATCTGCTCAAAAGAGAGTAGAAGGTAACAACTATGATATAAGAAAAAGTTTACTTCAATATGATGATGTAATGGCTAAACAAAGAGAAATTATGTATGAAAGAAGAAACGAAATACTTGATAGAGATTCAATACATGATTCAATTCTAAATTTAATTAAAGAACATATAGAAGAAGTAGTAAGAGGACATTTAATTACATCTGGAGAATTAACAGAAAATGATGTTGATGAAATAGCAGAATATGTTAATGAAAATCTTCTTAGAAAAAATTCGTTAAAGGTATCTGAAATTATTAATAAGAGATCTGAAGATGTTATAGATACTGTATATGAAACTGTTACTAAAGAGTATGAAGAAAAAATAAATGAATTACCTGAAGATATAGTAGATAGTTTTGAAAAAGTTATAGCTTTAAGAGTTATTGATACTCACTGGATGGATCATATTAATACTATGGATCATTTAAAAGAGGGTATTGGTCTTAGAAGTTATGCTCAAACTAATCCATTAGTAGCTTATACTAAAGAAGGTTTTGATTTATTTGATCAAATGATTTCTATTATTAATAAAGAAACAACAATTTATTTATTAAAAGCAGAAGTTAAACAAAACTTAGAAAGAAAACAAGTTGAAAAACCTATAAAAGACAATGGTGGAAAAGAAGCTAATAAGATTCAAAGAAAGTCTAATAAAGTAGGTAGAAATGATCCATGTCCATGTGGCTCAGGGAAAAAATACAAACAATGCTGTGGTAAGTAGTAGGAAATATAAGGGTTTGCGAGGATTTTGTCCACGTAAAAATTGACCAAAAATTGCCATTTGTCCACATTTTGTCCA
>JAFWEE010000014.1 GCA_017515795.1 Bacilli bacterium
AAGGAAATCATAATAAAAGAATATTATTTAATAAGAGTACTTTTATATATGATAAATATAATTCTTTTAAAGACAAATTAATAAATTGTAATAATAGTATCTTTATTTATAAAGATGAAAATATTTTAAATGAATCTATAAAAGATAATATTTCTTTTCAGAGAAATACATCTATAGAAGAAATAAATAAAGTAAAAAGAATATGTTTAATTGATGAAACCTCTAATAAAGAAAAGATAATTTTAGCAAGATCTCTTTTATCTAATAAGAATCTTATATTAGTTAATTTATTTAGTGATATTAATCCTAAAGAAGAAAGAATAATCTTAAAAAATATACTAACTGAATACAATAAAAAGATTATTCTTGTTTCAAATAGGAAAGATAACTCTGATTTATTTAAGAATCTTGCTAGAATAAAAGGAGGAAAGTGTGAAAAAGTTAGATATTTGTGAAACTAAGAATATGTATGGTGGTGGATTTAGAATAGGCATAGCTGCTCTTATAGGAGCTGGTATATCATTTGTTATAGGAGCCTTTGATGGTTGGACTAGAATGTTTAAATGCCGCTAACATGACAAAGTTAAGTATTAAAAGCCAAAAAAAATTATATGCTGGAGGAATAAGTGCTACTTTAGTAGGTGCTTTATTAAGAGGCATAAATATATTTACTGATTTAGGAAGATATTTTGGTTCATCAATGAGAAGACTAGCCACTAAAAACATATGTAAGTAATAAAATAAGCTTTTTTTAAAGCTTATTTTATTTATAAAAAAATATTTATATGATATACTTTAGTTATAGGAAAATATGCTTATGAAAAAGGATAGAAATATTGCTATAACTCTTATATTTTTATTAATGATTACTATAGGTTTATTAGTAATAAATTACTTAAATAATTTACCTCCAACTATAGTAAAAGTTACTTATGCTAATTTCTATAATGAAGATAGATCTAGAGGAGTAACTCTTAAAATAAAGAGACATAATACTAAACCAATATATTGTATTTTTAAACATGGTGAAGATATATCTGAAAAGGTACTAGTTAAAAAGAATAAATGCTCTTATAATGTAGTAACAGATAATTATGAAGTTGAGTTAGATTATAATCAAAATAATAAAGTTACATATGATAGAAAGTTTAATATTGATGGAGTTCTAGGGGTTAAATTTAATAACAAGAAATTATATATGGCATTAAATGAAACATTTAATCTAGAAACAAATTTAGATAAGGTAGGTAATGTAGATTATTTAGTTAAATATAATTCATCAAATGAAGATATTATTTCTATAGATCAAAACGGAACTTTAGTAGGTAAACAAACAGGAACTTCTACTATAACAGTTACAGTAGAGGATATAAAAGAAACTTGGGATATAACAGTATCTAATTTAATTAGGCCAATGGAATTAAATAATAAAAAGAGTATTGTTCCATGTAACAAGTATACTAATGATCAAATAAATGAATTAGATAAAATACTTGCTTCAAGAGTAGAAGTAGCAGGGGTAGGTACTAGAGCAGCTGCTGTAGCAGTATCTAGATTCTTAACATTAGAGTTTCCATATAAAGTACCATACTTTTATGAAAATGGAAGAATATCTACTACAGGAGTAGATGGAGAAGGTAGATATTATAGAAAAGGTCTTTATCTTGGAGTAGATAAACAAAGAGAAATAACTAAAGTAATGGCAGGTCCTGCATCATGGGGATGTCCTTTAACTAATTATGAAGATAATGAATATAGAAAACCAAATGTAAGGTATCCTAATGGTTTAGACTGTTCTGGATATGTATCTTGGATATTAGTTAATTCTGGTCAAGATTTAGGAGACATAGGAGCAGGTTTTTCTCATAAATTTAATTATACTCAAGTTGGAGAATTAAATAAAAATACATATGAATTTCTCCATTCGGGTAATGTTAGACCAGGCGATTTAATTGGTTGGGATGGTCATATAGCTATGATAGGTGGAATGACAGATACTAAGATATATGTAACAGAAAGTTTACTACCAGGAGTTATTATGGATGAGTATGATTATTCATCTCCAAGTAGTAGTTTCTATAGAAGATATGATCATATAATTGATATGTCTAATGTATATAAAGGTGATGGAAACTTAAGAAACATGTGGTGATAATATGTATATAAAAGGTACATTAAAAAAGTTTATATTTAAATCTAATAACGGCTACGTAGTAGCCCTTTTTAGAGTGAAAGAATCATCAAATGAATTAGATGACTTAGTAAATAGAACTATCACTATAACAGGTTATTTTCATGAATTATCTATAGATGAAAATTATATTATGAATGGCGAATTAGTAGATAATCCAAAATATGGTAAACAATTTAATGTTACTAGTTATGATAGATATATGCCATCTTCTAAAGAAGGTATTATAGAGTTTTTATCTGGGGGTTTATTTAAAGGAGTAGGTGAAAAGACTGCTAAAGGAATAGTAGATACTTTAGGAGATGATACTTTAAAACTAATAGAAGAAGATTATTCTAATTTATTATTAGTACCTGGTTTAAAAGAATCTAAAGCAAAAAATATACATGAAACTCTTCTTAAATATAATGAAAGTTATAATGTAATAGTTTATTTAAATGAAATAGGATTTAATTCTTCAGATTCACTTAAAATATATAATGAATTTAAAGATAAAACTATGGATATTATTAATGAAAATGTATATTTAATAATAGACTTTATATCTGATATTAATTTCTTAAAAATAGAGAAAATAAGAAAGAATTTAGGTATAAAAGATGATGATAAAAATAGAATTATATATTTAATAGAATATGTAATTAAAAACTATTTATTTAATACAGGAGACACTTATTTTTATAAAGAAGATATTTATAAAGAAGTAACTAGTTATTTATCATTTGATTTTTCTTTAGATGATTTAGAAATATATTTAGATGAATTAGTTTCTTTAAGTAAAATAATTATTAAAGATAATAAATATTATTTATTTGAATATTATTTTGCAGAAGACAATATATCTAATTTTATTACTTATTTATGTAATAAAACTAATAATATTAAAAAGATAGATAAAGAAATAGAAAATGTAGAAGAGCATTTTAATATTAAATATAATGATATGCAAAAGAAGGCTATTAAAGAGTCTTTAATAACTAACTTTAATATTATATCTGGTGGACCTGGAACAGGTAAAACTACTATTATTAAAGGTATATTAGAGTTATATAAAAGAGTTAATCATTATACTTATTTAGATATGTTAAGTAAAGTAATATTACTTGCTCCAACAGGTAGAGCAGCTAAAAGAATGAGTGAATCTGCAACATTTAAATCATCTACTATACATAGATTTTTAAAATGGGATAAAGATAATGATAGATTTATGATAAATGAAGAAAATAAATCTAATGTAGAACTAGTTATAATAGATGAGGTATCTATGATAGATACATTACTTTTAAACAATTTATTTTTAGGTTTAAATAGAAATGTAAATATAGTTATGATAGGAGACTATAATCAATTAGAATCTGTTTCTCCAGGTAAAGTATTAAAAGATTTAATAGATTCTGATATGGTTAGTGTTACCTTCTTAAATGAACTATATAGACAAGAAGAAAACTCTTATATCGCAACATTAGCTAAAGAAATAAGAGATAATGATTTATCAGATGATTTTCTTCTTAAAAGAGATGATTATAACTTTATAGAGTGTACTAAAGATAATTTATTAGAGTATACTAAAAAACTAGTATTAAAAGCTATAGAAAAAGGATATAATTCATCTGATATACAAGTACTAGCTCCTATGTATAAAGGAATTAATGGAATAGATAATTTAAATATTATGTTAGAAAAGATATTTAATCCAGATGATAAACCTAGTATTAGACATTATGACACTATTTATAAAGTGGATGATAAAGTATTAAAACTAGAAAATGATCCTGATAATAATGTATTTAATGGTGATATTGGTTATATAAGTGATATAGTAGATGATGAAGTACATATTAACTTTGATGGTACTGTAGTAATATATAAATATAAAGATTTATCTACTATTAAACATGCTTATGCTATATCTATACATAAATCACAAGGTAGTGAATTTAATCTAGTTATTATGCCTATTATTAGTTCTTATAAGATTATGTTATATAAGAAATTAATATATACTGGAATAACAAGAGCAAAGCATTCATTAACTTTAATAGGAGAAAAGAATGCATTTATGTATGCTGTAAATAATAACAATTCATATGAAAGAAGAACTGGTTTAAAAGATAAAATAATATCAAGTCAAAATAATGCATAAAAATTTGCATTATTTTTAATTATAGTGTATTATATTTTCACTCAAAGGGGGATATTATGGCTAATAAAAAATATGTAGCAATATCTGTAAAGGACTATAATGAGTTAGAAGCTAATGAGGTTCTTAGTGACATTCCAGAAAAAAGTATAAAAAATAATTCTGGGAGTATATTACTTAAGTGTACTAAAGCAGAAGCAAAATATATGAAAGAATTATTAAAAGAAGATTGTGAACCAGATTTTACACTTGTTTGTGGTAAAATTTCATACTATGTAGAAGAAAACGCAGCTTTAGATATATTAGCATATCAACATGAAATAATGGCTAACGTAGATAAAGCTTATCGTGAATATATGAAATCTTGGCGTAATTATGGTATTGATTCAGAGATAACAATTAATGCCGAAAACGAATATGATAAATTAAGAAAAGCAGCTTCAAAAAAAATGATGGACTATATTGAAAAAAATCATAGGGGAGACATTTCACCTTATGCGTTTGTAAATTTATATCATCTAGTTAGTTATGAGGGATCATATTATGGTAGTTGTGAGGAAGTTGATATTTGCGATGAATTTAATAAATATAGATCATTTGCAAAAGGAGACATTGATTATAAAGACTTTGTATCAAAATTAGAAGAACTTGGATATATAGATCGTATTCATTCTAAAGTTCCATCTATAAGTGATCCAATTAAGTTTATGAGAGATAGCCTTCAAAGTGGAAGTACATCATATTTTGGATTTGCTATTCCACATACACCTAAAGCTTTAAAAAGAAGAGGAAGAACAAGTAAATAAATACTTGTTTTTTTATTGTAAAAAATAGTCCAATTAAATATTTTATTTGTTTATATATGCTATAATTATTATAGTAGGAGTTGATTAATATGAATATGTTTGTAGGATTAACTATAGCACAAGTAATAACTGTTATTGCTATAACTGTATTACCAAGTATATTCTTATTTTCATTAATAATGTATTCTGATAGAAAATCAAAAGAGCCTAAAACAATGATATTACTAGCATTACTTTCAGGTTTATTTACTATATGTATATCATTATTAATAGATAAATATATTCTTAGATCAAACTTCTTTAATGAATTATTTTCTACTTATAATATACTTAATTTAACAAGAATATCAATACTTGCTTTAGTAGAGGAATTTGCTAAATTAACAGCTTTATATGTATTTATATCTCATAATAAAGCATATGATGATATATATGATGGATTTGTATATTCATCTATTATAGCTTTATCATTTGCTCTTATAGAGACATTTCTTTATGTAATAAAAGAAGATACTTATACTATGATGTCTTCTTTAGCATTACTAAGAAACTTTACTACAATACCACTTCATATTACATGTGGTATAGTAATGGGCTATTACGTATCTATTTCTAAGTTTTCTAGACATAAAGAAAAAAAATATACGTTATTACTTAAAGGATTATTAATACCAATGATAGTACATACTACATATAATATATTCTTTTCAGTTATATCTGAAACAGATAGTGCTATGATGTATAATTTAATAATTATATCTTTATTTGTACTTAGTATTTATCTAATAGGAATACTTTATATAGTTAAAATAAATGATTTAAATAAGATATTTATAAATAATAGAATTTATCCTAAAAAGTTTAGATTTTTAATGAATAAAAGGGAATATATTTTGAAAGGATTAAATAAATGAGACCTGATGCATATTATAAAAACATCTATGAAATAGATTATAAAGAATTAAAAGAAATAGGTATAAAGAATATATTCTTTGATGTAGATAATACTATTATTCCGTATACTTTAGATAAAGTATCTAGTAGAGAAATAGAATTATTTAATAAATTAAAAAAAGATTTTAATCTAGTTATAGCATCTAATTCTAATAGTAATAGAGTTAATTCTATTATTAATGATTTAGGTATTACTGGTTATACTTCCTGTATGAAACCTACTAATAAAGTATATAAAAAGATTATAAAAGAATATAACATAGAAGAATCTATATTTATTGGAGATCAATTTATGACAGATGTTCTCGGTGCCCATAAGAATGGTTTTAAAGTTATTCTAGTAGATAGAATTAATAATATAGAACCATTTACTACTAAATTTTGGAGATTCCTAGAAAAAAGAGTAGTAAAGAAGATTAAGTTTGAAAAAGGAAATTATTATAAAATAAAAAAATAGGCTAATGCCTATTTTTTATTTATTTCCTTTTTCTAAAGTTCTTTTTTCTCTAGCAGTAACTTTTACTTTAACTCCATCTATAGTTACGTTTTGTAAGTTTAATTTTTGTATTTTATTACCTTGGTTTTTAGCATGAGATCTACTATTACCAAAATTAGGTTTTTGTAATGTAATTTTAGTTGCCATATATATAATTCCTCCTTCAAAATTTGTCTACAACTAACTATAACATATTGTTTAATTTTAGTCAATTATTTGTTATAATTTAATTAAAGAAAGGGTAGTTTTATATGTTTATACCATTTGGAATTAAAACTGATTATGAAATACTTGGTAGCTTAATAAAACTACCTGTTTTAGTGTCTTATTTAAAAGATAAAAATATTAGGGCAGTAGGTATCTGTGATAATAATTTATCTTATGTAATGGAATTTGTTACTTTGTGTGAAAAAGAAGATATTAAACCAATAGTAGGTCTAGAAGTATCTATTGATGATTTAAAACTTTATTTATATGCTAAAAATTATAATGGTTATAAAGAATTATGTAAACTTTATAATAATGATATTAGTTTATCAAATATTAATAAATGCAAAGATATATTTGTAATAGTTCCAAATGAATCTATTATTATTTATGATGGAATAAATATAGAAAAATACCATGATGAGGAACTATCTTTTAAAACTGTTAGATGTTTGCAAAAAGAAGATGGAAAATATTTAGAGTACTTATATTTAATTAAATCCGGTAAAACTCTAAAAGAGAGTGAATATGAATTAGAAGATAGTTATTTAGAAATAGGGGAAGATAGTCCTATATTTGAAAAAATATATAATGAAGTAGATATAAAGATGGAAAAGAATGATTTACTTCCTAAATATGATTTAGAAGGTAAATATACATCTTTTGATTATTTAAAATCTTTATGTGAAAAGGGTTTAAGTAAAAGATTAGATGGCAAAGTAAGTAAAGAGTATGCTGATAGATTATATTATGAACTTGATGTAATTAAGAAGATGGGATTTGAGGATTATTTCTTAGTAGTTTGGGATTATGTTAAGTTTGCTAAGAAAAATAATATATTAGTAGGTCCTGGAAGAGGATCTGCTGCAGGTTCTTTAGTATCATATACTCTTGGTATAACAGATATAGATCCTTTAAAGTACAATTTATACTTTGAAAGATTCTTAAATCCTGATAGAGTAACTATGCCAGATATTGATGTAGACTTTGATTCAAAGAGAAAAAATGAGGTAATAGAGTACGTTAAGAATAAATACGGAGAAAAAAGAACTTTAGGAATAGTTACATATTCTACTTTAAAAAGTAAAATGGTACTTAGAGATATTTCTAGAATATTTGAGAATGCTAATACTGAAAACTTTATTAAGTTATTTGATTCTAAATTAACTTTAAAAGAAAACTTAGAAAATAAGAATATTAAATCTAGAATAGATAGTGATCCTCTTTTATCAAAGATATTTAATATATCACTTAAATTAGAAGGACTTAAAAGACAAACATCTATACACGCAGCAGGTGTAGTAATAGCATCTAAAGATCTTGATTCTTATATACCAATAATAAAAAACGAAGATATAAATTTATCTGGTTATCAAATGGATTATCTAGAAAGATTAGGTCTTCTTAAGATGGACTTCTTATCATTAGATAATCTTACTTTTATAGATAATTTAACTACAAAATTAGGTATAAATATTAAAGATATTCCTCTAGATGATAAAGATACCTTTGAGATATTTAATGACGCTAATACAGACGGTATATTCCAATTTGAAAGCATGGGTATAAAAGATGTTTTAAAGAAATTTAAAGTAACATCATTTAGTGATATAGTAGCTTTAATTGCTCTATATAGACCAGGACCTATGGATAATATAGATTCTTATATTAAAAGAAAAGAAGGTAAAGAAAAGATTGATTATATAGATCCTTCTTTAGAAAGTATATTAAAAGAAACTTATGGAATAATTATTTATCAGGAACAAATTATGATGATAGCATCTACTATGGCATCTTATTCTATGGCAGAAGCAGATTTACTACGTAGAATCATGTCTAAGAAGAAAGAAGAAGCTATGAATGATGAAAAAGATAAGTTTATTTCTAAGGCAATAGAGAATGGATACTCTAAAGAAGTATCTTCAAAAGTATTTGATTTAATTCATAAGTTTTCTTCATATGGATTTAATAAATCACACTCTGTAGCATATTCAATAATATCTTATTGGATGGCATATTTAAAAGCACATTATAGAAAAGAATTTATGCTTGAAATGCTTAATTCTGTTATTAAAAATGATATTAAAACTAAAGATTATATTAGTGATCTAAGAAAGTATAATATAGAAGTTATTAAACCAGATATTAATAAGAGTACTAATGAATATATCTTATCTAACAATAAAATATTATTGCCTCTTACATGTATTAAAAATATATCTGAATTAAGTGTTAAAAAGCTTCTTGAAAAAAGAGATGATAAAGAAAAAGATTTCTTTGATTATGTTAGAATTCTTACTAATATAGGATTCACTAGAAAAGAAATAACTGCTTTAATTGATGCATCAGCATTTGATTATACTAATGTTAATCATAGAACTTTAATTGAAAATTTGGATAATGTTATTAACTATGCTAAACTATCTAATGATTTAGATGATGATTCAATAGAAAAACCAGTAATAAATAATTTTGATGAATATTCAAAAGAAGAACTTTTAGAAAAAGAACTTAATGCATTTGGATTATATTTATTTAATCATCCAGTTCTTAGATATAAAGATAATGATATTAATACTAAAGATATTTCTAATTACTTTAATAAAAATATTACTATGTACTTACTAGTTAATAAGAAAAAGCAAATAGAAACTAAAGAAAAGAAAGCAATGGCATTTATTAATGCTGAAGATGAATTTGTATCTGTTGAAGTAGTAGTATTTCCTAAAGTATTTGAAAAAAATGTTAATATAGATAAAGGAAATATAATAAAAGTTAGTGGAACAGTAGAAAGAAGAAATAGTGATTATCAATTAATCGCAAATAATATAGAAAAGATAATTTAGTCTTTTCTATTTTTATTTATTTTGATATAATGATAATAGGTGATACTATGAACAAGACTAAGATGATTTCTACAGTCGGGCCTAGTTCATTAGATAAAGAGATTATAAGGGGTTTAATCAAGAGTGGAAGTGATGTAATTAGAATAAATATGTCACATTCTAACTTTGATGAGGCTAGGAAGATAATAGGCTATGTTAGAGAAATCAATTATGAAGAAAAATTATTAACGGGTATTATGATAGATACTAAGGGACCTGAAATTAGAATAGGTGCCTTAGAAGAAAAGAAACTTTATCTTGAAAAAAATAAAATTATAAGAGTATCTGAAAGTGAAATAGTAGGTAATAAAGATATTATTTCTATTAGTATACATGGTATTATTTCACATGTAGATATTGGAGGATACGTTTACTTAGACTCTGGTAAAGTTAAACTAGAAATTATAGAAAAGGGTCAAGATGTAATTCTATGTAAGATTTTAAATGACGGTATAATAAATCAATATTCAAAGGTTAATATTCCTAACTTAGATTATGATATGAAATTCTTATCAAACTATGATATGGAATCTATAAAATTTGCATGTGAAAATAAAGCAGATTATATTGCTTTATCATATGTAAAAGATCATCTAGATGTATTAGATGTTAATGATGAATTAATTTCTTTAAATAATAACAATATTCAAATTATTTCTAAAATAGAAAATCAAAGTGCAATAGATGATATTGATGAAATAATAAAAGCTAGTGATGGAATAATGGTTTCAAGAGGAGATCTTGGATTAGATACTGAAATAGAAAAGATTCCATCTATTCAAAGAAAAATAGTAGATTTAACAAAAGAACAAGATAAAGTAATTATTATTGCTACCGAAATGCTTGCATCAATGAAAGATAATGTTAGGCCAACAAGAGCAGAAGTATCAGATGTAGCAGCAGCAGTTAATGATCAAGTAGATGCATTAATGTTATCTTCTGAAACTGCTATTGGAAAGTATCCTGTTATAACAGTTGAAACTATGAAAAAGATAATAGAATCTACAGAAAAAGAAATAGATTATTTACATTTCTTAAAAAATTCAATTAATAAAGGAAATACTATTTCAAAAGCTATTTCATATTCTGCAGTATCATCTGCTAATAATATATGTGCTGATGCAATAGTATGTTCTACAACATCAGGATTAACTGCTAAATTAATTAGTAGCTATAGACCTGCATGTCCAGTAGTAGCTATTAGTCCTAATGAATATGTTGCTAGAGGATTAAGTATAAATTATGGAATTATACCTGTTTATACAAGAGTTATGTCTTCTACTGAAGAATTAATAGAATTATCTAAAAAAGCATATAGAGTTATGCTTAAAAAAGATAAAGGTGTAATAGTAATAGTGGGAAGTTTTCCATTATCTGTTAATTATACTAATTACATGAAAATAGAAGAAATAAAGTAAAAAAGTATTAGAGAATTCTAATACTTTTATTGTTTAATAAATATAAAAATGTTATAATTATAAAGGTGATAATGAATGAAAAAGAGAATAATAGGTATAGCACTAATGCTATTAATATGTGTACCACTTTTAATACTTGGAGGCGTTTATTATAGTGTTCTTATAGGAATAGTTTCTGTTCTTGGATTATGGGAATTAAATAATTTATATAAACAAGATAAGAAATTACATATTATATTAGAAATATTTAGTTATCTATGTTTATTAATGATTATATTTAGTTATGATTATCTAATATATGCTATAGGATTAACTATATTAGTTTTTTTAACTGCTTCTATGGTTACAGGGAAAGAATTTACTTTTAAGAATGCTTGTTTTGTTCTTGCATGTATTATATTTATGGGGGTATCTTTTTATATTATAAAAGATATAAGATTAGAAAGTATTCATCATTTTGTATATGTTTTATTAATACCAATATTAACTGATACATTTGCATTTATTGGAGGTTCTTTATTTGGTAAACATAAATTAATAGAAAGAGTGTCTCCAAATAAAACAATAGAAGGTGCTATTATAGGAGCAATATTTGGTACTATTATTCCAGTATTTTATTATTTATATATGGTAGATCCTGGATGTGATGTATTAATTATTTCATTAATTACTTTTGCTTTATCTATAGTAGGTGAAGTAGGAGACTTAGTATTTAGTTCTATTAAAAGAGAATTTGGTATTAAAGATTATAGTAATTTAATAATAGGACATGGAGGAATATTAGATAGATTCGATAGTTTAATATTTGTATCTATTATGTTTTGGATCATAAAAGCAATAATTTTATAGGAGGATGTAATGAGCCATTTAATAACACTTTTAATATTTTTAGCAATATTAGGATTAATAGTATTAATTCATGAATTTGGTCATTTTATAACTGCAAAGTTAAATAAAGTATATGTTCATGAATTTTCACTTGGATTTGGTCCAAAACTTTTTTCTTTTAAAAGAAAGAATGATGAGACTGAATATATGATTAAAGCTTTACCTTTAGGTGGATATGTAATGCTTGCAGGTGAAGAATATGAAGATGAAGAAGATGACAAAAAAAAGAAGAAAAAAGATGAAAAACCTAAAGTAAAAGTACCTGAAGATCAAAAACTATATAATAAGAAATTCCATCAAAAGTTTATGATTATGGTAGCAGGTGTATTTAATAACTTTATTTTAGGATTAATTCTATTATTTATAATGGGTTTAGTTTATGGATGTGATTTTAGTAGTAATAAATTAACTCATTTATCAAAAGATTTACCATTATATGAAACTGGTGCTAGAAATGGTGATAAACTTATTTCTATTAATGGGCATAAAGTAAAAAATGATGATGATATTATTTTATGGGTAGCTATTAATGGTACTGAAAAACCTATTAATGTAGAAATTGAAAAGAAAGATTCTAAAAAGATAGAAAAGTATAAAATTAAAGCAAAGAAACTAGAAGATGGTAATAAATACTTTGGTATATCTGTTAGTACTAAGGAAGAAAAAGGATTTATTCCATCAGTTAAATATGCATTTAGTAAGTTAGTATCAATATTTAAACAATTAATTATAGTTATTATAAGTTTATTTACTGGTAAACTAGGATTTAATGCTGTATCTGGTCCAGTAGGTATATATTCTGTAGTAGGTATGGCTAAAGGAAGTATGTTATTACTTTTATATTTAACTGCATACTTATCTATAAATGTTGGATTTATGAATTTACTTCCATTCCCTGCATTTGATGGAGGAAGAGCATTCCTTCTTATAATTGAAAAAATAACTAGAAAAAAAGTTCCACTAAAAGTAGAAAGTATTATTAATGGAATTGGATTTATATTATTAATGATTTTAATGGTAGTAATTACTATTAAAGACATTATTAATTTATTTTAGGGGGGTAATTATGAGAATAGTTTATATGGGCACACCAGAGTTTGCTGTAGGGCCTTTAAAAAAATTAGATGATAATTATGAAGTAGTACTAGTTGTTACTCAACCTGATAAAGAAGTAGGTAGAAAAAAAGAAATTAAGTTTTCTCCTGTTAAGGAATATGCATTAGAAAAAGGTATCCCTGTATTTCAACCAGATAAAATAAGAAATGATTATGAAGAAATTCTTTCTTATAATCCTGATGTAATAGTTACATGTGCATATGGTCAAATAATACCAAAAGAATTATTAGAGTTTCCTAAATATAAATGTATAAATATACATGCATCACTTTTACCTAAACTAAGAGGAGGTGCTCCAATACATTGGTCTATTATTAATGGTGATTCTAAAACAGGAATTACTATTATGTATATGAATGAAAAGATGGATGAAGGAGATATTCTTTATCAAAAAGAAATAGATATATTAGATTCTGATAATGTAGAAACATTACATGATAAATTAAGTGAACTTGGATCTAATATGATAATAGAGTTTCTTCCAAAATTAGAAAGTGGAGATATTAATCCAATTAAGCAAAATAATGAAGAAGCAACATATGGTTATAATGTATCTAGAGAAGATGAACATCTAGATTTTAATAAGACATCAAAAGAAGTATTTAATAAGATTAGAGGTCTTAATCCTTGGCCTGTAGCTTACACTTCATTAGATGGAAAAGTATTTAAAGTATATAATTCTAGAATATCAGATAGTAAACCAGATGGAACTAATGGTGAAATTACTAATATATATCCTGATGGAATAGGTATTAAAACATCTGATGGAGAAATAATTATTACTGAAATAAAAGAAGAGGGGAAAAATAGAATACAAGTTAAAGATTATTTAAATGGTATTCATGATAAAGATAGTTTAAAGCACAAAATATTTAGTTAGGACTGATATAAATGAATAATATTTTCTTGATATATGGTAATGAAGATTATTTAATTAATAAGAATCTAAATGAAATACTAAAGAGTATTAATTCAAACGATAACATTAGTAGATATAATTTAGATACTGATTCAATAGAATCAGTATTAATAGATGCTTCTACTGTTAGTATGTTTGATGATAAAAAAGTAATCATTTGTGATAATTCTACATTTTTAACTTCTGAAGGAAAATTAGAAAATGATGAGAATTTCTTAAGATATATAGAAAATGCTTTTAAAGATGTTTATCTAATTTTTATTGTTAGAAATGAAAAATTAGATGAAAGAAAGAAGATAGTTAAATCTCTTAAAAAAGTTAGTAAAGTAATAGTATGTAATAAAATAGAAAACTATGATTTAAGTAATTATGTATATGAATATATTAAAGAAAATGGATTTAAAATAGATAGAAAAGATATAGAAACTATCCTTAAAAGATCTTTATATAATCTATCTATAATAACAAATGAACTAAATAAATTATTTGTGTATAAAAAAGATAATAAAAATATTACAAGTGAAGATATTGATAAAGTAATAACATCTAATATAAATGATAATATATTTGATTTAACTAATATGGTTGTTAATGGTGAAAAAGAAAAACTAATAGATACATATAATAATCTTATTAGAATGGGTGAAGATCCATTTAAATTAATGGTTACTTTATCAAATCAATATAGACTTATATTAGAAGTTAAATTAATGGTTAAAAATGGATATAAAGATGATGAAATAATATCTAAATTAAAAGAACATCCATATAGAATTAAACTTGCTAAGAATTCTTTAGTATCTATAGAAGAGTCTACCAAGAAACTAGAACAATTAGCAGATTTAAACTATAATATAGTAACTGGAAAAGTAGATTCAAACTTTGGATTTGAAATGTTTTTATTAAATTTATAAGGAGCTTTTATGAAAAAGAAAATAAGTATATTTTGCACATTAAGTATTCTTATAGTAATAATAGATAGAGTAGTTAAATTGTTAGTTAATAAATATATTTCTTTAGATAAAACTATTAAAGTTTTAAAGAATATCATTTATTTAACTAATGTTCATAATAAAGGTGCTGCTTTTTCTATTATGTTTGGTCAAAGAATTATTCTTATACTAATTAGTTTAATATTCCTAGGATTAATTATTTATTATGTTAAAAAACATAATAAATATAATATAGAGTTTTCTTTTATAATAGGAGGCCTTATAGGAAACTTAATTGATAGAGTTTTATTTGGATATGTTATAGATTATATTGGAATTAAAATATTTAATTATTATTTTCCAATATTTAATATAGCTGATTCCTTTATTGTAATAGGAGCCCTTTTATTAATATTTAAAAAAGAAAAAGTTGGTGAAAAACATGAAAATAATAGTTAGTGATTCTAATAATGAAAGATTAGACAAATATATATTTGATAATGAAGATATGGATCTTACTAGATCTAAGATTCAGAGTTTAATTAAAACAGGTAATGTTTTAGTTAATGGTAAAGAATCTAAGAATTCATATATAGTATCTGATGGTGATGAAATAGATATTACTATAGTAGAAGAAAATATGCATGTAGAAGCAGAAGATATTCCTATAGATATAGTATATGAAGATGATGATGTAATAGTTATTAATAAGAAAAGTGGAATAGTAGTACATCCTGGTAATGGAAATCATTCAGGAACACTTGTTAATGCTCTTATGAATCATAGTAAATTAAGCACTATTAATGGTGAATATAGACCTGGTATAGTTCATAGAATTGATAAAGATACATCAGGACTTCTAATAGTAGCTAAAAATGATAAGGCACATTTAATATTAGCTGAAGAATTAAAGAAAAAAGAAATAAAGAGAAAATATATTGCTTTAGTAAAAGGAGTTATACCTCATGATACTGGAACTATAGATGCTCCTATAGGTAGAGATAAAAATGATAGAAAGAAGATGTGTGTTACTCCTGATAATTCTAAAGAAGCAATAACTCATTTTAAAGTACTTGAAAGATTTAAAGAAGCCACATTATTAGAATGTATTCTTGATACTGGTAGAACTCATCAAATTAGAGTTCATATGAAATATATAGGGCATCCTATTATAAATGATCCTGTATATCTAGGTGGTAAGAATATAGATAATTATGGGCAAATGCTTCATGCATATTCAATTACATTTATTCATCCTACTACTAAAGAAGAAATGACATTTAAAGTAGATCCAGAAGATGAATTTAATAAAATATTAGATATGTATAGGTAGGAGGATTTATGAGAAGAGTAAAAAGTCAAGATGTCTTATCTATGAAATTAATGCATTATTTTATAGTTAATAGAAATTATAAACCAATAATAATTAATGGTATAGAAAATGAAATATGGCTTGAGAATAATGATGAAAATTAT
The DNA here is from genome assembly GCA_017515795.1 of Bacilli bacterium. GTDB lineage: Bacteria > Bacillota_I > Bacilli_A > RF39 > UBA660 > RUG13038. The sequence continues at coordinate 16,429 of JAFWEE010000014.1, forward strand.
AAAATAATAAGAATTGTATTAAATAAGATTATTAATATAGAACAATATAATTTAGATTTATTAAAGACTCAAAGTATTTTAAGCCAAATAAAGAAAAAAACATTATCTCTTTCTATGAAAGTATTATCTTTTTATATGTATATGGATGAAGATCTTGTTATAGAAGATAATCCTGAAAATAAATTTAAATATGTAAGAGTAGAAAAAGAAAAAGATATTTATGAGAATGAAATAGTTCAAAAAGAATATATAGATATTAAAGATAATATGGTATATGAAGAAAAAGATACTGAATTATTTGCTAAGATAGCATCTGATATTAGTGATAAAAATATAAAAGAAAGTGAGAAGAGTAATAATATGTTTAGTAAAAAGAATGATAAGATTATGACTATTATATTTGCTGTTATAAATATTATTGTATTTGCATTAATGTATATTATAGGTAATGGTTCTGAAAATAAAGCAACACTTCTTAAATTTGGTGCTAATATGGGTATGCTTACTAAGAATGGTGATTATTATAGATTAATAACTTGTGCATTCCTTCATATTGGAGTTGTTCATTTATTATGTAATTTATATTCTTTGTTTATAATTGGCCAAAATATAGAATATTTCTTTGGTAAATTAAAGTTTGTATTAATATACTTTTATAGTGCTATTACAGCATCATTATTTGTATTAATATTTCAAAGTGATAATACTATAACTGCTGGAGCATCTGGTGCTATATTTGGTTTAATGGGTGCATTATTATACTTTGGTTATACTTATAGAGGTTATATTGGAAATAAAATTATTTCATCAGCATTAACTGTTATAGCTATTAACTTAGCATATGGATTTGTTCATCCTGGTATTAGTAACGCTGCTCATATAGGTGGCTTAGTAGGAGGACTTGCAATAAGTTATATGCTTGGTATTAAAAATAATGAAAATAAAGCATCTAAAATATCTGGAACTGTTATAGTATTTGCTTTAACAGGATTCCTAGTTTATATGGCATTTTTTAGATAATAAAAAGATCCTAGTTTAGGATCTTTTCTGTATTCTTAAAGTTTAACTTAGCGATCTCGTTAAGTTTTTCTTTTCCGTATTTTTCTACTATTTTCTTACCAGTTTCATCTACTACAGTAGAAGCTCCAAGAGGAAGAAATATATTAACTTTCTTAGATAACTTTTCCATTTCTTTTAAAAACATATATCTACTTATAATAGAGGATACTCCAACTGATAAACATTTATCTTCAGCTTTAGTAGTAAATGTTATTTTTCTAAATACATTAGCTTCATCTTTTAAATATCCATAATAATTTCTTTTTGGTGTAAATTGATCTATAACAACCATATCATATGAGAAGTTATTTTCTTTTAATAAACCAAGTATACATTTATTATGAAGTATTGATTTTATTTTATTCATATTATTACCAGAATCTTGCATCTTATTATATTCTTCATTAGTTAATATATATGAATAATGAGGAATCTTTTCAATAAGAGTAGGGGCAATCTTTTCTATTTTTTCATCAGTTACTTTTTTAGAATCTCTAACTCCTAGTTCTTCTAAGAATGTAATATCTTTTCTATCTACAAAGGAAGCTGTAACTATAATAGGTCCAAAATAATCTCCTGTACCAACTTCATCTGATCCAATAGATGAGATAAAGTAGTAATCAGTATTATCTATTTCTTCCTTCTTTTCTTTTTTTTCTTTTTCTTCTGGATAAGAACCAGTAAGTATCTTTTCAGTTTCTTTCCAATAATTAGCATCTACATCTGCAGATATACCTTGAAATACTACTTTACCAGATTCATAAAGAGTAACTACTGTATCTTCTTCATCTGCTTGAAATATTGCATACATAGGAGTCTTATCTCTTTTTTTATCTTCAAAATGTTTAATTAATTCTTCTTTTAATTTGTCGCTAACTTTAAATGATATAGTCATATTAACACCTCTATACATCTATTTTATCATAATAATTATATATTTTGTTAAAAAATATAGTATAATGACTATAGAGGTGTATATATGGAATATAAGAAGATGAGAGAATACACTCACGAAGAATTTGTAGATTTAGTCACTTCTTTAAGTGAGGAAGAATTACTTGATTTAAGCGCTAATTATGGAGGATATCCAGTTTTGTTTAGAATGGCCTTAGATGAAAGATTATCTCATATACCATTTATTCAAACGGGATCATCTGTTATTGTTGTAAATGATAAGAATGAAATCTTATTACAACAAAGATCTGATAATGGAAGATGGGGATTACCTGGAGGTTGCCAAGATCTTGGTGAAAGACTTAGAACTACTGCTGTTCGTGAATTATATGAAGAAACAGGTATTAAAGTAGAAGAAGATGAACTTATTTTAATAGATACTTTATCCGGAGAAGAAAGAAAAAGAACATATCCTAATGGAGATGTATGTTATAACAATAGTTCTCTTTATATGGTTAAATTAGAACCTAGTAGGTTAACTATTAAAATGGATAATGAGTCATTAAAGTTAGAATTCTTTAATATAAATAATTTACCAGAATCTATGCATGATGGAGATATGGTAGAAGAATATATTAAATTTATTAATAGAAAAGAGGTATAAATATGAATTTAGTAGATATTATTATAATTTTGGTTATTATATGTGGAGCTATTGTTGGTTTTAAAAGAGGAGTAGTTAAACAAGCAGTAATGACTATAGGAATGATTTTAGTAGTAGTATTATCATTCCTACTTAAGAATCCTTTATCAGTATTCTTATATCAAAGATTACCATTTTTATCTTTTGGTATTCTAGAAGACTATACAGTATTTAATATACTTGTATATGAATTTATTTCATTCTTAATTATTTATTGTTTACTAAGTATAGTTTTATTCTTACTTATTAAAGCAAGTTCTATTATAGAAAAGTTCTTCAAAGCAACTGTTATACTTGCTATACCATCTAAGATATTAGGACTTATTCTTGGTGCTATTGAATATTATGTAATTGTATTTATAGTTTTATTTATATTATCAGGTCCAATATTCTTTTCAGAGAAGTTTCATCAAATAAAACCAGTATCTGAATCTAAAATAGGGGGATATATGTTAAAACATACTCCTATATTATCTCACTTTACTAAGAAGACATTAAAGTCTATAGATGAATTAGTTACTTTATATAAAACTAAAGATAATTATTCGGTTAAAGATTTTAACTGTAAAGCAATTAAGATTATGAAGAAAGATAAAATTGTTAGTGAAGAATCTATTGAATATTTAGAGTCTCATGGAAAAATAAAAAGATGTGATTAATCACATCTTTTTTATATACCTCTATAAACATCTTTATATTTAAATGGATTCTTTTTATCAATTCTATCGCAAAATAATATACCATTTAAATGATCATATTCATGTTGGAATACTATTGCTAGTTCTTCTCTAAATCTAGTATTAATCTTATTACCATCTATATCATAGTATTCAACACTTATTCTAGCACTTCTTGGAACTATACCTTCAACTGGTCTATTAACAGATAAACATCCTTCTCCTTCAGATACATATATTTTTTCTTCCGATTCAGATAATATCTTAGGATTTATTACGGTATAAGTTTCAAATTTGCCTTCTTCATACTCATAAACTATAACAAATATTCTTTTAGTGATACCTAGTTGGATTAAAGATAGTCCCATACCAGGTCTTAAATCATATTTTTTAGAGTATTCTTCAATTTGACTTAGTCTAAGCATTTCAATAGAGTCAGCTATTACTTTTTTAGTTTTATCATCTAAAGGAAAAGTAACATCTTTACTTACTAATCTTATCCTAGGATCAAATTCATCAATAATATCCTTTGTTTTAAGCATAGTTTCACCCCTTAACACACAAGTATTATATCAAATTATTTAAAAAAATCAAATTTTTAAACATGTGTAAACATAATGTTATACTGAGGTTTTATGTATAAATTCTATGATATTATTATATTAGAGGTAAGAATATGACTAGATTATTAAATAAGTTAGATAAAGTTTTATTGTTATTTAGTTTTATAATGTTTATATTTGGTTTATTTATGATCTTTGATGCATCATCAATGAAGTCATATTTAAATACAGGTAGTAATACTACATATTTTTATAAACAATTAATAATACTTGTTATATCTTTAATAGCTACAATTATTATTATACAAATACCAACATCCAGATATAAAAGATATATATTACCAGGCGCAATTGCGTTAATAGCATTCTTAGGACTTCTTCTTTTAGTAGGAGGAGAAAGTAATGGTGCTAAGAGTTGGTTCTATGTGTTTGGATTTGGGTTTCAACCATCAGAGTTTGCTAAAGTAGGTATTATTATATTTATGAGTGTTTATTATAAATTAACTTATAAGAGAGTAGGAACTCTTTTAACAACATCTATTCCAATAATAATTGGAGCCTTAATGACATTTCTTACATTCCTTCAACCAGATGCTGGTACTGGATTAATACTATTTGTAATAGTAGCTTCTTTATATTATATGGCTCCAGTATTAAAAAAATATAAGTTTTATATAACTATGTTTGGACTAGGTTTAATATTTATTCTTGCTATAGTAGTACTAATATTTAAGGATAGTATGTTAACAAGAACTCAATTAGATAGATTTAATTTCTTAAAACCATGTACTAGATATCAAGAGAATACTGGATATCAAGTATGTAATGGTTATATAGCTATTAATAGTGGTAAATTATTTTCTGTATCTCCTGGTAATAGTAAACAAAAATATTTATATTTACCAGAAGCATATACAGATTTTATATTCCCAATTATAGTAGAAGAATTTGGTTTAATAACAGGTATAGTTTTAATACTAATATATTTATTAATTATATATAGAATTATATTAGTAGGTAAGAATAGTAGTAATATTCAAAATCAAATGTTATGTTTTGGAGTAGCAGTATTTATATTCTCTCATGTAGTAATAAATTTAGTTGGTGTACTTGGATTACTTCCTTTAACAGGAGTTCCACTTCCATTTCTTAGTTATGGTGGATCATTTGCATTAACTGTTTCTATAGGACTTGCAATAGTACAAAGAGTATCTATAGAAAACTATGATGAAAGAAAAAGAAAAGTATTAGATTAATGGAATAATGCCTCTTAATAGATAATATATCTATTAGGAGGTGTTTTTATTTGAAAAATAAATTATTAATTATCTTAATAGCATTAATTATAATTACATTAGCTTCTTTATATAATCCAAAATATGTAAAAGCAGAAGAAACATCTATTAGTAATTACTTTGTAGATATAAAAGGAGAAATAAATAATCCAGGAGTATATGAAGTAGAACCAGGTAAAAGAATAATAGATGTAATTAATATGGCAGGAGGTCTAACTGATAAAGCAGATACATCTATTCTAAATTTAAGTAAAAAAGTAAAAGATGAAATGTATATTATTGTTTATTCTAATGATCAAATAAAAGAATATAAAGAAAAATTATTACCATCTAAAGAGATAATTAAAAAGGTAGAAGAAAAAATAATATGTCCAGATACTTCTAATGATGCTTGCGCTAAGAATAATACTATTAAAGAAGAGAGTAATATTACAGGCAAAATAAATATTAATACTGCTTCTAAGGAAGAATTAATGACTTTAACAGGTATTGGTGAATCTAAAGCAGATAAGATAATAGAATATAGAAAAAATAATAAGTTTAATACTATTGAAGATATAAAGAATATATCTGGTATAGGAGACTCTATATTTGAAAAGATTAAAGATAATATTATTGCAGAATAAGATATTAATCTTATTCTTTTTAATTATAATTATCTATTCTTTTATTTATATAAGAGTATTTAATCCAAGAAGTATATCTAATACTCATTTAGAGGGCTATATAACAAGTATTAAATATAAAGATGATAAGTTAACCTTAATTATTAAAAGTAATAAAAAGACAGTAGTAAATTACTATTTAAAAAGTGATATAAATTTGGAATATGGAGACTATATATCTTTAGATGGAGAATATACTTCTATAAATGAAAATACGAATTCTAATTTATTTAATT
>JAFWEE010000015.1 GCA_017515795.1 Bacilli bacterium
AATACATATTCTTATGTTAAATCAATTATTAATATTATATTAAAACTAGATGAAGAGATAGATAAATATAAATTTGAAAATGATTTATATACATTTAATGATATAGAAAAATTAGTTATTAAATTAATCAAAGAAAATACTGAAGTTAGAAATGAAATAAAGAATAGTTATAAAGAAATAATGATAGATGAGTATCAGGATACTAATAATTTACAAGAAGAATTTATTTCATTAATAGAAAATAATAATGTATATATGGTTGGAGATTTAAAACAATCTATATATAGATTTAGAAATGCTAATCCATCTATATTTAAAAATAAATATGATAAATATAAGAATAATGATGGTGGTATGAAAATAGATTTAAATAAGAATTTTAGATCTAGAGAAGAAACTCTTACTAATATAAATCTTATATTTAATTTAGTAATGGATAATGTAATCGGAGGCACTAATTATTTAGAGAATCAGTTACAATTTGGTAATTTATCTTATTCAGAAAATATATTAAAATCTCAAAATAGTAATTTTGAAATATATAATTATGACTTTAAAAAAGATTTAAAGTTTAAGAAAGAAGAATATGAAGCATTTATTATTGCTAAAGATATAATAGATAAAATTAGTTCTAATTATAAAGTATATGATAAAGATGAAAATGTAATTAGAAATGCTGAATATAAAGACTTTGTAATTTTAATGGATAGATCTACTAATTATGATACTTATAAGAAAGTATTTAATTATTTTAAGATTCCACTTGAAATATATAAAGATGAAAAGATTAATGATGATGAAATATTTATACTTATTAAAAATATTATTTCATTATTAATTAATATTAAAAATAATAACTATGATAATTCATTTAAACATGCATATGTATCTTTAATTAGAAGTTTCTTATTTGAATATGATGATGAAAAGATATTTGATTTAATCAAAGAAGACACATATAAGAATGATGAAGTATTTATTACTTTAAAAGATATATCTAATCAAATAGATTATTTACCAGTATCAGATATTATTGAGTTAATAATTAATAGATTGGATATTATTAATAAACTACCTAGAGTAGGAGACATAGATAATAAATTAACTGCTATAGAGTATATTATTAATTTTTCTAAAACAATTAAAAATAACAATATTGAATACTTTAATGAATATTTAGATAATCTTTTAGATGAAGGTCTTAAAATTGAAGTACAATCTAAGATGGAAGATAGTAACTCAGTTAAACTAATGACTATTTATAAATCTAAAGGTCTTGAATATAACATTTGTTATTATTCTGGATTATATTCTGAATTTGTATTTAGTGATGTTCAAGAGAGAATTATCTATGATGAAATATATGGTATTTATATTCCTGTATTTAAAGAAGGTATAAAGGATACTATAGTTAAAAGACTAATCAAAGATAATTATATAAAAGAAGTTGTATCAGAAAAATTAAGACTTTTATATGTTGCATTAACTAGAGCAAAAGAAAAGATGATACTTCTTTGTGATTTAAACCTTGATGAGGAAAGAAATAATAATTATGATAATGGTATCGTAAAAAATGAAATAAGATTATCTTACAAGTCTTTCCAGGATATATTATCATCAATTACTTTTAGTTTAAAAGAGTATACTACTAATATTGATATAGAAGACTATAATTTAACTAAAGATTATGAAATAGAAACTGGCAAAGAAATAAAACTTCCATCAAATAATGAAGTAATTGAAGTTGATGAGTTAGAAGATATCTCAGTTTTATTAAATAAAGAGAAAGCATCTAAAGATGTAAAATTAATTACTGTGGATGAATCTAAATTAATGGAAGAAGGAACTAAAATCCACAAGATATTTGAATATGAAGACTTTAATAATCCTGTGGATAATAGAGTTAAAGATTTCTTAAGTGTATACAATTATGATCCTAAATCCACAGTATATAAAGAATTAGAGTTTAGTTATGAAAAAGATAATAAGATTATTAATGGTATAATAGACCTTATGATAGAGTATTCAGATCATATAGATATAATTGATTATAAACTTAGTAATATAGAAGATGAAACCTATAATAAACAATTAAAAGAGTATAAAGATTATATATCTTCTATTAAAGATAAAGAGGTTAACATTTATTTATATTCTATAAACAATAAAACTATTGTTAAATTAGATTAACTATGTTAAAATACATGTATAAAAACGAGGAAGAAGAAGAGTAAAATAAATACTTATGTAGAGAGCTTATGTTAGGTGAAAATAAGTTAAGATATTTATTTGAAGAAACTTTGGAGTTTATTCGCTAGTTAGCGTTATAACTAAAAGAGCATAGAAATATCTATGAAGTAGGGTGGTACCGCTATTAATAGTCCCTACATCGTAGGTATTTTTTTCGTTTTAAGGAGGAATAAAAATGACAAATAAAGAATATGCAGATTTTCTATTACCTAATGTAAAACATACCTGGGAAGAATATGAAGCAATGTACCCTGAAAGAAATTTACCAGAAGGAGCAATAGTTACTAGATATGCACCTAGTCCTACTGGACTTCCACATATGGGTAATTTATTTCAAAATTTCATGTCTATGGTATTTGCTAATCAAACTAATGGAGTATTCTTTTTAAGAATAGAAGATACAGATACATCTAGAACTGTTGAAAATGGTATTGAAAAGATATTAGATGCTATTAGACCTTTTGGTATTAATTTTACAGAAGGTGCTATATCTGAAACTGAATATAAAGGAGAATATGGTCCATATATTCAAACACAAAGAGAAGATATATATAAAGCTTATGCTAAAAAATTAATCGAAGAAGAAAAAGCATATGCATCTTTCTTATCAAAAGAAGAATTAGAAGAAATAAGATTAAAACAATCTGCTAATAAAGAAAGACTTGGTATATATGGTAGATATGCTAAAGATAGAAATCTTTCTAAAGAAGAAACTATAGAAAGAATTAATAATGGAGAAAGTTATATTATAAGAATAAAATCTCCAGGAAGTTTCTTTAATAAAGTTAGATTTAATGATTTAATTAAAGGTACTATAGAAATGCCTGAAAATGATATTGATGAAGTTATTATTAAAAGTGATGGACTTCCAACATATCACTTTGCACATGTAATAGATGATCATTTAATGAAAACTACACATGTAATAAGAGGAGATGAATGGGTATCATCAGTTCCTAAACATTTACAATTATTTGAAATGTTAGGATTTGAACCAGTTAAGTATGCACATTTAGCACCACTTACTAAAAATGATAATGGTACAGTTAGAAAACTAAGTAAGAGATTAGATCCAGAAGCAACACTTGCATTTTATCCTGAAAATGGTATACCAACAGAAGCTATAATGCTTTATTTAGCTACTATTACTAATTCAAATTTTGAAGGTTGGTTAGATCAAAATCCAAATGGAAAAATATCTGACTTCAAATTTGATTTCAAGAAGTGTTCTTCATCAGCAGGTACTTTATATGATTTACCTAAGTTATATAATATTTCTAAAAATTATATTAGTAGACTTACTAAAGATGAAGTATATGATGCTGCATTAGATTATGCTAAAAACTATGATGAAGAATTAAAAGATATTTTAGAAAAATATCCTGATTATTCTAAAGAAATCTTTAACATAGAAAGAGAACAAAAGAAACCAAGAAAAGATTATGAAAAGTATTCTGATGTTAAAGGTCAAATTTGGTATATGTATGATGAACTATTTGAAAAGTATAGAGATGATGCAGGATATGATTTTGGGTCTATAACTGATAAAGATGAAATTAGAAATATAATAAATACTTATATTGATAAATATTATAATGATAACGATGATAAAGAAACTTGGTTCAGTAACATTCAAAAATTATGTGATGAATTAGGTTATGCATCAAATATGAAAGATTATAAAGAAAATCCAGATAATTATAAAGGTAATGTAGCAGATGTGTCTACTGTTATTAGAGTATCTTTAACAACTAGATCTATGACTCCAGACCTATATGAATTATTAAAATTAATTGGTAAAGAAAAAATAAAAGAAAGATTTAACTTAATCTAATATATATGTTATACTTAAAGTAGGAGGAACAATATGGAAGAAGTAGTATTTAATAAATCAAGACTAAAACCAGATGAGATAACTGAAGTTTTAGATAAAGCTAGAATTGTTCTTAGAAATACTAGTGGTGAATTTGTTCTATGTAGATTCAATAGAGTTTACTTTTTACCAGGTGGTAAAATGGAACAAGGAGAAACTCCAAAAGACACTATTATTAGAGAAGTTAAAGAAGAAACTAATATAGATGTAGTTTTAGATAGTGATGAACCATTCTTATTAGTTAAGAATTATCTTAGAGATTATGATATAGTAGATGGAACTATTCAAAATAGATTAGTTAATACTTATTATTTTACAGGTGTTACTAGATCTGATGATATAGAATATTTTCATCAAACTAAGTTAGAAAAACAAGATAGTTTAAGAGGTTTCTTTATTGATATGGAAGAAGCTATAGAATTATTAAAAGAATATGATGAAGATGATGAAAAAGCTAAATACTTAGCTATTGAAACTTTAGAAGTATTAAATAGATGTAAGAGAGGTAATTAATATGGAAAAAAATGTATATAAGTTAGCAGATGATTTTTTAAGTAAATATTCATTTACTATTGCATGGAGAATTAAACAACATGCAAAAATTATGGAAAAGCATTTAAATAGTGATGAAGAAATATTCTATTTATTTGCTGCTCAAAAGAATCCAAATCCATTTGATATTTTTTCAACTTGTTTAGTTGCTTTAACTAATAAAAGAATTATGGTAGCTCAAAAGAGAGTAATATTTGGATATAATTTAAAATCTGTTACTCCAGATTTATTTAATGATTTCTCTGTATATAAGGGAATTATATTTGGTAAAGTATATATAGATACTGTTAAAGAATTTATAGCATTATCTAATATTGATCCAAAAGCATTACCTGAAATAGAGACTAATCTATCAGAATACTTACTTCGTATTAAAGAAAAATATGGTAAGAAAAACTATACTGAAGCTGAAGAAACAACATTATCTTATAGTTTTGATCAAGAAGAAGAAAAACCATATAAAGATGAATAAAAATTGTTGTATTTAAACAATTAATTTGATATAATTAAACATGCGATGGACCTATAGCCAAGTGGTAAGGCACGGGACTGCAACTCCCTGATCGTTGGTTCAAATCCGACTAGGTCCTCCATGATTTGCAGGTGTAGTACAACGGTTAGTACGTGGCCTTGCCAAGGCTGAGACGGGAGTTCGATTCTCCTCACTTGCTCCAT
>JAFWEE010000016.1 GCA_017515795.1 Bacilli bacterium
ACTTAAAAACTTAAGAGCAGGTACAACATTAGAAAAAACTATGAATACTAATATTAAACTTGAAAAAGCTAATATTACTAAAGTACAAATGAGTTATTTATATTCAACTGGTGATGAATATGTATTTATGGATATGAATACATATGAACAAGTTACATTACCAGAAAAACAAATAGAAGACGAAGCTAAATTCTTAAAAGAAAATTTAGAAGTAGAACTTGTATACTTTAATGATGAATTATTAGGAGTTAATCTTCCAGATAAAATTGATTATAAAGTTGTTTCTACTACAGATGCTGTTAAAGGTAATACTTCAACTAATGCACAAAAAGATGCTGAATTAGAAAACGGTTTAACTATTAAAGTTCCATTATTTATTAATATAGATGATGAGGTTGTAGTTTCTACTTCAGATGGAAAATATGTTTCAAGAAAATAACTCTTGAAATAGAGTTTAATTTGTGTTATTATTTATTTGTCCGTTCAAGGACAAGTATTTGCCTCAGTAGCTCAGTTGGATAGAGCAACGCCCTTCTAAGGCGGCGGTCGGGGGTTCGAATCCCTCCTGGGGTACCACTGTAAATTAAAAGAATCATAAGATTCTTTTTTTATTTTATTTTGATATAATATAAATAGAGGTATAATTATGGAATTAAATAGTATAATTGAAACAATAGATAAATGTGTTATACTAAAAAAAGAAATTTCTGAATATGAGGCTACTATTACTACTACTGAGAATGTAAAAGATAAAATAGTAACTAAAATAGAAAAAGCTAAAGCAGATAATGAAATTGAATTAATAGATAGATTAACAAAGTATAGTCAAACCCTAAACACATTTATACAAAGAGCAGCAACAGGTATAAATTCTATTAAACCTACGCTTGATAAAACTCAAAAATTATATCAGGATTCTATGAATTCTTTAAATAAAGAGGATAAACAAGAATTATTAGGTATGTTAAGAAGTAAGGTTTCTGTTTTAGAAGATAAAGCATCTGAATTATCTAATAGTATTAATACTGCTGTTAGAAATGGTAATAAAGCATATAAACAATTAGATTTTATAAAAGAGGGAAGGTATAATGATATAGTATCTGATAAAGCATTAGAATTAGTTAATCTAAAAAGTACGTTAGATCAATATTATATATTTATTAAAGATATAGAAAATAGAATCTCATTTGGAGGTAAATAAAACTAGCTTATAACTAGTTTTTATTTGACAAATAATGTTTTAAATATTATATTAATTAGTATTAAAAAAGGAGAAATAATATGAAATTTAACAAAGATGGAAAAGTATATGTACATAAACAAGATGTAATGTATTTATTTGATGCAGAAATTGGAATTCCTTTATGTTTACTTGATAAAATGGGTATGTTAACTGGTGTAACAATTGTTGATAATAGTAACAGATTTGAATTACTTGAATTTAAAGAAGAAAAAGATATTAAGACTGTTAATGGAGTAGAAACATTTGTAGATTTTGATGAAATAAAACATTTATCTGTAGATGACTTAAAAAGATTAATTGAAAAGAGACAAGAAGAGTTAAAAAAGACAAGAGAAATGTATTTTTCATTAACTGATGCTACTGAAAAAAGTGTTATGTCAAAGAGATTTAATAGATTAGCTCTTCAATTATTTTCTTTAAGAGATTTTCTTTTATATAAATGTGGTGAAATAAATATGGAAATACCTAAAGGTATAGAAATAGAAAGAGATACACCTAAAGGAAAAGGCTCAATATTAGATGGATTAAAAGTTATATTTAAGAAAAAAAATAAAAAAGACAATAATTAATTATTGTCTTTTTCTTTGCTTTTATATGTTAGTCTTTTATCAGTAGATAGATCTGCTACTACAGTTAATTTAGTACTTGTTTTACAACTGTTTTTATCATAACCTCTAATATATGATAGTAAGTAGTTTTCAACATTTCTAAAATGTCCATTATTTCTTCTATCATTAGATCTAACTAAATAACCATATTTAGTTAATGTGTCTATAAATCTTCTTAAATCAACTATTCCTTCTACAGAATTGTTTTTAATAAAATCATCTATTTCTTGATATGTTTTAGTATAATCTTTTCCTATATTATCTTGTCCTTCACTACTAAATGAACTCTTTTCTAAGTTTAATCTAAAATCTACAGGAACATATACTTTATCAAAACTTGATACTAAACTAGAATATATTAAATAGTATATATCTTCTTGTAAATTTTCTATTTCTTTTTGCTCTTCTTCTTCTCTTGGAAGGTATCCTCTTAAAACATTTAGTCTTTTTGAAATAGTAGTTATTCTATCTACGAAACTCTTTTTACATAGAAAACCAACATCAGTAGTTAAAGCTACTTTATCAAATGGAATACCATTTCTAGAAAGTAATTTCATAGATTTTCTCATATAATCTTCCATTTGTGTTATTGTATCTTCTGTATTAAAAGCTCCTTCAGGATTATCTATATCATATGGAACATTTATAGTTTCAAAATTACCATCATGATCTATAAATGCTTTATATTCTTTTTCATTTTGAAGTTTTTTATTAAAAGTTATTCTATCTTTTGTCATAATAATATCTCCTTATATGCAATGTATTATATATTAATAATTAAATAAAGTAAACTAATAATTATATTTATTTCATATTGAAATAATATATATTTATATAGTAAAATAAAATTGTAGGATACTTATGAGTTTATAAAACACTTAAATTTTTTGATTTTTTTAGAATTTAATGATAATATATAGCTAATTTTTATGGAGGGGTTTCATGGAAAAAAAGTATTTTATGAGTCAATATGATTATTTGTTAGAGTGTAACAAGAATTATATGGATTATATTGCGCTTTCGTTTGGTGATAGAAAAATCACATATGAAGAGTTACATGATAGGATTGATAAATACGCTAGATTATTATATAAAAAGGGAATTAGAGCTGGCGATATAATTGGATTCAGTTCATATAACACACCTGAAGCAGTATATTTATTATGGGCTTTAAAGAAAATAGGTGCAGTTGTTGCTGGATTTAATCCTCTTGAACAAACTAAGTCTTCAAAAAAACAAACTAAATCAGACCTATTAAGTGTAAAACCTAAAATGGTTATAACAGTTGATAAAAATTTTAGTAATTTTAAACAATGGGAAAAGGCATTAGATTTTTCAACAATCTTATTTTCACCATTAGAGTCTGTTCCAGATACAAAAGAAACTAGTAAACTAAAAAAAGGATATAGACTTCAACAAATAGCTTTAGGTAATTTTAAATTATCTAAAGAAAATAATCTAAAATCACTTCTTGAAAGAGATTATAGTGATGTTGTTGTTCCAACACCTGAATACTCTAAGGGCAAATTAGGAGATATTATTTTTACTGGTGGTTCAACTGGTACTCATAAAGGTGTAGACCTTGCAGAAGAGAGTTTTAATGCTGTTGTAGAAGGTATGAATTCAATATTTCCTGCAAAACCTGGTATGATTCACTTAGGAAATATACCTTTTTGTAGTATGGCATATGGTAGATCTATTTTAAATTTCTCACTATGTAATAACATGGAATATGCTTTAACATTAAAAGCTATGCCAAGTGATTTTGTAAGTGAACTTGAAAGAACACATGCTAATGCTGCTGTTGGTGGACCTGTTCATTGGGTTACATTAATTGAAGAAAAAGATGGTAAATATGTACCAAGTAGTCAATTAAAACCTGGGTCATTAGTAGATCTTCATTATGCTACTTCAGGTGGTGAAGCAAAAAAGGCTGCAACTGTTAATGCAATTGATGCTGCTTTAGCATATTGTGGTAGTGATGCTAAATTAGGTGATGGTCTAGGATCTACTGAAACAGCTGCTTCAATAATGATTAATAATGGTAAAATTCATCATCAAAATACAGTTGGTGTTCCTATATCTACTGTAAATGTTAAATTATTTAAACCTGGTACTAAAGAAGAAGTAAAAAAGGGTGAAGATGGAGAATTAATTACATGCGGTGATACTGTAATGCTTGGTTACCATGGTAATAAAGAAGAAACAGATAAAGTATTATACTATGATGAAAATGGTACTAGATGTCTTCGCTCTGGAGATTTATTAAGATTAAACGAATATAATGAATATGAATATATTGGAAGATTAAAGAGAAACTTCGTTTCAGGTTGTGATAATATTTATTCTGAAGCATTAGAAGAATTATTAATGACTTTACCTGAAATTAAGGAAGTTGTTGTTACTCCTATTTCTGATCCAATGGTTCAATATGTTCCTAGATATCATATATCTTTATCACATTCTGATATAGATATAACATCATTAGAAAAGAAAATAGAAAAATTAGTTTTATCTAAATATAATATTAACTGGCTTCCAGGGTCAATAGTTTATTATGATAAACCACTAGTTAGAATGTCTAACTCTAAAATTAATATTGGATATTATAAAGAAAAAGATGCAAAAGATTTTGAAGAAGGAAAAATAGATATTTCCGCTGCAAAAGAATTAAGATTATCATTAATATAAGGAATTAAAATTCCTTATATTTTTTTATTTATTTTTGTGTTATAATTATTATAGTATGGAGTAGAGAATATGGAAGTAGGGTTTTATTTTTCAATTAGTACTTTTATTATTATCGGTATTATTACAATAATATTTTGTTTAAAACAAAGAGTTGATAATATAGAAACTAAAATATATGGACAAATTCTTGTAATAACTTTATTGGGGATATTTTTAGAAATAGGTACATGTATTTGGTATAGACTAGGCGTTAACTTAAATAATAATATATATCAATATGCATGTAAATTAACTGCTTCTTATTACATGATATGGTCTAGTTTATTCGTTAATTATTTGATTAGTATTACAAATGCTAAAAAAGGTTTTAAAAGAGGATTTAATATTATAAATATTATATGTTTTGCATTAATAATGATTTTACCAATTTATTATAATAGAACTGATACTGGTGTTATTCCTGGTGGACCATCAATTATACTTACATATAGTGTTTGTTTTGTATATGCTATAATTGATGCTGTAATAACTATTAAATATAGAAAAACAATTACTAGAGCAAAATTTACTCCGGTATATTCATTACTATGTCTTGGAGGATTAGATATAGTTATTGGAATATTTTTTCCACAATTGTTTTTAATAGGATATATTTATTCATTAATTGTAATTATAATGTACTTTACAATTGAAAACCCAGATGTAAGATTAGTTCAACAATTAAATGCTGCTAAGAATCAAGCAGAGAAGGCTAACAGAGCTAAAACAGACTTTCTTAGTTCTATGTCTCATGAAATTAGAACTCCTTTAAACGCAATTGTTGGTTTATCAGAAGATAATCTTGAATATAAAGATAAATGTCCTCCTGAAGTTATAGAGAATTCTAATGATATAGTTAGTGCTTCTCAAACATTACTAGAGATAGTAGGCAATATACTAGATATTAATAAGATAGAAGCTAATAAAATGGAATTAGTTAATAATCCATATAACTTTGTAGAAGAAATAACTCAAATGTGTAAAGTAACAGAAACTCGTATTGGAGATAAACCTATTAAGTTTAATTTATCATTTGCACCTGATATTCCATATGAACTTAATGGCGATAAAGGTAAAGTAAAAGAAATAGTTAATAATATTTTATCTAATGCTATTAAGTATACTAATGAGGGTGAAGTTAATTTATACTTTAAATGTATTAATAATATAGAGAAAAAAGATTGTATATTAATTATAACTTGCCAAGATACTGGTATAGGTATAAAAGCAGAACAAATAGATAGATTATTTAACAAGTTTGATAGATTAGATGTAGAAAAGAATACTACTACTGAAGGAACAGGTCTTGGTCTTGCTATTACTAAAAGACTTGTTGGTATGATGGGTGGTAAAATAAATGTTCAATCTCAATATGGAAAAGGTTCAATATTTATGATTCAAATACATCAAGAAATATCTAAAATGGAAGCTCCTACTGTAGATACTAATATAACTCAAACATATGAAGAAAAAGATTTTGGTCATAAGAGAATTCTAGTAGTAGATGATAATAAATTAAATATAAAAGTTGCTAGAAAATCATTATCGGCATTTAATTTTGAAATAGATGAATGCTATGATGGAGTTGAATGTTTAAATAAAATTAATTCTGGAGAACATTATGACTTAATTTTAATGGACATTATGATGCCAAATATGAATGGTGAAGTAGCATTATCAGAACTTAAGAAAATACCTGGATTTAGTATTCCCATTATTGCTTTAACAGCAGATGCTATAGCAGGTTCTCAAGAAAAATATATAAGTGATGGTTTTACTGATTATATAGCAAAACCATTTAATAGAGATCAAATTAAAAGTAAATTAGATAGGATATTTAGATAGGAGAATTTATTATGAGAAAGAAAAGAATTATTATTGGTTTAATAGCAGTTATTATAGCTATTATTGTATGTGCATTTATAATGAATTATTTTAGAAATAGAAAGAATAATAATGAAATAGTATTATCTACTAATGGTGGCTCAGTTTATAAATGGGAATGTGATATTGAAAATAGTAATATAGCATCTATTAGTGATGCATCTTATAAAAGAGTTGATGATTTAGATGGAGGAGAAGTTCTAGTATATTTTACTATTACTGGTAATAAAAAAGGAACTACTAAAGCATCATGTAAATATATAAATCCATCAAATAATTCTTCTATTGATTCAAGTAATTATAAAATATATGTAGATAAAGATCTTAATGTAACTATTCAAAATAGTAATTAAAAAGTGTTTTTATAACACTTTTTTTGTTATAATAATTTATAGGTGATAATTATGCAAATTAAAGATATTAAAAAGATAAATAACAATACATATTATTACTATGATGATAGTGGAGTAGACTTTGTAATAAATAATACTTTTGTTTTCGATACATCAAGAATAAATAGTTTAAAGGCAGAAATATTATCTGATTATTTGACTACTATTAATAAAAAATATGATAGTGTTAAAAAAGTATACAATAAAAAAAGGGAACTATTTAGTCCGGTATTATCAATGTTTTCTATGTCATATAGTAATAAGTCTTTATTTACTATCAATTATAGAATGATAGATCCTAAAATAGTTAAAGAAGACTATTTTGATGATTCATTAGAGTTCCTTCATGATATGATTTTTAATCCATTATTTATAGATGGTAAATTAGATAGTGATAGAGTTAGTATTATAAAAAAGGATATATATGATAGATTTATTAATACTGTTAAAGACTTCTATTATGAAGTAAATACTAAGTTTGATAAAACTGTATTAAAGGGTTATTCTAATAATCTTTTAATCTATGATACTAAAGAAGAGTTAAAGAAAGAATTGGATTCTATTACAGATAAAGATATTATAGATTTTTATAATGAGATTATTAATAATCATTATAAAACATTATTATTTGGAAAAATAAATAAAGAACAAATTAATAAAGTTCTTAAAACAATTAAGCTTAAGGGTACTAATAATTCTAAAATAGAAAAGAGAGAATATATAGATCTTCAAAGTGAATATAATGAATACATTTCAAAAGAATATACTCAATCAGTATTACATATAACATATAATATAAAGAATGTTGATAAATATACTACAAGACCATATATTACTGTATTAAATACATTTATAAATGGTTTAGAGGGATTATTATATCAAACTTTAAGATATAAATATGGTTTAGTATATAACTGTGGTGGTTATATGTTATTTAGAAAATCTAATGTAATAGTATTTGATGCAAGTATTGATAAAAAGAATAAAGATAAAACAATAGAAGCCATTAAAGAAGTAATAGAGGGTTATAAAGATATCAAAAAAGTAGAAGAAAGATTAGATATAACTAAGAAAAAGATTAAACAAAATGCATATCTAGCTGACGAATTTTCATATAATATTTTTGATAAAGTATATAATTATTTATATAATGAAGGTTTATCTGATAAGAAATATATTGAAATGATTAATAAGATTACTGCAAAAGATATAGTAGAGTTCTTCAGTAGCTTAGATAAAGAAAATATATTCTTCTATGTAGGTGATAAAGATGAATAAAAGATTTACTAAAATAGTTTTAGATAATGGAATTAGATTATATGTTCATGGTGATAAAACTATGAAAAAACATCTTGTTTCGTATGCTGTTAATTATGGATCATCAGGTATTTATAGTAAGTTTAATTATGATGGTAAAGATTATGAAGTTCTTCCTGGTTGTGCTCATTTTCTAGAACATATTCTTCTTGAAAATAGTAAATATGGAAACTTATATACTTACTTTAGAGATTTAAAATATATTTCTAATGCATATACTGGAGATATAATTACTAAGTTTTATTTTTCTGGTGTTGGTAATATTAAGTCTTCTATTAAGAAGTTAATAGACACTTTAGAAAATCCTGTATTTAATGAAAATGATGTAAAAGATGCATCTCATGCAATAGAAGAAGAAACAAAAAGAGGATTAGATGATCCATATTGGTGTGCATTATACTTATTGTACCGTAATTTATATAAAAATATGGATTATACTCATGAATCATTAAACAGTATTGGCACTGAAGAGACAACTAAGAAAATAGATTATAATATGCTTAGATTATGTCATAATGCATTTTATAATGATGAGAATAAAATAATTACTATTACAGGTCCGTTTGATGAAACTGAAATGATTAATTATATAAAAAAAATATATAGTAAGATTCCAAGACATGAAAATAAAGTCAAACTATTTATTCCAGATAATATTACTGAAATAAGAAAAAAAGAAGATATACTTGTAAGAAAATCTGTCGAAGATGATTATTTATTTATAGGCTATAATAATAATTTAAAAGACTTTTCTTGGTTTGAAAAAAATAATTATATATCTTATATATGTACTGTTAAGTTTTCTTCTAAAACAGAGTTTTATGAAAGACTAAAAAAAGATAATATTTTGGTTACAGGTTATGGATCAAACTGTGATAATGTTTTTAATGATGGTAATTCTAGTTTTAATTTTGTATTTATAGTTAAAGATAAAGATAAATTCTTAAAAGAATTTGAAAAAGAATTAAAAAATATTGATTTTGATGAAAAAGATTTTGAATTATTTAAAAAGGGATTAATATCTAATCATATATATTCATTAGAAAATAAGTATTATGATTATGATTATTTACCAGATCAAATATTTAGATTTAATGAAGAAACTGATTATGTAGATAGAGTTAGAAATTTATCTTTTGATAGATTTATTAAATTTTATAATAGTATAGACTTTAATAATAGAAGTATAGTATTATTAACTAAGGAGGGTTAAGATGGAAAAAGGTAAGTTAATTGTAATAGAAGGGGCATGTGATAGTGTAGGTAAGTCTACACAATCTGAGTATTTAATTAAAAGATTAGAAAAAGATGGTAAAAGGGTTTTTAATCATCACTTTCCAACATATGATGAAAATGGTATAGCAGTAGATCCAGAAGTTAGAAAATTATTAGATAAAGATGATCCTGCATATAAAAACTGTACTCCATATGAAGCAAATAAAGTATTTGCTAATGATAGAAAAACAATATGGGAAGAAAGATTTGAACCAGTATTTAATAATCCAGATAATTATTTATTATTTGATAGATATACTACTTCAAGTTTTATTTATCAATCATCTAAAATGTCTAATCCAGAAGATATAAAAAGATTTATAAATGATGTATCTCACTATGAATTTGATGAACTTGGTTTACCAAGACCTGACTTAGTAATATTTTTATGTCCTAGTTATGATTTAGCTATGAGATTAATGGCTGAAAGAGAAAAAGATAGATCAGTAAAGAAAGATGTTTTTGAAGCTGATCCAGAAGGAATGCGTAGAATATATAATAATGCTTTATTTGTAGCAGAATATCTTAAATGGAATATGGTTAAATGTGATAATGATGGTGAAATGAGATCAAGAGAAGACATTCATGAAGAAATATATAGATTAGTAAAAAAGATGGATAAATAATCCATCTTTTTATATTAAAAAAAGGACTTAGTTATTAAGTCCTTTTTGTTTTGTAGTTACTCCAACATATTTTACTAAACGTTTAGGTTCTACATCAAATGTCCATGATACTTTTTTATCTATATACATTATTACAAAACTTTCAGTACAATTAGGCATTTTGTAATCAGTAAATAGTGAAAGTGGAAACATATGTGTTACAATCGCATTTTCAATATTTTTATTCATATATTCTGGAAAGTATTCTCTAGAATTTTCTAAGGCCTCTATTGGATGAGTAAACCCATGTTTTTCAAATAGTTTAAGTTTTCTTGGATGAATAAACTTTTCTCTATATTTATCATCTAATTGACTTAATTCTTCACTATCTTGCCATGCTCTTGTATAAAAGTCATGCAATAAACCTGCAATAGCACAGTTATACATATTAAATCCATTATTCTTAGCAAATACATATGAATTAAATGAAACCTTTATAGAATGTGACCATACACTTTCATTTTCATGATGTAAGAATAGTCTTCTTTTTTGAAATTCATCACTATTTAATATATTACTAACTATTTCATACCATGAATCAAAGTCAGGATTATTTTTATATAAGTCTAATACTTCAAATTCATCTATACATTGATATTTATATCTCATAATTTTTCCTCACTCGATAATTATAACACTAATGAGTATATTATTCAAATTTTTGAAGTATATCTAAAACATGTCTTCCGGCTCCTAATAATTCTGGGTATTCACATGTTTTTAAGTGATAATCAAAGAATATATCTAATGTTTTATTATCCATTTTATTTACACTTTTTTTAATATATTCAGTTGGACCATCTTGAGATAATATGGTTACTCTAGATAGGTTAGAGTTCTCTAATAATTTGTTAATATCATCTAATCTTACAAATGAGTATAAATCATCCTCTTTAGAGGTAATTTTATAGTCATTATTTACACGTTTATTATCTATTTCACTAATTATATTATTATCTATAAAACCATGCGTAATAAGGGCATATTCATTCATACAATAACTAATAAATATATAACCATTATTTTTAGTAACTCTTTTAGCTTCATTTAATGCTTTTAATTTATCTTCATAAGATATTAAATGATACATAGGTCCAAATAAGAGAGTAATATCATATGTATTATCTTTTATCATAGAAAGATCTATAGCATTCCCTAATATGCATTTAATATCTTTATTATTCTTTTCTATTACTTTTAGATTATGTTTAACAAGTTCTACTGCTGTTACATCATAACCTTTATCACTATAATAAATAGAGTATTTACCTGTTCCAGCTCCTATATCTAGTATTTTATTATTAGGTTTAATATATTTATCTATATAATATAAAGCAGTCTTAAATTCTATGTTACCATGTTTAGTATTTAATCTTTTATCTTCATTAAACTTATTATAGTATTTTATTAGATTTTCTTCATTCATATTATCACCTAAAGATATATTACATAAAAACTTGTTTAAAAACAATAGATATATTATAATAATATCAATTTTGGTGGTGATAACATGCAAAGAAAAAGTATTATGTATAAGGGTGTAACTTTAACTAGTTATTGTAAGAGTAATAATTTGCCCATTAGTCCAATATATTCTTTTATTAGACGTGCTAAAGATAATCCTAAGTATAATTCTATGTCAGATGAGGAAATAGTAGAATTAGCAATAGAAAATAGTTTAGATGATAGTTTATATAATTATAGAGGGATATCTTTAAAAACATATTGTGAAGAGCATGATTATCCATTTAATATAGCTATGATTCAACTTAAATATCTTAAGAATAGATATCCAACATTAAATAATAAAGAAATAACTAATCTAGTAGTAGAGTATTATATAATTCCATCACTTGCATTATCTTATAAGGGAGTATATTTATTTGAGTTTTGTAAGGATAATAATTATTCTTATAGTTCACTAAAAGAGTTTATATATGATGCTGCAGAAACTAATCCGTTTTCTAAATTAGAAGATATAGTTAAATTATATATAGAACAAGAACATAAAGGACGTTTTAAATATTATTATAAAGGAGTTCCTTTAATAGAGTACTGTAAACAAAATAATCTTAGTTATACATCTATTATTGCTTATATAGGAAGACTAAAGGATAATGGAGATTTAGATGGTTTAAATGATACTCAAATAATTGAAAAAGTAATGAAATCATATAAGCCAGTAGAAAAGAGAATGTATAAGGGAAAATCTTTAGCTAAGTATTGTGAAGAAAAAGATATTAGTTATAGCTATGTATTAGCTCTTCTTAAAAAGAAGAAAGAAGAAAATCCAAATATTAGTGATAATGATCTAATAACTAAGATAGTAGATAGTATTAAAAATGATAGTATTAAATATTATTATAAAGGATTATCTTTAGAAAAGTATTGTAGAGAAAACAAATTGAATATTAGTTCTGTTAGAAAAGCAATAAAAGATAAAATTAACGCTGGTGATAATAGACCTATAGAAATAATAATAGATGAAGTTATGAAAAAATATGAGTCTGTTATTACAAAGTATTGCTATAATGGAATACCACTTAGTTATATATGTGAAAAATTAGATATAGATTTTAATAAAGTGTTATATAGATATAAAAGAGATTATCAAAACAGTGATATTCCTATGGATGAAGCATTTAAAACTTTACTTAAAGTATTCATAGAAAAGAAAATAAAAAAAGTTCAATATACTGTAGATGGTATGCCTTTATATGATTATTGTGAAAAAAATGAATTACCATATTATACAATTATAAATTATATAAAAGTAATTAAAGCAGAAGATGAAAACATATCAGATGAAGAAGTTACTAAAGAAGCAATAAAAAAATATAAAAAACAAGTATATGATGATAAAGCTAATCAAATATTTATCTATTTAACTGCTAATAAAATAGAGGATATTAATAAAGCTAGAGAATTATGTGATACTTTAAGAATAGATTTTGAAAATGTAATAGACTCTAATCAAGAAGGATTATCATATGATAAAGCAATATTACTTATTTGGTATTTTGCAGATAGTAGGGGACGTAAAAACCGCCCAATGGTTTCAGGGAAAACATTAGAGGTAGTTCTAGGATTTGCTAGTTATTTAAAAACTAGACCATCATTAGATAAAGTAAAACTGTTTTTATTAATAAGAGTTCATAAATGTAAATTATATGATGCTACTAACGAAATACTTATCAAAGAAACTAAATATATTAATGGAATAATTGATAAATATTCTAATAAATATGGTATTACTTTAGATCATATTAAATCAACTGAATTAATTAGTAATTATATTATGAAAGCAATAGATAATTCATTTTTTAATAGGGAAGATAAATTAATGGAATATATAGACCAAACTGTAAATACTATGTTTGATTCATATATTAATAAATATTTAATTGGTAATGAACCTAAAACTTTAGAATATAAACCAAAGGAAGAAGAATAATTTCTTCTTTTTTTGTTTACAAATATAATATTTATGATATAATTATTTTTGTACTGGATGGACCCTTAGCTCAGTTGGTAGAGCAACTGACTCTTAATCAGTGGGTCTAGGGTTCGAATCCCTAAGGGTCCACCATTTATTTTTTTAATTTATCTATTGACTAATAGATTTAAATAAGGTAGAATTATAAAGCAATGGGGAAGCTTATTATGGACCTATAGCTCAGCTGGTTAGAGTGCACGCCTGATAAGCGTGAGGTCGATGGTTCAAGTCCATCTAGGTCCACCATTTATATTTGGCCTATTGGTGAAGTGGCTTAACACACCGCCCTTTCACGGCGGCATTCATGGGTTCGAATCCCGTATAGGTCACCATATGAAAATAACTAACATTTATGTTAGTTTTTTTATTGCTTTTATTTTTATAAAATGTTAAAATTAAGTAGTCAGCTGGAGTGGTACTCAAGAGGCTGAAGAGGCGTCCCTGCTAAGGATGTAGACCGGGTAACTGGTGCGAGGGTTCAAATCCCTCCCACTCCGCCATATAAAAATAACTAGTCATTTGACTAGTTTTTTTATTATAAAAAAACAAGAATTAATATAATTCTTGTTTAAACTTATCTATATTTTCATTCATAATAGATATATAATCTTTACCATCATTTTTATCTTCAGTAGAGATATTACTTAAATTATCTATTTCTACTACTGTTAATGATGAATTGTCTTCTAATAACTTTTTAACTGTTTCTGATTTTTCTTCACCTTTAAACATATAAATATATTTTACTGATCCCCCAGAAATAGCTTTTTTTGCATCACTTAATGTTTTATCATTAAGTGTTTTCTCATCTAGAGAGTATACTGTTAAACCATATTTACTTAAGAAGTTTAATTTATCTGTAGAAGTAACCATTACTTTATCATTACTGTTTTCTACCATTTCTTTAAGTTCTGCATCTATAGTAGATATTTCAACTTTTAAAGATTCATAGTTTTCATTTATTTCTTCTGAAACTAGAGTAGAAGTAATATATTCATTTAATCCATCTTTAATATTTTTAGATATCTTTAATAGATTAGATGGATTAATCCAGATTTCATCAATACTAGATGTATATTCTATTTTAGAAGTAGCATCTATGATTTTTAGTTTATTATTCTTATTAATCATTTTTACAATATATTTTTGTTCATTCGATAAACCATTATATATAATTAAATCTGATTCAGAATAATCAGATACTTGCTTATCTGTTAATTTATATTCGTTAGAGTCTATTCCTTGAGGATACATATTAAATATTTTAGAATGATCCCCATATAATTTATTTGTTACAAACTCTATAGGATAAGAACTTGTATATATAGTTATATTATCCATATTGTTTATTTGAGAACATCCTGTAATAAGTAAACCTGTAATTAATAAACCCACTGATAATAATAATTTTTTCATTTTTCCTCCTTATTTGGTACTGGATCATATCCAAACTTTTTATTCCATGGTGTACATCTAAATAATCTTTTAATAGTTAGATATGTTCCTTTAAAAAAACCAAATCTTTCATATGATATTTTAGAATACTCTGAACAAGTAGGTGTAAACCTACAAGAGTTATGAAAATTACCTGGTATCTTTTGATATATATTGATTAATCCTATCATAACGTGTTTCATATATTCACCAAATTAATTTTATCATAAAAAAAAACATGTATCAATTGTTTTTGAAATATGGTATAATTAAGAATAGTAGAGGTAGGTGGTATGTGTGAATAAAAATGATGGTTTAACTACAGGGAAAAAAGCCGTCATTATTTCATTACTTTCTGTTATAGCAGTATTACTATTAGTTGTTGCAATAGTTCTTCCAACATCTTCAAAAAGAAGAGTAGTTAATAGTAGAACTATTATGATTTTTATGGCCGGTAATAATCTTGAAACTAATAATGCTATAGCATCCTCAGATTTAAGTAAAATAATACCTGAATCAATAGATTTAGATAAAACTAAAGTTTTACTCTATACTGGAGGAACAAAAAGATGGCATAACTTTGTTAGTTCAGAAGAAGAAGCAATATATGAATTAACAAATAATGGTTTTGTTAAATTACAAACATTTACAAAGAGTAATATGGGTTATGATGCAGCATTAGCACAGTTTTTAAACTATAGTTATAACTATTCTAAAACTGATGGATATGACTTAATATTCTGGGATCATGGTCTTGGAGCACTTGGTAGTATATCAGATGAAAATACTAATGATTTCTTAGATTTATCTGAAATAAAGACTGCATTTGAAAGAAGCCCATTTAATGAAAATAATAAATTAGAAACTGTAGTATTTAGAACATGTTTAAATGCTACTTTAGAAGTAGCTAGTACTATATATCCATATGCTGATTATATGGTTGCTTCTGAAGAAACTACTATTGGCGCTAATGGATATGGTGTTCTAGATTTCATTAATAATGTTACTGTTGATAATGATGGATTAGAATATGGTAAAATATTTATTGCATCATATCAAAATCAAATAGAAGCATTAAAATTCTATGGTGAAACAGTATCTTCTTATTCTGTAGTAGATTTAAGTAAAATACCAGAATTATTAAATGAAGTAGATGATTTCTTTGGAACTATAGATGTTAATTCTAATTATAATGAACTTGCTAGAATGAGAAGTAGTATGTATCAATATGGTGAATCTGAACCTGGTGTATCTGATTATGATACAGTAGATTTATATGAATTAATTGATAATTTAAAGAAATATAATACAAAGGGTGCTGAAAAGATTCAAAAGACTTTAAAAAATGATGTAGTAGTATTTAATTGGGCTACTACTGAACATTCTAATGGATTATCTATATATTATCCTTTCTCAGGAAGAACAACTGCTAAAGCATTACATTTTGCATTATATGATAAGATTAATGTAAGTAATAATTATAAGAAGTTTATAACAGACTTTGATAATGGACAAACTTCTTCTAGTTATACATTCTCATTTGATTTATCTAAGAATGAAACTAGTCATAAAGGTGATGAATTTAAATTAAAATTAAATAAAGAACAAATAGAAAATTTTGGTAGTGCATCATATATTATTTTTAAGAAGAATGATGATGGAACATTTACTAATATTTATGTAGGAAAAGATGCTAAATTAGATGATGATGGCTATGTAACTACAAATATATCAAATAATTTAATAACTATAGTAGATGATAATGATAAATCAAAATCATATCCTATAGTATGGCAAGCTGAATCTGCTAGTAAAGATTATAGAGAATATATTATTCCTGTAACTTTAAATAGAACTAATGATGAAGGTTGGCCAATACTTGAAAATGCAAATATTCATTTAAAAGTAGATAAAAAGAATAAAGCACATATTTCTGAAGTATTACTTCAAGAAAAAGGTGATGATATTAATAAAGCTAGTGGTACTCACGTAGACTTAAAGAATTATTCATCTATTGACTTCTATTTATTTAGATATAATATTTTAGATAGTAATGGAAATTATACTTCTGAATGGACAAGTAATAATACATTATATATGTTTGAAGTAAATGATAATAAATATCATTTTGAAGTAACATCAATTGATAATAAAGAAGACTATTATTGTGTCTTTGTTATTAAAGATGTTCAAAATAAAGGTTATTATTCAAATCTAATTAGTATGAAATAAGGAGGAATTAAAATGTTTTGTAAGAATTGTGGAAATGAATTAAATAATAATGATAAATTTTGTAAGAATTGTGGATCTACTAATGATCAATATGTAGAGACTCCTGTAGTAGAAGAACCTACAGATAATACTTTTATGAACACTCAACCATTTTCAATAGATGAGGTTGCTCAAAAAGTAGAAGAAAATAAAGAAGCAGAAATGAGTACTCCAGTAGTAGAAACTCCTACAGTTGAAGAACCTGTAGCAGCTACTTCAGTTGAACCAGCAGTTGAAGTTCCAACTGAACCTGTAGTTGAAGCACCTGCACCAACTATTAGTTCTACACCAATAGAACCTGTTATTAATACTCCTCAAAAGAAGAGTAATGTTGGATTTATAATTATATTAATTACACTTATTGTAATTATTCTTGGGCTTGGTGGTTTTATAGGATATAAATTATTTAGTGGTAAAACTGATACTCCAACTGTAACACCATCAAATAATAATCAAAATAATAATAATCAAAACAATAATCAAAATAATAATAATAATAATACTCAAAAAGATGAAACATATTCTACAGTAGGTTATACTTTTACTATACCAACTGGATATAGTAAAATTGATGAAGGTGGATCTATTAGAGTTGGTGATTCTAAATTCCAATTTAGAGTTATGACTACTATTACTCAATATACATATGCAAATTATAAAAGTGATTTAGAAGCTTCAGCAAATGAAATTAAAAAAGTTTGGGGAGCAGATGGAGCTTCATATATTAGTTCTTCTGAACAAACTTATAATGGAAAGAATTTCTTAATATTCTCATTCGTATATCAAGGAACTTATAATGATGCTATTTTAACAGAACTTCCAGATGGAACATTATTATGTGTAGTTGCTTATTATAATGATTTATCTTCTAAAACTGAAGGATATAATAATTTAGCTAAATTTGTTAAATCTGCTGTTAAAGATACTAACTCATCTTTCTCAGGAGATTCAAAAGTAGAATTTAAATCTTCATCTATAGAAAAAATAGATTAGTCTTACTTATGTAAGACTTTTTTTTATTATATTTTTATGATAAAATTGTTTTAGGTGATTTAAATGAATACATTTGAAAAATATAATATTAATATTAATAATAAGTTATATGAACAAGCATTTACTCATTCTAGTTATGCTAATGAAAATGATACCGTAGATTATGAAAGATTAGAGTTTCTAGGAGACAAAATATTAGACTTTATAGTATCAGAATACCTTTATGTTAATGAAAACTTAGAAGAAGGAGAAATGACTAAATTAAGGGCCTCTTATGTATGTGAAAATGCTTTAAATGAGTATTCTAAAGAATTAGGTTTAGATGAATATCTAAAACTAGGTAAAGGAGAAGAAAGTACTGGTGGTAGAAGTAAACCATCTATAATAGCAGATCTATTTGAAGCTTTCTTAGCAGCTACTTATTTAAACTATGGTTTAGATAAAGTTAAAGAAATAGTATATGATATAGTTATTCCTTTTATAGAAGGTAATCATCATGAATTCTTAAAAGATTACAAATCTATTCTTCAAGAATATGTTCAAACAGATAAAAAATCTACTGTATATGAAGTAATTAACGAAGAAGGACCTGCTAATGAAAAGATATTTACTGTTACTGTTAAAGTAGATGATATAGTACTAGGAACAGGAACTGCATCTTCTAAGAAAGAAGCAGAACAATTAGCAGCTAAAGATGCATTAAATAAAGCAAATTAGAACATAATGTTCTTTTTTTTTATTGTTTTATATGGTACAATATTACTTAGTTAAATGATAGATAGGCGATGAGGTATGTATTTAAAAAGTTTAAAGGCAATAGGATTTAAATCGTTTTGTGAACCAATAACTATGGATTTTACTGATAAAATATCAGGAGTAGTAGGTCCAAATGGTTCTGGTAAAAGTAACGTAGTAGATGCTGTTAGATGGGTTCTAGGAGAACAATCAGTTAAATCTCTTCGTGGTGAAGGATCAATGAGTGATGTTATTTTCTCTGGATCTAAATCTAGAAAAGCTGCTAATTATGCATCAGTTACTTTAATATTTGATAATACTGATAGATATTTAGCTTTTGATAAAGATGAATTAGAGATTAAAAGAACAATTTATAAAACTGGAGAAAATGAATATTATATAAATAATGAGAAGTGTAGATTAAAAGATATATTAGAGCTATTTAGAGATACTGGTGCATCTAAGGAATCATTTAATATTATTTCTCAAGGTGATATTAGTAACATACTTTCATCTAAACCTGAAGATAGAAGAATTATATTTGAAGATGCAGCAGGAGTACTTAAATATAAAAAGAGAAAAGAAGAAGCTGAAAGAAAGATACTTCAAACAAATAATAATTTAAATAGAGTTAATGATATTATTGGAGAATTAGAAGAAAGAGTAGGTCCTTTAAAAGAGGCTTCTGAAAAGGCTAAAATATATGTTCAAGATAAAAAAGAATTAGAACAAGTAGAAGTTGCTCTAATAGTAAATGATATAGATAAATTTAATATAGAATATAAGGAAGCTAAAGATAATATAGTTAAATTAAATGATAAAATATCTGAATTATTATCTAGTTCTTCACTTGAATCTAGTAAGATAGAAAACTTAAAAGTTGAAATTAATAAATTAAATGATGAATTATATGCTAAGCAACAATTATTAGTAGAATCTACCTCTTTAATGCAAAAATATCAAGGAGAAAAGAATCTTATTAATGAAAGAAGTAAATATAATTCTGATGATATGAAATTACATGATAATATCATATTACTTAAAGAAAATTTACTTAATTTAGATAATGAACTTGATTTGTTAAATAAAGAATTAAAAGTACAAGAATTAGAAAATAAAGGACTTCAAACTTCTTTAACTAATAGTGTTAATGAATTGAATAAACTAGAAAAGAGTAAGAATGATTTATTAAATGAATCATCTAATTTGGTTAGAGAAATAACTTCTTTAAACCATAAAAAAGAAGTACTTGCTAATTCTATAGAAAATAATCTAGCTATTCCAACTCCTGTTAAGAGTGTATTAGATAATCCTAAATTATCTAATATGTATGGTACAGTAGGAAAGCTATTTGAAACTGAAGAAAGTTATGCTACTGCTATAGAAATATCTTTAGGAGCTGCTATTAACTATATTATTTGTGAAAATGATAGAGATGCTAAAGAAGCTATTAGTTACTTAAAGAATAATAATTTAGGTAGAGCTACATTTTATCCACTTGATGTTATTAAACCAAGAAATATAGATATAGATTCATATAATACAGTTAAAAAGATTAATGGTTTTGTAGATATAGCATCTAATTTAATTAAATATGATAATAAATATAAAAATGTAATGCATAATCTTTTAGGTAATGTAATTATATCTACTGATATAGAAGCAGGTACTAAGATATCTAAAGAGATTAATAATAGATATAAAGTAGTATCTTTAGATGGAAATGTAGTAAATGTGGGAGGATCTCTTACAGGAGGTTCTATTAAATCTAAAACATCTATTATTTCTGAAAAATATGAATTAGAGAATATCTTAAAAGATATTACTAAGAAACAAAACGATTTATCTATTGTTGAGGATAAGATAAACTCCATAGATACTGAGTACTCTAATATAAATGAAGAAAAGAATAAAATATTGTCTACTATTAATATAAAGAGTGATTTATTAAAAGAAAAAGAGAATAAAAAATCTGAATTAGATATTAGAAAAGAAAGTATTATTCTAGAATTAAGTAATAATGAAAATGTAGTTAATAATGTTATTTCTAAAGATGAAGAAGCTATTATTAATAAGTATTATGAAGAAAAGAATAAAGTAGATAGTCTAAAACTAGAAATAGAGAATCTAGTATCTAAGATAGGTAAAGAAAAAGACAATTTAACTCATTTAGAGACAAGTTTAAAGATAGATAATAATGATTATAACAATTATCTAGATGAATTAAAGAAGAATGAAATAAAAGAGAGTAGATTAGATGTTAAATTAGATACATTACTTTCTAACTTAGAAAGTGATTATACTATTACATATGAAAAAGCTAAATCTGAATATATTCTAGAAATAGATGAAGATGAAGCAAGAAAGAAAGTAAATAAGTTAAAGAGTGAAATAAGATCTCTTGGAGATGTTAATGTTTCATCTATTGAAGAATATGAAGAAGTAAATAAGAGATATACATTCTTAAATAGTCAAAAAGAAGATTTATTAAAAGCAGAAGATATGCTTATGGATATTATTAAACAAATGGATGAAGTAATGATAGAAAGATTTAAAGAAACATTTGATTTAGTAAAAGAATCATTCTCTAAGACATTTAAAGAGTTATTTAATGGTGGAGATGCTTCTTTATCATTAACTGATCCATCTGATATATTAAATACTGGAGTAGAAATAACTGCTTTACCTCCAGGAAAGAAATTACAACATATTTCTTTACTTTCTGGTGGTGAAAAGACTTTAACTGCTATTGCATTACTATTCTCAATATTAAAGATAAGACCAGTTCCATTTGCTATCCTAGATGAGGTAGAAGCTGCTTTAGATGAAGTAAATGTAGATAATTTTGGTAAATATTTAAGTGGTTTAAAAGATAAAACTCAATTTATTGTTATTACTCATAAAAAGAAGACTATGGAATATGTAGATGTTTTATATGGTATAACAATGCAAGAATCTGGTGTTTCTAAACTAGTTTCTGTTAAATTAGAGGATATCAAAAACTAAGACGTTTTTTTGACAGAAAACGTCTTTTATGTTAATATATAGGGCATTAAAGGAGGGGGAAAATATGTCAGATTCAATAAAGAAACCTGAATCTAATTTTGATTTACAAGGTTCTAATAATGCACCATCATATCTTCAAAAATTATTTGAATATAATGCTCAGTTATTAGAAGAACAAGACCTTGAAACAAGTTATTCAGATATGTTTTTTAAGTATTTTAAAGTTATAGAACGATCTACTTTATGTGATGTAGATAATTTTGATGCAATACGTGATCAAAATGCTACTAACTATGATGCATGGATTAAACGTAGAAAAGATCTTTTAAAAGTATATATTAATTTCTTAAGATTCTGTAATCTAAGTCCAAATAGATTTAAAGAACCCTCTATAGAATTATCTAAAGGAGTATTTGATTCTTTAAAATCAGAATATAGTAAGAATATAATTGTTTATTCTAAGTATGCTAATACTTTAGGATCCGCTAAAGGTGTAGAATTACATGATATAACAATTAGAGATGGGGTTCCTTGTTTTAAATTACAAAACTTTGAAGGACGTCCACCTATAATACTTCCTCTAAATATTAATGTATATGATAGATATTATATTCATAATCCATATAGTGATAAGGAAGCAAAGACTTATGAAAAGTTAGTAGCAAATCCAGATTTAACTGTTATTTATGGATTATATGGTTTTTCTAAAGATGAAGGAATAGACGAAAAAATAGAAGAATTAAAATATTTAAAATCATATATACCAAAATCTCAATTCTTTGAATTAAGAGGAGAAACTCAAAAGATTGGTGAATACCACGTTGGTTTAATATATAAACCTAAAAAATAAAAACAGACATTAGTCTGTTTTTTCTTTGTACATTTTAACTATTTCAGATGCTGAGTTAGAGTATGCTCTAAATAGACCACCAGCACCTAATTTAATACCTCCAAAGTACCTTACAACTACTATTAAAACATTATTTAAATCATTCTTTTCAAGTACATTAAATATAGGCATACCTGCAGTTCCTTTAGGTTCTCCATCATCATTTATTTTACCAGTATTATTTATTTTATATACATATACTACATGTCTTGCTTTTTTATGTTCTTCTTTAATAGATTTAATAATATCTAATACTTTAGATTCATCATCTAATTCATAAAGATATGTTATAAATCTAGACTTTTTAATTTCTATTTCATTTGTAATCATAGTTATCACCAATTAAATTATATCATATTTACACTTATATTGTTTATATATAAATATTCATGATATAATATATTATATAAGATAAGGAGACTAATTATGAAAAGAGAAGAATACATTAAATGGGTAGAAAAGAATCATCCTGCTCATATGACTACTGAAGAATATTTAGAAAAATATCCTCCACATGAAGATATGGATCCAAATGAAATGGAAGATATTTTAATGCGTGGGCCAAGAACTGAAGAAGAAATGCAAAAATTATCTTGGTATCATGAGTCTTGGATTGAACCTGAAGATAGAGTTCAAAAAAGATCATTTCTAATGAAATTTATTAAACCAGAAGGTAGTGTTCAAAAAAGATCATTTATAATGAGATTTATTAAACCTGAAGATAGAACTCAAAAGAAAGCAGCATTAATGGAAGCAAAAGAACAATTAGAAGAAATGAAGTCTTCTTCAAAAGGAAAAAGTAAATAAGTGAAGTTATACTTCACTTTTTAATTTGATTATTATATAGTTTTATATTAAAATACAATTGAAAAGGAAATAGTATATGGATACAAAGAGTTTAATCAAAAGAAAACTTGAATTACTTCCATTAAAACCAGGTTGTTATTTAATGAAAGATAATACTGGTAAAGTAATCTATGTAGGTAAAGCTAAAAAACTAAAAAATAGAGTATCTAGTTATTTTAATGGAACTAAAACAGGTAAGACTAAAGTATTAGTAGATAATATTGTTGATTTTGAATATATTGTAACTTCTTCTGAGAAAGAAGCTCTTTTGCTTGAAATAAATTTAATAAAGAAATATGATCCAAAATATAATATTATTTTTAGAGATGATAAACAATATCCATATATTGCACTAGATTATGATAAATATCCAAAATTAAGTGTATTAAGACCATCTAAGAAGTATAAAAATAAGAATGTTAAATTATTTGGACCATATCCTAATAGTGGATATGCAAAAAAGATAGTAGAAGTCTTAAATAGAATATATCCTCTTCAAAAATGTAAGAACTTTAAAAGTGATGTATGTCTTTATTATCATATAGGTGAATGTTTAGGATATTGTAAATTAGATATAACTAAAGAAGTAACAGATAATATAACTAATGAAATAACTAACTTTTTAAATGGAGATTATTCTAATGTAATAGAGAAACTAACTAAAAAGATGGAAATGTATTCTTCTAGATTAGATTTTGAAAACGCTAAAGAAATAAAAGAATTAATAGATTATATTAAAGTAATATTATCTAAACAAAAAATAGATCTAAATGATAATATAAATAGAGATATATTTAATTACTATGTAAATGATGATTTTATTTCTGTACAAGTACTTCATTATAGAAAAGGTAATCTAGTAGAAAGAAAAAGTAATATATATGAAATAAATAGTGATGAAATAGATGAATTTACTAACTATATTATTTCTTTCTATGAAGATAATACTTTACCTAAAGAAATATTTGTTCCAAGTAGTGTAGATATAGATCTTCTTAGTGATACTTTAAATGTTAAAGTTATAACTCCTTTGAAGGGAACTAAAAAGAAACTATTAGATATGGCATACGATAATGCTAAAATAGGTCTAAAAGAAAAAGAAGAATTAGTTAAGAGAAATATATCTCTTACTGTTAAAGCTAATGAAGAATTAAGTACTCTTATAGGTAAAACTATTCATAGAATTGAATCATTTGATAATTCTCATTTGTTTGGAGATGCTTCTGTATCTGCTATGGTAGTTTATATTGATGGTAAAAAGGCCCCTAAAGAGTATAGAAAATATAAAATTAAATCTAATTCTAGAGATGATTATCATATGATGCAAGAAGTATTAGAAAGAAGATACTCTAGAGTATTAATAGATAATCTAATAGTACCGGATTTAATCTTAGTAGATGGTGGTATAATTCAAGTACATGCTGCAGAAGAAATATTAGATAATCTAGGATTAGATATATTAGTTCTTGGTATGCAAAAGAATGATAAACATAAAATATCATTTTTAGTAGATACTAATGGAATTAGTTATGAAATAGAAAAGAATAGTAATATATTTCATTTACTAGAAAATATATCTGAGGAAGTACATAGATTTGTTATATCATTCCATAGAGATTTAAGATCTAAAGGTTCTTTATCATCTATACTAGATAATATAGAAGATATAGGTCCAACAAGAAGAAATAAACTAATAAAGAAATATAAAACTATTAATAACATTAAAGAGGCCCCTATAGAAGAGTTAGAAACTCTTATTGGTAAAAAGGGAGCTAAAAATATAAAGGATGCACTAAAAGAAAACTAGTATTAGTTTTCTTTTTTTGTTATAATTTATATAGGTGATAATAATGCATAAGATAAATGTAATGAATGATGATTTAGTTAATAAAATTGCCGCTGGAGAAGTAATTGAAAAATGTGCTTCTGTTGTTAAAGAATTAGTAGAAAATAGTATAGATGCTGGTTCAAATGATATTAAAATAGATTTATTAGAATCAGGTACTAAAGAAATAAAAGTAACAGATAATGGATCAGGTATGAGCGAGGAAGATGCTTATATTTGTTTTACTCCTCATGCTACTAGTAAGATATATGATGAAGATGATTTATATAATATAAATACTCTTGGATTTAGAGGTGAAGCTCTTCCATCTATAGCGTCTGTTTCTAAAGTTAATATTAAAACTTGTGATGGAAAAGAAGGTATTTCATTTGATTTAATTAATAATGAAATAAAAAACAAAGAATCTTATTTAAGAAAAGGAACTATTATTACAGTAGATGATCTATTTTATAATACTCCTGCAAGAAGAAAGTATTTATCATCACTTCCATCAGAACTTAGTTCTATAGTAGGATTAATTAATAGATTATCATTATCTCATCCAGGTATTAGATTTACTTTATCTAATGATAAAAAAGATATACTTAAAACAAGTGGATCTGGTAATTTACTTAAAACCATTAATGAAGTATATGGTTCTACTGTTGCTAAAAAGATGATTGAAATAAATTGTGAATCAGATGATTATGAAGTTACAGGTTATATATCTAAACCAGACGAAAATAGATCAAATAAGAATCATATGATAACTATGGTAAATGGTAGAGTAGTTAAGAATAATGATTTACTGAGATGTATTAATGATTCATATCATAAATATAAACCTGATGGTAAATATCCAATAGTTATATTAAATATTAATGTAGATCCTAGTTTAATTGATGTTAATATACATCCATCTAAGCATGATATCAAGTTTAGTAAGATGGATGAATTAAAAGAATTAATATCTAGTAATATAGAAAAGTTATTAGATAATAATTTCCTTGGAGTAGATATATCTACTAAAGAAGTTAAAATAACTAATATAGTTAGTGAAATAGAAGTTCCTTCTCCTGAAGTAAAAGAACTAGTAATGGATTTCTCTGAGATATCTATTAAGGAAGAAGAAACTCCATATGAATATCAAGATATTTCAGTAGAAGAAGTAAAACAAGAGGAAGAAGTAAAACCATTTCCTAAGTTATTTGTTATTGGACAAGTGCTTGGTACATATATAGTATGTCATAATGAAAAAGGTATGTATTTAATAGATCAACATGCTGCTGAAGAAAGAGTTAATTATGAGAAATATAAGAAATATATGACAGACTTTAATGGTGATACTATTGATATGTTATTTCCAATAGTACTTGAATATCCTAAAGATGAATATATGACTATTAAAGAAAAGATAGATATTATTCGTAATATTGGAATAAATATAGAAGAGTTTGGAGATAATACGTATATTATTAAATCTCATCCTACTTGGTTTAAAGAAGGAATAGAAGAAGAGTTCATTAGAGAAATAATAGATAAGATATTATTTGAAGGTAAGAACTTTGATCTTGAAAGATTTAATGATAGTATTAGTGCATCTTTGGCATGTCATGCATCTGTTAAAGCTAATACTCCATTATCAATAGAAGAAATGGAAAATATAATAGAAAAATTGTCTAAATGTAAGAATCCATATAATTGTGCTCATGGTAGACCATCAATTATACATTATTCTACATATGAGTTAGAAAAATTATTTAAGAGGGTGATGTAAATGAAATTAGTAGTAGGTAATTGGAAACAAAATAATATTAATATTGATTATAAAGAATATATAAATAAATTAGAAGGTATTACAGATAAGGAAGTAGTTATTGTTCCTCCTTATGTATATTTACCATTAATAGAAACAAATAATGTTAAATTAGGTGCTCAAGATGTATCTATATTTAATGGTGGATCTAATACTGGAGAAATATCATGTGATATGTTAAAAGAATTTAATTGTGAGTATGTAATTATAGGTCATAATGAAAGAAGAACTAAATTAAATGAATCAAATGAATATATTAATAAGAAAGTATTAAATGCATTAGATAATGGTTTAAAAGTAATATTATGTATTACATGTATTGAAGAATTAGTAGAAAGTATTAAAGATGTTACTAACTTTGATAATTTATTAATTGCTTTTGAACCAAAAGAGTTTATTGGTAAATCTGAAACTATATCAAGAGAGGGTCTAATAGATTTTATTGCTAAGATTAATGAAGTAACTAATAAGAAATGTAAAGTCCTTTATGGTGGTGGAATAAAAGCTGATAATATTAGTAATTTATCTAATATTGATGGTCTAGATGGACTTCTTGTTGGTAAAGCATCTCTTGACATTGATGCATTTCTTAATATAATAACTACTTGGTGATTGGATGATTATTGTAATTACAGGTCCTACTGGAGTAGGTAAAACTAAATTAAGTATAGAATTAGCTAAAAAATATAATGCT
Organism: Bacilli bacterium; assembly: GCA_017515795.1. Classification (GTDB taxonomy): domain Bacteria; phylum Bacillota_I; class Bacilli_A; order RF39; family UBA660; genus RUG13038. The sequence continues at coordinate 28,120 of JAFWEE010000016.1, forward strand.
GAAATAATTAATTATGATTCAGTTCAAATATATAAAGGTATGGATATAGCATCTGCTAAAGTAACTAAAGAAGAAGCAGAAGGTATTCCTCATCATTTAATAGATTTTAAAGATTATAGAGATGATTATTCAGTATATGATTATCAAATAGCAGCTAGAAATAAAATAAAAGAACTACAAGACAAGAATAAAAATATTATTTTTGTAGGGGGTACAGGTCTTTATATTAAAGCCACTTTATATGATTATAAGTTTGAATCTGATGATGAAATATCTGATATAAATTTAGATACCAAAGAGTTATTATATGCTATTCATGAAATGAATCCTGATAGTAAAGTAGATCCTAATAATAGAAGAAGACTTATTAGAGAATATATTAATTTAAAGTCAGGAGTAGATAATAAAAAGGGTAATAATTTATTATACGATAATGTATACTTTATAGGCTTAGAAATATCTAGAGATATATTATATGATCGTATTAATAAAAGAGTAGATATAATGGTTCAAAATGGTCTTATAGAGGAAGCTAAATACTTTTTTAAGAAGAAACCTACCAAAGCTATTATGACTCCTATAGGATATAAAGAATTATTTAAGTATTTTAGAAATGAAATATCATTAGATGAGGCATTAGATCTAATAAAAAAGAATAGTAGACATTATGCTAAAAGACAATTTACTTTCTTTAAGAATCAAATGGATATTAAATGGTTTAATGTAGATTTTAATAATTTTGATAATACTATTAAAGAAGTAGAAGATTATATAGAAAAAAGAGATAATTAATTATCTCTTTTTATTTTATAAAATCATATATATTCTCATCGAATACATGATCTTTATCTTCTTTACTCTTTAATTCATTAGTAGTTATCATAAAATAATCATGTATAGTTAAATCTTTACCATTAGTATATACAGGATCATCCCAAGTAAGATCTATATGATACCATTTATCATTTAATTTAATAGCATTCCATACATGTTCATCATTAGTTATTTTAATATTTTCTATTCCTATTTTATCTAGAAAGAACGCTAATACATCAGAATATCCATCACATATAGCATGTCCTTCGAATAGAGGACCAATAGCACTATTAGAATGATATTCAGATTCTCCATCATTTGCCATTTTACTATCATATTTACTTTTATTTGCTATATAATCATGAAATACTTTTATCTTGTCATATACCTCTGTATAATTATTAATCTTTAAGTCTCTGATAATTCTATCAATTTCTTCATCTATTCTAATTAAATCTTCATCTGAATATTTCTTAGTTATATTTAAAGTAATTTTTCTATCAGTAGAGTATGTAGTCTTTATTTCTTTATATGCATTTTTAGTGCTTACTAATTGATTTATTAAACTTAGTTTTAATGAATCAATATTATTTATATCATTAAAGCAATCATAAGAATAACTAAAAGTATATATATCATAACCATTATTTAAAATAGTATAGTACATAGAATATAATTCATCTTTATTACTTATAGTATCTTTATCTAAATATGATATATAACTACTATAATTATCTTTAGTATTTTCTTTTTTATAATATAATTCATTATTAATAATATTGTATTCTAAAGGATTTATAAAATCATATAATGAAGTATTAAAATATAAATGACTAAAAGATATACCTATAATAAATATTGCTAATATTATTAATATTCTCTTCATATTTTACCTCTAATAGAATTATAGCATAAAAAAAATATCTTATTAAAAGATATTATTTATTTAATTTTTTGTTTACACGTGATTTTTCTCTTGCAGCTTTATTTTTAGTTATAATATTTTTAGCAACTGCTTTATCAATTCTCTTGTTTGCTTCGTTTACTGTTTCTTCTGTTGGTTTTTCTAATGCTTTCTTTATAGCAGTTTTCATTCTAGATTTAATTGGAACATTTTCTTCACTTTGTCTATCTGTAACTAAAATTCTTTTTTTAGCACTTTTAATATTTGCCATAATTTCACCTCCAATTGGTTGTTTGACTTTATTAATTTTAACAAATATTATTTAAAAAAGCAATAAAAACCTTAAAAAATATAGTATAATATTTTTAGGTGAAATAAAATGAATCAAGATAAAATTAGAAACTTTGCAATTATTGCTCACATAGATCATGGTAAAAGTACATTAGCAGATAGAATGCTAGAACTTAGTGGTAATGTTTCTAAAAGAGAAATGACAGATCAAATATTAGATAATATGGAACTTGAAAAAGAAAGAGGTATTACTATTAAAATGAATGCTGTTAGATTAAATTATAAAGGTTATGAGTTTAATCTAATAGATACTCCTGGACATGTAGACTTTTCTTATGAAGTTAGTAGATCTTTAGCAGCTTGTGAAGGTGCTATTCTTTTAGTTGATGCAACTCAAGGTATAGAAGCACAAACTTTAGCTAATTATTATCTTGCTTTAGAAAATGATTTAGAAATTATACCTGTTATTAATAAGATTGATTTACCTAACTCAGATGTAGATAAAGTTTCTAATGAATTAATTAATACATTTGGATTTAAAAAAGAAGAAATAATACTTACATCTGGTAAAACAGGAGAGGGTGTAGATAAATTATTAGATGCTGTAATAGATAGAGTACCATCTCCTAAAGGTGATAAGAATGCCAAATTAAAGGCATTAATATTTGATTCAGTTTTTGATAGCTATAAAGGTGTAATAGTACATGTAAGAATAGTAGATGGAACATTAAATAAAAAAGATATTATTAGATTTATGTCTAATAATTCTAGTTATGATGTAACTGAAATTGGTTATACAACTCCTAAAATAGTTAATGTAGACAGTTTATCTGCTGGAGATGTTGGTTATTTATGTGCATCTATTAAAAACATATCTGATATTAAAATAGGAGACACTATTACTTTAGATAAAGATCCTTGTAATGAACCATTAAAAGGTTATTCAGAAGTAAAACCAATGGTATATTCTGGAATATTTCCAGTAGAAACAAGAGAATATGATCTTCTTAAAGATGCTTTAGAAAAATTAGCTATTAATGATGCATCTTTAACGTTTACTCCAGAAACATCAAAAGCATTAGGATTTGGTTTTAGATGTGGATTCTTAGGTCTACTTCATATGGATATTATTAAAGAAAGACTTCAAAGAGAATTTAATTTAAATATCATTCTAACTGCACCTTCAGTTATATATAATGTATATCTAACTAATGGAGAAATGGTTAGTATATCAAATCCATCAGATATGCCTCCAATGGAGAAATTATCTTATATAGAAGAGCCATATATTAAAACTAATATATTTACTCCAAGTGAATATATAGGACCTATAATGGAACTATGTGAAAATAAAAGAGGTACATTTATAAATATGGAATATATTAATGAAACTAGAGTTAATATTCATTATGAATTACCACTTTCTGAAATAATATATGATTTCTTTGATAAATTAAAGAGTGCCACTAGAGGTTATGCTTCATTTGATTATGAATTAATTGGATATAGACAAAATAAACTAGTTAAAATGGATATTCTTCTTAATGGTGAAAAAGTAGATGCTTTATCTATGATAGTTCATAAAGATTTTGCTTATAATATTGGTAAGAATATGGTTAATAAATTAAGAGAAATAATTCCAAGGCAGTTATTTGAAGTACCAGTACAAGCTTTTATAAATAATAAAGCTATAGCAAGAGAAACTATTAAGTCTATGAGAAAAAATGTACTTGCTAAATGTTATGGTGGAGATATAACTAGAAAGAAAAAATTATTAGAAAAGCAAAAAGAGGGTAAAAAGAAAATGAAGATGATTGGATCTGTAGAAGTTCCACCAGAAGCATTTTTAGAAATATTAAATATAAAAGGAGATTAATATGAAATTAGAAAAGATATTAAATAATGTAGATTATGAATTATTACAAGGTTCTTTAGATAAAGAAATTAATGATATAAAATATGATTCTAGGGAAGTAGTTAATGGAGACTTATTTGTATGCCTTACAGGTTTTTATTCAGATGGACATGATTATATTGAGACTGCTATTGAAAAAGGAGCAACTGCTTTATTAGTAGAAAGAGAAGTTAATGTTCCTGATGAAATAACTGTTATTAAGGTAGATAATACTAGAAGAAAATTAAATATTGTTAGTAAAAACTTCTTTGAGAACCCAGATGAAGAATTAATAAAGATAGGTATTACTGGTACTAAAGGTAAAACTACTACTACATATATGATTAAAAGTATCTTAGAAAAGGCTGGTAATAAAGTAGGTATGTTTGGTACTGTTGGTATATTTGTAGGAGATAAAAAATATAAAACAGTTAATACTACTCCTGAATCATATTTAATATACAAATATATGAGAGAAATGGTTAATGAAGGATGTAAATACGTTGTTATGGAAGTTTCTTCTTTAGGACTTAAACATGGTAGAGTAGATAATATTATGTTTGATTATGGAGTATTTACTAATTTATCACTTGATCATGTGTCTCCTGATAGTGGTAGAGAACATCCTACATATGAAGATTATGCTAATAGTAAAAAGAAATTATTTAATATATGTAAAGTAGGTATATTTAATAAAGATAATGATGAATATAATAGAATGGTAGAAGATGCTACTTGTGAAATAATTTCTTTTGGTAAAAAAGATGCAGATGTAATAATTAATAAGATTACTAAAGCATCTAGAGTAGATAAAATACATACTTCATTTGAATTAACCGGAAGAGTTAATGGGACATTTGATCTTAATTTACCTGGTGATTTTAATGTATATAATGCTACTGTAGCAACTATAGTTACTAAATTAATTGGTATTGAAGATAAATATATAGAAGAAGGTTTACTTTCAACTGTAGTTGATGGTAGATGCCAATTATTTAATGTAGGTAATAAATTTAATGTAATGATAGATTTTGCTCATAATTTAGTAAGCATTGAAAGTATTATTAATACTATGAGAGAATATAATCCAAATAGAATTATAACTATATTTGGTGTTGGTGGAGGAAAAGGTGAAGCCCAAAGAAAGAATATGGGTAAATTAGTTGGAGAACTTTCTGATATGGCTATTATTACAATGGATAATCCTAGATTAGATGATATAAATGTAATTAATTCTCAAATAGAATCTGGTATTAAAGAAACTAACTGTGAATATAAAATAATTACTGATAGAAAAGAAGCTATAAACTATGCTTTATCAAATGCTGAAGAAAATGATATAATATTAATAGTAGGTAAAGGACATGAAAAATACCAAGATATTCAAGGTGTTCAATATCCTTTTAGTGAAGAAGATATTATAAAGGAGTTTATAGATAACTATGAAAATAAATAAGAAAGATAATATTATAGAAGTTGAAGGACAAAAGACTGGTAAGAATTATAGTTATGAATATGTACTTCCAACTTTAGAGGTAATAAATAAAAGAGTAAGTAATTTTATTAATAATCATAAAGGTATGTCTGATATAGATATAGTAGGGTTTACTTCTCTTGGATATCCTTTAAATGAAATAAAAATAGGTAATGGACCAAAAGATTTATTTATAGTTGGAGGAACCCATAGTAATGAAATAATAGCAGTTGATGTTATTTCACAGTTCTTAGAACATTTTGATGAATTTGATAGTTCATTATTAAATGATGTAACTATTCATATTATTCCAATTCAAAATCCTGAGGGATATAGAGTTTTAGATTCTCTAATGACTGAAGTAAATGGCTATATAGAGAGAAATGCTTTAGATTTAGAAGAATTCTGCCATGATTATTATATTAATTATAGAACTGATGATTTAATATTTAAATCATTCAAAGAAATGAATAAGTTTATGACAGATGAGAACTTTATTGTTCACTATAGAGATTATATAATTAATAATGAAGCTTATGGAAGACTTCATGAAAATAATGCACTTCCAAGATTAAATAAACAATTTCCATATCTTCAAGAAGATGGAGAAGCTCTAATGCTTACATTTGATCAAGCTATATTAAGAATAGATCCAACATTACCATTAGATAAATATTTATATAATGTAAGAACTATTATTATGGATACTATTAATAAACTTGATTTAAATAATAAACATGATATTGCATTAAAAATATATTTAGAAATGCTTTCATCATCACTTGTTAAACCACTTACATTAATTAATTTAAATACAATTACTAAATTACATCAAAATCAATTAAAACAAGTATCTATGAATGCTTATAATACTTTAAAAAATGAAATAGAAGAAGAAATAAAAGATGATCCTAAATTAAAAATAGATTTTGAAAAGAGTTATTTATTTACTTGTACTGAAAAGCAAGCTCATACTATTATGGTACAATTTGCATCTAATATTATTGATGGAGTTAATTTAAATGGTAATACTCCATATAGTCCTGGTATAGACGCTATTAGAAGTGGTAATGAAGTATATGATTCAAGAGGACCATTATCAAATATTAGAAATTATTCTAAAGAGGGACCTCTTGGTAGTTCTATTCCAGATGAAAGAAAAGCATTTGGAATAATAAATGAAGAAAATATAGATTTTGTGAATGAAAACAAAATATTACTTAGTTTATTAAATAAATCTATGGAATCCGATACATATGGTGGATGTATTTTATGCCATGGTACAGGTGGGCTTTTATACTATAAACCAAACGAAGAATTAACTAAAAATAATTATTTAAACATTATAGAATCAAATGAAGATTTAGTAGACTCAATGCAAAATGCTATAGATGGTTCTATTGAAGACTTAGATCCAGAAAGATATGAAATGTTAATGCTTAAAGGTAAGCATTATTATTCTAAAAGACAAGAAGCTGATAAAACAGGCTTTGGAGATTTCTTAAGATCTAAGTTTCCAAAAGTAATAATGTATGAAAACTCTGTTATGGGTGGTAATCCATTTTCTCCATATGGAGATAAAGAAAACTATGTAAGAACTGTAAATTGCTTCTTAAAAGCAATAGAGGCTGCATGTAAGAATGTTAGTTTAGTTAAAAAGAATACAGATGAGGTATTAACAAAATAAATAGAAATGAGGTGATAAAATGGAAAAATCAAAAGAGGTTATTTTAGATAACGCTAAAAATTATTTGAATACTTTACTTGATGATATTAAAACAGAATACGATAATATTAGAGAATTTATAAATAATTATGTTGATAATAATAATGAAGAAGATGATGTTGATTCCATTTATACTCCTCAAATAAAAAGAAAATTAGATAAAATAAAGGAATTTGAAGAAAAAGGTCAAAAATCATTAGGTCAAATATATAAAACGTTAGAAAGAGAAGAAATTGCTATTGGTAGGGTACTAGGATACAATCCTTTAATGGGAGATGCTAAAGGATTTGTTCCATTGATGCAAAGTGTATGCTTGATAGATCCAAAAAAATCATATGAGACTATTTTAATTGTTAGTAAGATTTCAGGATTAGATTATCCATTTAGTCAATCAGATTTTATAAAGTATAATGATGCAGTAGTAAAAGCTTTTGCTGCTCAGCAAGATGCATTAACTTATGATGAAACAGATTATATTCCAGAAATGGATCATGTTAAAATAATGAGAAGTGTTCAAGATGCACTTAAAAAGTATGATTTTGATACATTTTTTGATAAGAATTTCAATTTTGTAGAGAAAGCTATAGCAATTATTGAAGATAAAAAAATAGATTATACTAAATCCATTCAAGATGAAAGAGTAAATCAATTAAATATAAGAAAGCAAGAAAAAGAAAATGAACTAAAAGAATATAATGAAAGAGTAATCTTTTTAGATAACAAAAGAAAACAAGCAAAAGAAACTCTTAACCTTATATCTGAATATGAAACTTCTTTGGATCCAGATTTGTATAAAACTATAATTCATAATTTATTAGAACTGGATGCTATTAGTTATAGACAGGCTAAAATAAATACATATGAACAAAATTCAATGGAAATTATTAATGACCCAGATGATGTAAATAATATTATTGATAATTTAGATATTACAATCAAAGCACCAAGTGAAGCAAAAGAATTATTAGAAAAACCTGCTAAAGAATTAGATGCAGATTATTTTAGAAATCCTGATGCAGAAAATATTATTTGTTTTCTTGGAGAAACTGGAGATACTATTATTGAAGATCTTTATAGACACTTTGATAATTCAACTAGAAAACCAGTATTAAAAGAATTAATAAGCTTATTTGAAAGTTTATCTGTTGGTAAAGAACATTCGAGTCAACTAGGAAGTTATCCAAAAGAAACAACTGAAAATAGAAAAACAACTACTTTACTAAAAGCACCATTTAGATTCCAATATAGAAGATATGGTGTAAGTAAAGATGATTATAGAATACATGCTATTACTAAAAGATCCTCAATACTTCAAGAATTAGGATATGGTAATGGTAATATTATATTCTTTGGTTCTATTGGATATAATGATGATAAGAAAAAGAGTTTTTCATATAGTAGAGTTGGTGCAAGAGCAATTGAATCATTTCCTGCTTCTGGTGAAAAAGCTATATTAAAATCAAATTTTAATGATATTGAACATATATTAAGAAGATATATTCCTGTAAATTTATTATGCGATGAAGATAAAACAAAATTTGAACGTGGCAAATTTAGAGGAGTAAATAAAAAATTAAATAAAGATAGATCAATAGAACGTAATCAATATGTTTTATTTGATGAATTAGAAAACCAAAGTAAAGAAAATGTTAGACTATATTTAAATAAATATTTTATAGAACAAACAAATATTATGTTTAAAATAATAGAAGACTATAAAAGAAGGGATAATACTCTTGATTAAGTCATGTTATATACATATTCCTTTTTGTAAAAAAATATGTTCATATTGTGATTTTTGTAAGATATATTATAATGAATTATTTATAAATAAATATTTAGATTCTTTAGAAAATGAAATAAATACTTTTTATAAAGGAGATACATTAGATACTATTTATATAGGTGGAGGAACCCCATCATCACTTAGTATTAATGAACTTAATAGATTATTTGATATATTAAATAAATTAAATAGAAGTAATAGTATTGAGTTTACAATTGAGTGCAATATAGAAGATATTTCAAAAGATAAACTTCAATTATTTAAATCTAATGGAATAAACAGATTAAGTATTGGAGTTGAATCCTTTAACGAAGATAATCTTAAGTTTATGGAAAGACCATCTATAGATATAAATAAAATAAATTTAGCTAAGAAGTATTTTAATAATATTAATATAGATTTAATATATGCTCTTCCAAATGAAACATTAGATATATTAAATAATGATTTAGATAAAGTATTATCTTTAGATGTTAAACATATATCTATATATTCTTTAATAGTAGAACCTAATACTAAAATAAAAGATATTAAACCTATTAATGAAGATATTGATTATGAAATGTATAAACTTATTTGTAATAGATTAAAAGATTTTAATCATTATGAAATAAGTAATTTTGCAAAAGAGGGTTATGAATCTAAACATAATCTAACATATTGGAATAACGAAGAGTATTACGGTTTTGGTCTAGGGGTCTCTGGTTATATTAATAATATTAGATATACTAATACTAAGAGTATTAATCATTATATAAAGAATAATTATAATAGAGATGAAGAAGTACTTTTAAAAGAAGATAAAGAAAAATATGAATTAATACTTGGTTTTAGGAAACTTAAGGGCATTAATTTAATAGTTTATAAGAATAAATATAATAAAGATTTATTAGATAATCAAAAAATAAATAAACTGCTAAATGAGAATAAATTAGTTATAAGAGATAATCATATATGTATTTGTGAAGATTATATTTATTTACAAAACTCTTTACTAATAGAACTTATATAATGTATAATTATAAAAAGAATAGAGGGTGATATATTTGGACAATTTAGAAAATAGTGATAAGAATATATCACTACCTTTTGATGCTTTAGAAACTGATGAAGAAATAGAAGTTTTAGAGGATCCTAGAAGGTCTGCTAAAGAAGTTATAAAGGATACTGCTTCTAGTATTCAAAATAAAGCATCTGAAATAAAGGAGAATATTCAAAATCAAGATATATATGAAACTAATATAGATATACCTATAATAAAGGCAACAGAAAAACCTAAAAAGAAAATGGAAAAAGTTTTAAAGATTCAAATAGCACTAATAGTATTATGGGTTGTATTAACACTTAGCTTATACCTATTTGGTTATGAATTATTTGAACCATTTATACCAATAAATTAGTAAGAAAATGTAAATTAGCACTTAACTATTGACAGTGCTAATTTTTTATTTTATAATTGTAATTGTGTTAGAGGTGATTTAATGCTTGATACTAGAAAAGAGAATATATTAAAACTTATAGTTGAAGAGTATATCAAGAATATTAGACCAGTAGGATCTAAGAGTATATGTGATACATTAAATGTTTCATCTGCTACTATTAGAAATGAAATGATGGCACTAGAAAATGAAGGCTACTTAGAAAAAACACATACATCTTCTGGTAGAGTTCCATCTGAAAAGGGTTATAGATATTATGTAGATAATATTATGAAACCTAAAGATATAACTGGTGAAGATATGTTAAAACTTCAAACAATCTTTAATAATAATCAATTAGCATTATCAAATACAATAGAAAAAAGTTTAAGTATAATATCTGAAATGACTAACTATACAGCAGTTGTTTTAGAAAATAAAGGTGTTAATGATGATCTTAAAGAGGTATCTATTCTTCCTATTAGTGAAGAAAAAGTAGTTGCCTTAGTAGTTACATCATCAGGACATGTAGAAAATAAGACTATAGATATTAAAAATACTAATTTAGATGACGTTAAAAAGATTGTAGAACTTATTAATAAATTAATTGTTGGTACTCCAATAAATGAAGTATCTAGCAAATTAGAGTTTGAAATTAAACCAATTATTGGTCAATATATTATGAACTATGAAATGGTTTATTCTGCGTTCTATAATGCATTTAATGATTTTAAAGATAACAAAGATGAAGTTATTATTAAAGGTAGAGATAAAATACTTCAATTACCTGAATTTAATAATGTAAATGATCTAAAGAAAGTAATTACTGCTTTAGATGAAGATAAAATTAAACATCTAAAAGAAGAATCTGAAGATATAAATATTTATATTGGTAAAGAGAATGAATTAGATGAAAATTTATCTGTTATTAAAACAAAAATAGGTGATAGTACTCTAGCTATAGTAGGGCCAAAGAGAATGGATTATGACTTTGTTGTAGGTCTTATGGAATACATTAAGAATAATATTGAGAGGTAATAATGGAACAAGAAGAAATAAAAGAAACTAAAAAAGAAAAGAAATCTAAAGAAAAAGAATTAATTGAAGCACTAAACCTAAAAGTAAAAGAATTAGAAGATAAAAACCTAAGAATAAGTGCTGAAATGATTAATTCTTTAAGAAGGAAAGATGAAGATAATGCTAGAGTTATGAAGTATGCTAATGAATCATTAATAATTGATTTATTAACTACTATAGATAACTTTGAAAGAGCTTTAAATATAGAAACTTCTAATGAAGATATTACTAACTATCAAAAAGGTATGAAAATGATTTATGATAGTTTAATTAATACATTAAGTAAATATGAAGTATCAGTAATTGATGCTTTAGATAAAGAATTTGATCCTACATATCATCAAGCAGTGATGACTGAAAAGGTAGAGGGAAAGAATTCAGGTATCGTAATAGAAGTACTTCAAAAAGGATATATTTATAAAGATAAAGTAATTAGGCCAGCAATGGTTAAAGTTAGTGAGTAAAGGAGAAATGAAATATGAGTAAAATTATAGGTATCGACTTAGGTACAACAAATAGCTGCGTTGCAGTTTTAGAAGGTAAAGAAGCAAAAGTTATTGCTAACCCAGAAGGAGGAAGAACAACTCCATCTGTAGTAGCATTTAAAAATGGAGAAATAATTGTTGGAGATGCTGCTAAAAGACAAATGGTAACAAATCCAGACACTATTTATTCTATTAAGAGATTAATGGGATCATCAGAAAAAGTTAAAGCAAATGGTAAAGAATATACTCCAGAAGAAATATCTGCTATGATCTTAGGATATATTAAAGATTATGCTGAAAGTTATTTAGGAGAAAAAGTTACTAAGGCTGTTATTACAGTTCCTGCATACTTTAATGATGCACAAAGACAAGCTACTAAGAATGCTGGTAAAATAGCAGGATTAGAAGTAGAA
>JAFWEE010000017.1 GCA_017515795.1 Bacilli bacterium
AATAACAATAATAATAGTAATAATACAAATAATAATACTAATAACAATAACAACCAACAGGATGATGGTAAATCAAAAAATAATAACTTAAAAGAATTATCTATTGAAGGATATGATATAGTAAAAGTAGATAATAACAATTATACTTTAACTGTTCCAAATGATGTAACTAATGTTGTAGTTAAAGCTACTGCTGAAGATTCTAAAGCAAAAGTAACTGGTACAGGTAATCAAATGATTAATGTTGGTGAAAATAATATTGAAGTAGTAGTAATAGCAGAAAATGGTTCTCAAAATAAAATTAATATTAAAGTAACTAGAAAAGACGGTTATTATTTAGAAGACCTAGATTCAGCATTAAATAAGAATACATCTGATGATATAAATATTGTTATAAATTATGATGCAGTTCTTAGTGAAACTGATATGTCTAAGATTAAAACAAGTAATAAGACTGTTAAATTAAATTTCTATAATGGGTCTAAGTTAATGTATGTATGGACTATAGATGGTTCTAAAATAGACTCTAATAATAGTTTTATAACAACATTATCTTATGAAACTGATAATAAAAAAGAAATATTAAAACTATCTAATTATGCTGATGGAATGTATTTATCATTAAAGGATAATAACAATGCTCCAAAAGGATCTAAAATAAAGATATATGTAGGTCATAAATATACTGATGGTGATATTGTAAATGTATATTCTTATACAAGTGGTAAAGAAGAATTAGATTTAGTAAAAGAAAAAATAAAAGTAGAAAATGGTTATATAGAATTTACTACTAATGGTTCTAATGATTACTTCTTTACTATGTCAAATGTACCAAAAACTAGTAATGAAATAAGTACAAATGATAACACTTTCTCTATAAAAGATTTAGTTCTTTTAGGTACTCTTGGATTATTAATAATTGTTATTATAATAGCTATATTAGTGCTTTTAAAAAAGAAAAAAAATAAAGATAATAAAGAAGAAATAATTGATTTTACTCCTGATATATCAGTAAGTAATGATTCTACAGATTTTATTGATTTAAATCAAAGTAATATGTAAAAGATAGGAATAATCCTATCTTTTTTATGTTATAATTAAATTGGTGATTATATGAGAGATTTTGAAAAAATAAGTTTTGAACAATTTAAAAAAGATGTAAAAGATGATAAAGAATTATATGATGAATATATGATTCCTCAAAGAGATTCAGATTATACAGCTGGTTATGATATTCTTTTATTAGAAGATATAACTATTAAACCAAATGAAGTAATGAAATTACCTACAGGTTTAAAATGTTCTATGAATAAAGATGAAGTATTATTATTAGTAGTTAGATCTTCTATGGGATTTAAATATAATATTAGATTATGTAATCAAGTAGGAGTAATAGATGCTGATTATTATAATAATCCTGATAATGAAGGACATATATTTGTTAAAATACAAAATGAAGGAGATAAAGAAGTAACTATTAAAAAAGGAGATGCTATTGCACAAGGTATTTTTATGAAATATTTAATAACTGATAGTGATAATTCTTTAGATATAGAAAGAAGAAGTGACTATTAATATGGAATTTAGAAACTGGATAGATATTAAGGAAAAACTTCATAGAAAACTAGAAGAAATTTTTAATAATCAAAATATTAATGAATTATCTAAATATGAAAAAAGAAAAATAGTATTTGATTTTTTAGTAAATACTTTAAAATATGATTTTGATTTATTAGAAGATATAAAAAAAGGTAATACTAAAAGAGATTTAGTTTCTGAATTAAATAGTGTTATAGATAATAATATTGGTATTTGTAATGCTATTAGTCAGTATTATAAACTTTTATTAGAAGAATTAGATATTAGAGCGCATGCTATAATATGTGATGATGGAACAGATGTAAATCATCAATTAAATATAGTTTATGATGAAGATAATGATATATATAGTTTTGATGATATAACTAGTGTAATAGTTGGAAGAGGATCTTCTAATACATTCTTTGATTATGATTTAGAAATTGCAAATAAGCAAGGTCAAGGTAATAAAGAAGTACTAAATGATGACAAATGGGTAGTATTACCAGAAGAATATACAGATTTTCTTGTTAATAGATCTAAATCTAAATATGAAGATTTAAATGGTTTACCATCAAATATATCAAGTGTTAAACAAAAGAGTGAGTATCACTATTAATAGGAGGTAAAAATGGAAGATATTAAAACTTTAAGAGAAGAAAGACAAATAGTTTTAGAAGAATTAATAGATGAAAAAGAATCTGTTAAAGAAGAAATAACAGATATATCAAAACAAATAGAAGAACTAACAAAAAATGATGCAGTAATTGAATATCTATTACTATGTTCAGAAATAGATGATTTATATGATAAAGAACATAGCCTTTGTGATGATATTAGAACTCAAAGAATTTTAAACTGTGATCATATATTTGTAAATGAAAGAATTAATTATTCTCAAGAATATAGTCCTGAAAAACAACGTTATGTAAATATTCCTGCATCATCGGAATTAAAATGTATAAAATGTTCACTTAATGCAAATCGTATATTAAGACCTGGTAAAGAAATGCTTACACATTTAGTAAGTAGAAATAGTGTTATTATATCCGATTATGCTAAAACAATTAAATTAAGATCTTTTGAACCGCTACAATATCCATCATTTGATTTAGGTAGCGCAGTTTATCAAAGAATATTAGAACGTAATCCTGATATAGATGAAGAAACTGCAAAAAGATACTATGAAAGTGCTATGAGAAATATTATAGGAAAAGATATGCCTAAAGCAAAACATATTGATAGAGCAAAAAGACTTAACTTTACTAATCCAAATATAAAATATAAAAACTAATGGTTTACATTAGTTTTTTATTTGTATTTATTTATATGTTATAATTTTATTAGAGGTATTTTATGGAAAATAATTTAACAGTAGTAGAATATAAAGAACATGATAAATTAGTAGATTTTTATATATCAAGAGGTATAGAATTTGGTGATGATAAAAAGTATTTTCATCCACCAGTATTTTCTTATGTAGCATTAATTAATGATGAATTAGTAGGTGCTATTACTGTATGCAAAGAAGAAGATGATTTTATATTAGATGAAGTAGCAGTAAAAGAAGAATATACTAATAAAGGAATATGTAAAACTTTAGTAGATACAGTTATTAAAAGAATAGAAAAAGAAAATGGTAACTGTAATATGTATTTAGTAGCTAAACATCCAGAAGTATTTACTTCTATGGGATTTAAAGAAATTCCAAGAGAAGATTCTCCATCTTTTTCAGAATGTTTTACATGCCCTGATTTTCAAAAGAATTGTTTTCCAAAAGTAATGGTTAAAAATATAATTGTTTTAGAAGATAAAAAAATAAAATAAATAGTAATTAATGGAGAATAAACATGATTGAAGAATTATTAAAAATGAATATTAATGAAGCTTTAAAGTGTAAAGATGCTAGAACTTTATTTTTATACCTTTATTATCATGATGGTAATAATTTAGATTTAGTAGGTAATAAAATATTAGAAACTGGTGATTTAAGATATATTCACTTTTTACTTAGAACATTTGAAATAAAAGACTATAAAAAATATATAGATTATATTTTAAATACTTCTTCTTCAGCATCATATTTATATTATATTTTATATGGTGTAGATTATTTAGATGAAGAAACAAGATTATCTATAATAAATAGAATAATTGAATTAAATGAAGATCGTTATATTATAAAATCTATGTATTTTTACTTTAATTATTTAAAACAGTTTAATAATGATTTATATAATAAGATTAAAACTATTTTTAAAGATAAATTAGATATAGATATAAATAGAGATGATCTATTATCTATATTAGAAGAACTATTTTATAAAGAAGATTATATGTATGATTATGAGGGATTTACTGAAAACTGTTATAAAGGAAGAAAAGATTATATTCCAAATATAATTGTATGTCATATTAATAATACATATGGATCTGCAATAAAGAACTTTTATGATAAAGAAGCTGAAGTATCTGCTCACTTTGTTATTAGAAGAGATGGATATGTAAAACAAGTTGTATCTTTAGATGATTCTTCTTGGGCTAATGGAACTTCTTTAAGAGAAGCAAGTGATATATATTATAGATTTGCTAAATCTCCTTTAATTAATAGTATTGAAGATAATGCAAATTATTATACATTTTCTATTGAACATGAAAGTTATGATGGAAGTTTAACTCCTAAACAATTAGAATCCTCAATAGAAGTTATGAAAAAAATAATTAGATATGTTAAAGAAAAATATAATTATGATTTTATTATAGATAGAGATCATATCATAGGACATAGTGATGTAAATCCAATTGTTAGAACAAAATGTCCTGGAAAAATGTTTCCTTATGATATAATAATTAACGAGTTAAAAAAAGAGTTTAATTAACGAGGTGACAAATATGGATAGAAAAACAGTTCAAAATGATGAAGCATTTTTAAGGCAAATATCATCTCCTGTAGATTTTAAAAAAGATAATATTATGGAGTATGTTAAAGCATGCAAAGACTATTGTGCTACGCATGTTTGTTATGCGTTATCTCCTGTTCAAATTGGTATTCCAAAAAGATTAATATATATTAAGAATACTAAAGAAAGTATGGATAATAATTTTTCTTCTGAGTATGATGATTCAGTTGTATATGTTAATCCAGTAGTTATAAGTAGTAAAGGAAAAACTAAGTTTCTAGAAGCATGTGAAAGTGTTATACGTATGGAAGGAGATACTATTATATATTTTGCTGGTGAAGTAGAAAGACCTTATTCAATAGAAGTTGAATATCAAGACTTAAATGGAAACAAACAAGTTAAAACTATAGAAGGTTTTGAGGCAACAGTTTTTTCTCATGAATATGATCATTTAAATGGAGTACTTCATACTGATAAAACAAACGAAGTATTTGAAATGAAATCTCAAGATATGAGAGAATATAGAAGTAAACATCCTTATGAAATAATATCTATTGAAAATAAGGTATTATAAAAAAGAGGAATATTATGAATATATATTTAACAGCATATGGTATTGATACAAGATATATTGATTATATGAATAGCCATGATGATATAATTAATATATTAAAAAATAAAAGAGTAGCAATTATTCCTAATGCTAAACTAATAAATCAAGATAGAACTAATTCTATAGTAGCTAAAGAAGAATTAGAAAAGAATAATATTACCGCAAATATAATAGATATAGATAAAGAATTAATTGATTTAAATAATTATGATGCATTATATTTAAGTGGTGGAGAACCAAAGTATTTAATGGATTCAATTAATAATGCAAATATATTTGAAGATATTAAAAAGTTTATAGATAATGGTGGAATAATAATAGGACAATCAGCAGGTGCCATGATTTTTTGTAAAGAATATTATGATACAACTACTGGGGAATTATTAATAATGAATAATGGATTTGATTATTCTCAAAAAATGATAGTTCCACACTTTGATAATCTTCCATTTGAATTAAAATCAAAGATAAAAGATGATATATTTAAAATATATGATAATGATAGATTAATAAAAATAAGTAAGTAGGTGATAATATGAAATATGATACATTTGAAGAAAAAGAAAAATTAGAACAAGTAAACGAAGAACTAGTAAAATTCATGAGAGATTATCCAAAAGATAAATTATCACTTACTGCGATTGGTAATTCAATAAGTAATGGTTTTTCTATGTCAGAACCTGGTAAATTATTATTAGATAGAAATTTAGGGTTAATTGATTTTGGAAAAAGTGAAGGAATAGATGTTCAAACATATCACTTAACAAGAAGTGAAAATAATAATGCATTAGCAGTTTCTAATTGGATTATACAAAACTGCTGTGAAAATGATACTCATAATTGGAATAAAGCAGATTATGAAAGAGCAATTAAAAGTGGGCATCCATTATTAACAGAAGAACAGATTAATGAATATTTTTCAAATGGTTCAAATAAAAAAGTGCAAGATGTTATTTTTGATACAGATAGTAAAAATGCAAATATAGTTATTTTAAATCTTGGAACAGGTTCATTTTTAGATGTAGTAACAAGACATGGATCTTTATCTATTCCAAATTTATTATTTTCAATAGATAGAGATGTTTGTGGTATACATGCTATATTAGAATTAATACAAAATAATAATAGAAAAAATAGTTCAAAGACTCAAATATATTTATGCGGTGCACCTAGAATAGCTAATACAGTATTATCAGATATATTTATGAATCCAAAAGCAAAGAAAATAGGTAAAACATTTGCTAATGTTACTTATGTCCCATCATTTCCAAGACAAGCATTTTATAAAACACCTGATGGAAGCATTATTCCAGATCCACATTATAATCAAGCAGAATATTATCATTTTCTAGCAGAAATAGAAAATAAAATAATAGATAATTATTTAATTAGAGATTTAATGATTGATTTAGATAGAGTATTATATTATATGAGTAATGAAAATGATATTAATGGTACTAGTTTTACAAGAAGTGATGCTAAGGATGTAATTGATGAAATTGCAAAAAAGTATGAAAGTAAAACAGGTAATTATAATTATTTTATAGATTTTATCAAAGGATATATAAAAGGAAGATATCCATTTGATTTCTATAGGGTTTCATCTGATGGTAATCTTTCAGATGATTTAGATGATATGAAAAAGAAAAAATAACCAAAAAATATTAAAAAAAGGAGTTGATCCAAATGAATGAAAAAACTAATATAAATTGGTTCCCTGGTCATATGGCCAAAACCAGAAGAGAAATTGGAGAAAAGTTAGATTTAATAGATGTAGTATTTGAAGTAGTAGATGCTAGAATTCCTTTCTCATCTAAAATAAAAGATATAGATGATTTAATCAAAGATAAACCAAAAATAATCATTATGTCTAAAAAAGATTTATGTGATGAAAGTAAGACATCTAAATGGGTTAAATACTATGAAGAAAAAGGATATAAAGTATTAATGTTTGATTTAATGAAAGATAATATTAATAAGTTATATACTGTTACTGATGAACTATTAAATGATTTAAATCAAAAAAGATTAGAAAAAGGTCTTAAAGTTAGAAAATATAGAGCATTAGTTATGGGTATTCCAAATGTAGGTAAATCTACATTAATTAATAAACTAACTGGAAGAAGATCAGCTGGTGTAGGTAATAAACCAGGTGTTACTAAAGTAATTAGTTGGATACGTATTAATGATAAATTAGAGTTATTAGATACTCCTGGTATTCTATGGCCTAAAATAGATGATAAAGGTGTAGCATATAAACTTGCTTCTTTCTCTGCTATTAAAGATGAAATACTTCCAAAAGATGAAGTAGCATGTTTTATAATTGAGTACATGTTTAATAATTATAGATCTGCCCTTGAAGAAAGATACGGTGTTACAAATATAGATGACTATAGTGATGTATATGACGTTATTGGTAGAAGAAGAGGTTGTGTAATTCGTGGTAATGAAGTAGATTATGATAAAGTATCTAATCTAGTTATTAAAGATTTACAAGAAGGTTATTTAGGTAGGGTTACATTTGATGAATGAGTACGAGAATAAATATTATAAACAAGGATATAAAGTAATAGCTGGAACTGATGAAGCTGGAAGAGGTCCTTTAGTAGGTCCAGTAGTAGCTGCATGCGTAGTTCTTCCAAAAGGATATACTAATCCTGAAATAAATGATTCAAAGAAATTAACTGAGAAAAAAAGAGAAAAACTTTATGATGTAATTATGAAAGATGCATTAGCGGTTGAAGTATGTGAAATAAGTGCTAAGGAAATAGATGAAATAAATATTTTAGAAGCATCTAGAAAAGCCATGAAGACTGCTTATGAAAAAGTAAATAAGAAATTAAAAGTAGATGTACTTTTAACAGATGCTATGAAAATACCTCTAGATATTCTTGTTGAAGATATAATAAAAGGGGATGCAAAAAGTATTACTATAGCAGCAGCTTCTATAGTTGCTAAAGTAACAAGAGACCGCATTTTATTTGAACTAGATAAGAAATATCCAGAGTATGAATTTGCAAAGCATAAAGGGTATCCAACTAAGAAACATCTTGAAATTATAGAAAAGTATGGTATACTTAACGAGTACAGAAGGACATATAAGCCTGTTAAAAATATTATTGATAAGGGAATAATTAATTCTGATAGACAATAATATATAAGAAAGGAATTTAAATATGAATTTAGTAATAGTGGAATCACCAGCTAAAAGTAAAACTATTGAAAAATATTTAGGTAGTGATTTTAAAGTAGTATCTTCTAAAGGTCATATTAGAGATTTAGCTACTAAAGGTAAATTTGGTTTAGGAGTAGATGTAGATAATGATTTTGCTCCAACTTATATTCCTATTAAGGGTAAGAATAAAGATATAGCTATGCTTAAAAAAGAAGTTAAAGCTTCTGATAAAATATATCTAGCAACCGACCCTGACCGTGAAGGAGAAGCTATCTCTTGGCATTTAAAAGATGCTTTAGATATAAAAGATGATAAATATGAAAGAATAGTATTCAATGAAATAACAAAAGATGCTATTTTAAATTCATTTAGTAAAGCAAGAAAAATAGATGACTTAATGGTAAGAAGCCAAGAAACTAGAAGAATTCTAGATAGAATTATTGGTTTTAGATTAAGTAAATTAATGCAATCAAAAACTGGTGGAAAATCTGCTGGTAGAGTACAATCAGTTGCATTAAAATTAATTTGTGATAGAGAAGAAGAAATAAAAAATTTTATTTCTGAAGAATATTGGACTATAGATGCATTATTTCCTGATTTCAAAGCTTCATTATTTAAATATAAAGATAAGAAGATTGAAATTAAAGATGAAATAGAAGCTAATAAGATTAAAGATGCACTAAGTAATACATATGAAATTGAAGGCATTGAAGAAAAAGATAAGAAGAAACAAAGTAAGCCTCCATATATAACTAGTACACTTCAACAAGATGCAATTAATAAACTTAATTTCTCATCTAAGAAGACTATGCAAATAGCACAAAAGTTATATGAAGGTGTTAATATTGGCTCTGAAACTGTCGGACTTATTACTTACATGAGAACTGATTCTATTAGACTTTCTAATGAATTTATATCAGCAACATATAAATATATTGAAGAAAACTTTGGTAAAGAATATGTTGGATCTGTAAAGGTTAGTAAAAAGACTGATAATGTACAAGATGCTCATGAAGCTATTAGACCATCTAGTATATTAAGAGAACCAGATAAGATTAAAGAATATTTATCTACTGATGAATATAAGTTATATAGTTTAATTTATAATAGAGCTTTAGCATCTTTAATGAAAGAAGCTAAACAAAAAGTTACTACTTTAACTTTAAATAATAATGATTACAAATTTAAAGCTAGTGGTACTGTAACAGTATTTGATGGTTACTTAAAAGTATATAATGATGAAGAAAAAGAAGAAAAGTTACCTGATTTTAAATCTTATAAATCAAGTATATTAGTTACTGATAAATTAGATTTAAAACAACACTTTACTGAACCTCCAGCAAGATATACTGAAGCAAAGTTAATTAAGGAAATGGAAGACCTTGGAATAGGTAGACCATCTACATATGCTCAAACAATGAGTACTTTAACTCAAAGAGGATATGCTAAATTAATAGAAAAGAAATTTCATCCAACAGAAATTGGAATTGAAACTAATAATAAATTACAAGAATTCTTTAGTAATTTAATTAATGTTAAATATACTGCTCAAATGGAAACTGATTTAGATGAAATAGCAGATGGTAAAATAATATGGAATGAATTATTAAAAGAATTTTATAAGGAGTTTGAACCTATGGTAGAAGAAGCATTTGATAAAATGGAAAAGAAAGAACCTGAAAAGACTGGAGAAAAATGTCCTGAATGTGGAAATAATCTAGTTATTAGAAAAGGTAAATTTGGTGAATTTGTATCATGTGCAGGTTATCCAGAATGTAAATATATTAAAAAGGAAGCAAAAGCACCTGCTATAGAAGTATGTGATTGTATTAAATGCGGTCATAAAATAGTAGAAAGAAAAACTAAAAAAGGAACTACTTTCTATGGATGTTCTAATTTCCCTAAATGTAAAGAAGCATACTGGGATAAACCAATAGGTAGAAATTGTCCTGAATGTAATTCAATGCTTGTTGAAAAAGATAATGAGATTAAATGCTCTGGTTGTGATTATAAAGAAGTGTAAAATATAATTTTACACTTTTTTTTATTTGTATTTTATGATAAAATTAAATAAAGGATAGAAAAGAAAGGGGCGCATGTATATGGCAACTAAAAAAACTACTACTAAAAAACCAGCTACTAAAAAAGCTACTACTAAGAAAGTTGCAGCTAAAAAAACAACTAGTAAAAAGTGGAATGAATCTACTATTTCAACATTTATATTAGCATTCTTCTTAATTGCTATTATTGTTTTATTAGCTATGTATATTTTCTTTAACTAATTGACATTATAATAAAAAAGGTATAATATACCTTTAAAGCGATGAAATAAGATTAGTAATATAATGGTACTTATAAAGAGAGTTCTTGGTTGGTGTAAAAGAACAAGTGAGTTATATGAATCTACTTATGAGTGTTGTAATAACAGCCGGTAATACCGTTATATTAATTAAGTAAAACAAAGGATGGTACCGCCTTATTAGGCTCCTTATACCATTCTTTTTTTATTTATATGGAGGATATATGGAAAGAACATTTAAAAGAGGAGATATAGTTAAACACTTTAAAAGAGAAACTTTATCTGAAGAAGAATTAAAGGATAATCCTAATAAGTATTTATATGAGATAATAGGAACCTCGAGACACACAGAAACAAAAGAAGAATTAATGATTTATAAACCATTATATGAAACTGAATGTACAGAAGGTGTAGACTATGCAGCTAGACCACTTGAGATGTTTATGTCTGAAGTAGATCATAATAAATATCCAAATATAAAACAAAAATATAGATTTGAGAAAGAAGGAGAAACAAAATGATAGATATTAAATTAATTAGAGAAAATAAAGATTTAGTAAAAGAAAACATTAAAAAGAAATTTCAAGATCAAAAATTACCTTTAGTAGATGAAGTATATGAATTAGATATTAAAGTAAGAGAAGTTCAAACTAAAGCAGATAATCTTAAAGCTGAAAAGAATAAATTAAGTTCTGAAATAGGTAAACTTATGTCTCAAGGACTTAAAGATGAAGCAGAAAAGATTAAATCAGAAGTATCTAAGAGTAATGAAGAAATAGCTTCTTTAGAAGTAGAACAAGAATCATTAACTAAACAAATAAAAGAAATAATGATGAAGATTCCAAATATAATAGCTGATGATGTTCCAATTGGAGAAGATGATTCTAAGAATGTAGAAGAACAAAGATTTGGAGAAGCCAAAGTACCTACATTTGAAATACCATATCATTCAGATATTATGGCTACATTTAATGGACTAGATAAGGATGCAGCAGGAAGAGTATCTGGTAATGGTTTCTATTATTTAATGGGTGATATAGCTAGACTTCATTCAGCAGTACTTGCTTATGCAAGAGATTTTATGATTAATAAAGGATTTACTTATTGTATTCCTCCATATATGATTAGATCTGATGCTGTTGATGGTGTAATGAGTTTCACTGAAAAAGAAAATATGATGTACAAAATTGAAGGAGAAGACTTATATTTGATAGGTACTTCAGAACATTCAATGATAGCTAAATTTAAAGATCAAATTTTAAAGGAAGAAGAACTTCCAATAACAATGACTTCTTATTCTCCATGTTTTAGAAAAGAAGTAGGAGCTCATGGTATAGAAGAAAGAGGAGTTTATAGAATACATCAATTTGAAAAGCAAGAAATGATAGTAGTTTGTAAACCAGAAGATTCAGAAGATTGGTATAACAAAATGTGGAATTATAGTGTTGAATTATTTAGAACACTAGATATTCCAGTTAGAAAATTAGTATGTTGTTCAGGTGATTTAGCAGATCTTAAATATAGATCATGTGATATAGAAGCTTGGTCACCAAGACAACAATCTTATTTTGAAGTATGTTCATGTTCTAATTTAACTGATGCTCAAGCAAGAAGACTTGGTATTAGATATAAAGATAGTAATGGTAATAAAGTGTTTGCACATACTTTAAATAATACTGTTATAGCTCCACCAAGAATGCTTATAGCTTTTCTTGAAAATAATCTTCAGGAAGATGGAACTGTATTAATTCCAGAAGTTCTAAGACCATATATGGGTGGAACTGAAAAACTTATTCCAAAGAAGTAAGAAATTACTTCTTTTTTTATGTTATAATTATTTATAGGTGATTATATGAAACTAACTAAAGAAGAACAAAAATCATTAGATAAAGCTTCTTCATATAAATCTATAGTAAAAAAATATGAGTTTATATATGATACTGTTTGTGATTATCTAGATAGTAAATATATAGGTTGTAACTATTGTGATTTTAAAGATGATGTATGTAAGTATTTCAGGAAAACAGATAAGAATCATAAAATGGGATGTTGTTACTCTGATAAAAGAGGAGGCCTTTGTCCTAATCTTAAAAAAGATGGATCATGTAATATAAAATCTATATCATGTAAATTATATGCTTGTCCAATGCTTAGAAATGAAAAATTATATTTTAAAATAAATGATATACCTTTATTAAAATATAATTTTAATTTAAAACAAAA
>JAFWEE010000001.1 GCA_017515795.1 Bacilli bacterium
GCTTTAACTAAAATCTGTGATGATTTAAATGAAGATGATTTCTATTTAGATTCTCATAAGATTATTTATAGTGTATTAAAGGATCTTCATGATGAAGGTATTCCAGTAGATATAACAATAGTAACTGATAGATTAGAAAGTGCCGGAGATTTAGCTAAAATTGGTAATGTAGATTATTTAGTTGAAATAGCTAACTTTGTACCAACAGCATCTAATTTAGAATACTATATTAATATTGTTCATGATAAATCTGTTCTAAGAAAATTAATTGAGGTTTCTAATGAAATAAGTGCTGAATCATATGTATTTGATGGACCTATTAATAGTGCTCTTGATAATGCTGAATCAAAGATATTTAATATTGTTAATAAAAGAAAAACATCTGAATTTAGAAATATTCAAGATGTTGTATATAAAGCACAAAGTGATTTAGAAAAACTAAGTGAAAATAAGAGTGAAATAACTGGTGTTGCTACTGGTTTCTATGATTTAGATAAATTAACTAGTGGTTTCCATGAAAATGAATTAATAATAATAGCAGCTCGTCCTGGTATGGGTAAAACTGCATTTGCATTAAATATTGCTACTAATGTAGCTAAAAATACTAAAAAGAATGTGGCTATATTCAACTTCGAAATGAGTGCTGAACAATTAGTAAATAGAATGCTTTCATCACTTGGCCAAATAAACTTTTCTAAATTTAGAAATGGTAATTTTGATAATGATGATTGGAAGAAACTTGGAGAAGGCGTTAGTATTTTAGCAGATACTAATATTCAAATAGATGATACTGCTGGATCTACTATTTCTGATATCAGAAGTAAATGTAGAAGACTTGCTAGTTCTAAAGAAGGACTTGCAATGGTAGTAATCGATTACTTACAGTTGATTAATGGTACTAATAAGTCTAATCAAAATAATAGACAACAAGAAGTATCAGATATATCTAGAGGTCTTAAAATGATGGCTATGGAATTACATGTTCCAGTTATAGCTTTAGCACAATTATCTCGTGCTGTTGAAGGTAGACCTGATAAAAGACCACTTATGAGTGACTTAAGAGAATCAGGATCAATAGAACAAGATGCTGATATGGTAGGATTCCTATATAGAGATGATTACTATAATAAAGAAGCAATGAATAAAGATGTAAGTATCTCAGAATTTATTATAGGTAAAAACAGAAACGGTCCAACTAAAACAATAGAATTCCTATTTAAAGGAAGTACTGTTACATTTGCAAATTACGAAGGAAATAAAGGGGAGTAATTTAAATGAGTAAAATAAAAACAACAACGGGTGTTATTGTTTCTATTTTAATATCATTAGCTATTATAGTATTACTATCAATTACGCATTTATTATTAAATGATAATAAAGTAAATGAAGTATATGACGTATATATAGATGGTGATTTAGTAGGAACTATAAAATCCAAATCAAAATTAGAAAAATATATAGATAGTGAACAATCAGATCTTAAAAAAGAATATGGAGTTAATAAAGTATATATTCCTAATGGTATAGATATTCAAAAAGTAATGAGATATGATAATAAACTAGTATCTGAAAAAGAAATATATAAAGAAATTAAATCTAAAAAGAGTTTCTCTATTAAAGGATATGTAGTTACTATATCTCCTAAAAAGAGTGAAGAGGAACAAAATGAAGAAACACCTAATGAAGAATTAGCTCTTGATGAAACTGGTCATATTCAAAATGATGATATTGTTTTATATTTATTACATGAAAGTGACTTTGATAAAGCTGTTAAAAATGTTCTTTATGTATTTGAAAACAAAGAAAAAGTTAGTAAATATGTTAATAAAAAACAAGAAAAGATTATTACAACTGGATCTACTATAGATAATATATATATAGATCAAGATGTAACTATTAAAGAAGCATTTATATCTACTGACGAACAAATATTTAATGATGCATCTGAGTTAACTAAATATTTATTATTTGGTAGTTTAAACTCTAAAGAAGAATATACAGTTAAACTAGGTGATACTATTGAATCAATAGCGTATGATCATAAATTAAATGTAGATGAATTTTTAATAGTTAATCCAGAATTTACAAGTAAGAATAATTTACTTACTATAGGTCAAACAGTAAACGTAGCATTAATTTCACCAATTGTAAAAATAGTAGTTGAAAAAACTATAGTTGAAGATGTAGATAAACCATATGAAACTATTAGTGAAAATGATAATACTATGTATATCGGTAATTCTAAAGTTAAAACTGAAGGTGTTAATGGTATTCAAAGAATAACTTCTAAAACACAATATGTTAATGGACAAGAACAACCTTCATATATTATGAATGCTACTGTTATTAAAGAACCTGTTAATAAAGTAGTATTAGTTGGTACTAAAGCAAAGAACTACTATGAAGGTGGTGTTCCAGCAGTTACTACTGGTATTTGGGGATGGCCAACAATATCACCTTATAAGATTACATCTCCATTTGGTTATCGTTGGGGACGTTTCCACCAAGGTATAGATATATCTGGTACAGGTTTTGGTTCTCCTATATATGCTATAGGAGAAGGTACAGTATTAGATGTATATTCTGGATGCCCAGACCAAGGATATTATGGAAGTAGTTGTGGGTCTGGTTATGGTAATCATATTTGGATAAAACATAATGAAAATGTTTATGTTGTTTATTCACATATAGCAGGTAGAGTTTTAGTTGGTGTTGGTCAGACAGTTCATAAAGGTCAACAAGTAGGTTTCATGGCAAACTCTGGATCATCAACTGGTACACACTTACACTTTGGTACATATTATGGTGGAACTCAATATGGAAAGTATGGTGGAGGTAAAGCGTTTAATCCACTAGAGTTATATAAATAATGAAAATATGTGTATTATCATCTGGATCTAAGGGAAATTCATCTGTTATATTTAATGAAAAAACTAAAATATTAATAGACGATGGACTTAATCTTCCATATATAGAAGATTCTTTAAAAGAATTAAATATCTCTATAAAAGACTTAGATGGAATACTAATTACACATGAACATGATGATCATATTAAGGGGTTAAAGAAGTTAATCTCTAAATATGATCCTCTTTTATATGTAGATAGTAAATTATATGAAATATTAAGTCATTCCCTAAAAGATTTTAGATATGTATTATATGATGAAAATATAGTTATTAATGATATAAAAATAGATGTTCTTAAAATGAGTCATGATTCTGTTATATGTAATGGATTTATATTTAAAGATAAAAGAAAAGAATTAGTATATATAACAGATACAGGGTATATAAACAGAAAACATTTAGAAACCATTAGTAACAAAGATATGTATGTAATAGAAAGTAACCATGATATAGAAATGTTAGAAAATGGACCTTATCCATATTTCTTAAAACAAAGAGTAATATCTGATAGAGGTCATTTATCTAATATGCAAACAAGTAAGTATTTAAAGAAGGTAATTGGACCTAAAACTAAGAATATTATGTTTATTCACTTAAGTGAAAAGAATAATAAACCAGAATTAGTAATAGAAACTTTTAATAAATATAATGAGTTTAATAATGAAAATATTACTATTTCAAAACAAAATGAAGTATCTAAGGTGATAGAAGTATGATTAAAATAATATGTGTAGGTAAAATAAAAGAGAAATACCTAGAAGATGCAATTCAAGAATATGAGAAAAGAATCGGCAAATACTGTAAATTAGAAATAATAGAGGTAAAAGATGAAGCTTTTGATGAAGTTAAGACCTTATTAAAAGAAAGAGATAGTATTATAAAATATATATCTGATAAAGACTATATTATTACTATGGAAATAGAAGGTAATCAAATCTCTTCAGAAGAATTTGCTAGTAAAATAGATTCTATTCAAACTAATAATAGTAATATTACTTTTATAATAGGAGGTTCTTATGGACTTCATCCTGATATAAAAGAAAGAAGTAATTGTAAGTTATCTTTTTCTAAGATGACTTTTCCACATCAATTATTTAGAGTAGTACTTCTAGAACAAATCTATAGAGCATTTAAAATAAATAATAATGAAACTTATCATAAGTAGGTGATTATATGTTTAATAATGATTGGGATAATATTTTAAATGAAGAAATTAATAAAGATTATTTTAAAAATATAATTAATACTGTGGATAACTTATATAAAGAAAAAGAAATATATCCTAAAAAAGAAAATATATTTAATGCATTTAAAATACCATATAAAGATGTAAAAGTAGTTATACTTGGACAGGATCCTTATCACGGAGAAGGAGAAGCTCATGGATATGCTTTTTCTTGTTTAAAAACACCAATTCCTCCATCACTTAAAAATATATATAAAGAATTATATAGTGATTTAGGAATAGAGAAAGATATGCTTAATGGAGATTTAACTCCTTGGGCTAATCAAGGTGTAATGCTTTTAAATGCTACTTTAACTGTGGAAAAGGATAAACCTAATTCTCATAAAGATTTAGGATGGAATAAGTTTACTGATTCAGTTATTAGTAAATTAAATGAAAGAGAAGATCCAATAGTATTTATATTGTGGGGAAATTTTGCTAGAGAAAAAGCAAAGTTAATAAATAATCCACAGCATTTAGTAATTGAGTCTCCTCATCCATCTCCTTTTTCTGCTAGAAATGGATTCTTTGGAAGTAAACCTTTTTCTAAAACAAATAATTTTCTAAATAAAAATAATAAAAAACCTATCAATTGGTGATAGGTTTTTATTATTCTTCAGGAATAAATTCAAATAACTTTTTAACTTTATATTTAAATATACCAGCAGTTATAGAATATGGAAATTTAGATATTAAATTATTATATTTATTTACATTTTCATCATAATATTTTTTATATGCATTTAATGATTCATCATCTTTATTAACAGTATCAAATAAATTATTTAATTCTTCTTCATTTTCTAATTCATCATATTGATCTTTAATATATTCTATTTTAGTTAATGCATCAGATAATGCAGAATCTATTTCAGATTTACTTTTATCTTCATTTTTTAATGTAGATAAATCATCTATTATTTCTTTTTCAGTTTTAATTTTTTCTTTTATAATAGTATCTATTTTCATTATATTATCTAATTTATTATCTAATATAGTATTTATTTTTTCTTCAACTAATTCAATTTTTATAGAATAATTATTTAATTTATAATGAGTTATATTAAAGA
>JAFWEE010000002.1 GCA_017515795.1 Bacilli bacterium
ACAGTTAAGAAGATTGAAGAAGCATATGATGCTTTAAAGAAAATTGCAGAAGATGGTGGAAAAGTTATCTTTGTTGGTACAAAGAAACAAGCACAAGAAGCTGCTAAAGAAGAAGCTTTAAGATCAGAAAGCTATTATATGGTAGAAAGATGGTTAGGAGGTACTCTTACTAACTTTAGAACTATCAAAAGAAGAATTAATAGAATTGAACAAATCGAAAAGATGGAAGAAAATGGTACTTTCGAAATGTTACCTAAGAAAGAAGTTATTAAAATTAAGAAAGAATATGATAAGTTAAAACTTTATTTCGAAGGTGTTAGAACAATGAAGAAAATGCCAGATGCAATGATTATTGTTGATCCTAAGAAAGAATTCAATGCTATAAGAGAAGCTAGAAAATTAAATATACCAGTATTTGGTATAGTAGATACTAACTGTGATCCAGATTTAGTAGATTATGTTATACCTGCTAATGATGATGCAGTAAGATCTATTAAAGTAGTACTTGGAGTACTTAATAATGCTATTTGTGAAGCAACAAACAAAGAATTAGTAGACTATGTTACTGAAGATGATAAAGTTAATATGGCTGATATAGTTGAAGACATAAAAGTTGAAGAAAAAGAAGATAAAGTAGTTGAAGAAAAACCTGTTAAGAAAACAGTTAAAAAAGAAGTTAAAGAAGAAAAAGTAGAAGAAGTAAAAGAAGAAAAGAAAGCAACAAAGAAAGCTACTAAGAAAGAAGAAACTAAAGAAGAAAAACCAGCTAAGAAAGAAACTAAAAAAGCTGAAGTTAAAGAAGAAAAGAAAGAAACTAAAAAGACTACTAAAAAAGAAGAAAAAGTTGATTTATCTAAATTAACTGTTGCTGAATTAAAAGAAATGGCTAAAGCTAAAGGTGTTGAAGGATACACTAAATTAAAAAAAGCTGAATTAATTGATGCTTTAAAATAATAAGGAGAATAAAAAATGGATGCAAGTTTAGTAAAAAAATTAAAAGATATGACTAATGCTGGTTTAATGGATTGTAAAAAAGCATTAGAAGAAAACAACGAAAATATAGATGAAGCTGTTAAATGGCTTCGTGAAAAAGGTATTGCTAAGGCTGCTAAGAAACAAGATAGAATAGCTGCTGAAGGATTATCTACAGTATTAATTAATGGTAATAATGCTGTTATCTTAGAAGTTAACTGTGAAACTGATTTTGTTGCTAAAAACGAAAGATTTACAGGTCTTTTAGATAAGATTGCTAACGCATTAGTTAATAGTGATGCTACTACTATGGAAGAAGCATTAGCTGTTGCTACTGATGATGGAACTATTAATGATTCAGTTATTAATATAACTGCTACATTAGGAGAAAAAATCTCATTCAGAAGATTTACTAAATTAACTAAATCTGATGATCAAGTATTTGGTAAATATATTCATATGGGTGGTAAAATATCTGCATTAACAGTTGTTAATGGTTCAGATGAAACTGTAGCTAATGATGTTGCTATGCATTTAGCTGCTATGAATCCTAAATATATTTCTAAAGATTTAGTTCCAGAAAAAGATATAGAAGAAGAAAAAGAAGTATTAAAAGAAAAAGCAATTAATGAAGGTAAACCTGCTGAAATTGCTGATAAGATTGTTATGGGTGGTATTTCTAAGTTCTTTAAAGAAAACTGTATAGTTGAACAAGAATATGTTAAAGATCCATCTAAGACAGTTGGAGTATACCTATCATCTAATAATTCTTCATTAGTTAACATGGTTAGATATGAAGTTGGAGAAGGTATCGAAAAGAGAGAAGAAAACTTCGCTGAAGAAGTTATGGCTCAAATGAAGTAATGATTTAATCATTACTTTTTTTATTCATAAAGAATAATCATATGTGATATAATATTTTTAGAGGAAAATAATTATGTCAGATAATATTGTTCATATTAAAAGAGAAAATGGAAAGATAATTTTACAGTATAATGATTTAAAGGTACCTGCTTATATTGGTAAAAATGGTTTTACTAATGATAAAAAAGAAGGCGACTTAAAAACATTAGTTGGAGAATTTGATTTAGGAACTGCATTTGGAAAACATGAACGTGATGAAATAAATATTAAAGAAGATATCCCTTATTTTAAGATTAAAGATAGTCATTATTGGATAGATGATATAAACTCTGATAGTTATAATAAATTAATAGAATCAGAAGAAAAGCCATCTGTTAGTGGTGAACATTTAGCGGATTATAAAGATAACGCATATGAATATGCAATTAGTATAAAAGCAAATCCTGAAAATATAAAGGGTAAAGGTAGTGCAATATTTTTACATATTAATAGATTTGGATATACTTCAGGATGTATAGCTATCTCAAAAGGAGATATGTTAAAACTAATTAGTATGATTGATTCAAAAACAAGAATTAAAATAGATGAATCTTTAGTAGATAATGAACACAAAAAAGAAATGATGTAAAATCATTTTCTTTTTATTTTGCTATCTAATATTTTCTTTGTATAATTATACTAGAGGGTGATAGCATGGTAATACTAGGTAATGCAGTTTCATTAGTAGCATCTTTATTTATGGTATACTCTGGTATACTAAAAAAGAAGAGTCAAATATTATTATGCCAATGTATAGAGTTTATTCTGTTTGTTATTACTAATATTATATTAGGAGGTATACCTGGAGCTATTATTAATTTTATTTGTATGATAGGAGTAATACTTGGATACAATAAAAGATTAAATATAGTAACTAAAACAATACTTGCTTTATTAGCATCTATCCTTATAATAAAATTCAATAATATGGGTTTACTTGGATATTTACCACTTATAGCTATGGTTCTTTATTTATGGGTAATAGATATAAAAGATGTATTTATATTTAAAACTTTTTTATTAATAGTAATGTTGCTATGGGTAACATATGATTTTTCAATAAAATCATATGTATCTTTACTATTTAATGTATTTACTATAATAACTACTATTATAGCTATGATTCAATTAAAGAAAACGAAAAAAAGAAGAAAAGTAAAATAATACTATATTAATAATATTTATGATATAATTATATTTAGAAATGAGGTATGTATATGATAGAAGAAATCTTATTAGAAACAGAAGATAAAATGATTAAGTCTATTGATAGTTTAAAAGATAGACTTACTAATATTAGAGCAGGTAGAGCTAATCCATCAATGCTTGATGGTGTTAAGGTAGAATATTATGGAGCAGAAACTCCACTTAATAATATAGCTAATATATCTGTACCAGAAGCAAGAAAACTACAAATTAAACCATTTGATAAGAATGCTTTATCTGATATAGAAAAAGCAATATATGAAGCAGATCTTGGATTTACTCCTAATAACAATGGAGAATGTATTTTTATTACTATTCCAGAGTTAACAGAAGATAGAAGAAAAGAGTTTGTTAAACAAGCTAAGAAATTAGGAGAAGAAGCTAAGATAGCTTTAAGAAATATTAGACAAGATGCTAATAATGATATTAAGAAATTAGAACTTAATGAAGATGAAGAAAAATATGGACAAAATGAAGTTCAAGAATTAATCAATAAATATAATAAACAAGTAGATGATATTATTGATGAAAAAGAAAAAGAATTAATGACTATATAAGGAGAATAAAAATGAATTGTAATAAGTGTGGTAAAAAAGTAGAAACTGGTATTAAATACTGTGATAATTGTGGTAATAAAATAGAGGAAGTAAAAAAGACTTCTAAAAAAGTAGAAGTAAAAGAAGAAACTAATAATGAAAGTGGAAGTTTTGGTTGGATTGTTTTAGGATTCTTCTTTCCTTTAGTAGGTTTAATTTTATTCTTAGTATGGATGAATACTAAAAAGAAATCTTCTAAAGCAGCAGGCCTTGGAGCTTTAATAGGATTCTGTACATCCCTTATATTGACTATTATATCTGTTGTATTCTTTGTGATTTATCTTGGAAATATAGATTATGATTATGATCCAGATCCTTCAATTGATAATCCAATTGTAGAACCAAAAAAGGATGATGTTCCTGATAAAAATATTGAAACTAAACCTATAGATATTACATCTATAAATACAGATAATAAATTACCAGCTGTATCATATAAACCAACTTTAATGGATGAGTTTGAAAACAAAGAATATGATTATAAAGATAAAGAACTTAAAATAACTCGTAATTATAATCAATTAGTTATAAAAGATAGTTATTCTGGTTCAATATTATTTAACTATGATAATGTAAAACATGCATATTATACTTATCATGATTGTAATGGTCTAGAATTTGTATTAGTAGAAACTAATGATAAAGTATATTTAATAAATACAAGAGTACATGAAGTAAGTAATATGAAAGCAGTAGAACTAAAAGGAAAATATACTGGATTCTATAAGGCTAGTAATCATGCATATACTTGTGGTGGTTCTAATATTATTCTAGGTAAAGGTGAAGATGGTACATACTATGATCTAAATAGTGAAGATGGAATAGAATTAGATAAACTATTCTACTATGATAGTACAAATAGTTATATAGGTATTACTAGAGGATATAAAATAGCAGGTAAAACTGGATCTGCTAAGTTAATTATTCAATCTAGTGAAACAGATATAGTTTTAGGACTTATTGATGTAAATAATTATGCATATACATATGGTTATGATAATGGTGGTTCAGAAGAAACTGTTAAACTAGAATTAATTAATCAAAGCCCTGTAAAAGAAGTAGAATATAGTTCAGAAGATAATATAGTTATTCTTACATTTGAAAACGATGAACAATATTCATTTGAATATGCAAGTGTAGTATATTAATATAAATGTCAACTAAAAAGGTTGACATTTATTTTTATTTATTATATTATATATACAGTTAAAAAAGGAGGACATTATGGCTGTTAAGATTAGATTAAAAAGAATGGGTGCTAAAAAGAGACCATTTTATAGATTAGTAGCTGCTGATTCAAGAAGTCCTAGAGATGGTAAATTTATTGAAACTCTTGGAACTTATAATCCACTAGATGGACAAGTAGATATTAAAGAAGAAGAAACTTTAAAATGGTTAAGAACTGGAGCAATTCCTACAGATACTGCTAGAAATATTTTATCTAGAGTAGGTATTATGGAAAAATTCCATTTAGAAAAAAATAGTAAAAAAGAGAGTAAATAATTATGAGTTTAGTAGAATTAACAGAAATGATTATTAAATCTTTAGTTAGTGATCCTGATTCAGTATCAGTTAAAGAATTTGATGAAGAAGATGGACTATTAATCGAAGTAGTAGTTAATGAAGATGAAGCTGGTGCTATTATTGGTAAATCTGGTAAGATTGCTAACTCTATTAGAACTATAGTTCAAGCTAGTTCTAATTTAAAAGATAGAAAGAAAGTTAAAATAAACATTACAACATTGTAATGTTTATTTTTTGTTTAAAAATTGGACAAAATAGGGAGTTTATGCTATTATATACGGCATTAGAAAAGGGGGATTAATATGTCAAAGAGAATGTATGATTATGTATCATTTATTCCTTTTGGTATTGCTATTAGTGCATTTCTTTTATATTTAAGATATGCTATGCCAATTAAATTACATGAAAAAATAGCAGTTACAGGCTTATTACTTGGATATGCTAATCGATTTAGAAATATAGCAATATTCTCTTGTTTAGTAGGTATAGTAATATATATTATTACATCTTTGATATATTACTCAACCGGTAATCAAGAATATATAAGTTATAAGCCAACTATGTTAGATATAAAATTAATGCTTATTAAAGCTAAAGCAAATATATCTAAAGCAGTAAATTTAATTACTATATTATTATGTATTATATTAATATTATTATTAGGAATTCAAATTAATAAACAGAGTAATATTAATAAACAAAATATGAATATAAAAACAGTAGAACTATTCAATTAGTTCTACTGCTTTTTTATAGCTTTCTATTTCTAAATAATAATTATCTTCTTTAATATCTTCTTTATTTAATAATCTTTTTATATAGTCTTCTAAGAAATATGGGTTTCTTATTAATAGAGGACCTATTAAATAAGTTCCTATGAAGTTATTATATACAACTCCATATTTATTATCTCCTTTATATAAGAAGTTCTTTTCTTTTGAGATAATATGACCTCTATGGTTTTCAAAACCAATTATATTCTTATTATGAATAGTACAATTATAATTAATATCATTAACTATTCTATTTTCATTATACTCAGTATAGTAATTAAGTATATCTAGGGCTTCTATTTTATTATCTCCTTTTTGAATATATTTACCAAATAATTCAATAGAGTTACCAGTACTAAGTAAAAATTTATTATTATTTATATATCTTTTTATATCATTTTTATATGGTTTTAAATATTCTAATGCTATTAATAAATTATTATCTGTAGAAGATCCAAAATAAACTATATCATAATTATTAAAGTTAATAGTGTCTCCTAGAGATATATAATCTATATTAACTTTAACTCCTTGATTAGTTAATCTTTGTTTTAATGCTTTAATATTACCATCATCACCATAAAGGTTTAGTAAATCATAATATATATATCCTATATTCATTATTTATTACCTCCCTTTGTTTCTTTAATAAATGGTTCTACATAATCAAAGTTAAGTATTCCATAAACATTACCACTAGTTTGATTTTCTATTATTTCTTTCATACCATTAGTATTTTCCATTATAATAATATTCTTTTCATCAAATCCAGCATATTTAATTCTTACAGCTATATCATATCTATATGGACCAGCACAAATTATTTTATCCACATTATTATCTTTTAATATTTCAAAATTAATATCCCATAACCAAGATAAATCAAAGTGATTATATCTTCTAGAAATTTGTCTTAATCCTATTACTAATGTTTTCTTTTCTTCATCTTTTAATACATGAAGTAGATTTAAATTATATGTTGAATTATTTTCTGCTTTACAATTAAGAACAGTATATTTTCTTTTATTAACAGTATATTCATTAAATAATTTTTTAAGTGTCTTATCAGCATTTAATCCTTTAACTATATCTTCATCTTTTAAACCAATAGTTCTACATACTGAATAAGCACTAATAATATTATATAGATTAAATAGGGTATCATTATCTATATTAATCTTTATATCTTCATTAATAGTTATTACATTATCTTTTATACTAGTAATTTGATAATTTATTTTACCTCTATCAAAATCACAATTAGGACATTCAAAGTCTCCAACTGAAGAATAGTGATAATAATCATAAACTAGTTTAGTATTACATTTAGGACAATATGCAGTATTCTTAATATCATTTAATTCTTTAAATGAGTATTGATTCTTATCTATACCATAGTAAATAATTTTACCATCAAATCTATCTTCAAATCTCTTTAATAAAGGATCATCTGCATTAAGTACCATCATATCTGTATTAAGACCTTTACAGATTTCTTCAAATACTTCTTCAAAGTTACCTTGTCTTGGAGGTTGATCTCTAGTTATATTATTTATAGTTATTACATTAGCTCTTATATACTTAGTAACAAACTTTATATACCTTTCATCTATTTCAAGAACTAAGGCATCTACATTAACTTTTTTGCCTTTAGTATTAGATATAATAGCAGTTGTAACACCATCTATTAAATTAGAGCCATAAACATTATGACAAACTTTCATATTATTCTTTCTTAATAGATCTGCTATATATTTAGTAGTACTTCCTTTACCTGAAGATCCAGTAACCATTATTACTAAATTAGGATATTTTAATTTCTTTAAGTAATTAGGGAATAGTTTTAAAACTACTCTTCCTGGAAAACTACTAGCATTAAACTTAAATATCTTTTCTACAAATATAATTGCTTTACCAAGCATTGTTCCTATCATTTAAATCACCTATACAAATTATACCATATTTTTATAATTTTAAGTTGTTTTTTAATTACCTTTATAGTAAAATACTTAAGAGAAAAGAGAGTGA
This sequence comes from Bacilli bacterium, assembly GCA_017515795.1. Lineage (GTDB taxonomy): Bacteria > Bacillota_I > Bacilli_A > RF39 > UBA660 > RUG13038. Next base: position 8,003 of record JAFWEE010000002.1, read on the forward strand.
AATATATGGGAAGAGCATATGAGGTAAGAAAAGCTGCTATTCAAAAAAATGGAGCTGCTAAAGCTAAAATTTATTCAAACTTTGCAAAAGAAATTTATATAGCTGCTAAATCAGGTGGTACTAGTATAGAGGCTAATGATAAACTTAAACAATTAGTTGAAAAGGCAAAAAGAAATCAAGTACCAAGTGATATTATAAATAGAGCAATAGATAAAGTTAATGCTGGTGTAGATGAAAACTATCAAAGTTTAAGATATGAAGGTTTTGGACCTGGTGCATCTAATTTAATAGTAGACTGTTTAACAGATAATGTTAATAGAACTGTTGGAATGGTTAGACCTGCTTTTACTAAATGTAATGGTAAACTTGGAGTAGAAAATTCAGTATCACATTTCTATGAAAACTTAGCTATATTTGCTGTTAAAGGTTATACTGAAGAAGAAATGTTAGATTTACTTATGGAACAAGGAGTAGATATTAAAGATATTGAATCTGATGGTGAGGATGTAATAATAACTGGAGATGCTAAAGAATATAATAATATTAAGAAAGCATTACTTGCTATTAATCCAAATATAGAATTAGATGTAGATGAAGTATCTATGGTATCACTTGATAAAGTTAAACTTGAAGGTGAAGACCTAGAAATGTTTAATAAATTATTAAATATGTTAGATGAAATTGAAGATGTACAAAATGTATATCACAATGTAGAATTATAGGAAGATTTATCTTCCTTTTTATTTTTTTTAAAATGTGTTATAATGCTAATAGTAGAGGAATAAGAAAAATGGGAAAAAGAAGAAAGAGAATTAGAATTGATCGTATTCTTATTTGTTTAGTTTTTTTAGTCGCGCTTATTTTTCTTATTAGATTTATTATATACATTATATTTGGATTTAAAGTTTTAGGAGAAGCCAAAAAAGGAAATACTATTAAGCTTTATCATGATAATGCTAATGTGTGGAAAAAGACTGTTAAATATATTAATGAGAATATGGATGAAGTAAATATTAAATATAAGAATTATACTATTACTATGGATTCATCATATTTTAAAAGAAATATGAATATTAAACCAGATATTACTACTAAGAAGATTAACAGTGGTGAATTTTATAAACAAAAAGGTATATATATAGACAATAATAATATTATGTCTATAGCTACTAGTATTAAGTTTAAATTACCACATTATATATATAAGAATGGTTATGTAGATTTATATGGTATTACAGATGATGGAACTTATGTACTTTTAGAGTCTAGAAAGAAAGTAGATAAGTATTATACTTTAAATGTATATGATAATTATAAAGATTATTTTGTTACATATGTTAAATTAGATAGTATTAAGACTACTCAAAGTTATACTTTAGAAGAAGGAGAAACTAAAGAAATAAAACTTGAGTTTAATCCATCAAATGCTACTAATAAGAAGGTTGTTTATACTGGATATGATAAAGACATCATATCTATAGAAAACGGTCTAATAAAGGCCTTAAAAGCAGGTAAAACTACTATTAAAATAAAAGGTGATGATATGTCTATTGCTAAAGTTAAAATAGTAGTTAATAAAAAGAAAGAAGAACCTAAAAAGACTGAGAAAATAGAGGTTAAATCAAAAGTAACTAAGGGTGAAGATGGAATCTATTATATAGATGGAATAATGATTGTTAATAAATCATATCCATTACCAGAAACTTATGATCCAGGTAAATTACTTCCAGAATTTATGAATGCATATAATGAAATGCTCGCAGATGCTACTAGTGATGGAATTAAGTTATGGATTCAATCAGGATATAGATCTTATGATTATCAAGTAGGTTTATATGATATGTATGTTAAACAAGATGGTAGAGCTAAAGCAGATACATATTCTGCAAGACCAGGTTATTCAGAACATCAATCAGGTTTAGCTGCAGATATTAATAATCCATCTAGTTCATTTAATGGTACTAAAGAAGCTAAATGGTTAAAAGAAAACTGCTATAAATATGGATTTATTATTAGATTCCCAGAAGGTGAAGAAGAATATACTGGATATAAATATGAATCATGGCATATAAGATATGTAGGTAAAGTAATATCAAATAAAATCCATGAAGCTGGAGATATATCTTTAGAACATTATTATGATATAGAAAGTAAATATTCTAATTAATGTAAACTCTTGTCAAAAAGAAAATCATTAAATTGATTTTCTTTTTTTTACATTTTACAATTAAAATAGGTGATAGAAATGAATATATTAAATATTGTTCCAATTGTAGAATTATTAATCTTTTTAACAGTATTAATATGTATTGTTTTATTAATTAAAATGTTAATTAATAGGAAAAAAATGGTTAAATTAGATGAAGAACTATCACATATAAGAAATATAAATAATATTATTAAAGATGAAAAATATATAGAAATGACTTTACCATTTAGTCCATTTATTTAAAAGTAATTGTTGTAGTTACTTTTTTTTATGTTATAATCTTATTATAGAGGTGAATAAACAATGTATATACTTGCTAAATCAGTATTAGCATTAACAGCTGGATTCTTAGTAGCTATTGTTTTAGGAGCAGTTATAGTTCCATTTTTAAGAAAAAAGAAAATGGGTCAAGTAACTAGTAAATTTGTAGAAGAACATGCATCTAAAGCAGGAACACCAGTTATGGGAGGTATTATTTTTATATTATCTACTCTTATGGTTCTAGCTTTATTAGTAGTTCTAAAAAAGATAGATTATACATCTAATTTAACTATAGTATTATTTGTATTTTTATCTTATGCTTTATTGGGTTTTATAGATGATTATAGAATTATTAAATATAAATCTAATGAAAAAGGATTAACTAGACTTCAAAAGTTTATAGGACAAGTAATTATTGCAATAGGATTCTTCTTATTATATATAAGAAATGGAATGGATCCTACCATAGAAATATATTTATTCCATATTAAATTAAATCTTGGAATGTTCTATGTAGTATTTATATTATTTATGTTAGTAGGTTCATCAAATGCTGTTAATTTAACAGATGGATTAGATGGTCTTGCTGGAGGATTATGTGTTATAGCATTTATAGTATATGGTATGATTGCATGGAATACAGGATGGATTCAAGGTTATGATAATTTAGCATTATTCTGTTTTATATTAGTAGGAGGTCTTTTAGGATTCTTAGTATTTAATGGATATCCCGCTAAAGTATTTATGGGTGATACAGGTGCTTTATCACTTGGAGCAACACTTGCTACTATAGCAATACTTACTCATAGAGAATTATCTTTAGTAATAGTAGGTGGAGTATTTATTATAGAAACATTATCTGTTATAATACAAATAGCATCTGTTAAATTAAGAGGTAAAAGAGTATTTCCAAAGACTCCAATACATCATTCATTCCAAATAAAAGGATGGCAAGAACCAAATATAGTAAAAGCATTTTATGTAGCTGGATTCCTTCTTGGAATAGTTGGTATATTATATGGAGTATGGTTTTAATAAAGGAGAACTAAAATGAAAAAAGAAGAAAAAAAGAAAATTCAAAAAGAAGTTAAAGAAGAAGTAAAAGAAAAATTAACTGATATCAAAGAGGATGTAAAAGAAGATTTTACTCAAGAAAAAATGTCTAAAAAAGAAATAAAAGCTAAAGCTGAAGCAGGTATGACATTAGATGAAATTAAAAAAGAAAATAAAAGAATTAAAAGAAGAAGTTCTACTAATAGATTCTTTGCTACTTTCTTCTTATTAATACTATTCTATATATTTGGTGTTGTATCTGGAGTATATGTAGCAGATAAATATAATGTTACTTTATTTGTTAAAGAAGAAAAGAAAGAAAATAAAGTTAATCCTGCTAATGAAGAATGTACTATTATTAATTGTGAAAAAATTACATTCTCAGGAGTATATACAGGAAATGTTAATGATAAAGATGATGGTACAGGAAGCATGTTATCAGTATCTTTAGATTTAGATGAAAATGGATATGCTTCACTTACATCTACTTTAAACGGTGAGGTAGTAGAAGTTAGTAGTGGTACTTATGATGTTAAAGATAATAAATTAACTTATTCAAGAGTATATGCTAAAGGTGGAAATGATCAAAAGAATAATACATATTTCATTAAGATAGGTGCTTCATCAAATGGCTCATATAGATATAGTGATTTATTTGATAATAGTAGAACAGAAGAAACATTTGTTATTAATGAAAATGGATTTACATTAAATAATTATGCTAAAGCAATATTATCTGTTGATAAATTTATAGAATTAAGTAAATAATCTGGTTATACCAGATTTTTTATTTACTTTTTTATTTTATTTTGATATAATTTATCTATGATAGAGGGGTACCCAGAAAGAAGGATAAGAAGGTATGAAAAAATTTAAAACGTATATATTTATATTGTTATTAGCTTTAATATTAATACCATTTAAAGTATTTGCAGAGGATGCAAAACCTGCAACATTTACTTTAAATTCATCTGGAACAGTTAAAATAGGTCAAACATTTGATGTTACATTATCTTATACTGAAGATTCCACAGGTGTTAACACAATGAGTTCGTGTAATCTTACTATTTCATATGATAGTAATGTACTTGAGTATGTAAGTACAAGTATTAAAAATGCTTCAGTCAGTAATGGATCTATAGGTGTTAGTAACACAGGTTCAGTAACTTTTAAAGTAAAAAGTATTCCATCTTCAAAATCAGCTTTAATTGGTTTAGAAGGTACTGCAGTAATTAGTGGTGAAGAGGAAACATGTTCAAATAATGGGCAAAGATGTAAAGTTTCATCTACATCAGTTAAAATTGCTGAATTAGGAACTGATTCAAAACTTAGTGGATTATCTATTCCAAATACTACATTAAGTCCTGCATTTAATAAAAATACATATGATTATACAGCAGATTTAAAAGATGTAACATCTGTAGAAGTTAAAGCAACTGCTAGTGATCCAAATGCTAAAGTACAAATAAGTGATAATTATAAGAATCTTCAAAAAGGAGAAAATACTATTAGTATAGTAGTAACTGCTGAAAATGGTAAAAATAAATCAACATATAAAATAAAAGTTAATCTTGAACTTACTCCAACAGAAGAAGAATTAAAATTAGCTGATGCTTCACTTACTTCTTTAGAAATAAAAGATCAAAAAATAGAATTTAATCCAGAAGAAGTTAAATATTATTTAGAAGTTCCATATAATATCACTAGTTTAGAAATAACTCCAAAGACTACTAATGAAAATGCTACTTTTGAAATATCTGGTAATGATAAATTTATAGTAGGTAAGAATACTGTTAATATTAAAGTAACAGCAGAAGATGGAACTACTACTAAAACATATTCAATTATAGTAACTAGACTTCAACAAAATAAAAAAATAGTTCAAACTTGTCCAGATACAACAAGTTTAAAAGAATGGATAATATTCTCAGTAGGATTACTACTAACATTTACTCTTGGTATTTTCCTTGGCTATGTACTTTGTAAAAAAGGTATTATTCAAAAAATATTTAAGAAAAAAGAAAAGCAAGAAGAAGCAGTAGAACTACAAACTTTATCTGATACAATTGACTTAAGTGATGTTGTAGAAGAGATAAAAGATGATGAAGATGTAAAAAAAGCTTAAAAAATTAAGCTTTTTTTCTATTTTTAGGGGAATTTCCTCTTTTTTTGTCGAATAATATAGTTGTCGGGAGTTTTTTTATGAATAAAATAACATTTGAAGAAGTACTTAGTATTCAAAGAAAAGTAAATATTGTAGATGTTATTAAGAATTATATTTCACTTACTCCAAGAGGAAAGAATTATTTTGGAGTGTGTCCATTTCATGATGACCATAATCCATCAATGAGTGTATCTGAAGAAAAGCAAATGTATAAATGTTTTGTATGTGGTGCATCTGGTAATGTATTTAACTTTGTTAAAGAATATGAAAAGATACCGTATTATGCAGCAGTAAAAAAAATAGCAGATCAAATAGGCGTTAATTTTGAATATCATGAAAAGAAAGAATTTATAGATGAATCACTTAAGAAGATGTATGACATATATGATTATGCATCTAAGTATTATCAAAATAATTTAAATACTAATTTAGGTAAAGAAGCTAAAGAGTATTTAAGTAAAAGATCTATAGATGAAGATATAATTAATACATTTGGAATTGGACTTTCTTTTGATGATGATAAATTATCTAATCTATTATTAAAAAAATACATAGAAAATGATTTAGTAGATTCAGGTATAAGCATAAGAAGTACTAATAAAGTTTATGATATTTTTAAAAATAGAATTATGTTTCCTTTATGGGATATAAATGGTAAAGTAGTAGGATTCTCAGGAAGAATATATAATAATACTTCTGAAAGTAAATATATTAACTCTAAAGAATCTAAGATATTTAAAAAAGGATCTTTATTATATAACTATCATAATGCAAGGGAATATGCTATTAAAGAAGATAATATTATAATAGTTGAAGGATTTATGGATGTAATAAGATTATATTCTATAGGTATAAAGAATGTAGTAGCTACTATGGGAACTGCAATAACTAAAGAACATGTATCTCTAATCAAAAGACTTAGTAATAATGTAACTCTATTATTTGATGGAGATTCAGCTGGTGAAAAAGCTACTAATGCATGTATAACTATGATGAAAGATTCTAATTTAAATATAAAAGTAGTTAGATTAGAAGAAGACCTAGATCCAGATGATTATATACTAAAAAAAGGTAAAGATAAGATGCTTAGTCATTTATCACATGCTAAATCATTAATAGACTATAAGAGTGATATATATAAATCTAAATTAAACTTTAATGATAGTAATGATTTATCAAAGTATTTATCACTTGTTAAAGAAGATTTAGAAAAGATGAATGATGATACTGCAAGAATGATTGAAATAGATAAAATATCTAAAGAAACTGGTATTAATAAAGATATTATTATGTCTACGATTAAAGTAGAGAAAAAAGATATACCTAAACCAGTAGAAATTAAAAAAGAAATAAAATTAAATAAGTATGAAAAGGCTTCTGAATATATATTATTTCATATGGTTAAGAATAGTAATGTAATACAGTATTACTTTAATAATCTAAGTTATTTACCAAATGAAATAGATAGAGAATTAGCATCTAAAATAGTTTTATATTATAAGAAATATAAGAACTTTAATTTATCAGATTTCATTAGTTATTTAGAAGATAACAATGAACTAATAAAAAGAGTTTTATATATAGATGAATTAAAATATAGTGAAAATTATACTTTAGAAGAAATAGATGCATATTTTAATGCTATTAGAGAATATATTAAAAAAGAAGAAATAAGAAAATTACAAAAACAAATGAAAGAAGAAACTAATGAAGTTGTTAAAAGAGAATTAGCTTCTAGAATTATAGAATTGAAAGTAAAGGGAGAAGAGTAATGGGAGAAATATTAGAAAAAGAAAAGAAAAATTTACTTAAAATAAATAAGAAAAAGGGATATATAACCGCAGATGATTTAAATAAAATATTTGAAAATGAAGATATATCTGCTGAAGAAATAGATAATATTTATCAATTCATATCTGATAATAATATAGATATAGTAGAAGAAGAAATGGATGAACCAAAGATGCCTAAGGGTAAGAAAAAGGTTGATGAATATCATGAAATAAAGACTTTAGAAGATAGAAAGAAAGACTTATTAGAACTAGGTACATCTGTAGGATATTTAACATTTGAACAATTAGCTACAGCTTTAAAAGGCTTAGAAATGGATGCTGAAAGCTTAGATGATTTATATAATTTCTTAAGAGACAATAATATTGAAGTTATTGAAGAAGGAGAAGAAGATGAAGATCCTGAAGGTGGAGATTCATTATCACTTGATGAAGATGATCTACCTAAGAACTTAAATATTAATGACCCAGTTAGAATGTATCTTAAAGAAATAGGTAAGATTTCACTTCTTTCATTAGATGAAGAATTAGAATTATCTAAGAGAATAGAAGAAGGAGATGAAGAAGCTAAAAAAAGACTTGCTGAATCAAACCTTCGTCTAGTTGTATCTATTGCTAAAAGATATGTAGGAAGAAACTTATCATTCCTTGATTTAATTCAAGAAGGTAATATAGGTTTAATGAAGGCTGTTGATAAGTTTGATTCATCAAAAGGATATAAATTTTCAACATATGCTACTTGGTGGATTAGACAAGCAATAACAAGAGCTATTGCTGACCAAGCTAAAACTATCAGGGTACCAGTTCATATGGTTGAAACTATTAATAAATTAAAGAAAGTTCAAAGACAATTAACTCTAGAACTTAATAGAGAACCAACTGAAAAAGAATTAGCTCAAAAATTACATATAACTGAAGATAAAGTTAGAGAAATAATTCAAATCTCATTAGATCCTCTTTCACTTGAAACTCCAATAGGTGAAGAAGAGGATTCTCATTTAGGAGATTTTGTATCTGATAAGAATAATCTAACACCTGAAGAATATGCTATTAATGAAGTATTAAAAGATGAAATCCAAGAAGTACTTCTTACTCTTACAGAAAGAGAAGAACAAGTACTTAAACTTAGATTTGGTTTAATTGATGGAACTTGTAGAACTCTAGAAGAAGTAGGTACTATCTTTGGAGTAACAAGAGAAAGAATTAGACAAATAGAAGCTAAAGCTTTAAGAAAACTTAGACACCCATCTAGAAGTAAAAAGCTTAAGGATTATTTAGTAGACTAATATGAAGTTATCAAATAGATTAAGTGCAATAACGGAGTACGTCGCCCCGGAGGACAAAATAATTGATATTGGGTGTGATCATGCCCTCTTAGATGTATATATTGCAAAAGAATTAGGTAAAAGATTAATTGCTTCTGATATACATGAAGGAGCTGTTAATAACGCTGCTAAAAATATAGAAAAGTATGATGCATTATCTATGATAGATTTAAGATTAGGTAATGGTTTAAATATTGTAAATCCTGAAGAAATAAATACTATTATTATTGCAGGTATGGGATTTCATACTATTAAAGATATACTTTCTAATAGTGAGAAAATAACTAATGTTAATAAAATAATAGTTCAATCTAATACAGATATTATTAAATTAAGAAAATTTGTTATTAGTTTAGGATTTATGATAAATAGAGAACAGTTAGTAAAAGATGGAGATATTATATATACTGTAATAGAATTTCTAAAAGGTGAAGAAAAATATACTTATGAAGAAATATATTTTGGACCTAAAATATTAGAGAATAAAGATGAATTATTTAAAGAATATTATTCTAAAAAACTTCTTAAATATGAAAATTTATTATTACAACTTCCATCTCATGAACTAAGAAGTATGCTTCATCATAAAAAATTAATTAAAATAATTAAAAAAGAATTAGACATTGAATAATGTCTTTTTTTTGTAAATAAATATTCTTTAAATAATATATAAATGATATAATTTAGATAATAGGAGATGAGGGGTATGATAGTAGTATACATAAGCATATTATTTATACTTGGTTTATTATGTGGTAATTTGTATACTAAAATAGGAATTACCCTAGGAAAGAAAGAATCTATATCACAAGTTAATTTTGGGTGTGATTTTTGCCATCATGGATTAAGGTTCTCTGAGAAATTATATATATTTAGATATTTATTTAATAAAGGTAGATGTTCTTATTGTAATGAAAAGATATATACTAGTAGTGTATTCTTTGAGTTATTAACAGGGTTTCTTTTTTCATTATCTTATTACGTAAATAGAAATAGTGAAACTATTATACTTAGTACACTACTATATATATTAGTGTTTTCTATATTAGTAATTATAATGGTTAGTGATTATCATCATATGATAATACCTGATACTATGCTTATAGTATTAGCATTTATTATAATTGTGTTTAAACTATTAATAGGCTTTTATTCAGAAGAAATAACATCTATAATGGATGCAGGATATATGATTATATTTATGCTTTTAGAAGGCTTAATAATGTTTATAATTATGTTTATACTTCAAAAGATAGGTAATCTTATATTTAAGTCTAATTCTCTAGGTTTTGGAGATGTTAAATTAATGGGAGTCCTAGCATTAATCCTAGGTTATAAGATGGCCTTAGTATGTTTGTTTATATCATGTTTTATGGCACTTCCTATAGCTATATATAATCTTCAAAAGAAAGATAAGAAACTTTTACCGTTTGGTCCTTATTTAGCTTTTGGAACTATACTTATATTATTATTAAATATAAATATAGATATAATAATAGATTTTATAAAAAGATAAGCATTAACAAAATGCTTTTTTTTATGCTATAATAAATTTTAAGGTGAATAGGTATGCATATAGATGATGTAGATTTAACAAAGATATCTCCTATGATGAAACAGTATATAGATATCAAAAAAGAGAATCTAGATAATATACTTTTCTTTAGATTAGGGGACTTTTATGAAATGTTTTTTGAAGATGCAATTCTTGTTTCTAATTTATTAGAACTAACTTTAACAGGAAAGAATTGTGGATTAGATGAAAGAGTACCTATGTGTGGTATTCCATTTCATGCTGCAGAAAGTTATATAAATAAACTATTAGATCTTGGTTATAAAATTGCTATATGTGAACAAGTAGAGGACCCTAAATTAGCCAAAGGTTTAGTTAAAAGGGATATTATTCAAGTAGTATCATCTGGTACTAAAATGACTTTAGAATCTCTAGATGAAAAAGAAAATAATTATATAGGTTATATATTAGATTTAGGTTATGCTTATTCAATTATTTACTCTGATATTACAACTGGAGAACTAAATGCATTTGTAATAGAAAAAGATGAAGAAAAATTAAGAAATGAAATAATCTGGAGGAATATAAAAGAGATAGTAATTAAATCTGATTTTGATAGATTAATTTTAGATAAGTTAAGAAAAACATATAACTTAACTATATCTATTTTTAATAATGAGAACTTAGAAAATGATTATTCTAATTTATATTCTGATATAGAAGACGAAAGAATAATTAAAACAGTTAAATGTTTATTTAGTTATTTAGAATCTACTCAAAAAAGATCTCTAGACTATTTTAGAAAAGTAAATATAGTAAATGAAAATTCATTTATGCAGATGGATATAAATACTAAAAGAAATCTAGAATTAACAGAAAATATTAGAACTAAAGAAAGAAGATATTCACTTTTATGGTTACTTGATAAAACTAAGACTGCTATGGGTTCTAGAAAACTTAAGAGTTTTATATTAAATCCATTAACAGATAAAAAAGAAATAGAAAAGAGATATGATAAGATTGAAGTTCTTATGAAGGAATTTCTTCTTAAAGATGAATTAAGAGAAAATCTATCATCTATTTATGACTTAGAGAGATTAGTAGGTAGAATAGGCTTTTCGTCTGCTAATGCAAGAGATCTACTTTGGCTTAAGACTTCTTTATCAGTATTACCAGATATAAATGATATTTTAAAGAAACTTGGTTTTGAAGAAATAAATACATTTAAAGATCTTTATGAATTATTAGATAAATCTATTTATGAAGATGCACCAATATCACTAAAAGAAGGTTATTTAATAAAAGAGGGTTATAACTCTGAATTAGATGAAATAAAAGATGCTAGAAAGAATAATAAAGATTTTATATCTAAGTTAGAAAATGAAGAAAGACAAAGGACTGGTATTAAGACACTTAAACTTGGATTTAATAAAGTATTTGGATATTATATAGAAGTATCTAAAGGTGCTATTAAAGATATTAAAGAAGAATATGGTTATGAAAGAAAACAAACTTTAGCAAATGCTGAAAGATTTGTTACGCCATTATTAAAAGAAAAAGAAGCTTTAATACTAGGAGCAGAAGAAAAGATTATAAACATGGAATATGAAATGTTTATAGAAATAAGAAATAAAGTAAAAGAATATATTCCTGCTCTTCAAGATTTATCTTCAGTATTATCTGAAATAGATGTATTATCATCATTAGCATTAGTATCTGAAGAAAATAATTATGTAAGACCAACTCTTAATGAGAATCACATAATAGATATTAAAGAGGGTAGACATCCAGTAATAGAAAAAGTATTAGATAGTGAATTTATATCTAATGATATATACTTTAATGAAGATGATTTAGTTATGTTAATAACAGGTCCTAATATGGCTGGTAAATCAACTTATATGAGACAAATGGCTATTATATCTATAATGGCTCAAATGGGATGTTATGTGCCTGCTACTAGTGCTAATATACCTATATTTGATAAGATATTTACTAGAATAGGAGCATCAGATGATCTTGTATCTGGAGAATCAACATTCATGGTAGAAATGAGTGAAGCAAACAGGGCATTAAAACATGCAACAAAGAATAGTTTAATATTATTTGATGAACTTGGAAGAGGAACTGCTACATTTGATGGTATGTCTTTAGCAGCCGCTATAATAGAATATATCCATAATAATGTAAAAGCAAAAACATTTTTCTCAACACATTATCATGAGTTAACTGATTTAGAAAATCATCTACCACATTTAAAGAATGTACATGTATCTGCTAGTTTAGAAAATGGTAATCTTGTATTCCTTCATAAGATTAAAGAAGGATCAATAGATAAATCATATGGTATACATGTAGCTAAACTTGCTCATTTACCAGAATCCCTAATAGATAGAGCAAATGAAATACTTAAAACATATGAAGATAATGATAAAACTAATTCAATTAAACCATCACAGTTAGAACTTAATTTAGAATTTAATCAAGAATCTAAAATAGAAGAAGAAATAAAGAATATGGATATTCTTAAATTAACACCTATAGATGCTTTAAATGAATTATATAGAATGAAAAAGGAGTTAGAAGATGAGAAAAATAATTAATATATTATTATATGTTTTAACTATTATATTTTTAGTTCTTTCTTTAAAAGAAAATCCCTATATAAATGATTTATATAATAAAAAAGAAATAGTTAGTAAGAAGACATTTAATAAATACTATAATAAACAAAGATTTGTGTGTATAGATTTAAAAGACTCTGAAATGACTAGATTTAAAGAAGAAAAAACTGATTCTATAGTATATATTTCATCTTATGGAGACACTAATTTTATGTCAGTTTTAACTAAAGGTACTTCTTTATCAGATAAAGTATGTGGAATTATTAAAAATAAAGATAGTATGTCTAATGAACTTACAAAATCTATAGAAGAAGAAAATGATATTAAATTAAATTCTAGATATTTTACAAACTATAATCTAAAAAAAGAAAAACTTCCATATCAAGTACTTGCTATTTCGATGGTAGTATTAATAGGTTTCTTTATTTTAGGAATTATAGCAAATATTGTTTCAATAATAAGAAAAGAATTCTAATAATATAGAATTTTTTTTCTTTATATGATAAAATCTTTTTAGGTGATGAAAAAATGAATAGAACAGAATTAAGGAAAAAAATAATGACTATTTTATATCAAATATTCTTATATCAAGAAGATAAAATAGATTATGATATAAAGGCTGTTATTAAAGAAAGTATGGAAATAGAAAATGAATTTGTAAACGAAATGGTTTATGGAGTTCTAGATAATATAAATGATATTGATAAAATAGCTAATAAGAACTTAAAAGATTGGACTATCGATAGATTTTCTAATATAGATAAAGCTATTCTAAGAATGGGTATATATGAACTAGTTTATACTGATACTCCTGAAATAGTATCTATTAATGAAGCTGTAGAACTAGCTAAAGAATATTCTGATGAAAAAGTAAAGAATATGATTAATGCAGTACTAGATAGTATTTACCACGAGGATAATAAAAATGAATGATTATATAACAGTTGGTGCATTAACTCGTTATATTAAATATAGATTAGATAATGATCCAAATCTTCAAGAAGTATGTTTAAAAGGTGAAATATCTAACTTTAAAAAACATACTAGGGGTCATTTTTATTTTACTATTAAAGATGAAGAATCTAGAATAAGTGCTATTATGTTTGCATCTAATGCATCGAAAGTAAATTTTGAACTTCAAGATGGAATGAAAGTACTTGTTAAAGGTAAAGTAACAGTATTTGAGGGGACTGGTAATTACCAAATATATGTTAGTGAAATAAAAGAAGATGGAATTGGTAATCTATTTGAGTTATATGAGAAACTAAAGAAAGATTTAGAAAAAGAAGGATTATTTAAAGTAGAACATAAGAAACCTATTCCAAAGATACCAAATAGAATAGGTGTTATAACTGCTCCTACTGGTGCTGCAGTAAGAGATATAATGTCTACTATTAATAGAAGATATCCTCTATGTGAAGTAATATTATTTCCGTCATTAGTACAAGGTAAAGATGCTAAAGATGATATAGTTAAAAATATTAAATTAGCAGATACATATAACTTAGATGTAATAATATGCGGTAGAGGGGGAGGTTCTATTGAAGACCTATGGGCATTTAATGAAGAAATAGTAGCAAGAGCTATTTATGAATGTAATACTCCAATTATTAGTGCAGTAGGTCATGAAATAGACTTTACTATAGCAGACTTTGTAGCAGACAAAAGAGCAGAGACACCTACAGCAGCTGCTGAAATGTGTGCTCCATCAAAGTCAGATTTAATTAATCTACTAAAACAAATGGAACTAAGATTAAACAAGAATATTAATTCATTAATTACAAATAATAAACTCGTACTTCATAAATTAATGGATAGTTATATATTAAAGAATCCTATGTCTATGTATGAAGTTAAAGAAGAAAAACTATCTAATGATATAGAAAGACTTAATGGATTTATAAAAATAGTATTAGATAAAAAGAATGATAGATATAATCATTTAGTAGAAAAGCTAGAAGTATTAAATCCTCTAAATACACTTAAAAGAGGTTATACTATAACTAAAAAAGAAGGTAAAGTAATATCATCTATTAAAGGTATTAAATCTAATGATGTATTGGAAATTAACCTTAATGATGGATCTATTATTACAAATGTTAAAGAAGTAAAGGAGAACTAAAATGGCTAAAGAAAAGAATTTTGAAGAGAAATTAGAAGAACTAGAAACTATCGTTAGAGAACTAGAAAACGGTGATGTTAATCTAGACGATGCTATTAATAAATATACAGAAGCTATGAAACTTGCTAAAGAATGTAGTACTAAGTTAGATAATGCTACTAAAGCAGTAAATAAGATACTAAAAGAGAATGGTGAATTAGAGGATTTTAAACCTCTAGAAGAAGAATAATCACTATTCTTTTTTTATGTAAAATCCGTTGACAATAAAGGAAATTAATGATAAAATTACTAATGTTTGTAATGACTTCCTTCGTTACAACCGCACGAATATGGTTTTAAAGCTTTGCTACCATCTATAGGCGAGTCTTAAGGAAATAAAAAAAGGAGGTATAAAATGAAAGCAATTATTGAAACTGGTGGTAAACAATATACTGTTACTGAAGGAACAAAAATCTATGTTGAAAAACTTGAAGGTAAAGAAAAAGATAAAGTTACATTTGATAAAGTTCTTATGATTGATGAAAAAATTGGTCATCCATATGTTGATGGTGCTAAAGTAACTGGAGAAATTGTTAAACAAGGAAAACAAAGAAAAGTAACTATATTTAAATATAGACAAAAATGTAACTACCATAAAACTCAAGGACATAGACAACCATATACATTAGTAGAAATTAAAACTATTAAGTAAGAGAGTTTGTTATGATTAAGGTAGATTTAACAAAAGAAAACGTTATAACAATTAGTGGGCATGCTAATTATGATGATCTTGGAAAAGATATTGTATGTGCTAGTGTATCATCAATAGTTATAACTACAATTAATGCTATAATTGAAATTGATAATGAAGCAATTGATTATAGTGATAACGGTAAAAAGATTACAATTAAAGTTATTAAACAAGATGAAATAACTTTAAAACTTATAAATAATATGATTCTTCTTTTAGAAGAATTACAAAATGATTATAGTGATAATATAAAAATAATAAGGAGGTAACAGTATGTTAAGAGTACTTTTAAATATACAAAGATTTGCACACGTTAAAGCTCAAGGTTCTACTCATAACGGAAGAGATTCTGAAGGTAGAAGACTAGGTGCTAAAGCTGCAGATGGAGAATTTGTTACAGCTGGTTCTATTTTATATCGTCAAAGAGGAACTAAAATTTTTCCAGCTAAAAATGTAGGTATGGGTGTTGATCATACTTTATTTGCTAAAATTGATGGATATGTTAAATTTGAATCAAAAGGCAGAAATAAAAAACAAGTTAGTGTATATAAAGAAATATAATATCATCCTTTAGATGATATTTTTTTCACTTATAAGGAGGAACAAAATATGCGTTATAATATAGTAAAAAATGCAGATGAAATATTAAAATCAAGTTCATATGTAGTTAAGAATCCTGAAAAGAATAAAGGTAAATGGAGCGAAGTATTTGGTAATAATAATCCAATAATGCTTGAACTTGGTATGGGAAGAGGTTCATTTATTATAAATATGGCCCTTGCTCATCCAACAGTTAATTATATAGGATTAGAACTTGATAAGAATCAAGCTGCTTATGCTGCTTCTAATATTAGAGGTAATATTAAAAATTTAAAAATAATATGCTGTGATGCTAAAGAAATAATAGATATTTTTGGTAAAGAAATAAATACTATTTATTTAACTTTTTCAGAACCTTGGCCAAAAAAGCAAGATGAAAGAAAAAGATTTACACATGAATCATATTTAAGAGCATACGATAGAATATTTAAGAAAAAT
The DNA here is from genome assembly GCA_017515795.1 of Bacilli bacterium. Taxonomy (GTDB): domain Bacteria; phylum Bacillota_I; class Bacilli_A; order RF39; family UBA660; genus RUG13038. The sequence goes on from JAFWEE010000002.1 coordinate 24,832, forward strand.
AAACATATTATTTTAAAAACAGATAATAAGATATTATTTGCATCAGCTCTAGAAAGTTTATCAAAATATTGGTATTCATTTGAAACAGTATCTATGGATCTTCATAAAGATGAAAGAAAAATAGAAAATATAATGACTGATTTTGAAAAGGAATACTTTAAAGAACACAGACAAATATATTATTTAGATGCATATTTTAAAAATTAATTATTAATTAAAGAAGAAAAGAGGTGATATCTATGTTCGTCGATGAAGTTGTAATGGATGTTAAAGCTGGTTCTGGCGGTGATGGATGTACAAGTTTTAGAAGAGAAAAATATGTTCCAGATGGTGGGCCTAATGGAGGAAATGGTGGTAAAGGTTCTAGTATTATTTTTAGAGTAGATACTAATCTTAGAACTCTATTAGATTTAAAATACATGCATGAGATCAAAGGTAAAAAAGGTGCCAATGGTATGGGTAAAAACATGAACGGTAAAAATGCTGAGGACATAATAATAAAGGTTCCAGAAGGAACTGTAGTAGAGGATGTTAATACAGGTTTAATAATAGCAGATCTTACTAAAGTTAATGATGAAGCCGTTATTGCAGTTGGTGGTAGAGGTGGAAGAGGTAATACTGCCTTTAAAACACATAATAATACTGCTCCTAATTTCTCTGAGAATGGAGAACCAGGAGAAGAAAGAAGAATTAAAGTAGAACTTAAATTACTTGCAGACGTAGGTATAGTTGGTATGCCATCAGTTGGTAAATCAACTATTATATCTAAAATATCTGCTTGTAAAGCTAAAATAGCTGATTATCATTTTACAACATTAGTACCTAATCTTGGGGTTGTTAGAACTTTAGATAATAGAGTGTTTACAGTAGCTGATTTACCAGGACTTATAGAAGGTGCTTCTTTAGGAGAAGGCCTAGGAGATAAATTTTTAAAGCATATTGAAAGAACAAGAGTAATAATGCATGTAATTGATATGAATGCTACAGAAGGTAGAGATCCGTATGAAGATTATACTATTATTAGAAAAGAATTAGAAAACTTTGATAAAAAGTTAATAAAGAAACCTGAAATAATAGTAGCTAATAAGATGGATATGGATAATGCCAAAGAAAATTTAAAAGAATTTAAAAAGAAAGTAGATTCTCCTATATATGAAATATCTGCTATTAAAGGTGAAGGATTAGATGAAGTCTTAATGAAATTAGCAGATATGCTAGATTCTATTAAAGAAGAAAATTTATATGATGAAGAAGAATTTGAAAGTCATATATTATATAAATTTAAAGAAGAGAAACCGTTTGAAATAGTTAAAGAAGGAAATACCTTTGTAATAAAAAGTGATAAAATAGAAAAACTATTTAAAATGACTAAATTTACAGATGAAGGTGTAAGAAGATTTTCTAATAAACTAAGAAGAATGGGAGTAGATGATGCCCTTAAAGATATGGGAGCTGTCGAAGGAGATATAGTTAGAATCTTAGATTTTGAATTTGAATTTAGAGAATAATGCCAAATGGCATTATTTTTTATTGCGAAAAAAAATATGATGTTGTATAATTTATTTATATGATAATAGAGGTGTAAATATGAATAAGAATAATAAAAAGATTGAAATAATTGCATTTATTGTATTAGTAGCACTTATACTAGGATTAGCATTAACATTATATTTAAGAAGAAATTCTATTTCTAATGTTAATAAAGTATTAGCTAATAAATATGATGAAGTAAAATGTGTTAATGAAGACTGTGATTATATAGTAGCGTATAACAAATCTAAAAACATGTATTATGTTTATGATTCATATGGTGTAAAACTAAGTAAATTTGAAAAGAGTAATTCTAAAATGTTATATGATGTAGCAGCTAATTATCTTTTATTTAAAAATGTAAGAGATGATGGTGAAATAAAGAATTATTATATGACTAAATTAAATGGCAAAGAAGTTTATAAGAGTAATTATAGAATAGATGTTTTATCTGATTATACTGCATCTATTAAAGATGATGAAGCTATAACAATTATTAATTATAGTGGAGATGTTTTATATGATAAGGTAACTGAAATTAAGAGATATAGAAATGTATCTGCTATAACTATATTAGAAAAAGAATATTTAATAAATACTAGAGGAGAAACTATTCTTTCTGATTATACTGTGGAAAAAGAAATGTATGACGTAGATGATGAAGATGAACTTTTATATCTTATTTTAAAAGATACATCTAATGCATATTATTACTTTGATATAGTTCATGAAAAAATAAAAGGATCTGAATTTGTTAAATATGATGAATTAGATTATAAAAACGATTTAACTGTTTATAGAAAAGGTAATGGTAAAGTTGAAAAATATACATTATCAGAGTATGGTGATCAACTTGAAGATGAAAGTACAACTCAAGTTAAATTAGTTAAAGATTTAAAAAAGATAGTTGATAAAAAATATACTATATATCCTGAATCAGTATATAGTTTATCTCAAACAAAAATATTAGTTAATAATACTGAAGATAATTCATTTGGTACTTATGAAATAAAAACTAAAAAGTATAAGAAAATATATGATTATACTTCTGAAAATGGATCATCTATAGTATTTAATTTTGATAGATATGATGGAGGAAAATATCTTCAAATTAGCTGTCAAGAAAGATATTGTGGAATTGATAAAGTTACTGTATATGATGTAGTTAAAGGAAAAGTATTATTTGAATATGAGGATGGAGAAAACAAGATTAAAGATTTTACTGGCTTTAGAGGTGGGTATAAAGTTGTAAAATATACATCTGATTCATCTGAAGAATATGCTAATAAATATGTTTTATATAATAGTAAAAATAATATTATTACATCTTCTGAAAATATGATTATGATAGTAGATAGAAGAATAACATTTGGTAAAAAATATAAACCTGAAAATGCTATTATTTATTCTGCTAAATTAAAGAAAGTACTTAATACTGATGATAATTTAGCAATTGTTAGAAAAGTTAGTAAAAATAGAATGTATGAATATGAAGATGACGATAAAGTATATTTAGTATCAAATAAGGGTAATATTATATATGAAGTAAAAAAATCTGATTCTAATTTAGTATATAATAAAAATATTTTATTAGATGTATCTAGTAAAAAAGTTGAAATGATTGATGCTAAAAAGAACAAAGTGGGTAGTTATAAGTTTGAAAAGAACGAAACATTACTTACTAATAGTAGTCAAAGAGTATCAAGCTTTAAAAATTCTATTTTTGTAAATAATGCAAATGATAATTATGGAAAGATTGTAGATTATTCTGGAAATAAGATTAAAAAGATTAAAAACTCTGTAATTTATGAGGTAAATTCTAGTAAAGAATCAGAGAATATTATTATCATTACAAAGAATAATGACAAGTATGGATTTTATATTGCAAAATAATTAAAAAAAATACAAAAATCTAGTGAAAAACTAGATTTTTTTTGTTATAATTTTATTAGTAACAATAAATAGTGGGAAGCTACATGTTATGTGTTTTGTATTGGAGGAGATTAGTATGAAAAAACTTAAAAAAGGAAAGGTAATAGCTGCTTCATTAATAGTATTATTAGTGGGTGTTATAGTAGGCGTAATTAGTTTATCAAAATATGATAAATACGCTGGATTAGTTAAAGTTAATAATGCTAAGTTAAGCAGTATATCTACTAAACTAAGTGCTAATATAAGTGATCTTAGTGAAGAAAATGAAATCTATACGAAAGGTTATGATGAAGTAGTTTATAAAATTAAATATAAACTATCCGAAGTACCAGGAGATAGAGATGTAATTATTAATGCTAAGATTGATGAAAATGATCCATATGCTAGATTTAAGAATCTAACTGGAAATAATATTTCATCAGTATTATCATCAAATGGTAAGGAGATAACAATTACTCTTAGTAATTTACCATCTAATGAAGAAATAGAAAGCAAATTAATTTTATTAATTGAAAATGCTCCAAAAGGATATACAGTTAGTCCTATCGTTAGAATAAAGGAATCTACTGAAGATAGTTATACTAATGTATCAGTTAGAGCAGTAACAGTTAATACAAATAGTTTACAAGGATATGTTACTGATGAAAGTGGTGCTAAAGTACCAAATATAATAGTTTCCCTAAAGAAAAACAATGAAATAATAAAAGAAACATATACAAATAGTGAAGGAATATATACATTTAGTGATATAGAACCTGATACTTATACAGTATTTATTAATGAAGAAATATATGAAAACTTATCTGTTGGTAATTTAGTAATAGATGATGCTTATCAATTAAACTTAATTGTAAGAAGAGTTGAACCATATAATATTGAAACTAATAAATATATAACAAAAGTTGAATTAAATAACTTAGGAATTAATAAGAATTATACGTATAATGATGTTACTCTTGCACAAATACCTGTTAAGAGAGTAGACGATTTACATGGTAAGATTTATTATAAAATAACAGTTCAAAATACTGGTGGAAAAGAAGGAATTATTAGTTCAGTTAGAGATGAACTTCCTGAAGGGCTTTCATTTGATGAATCACTAAATAGTGGTTATGAATTAAAAGACGGAATAATATATAATAGAAATCTTGAAGGATTAACTTTAAGAGCAGGTGAACAAATATCTGATACACTAGTTCTTACAATAGAAAATACAAATGTAGCTAAAACATACATTAATAAAGTAAATGCTAGAGGAGAATTATATGAACATGTTGTTTACTTATTAAATGGTAGTACATATAAAACATTGGATGTTCTTGAAGGAGAAAAAATTGAAGATTTACCTGTTAATAACAATAATTTTTCTGGATGGTATACAGATGAAAAATTGACTAATAAATATAATTTTACTTTACCAGTAGAAAAAGATTTAATTCTATATGGTGTTACTCAAACAAAACATACTGTAGTATTTAATGATAAAGACCCTGAAACATTAGTAGAAACAGAATATGATAGACAAGAAGTTCCAAATGGTGAAAAAGCTGATGAACCTACACCAGAACCTAGTCATACAGGATATACATTCTGTGGATGGGATACAGAAAATGGAACACATTGGGACTTTAATACTCCAGTAACTACTGATTTAACATTAACATCATGCTATGAAATTAATTCATATAAAGTTGAATTCTATGATAATAGTATGAATGAAGGTGGTTTATTTGAATTAATAGATACAGTAAATAAAGTATATAAGAGTGTAATTGCTAGTTCTGAAGCTCCTGATTTAACAAATGCTTGGGCTGGACATACATTCTTAAAATGGACTACTGATCAAGCCGGTCAAAATGCTTATGATTTTACTTCATTAATAACTGGTGATATTAAATTATATGCTCAATATACATTACAAGATAGATTATTTATATTTGATGATGAAGGAAGAATAACTAATAAAACCGTTAATTATGGTGATACTGTTTCACCAATTGCAGACCAAGGAAAAGATGGACATACATTTAGACATTGGTCATTAGAACAAAACGGAAATACTGCTTTTGATTTTAGTACTAGAATATATCAAAATACTAGAGTATATGCAGTATATGACATAAATAAATATGATGTAGTATTTAATGATACTGATCCATGGACTGGAACTACAACTGAATATGATAGACAATTAGTTTCACATGGAAGTAAAGCAGATGAACCTACACCAGAACCAACTAAGGAAGGTCATTCATTCTGTGGTTGGCTTCTAAATGGTTCAGCTTATGATTTTGATACTCCAGTAACAAGTTCAATTACTTTAACATCTTGTTATACTAAGAATAAAGTACATGTAACATTTATGGATGGAGATAATCAATATGCTGTTAAGGAAGTTGATTATGGTGATACAGTTACTGATACTGATACACATCCATCAAAAGAACATTATATATTTAAATTTTGGTCAGAAGATAATACTAATGGATTTGATTATAGTACACAAATAAAGGCTGATAAGACTTTATATAGTGTATATGAAGAAGTATTACCTCCAGAAATAAGTCATGTTCCATTATATTGGACTAATGATAAAGTATTAGTTACAGTATCATCTAGTAATCCAAATTATACATATAAATATAAGGTAGATAATGGTACTTATCAAGATTATACAGAACCATTTGAATTAACTACTAATAGTACAATAGTTGCTAAGAGTATTTATGAAACTGTAGAATCTACTTTAACTTCTCATGAAGTAACTAATATTGATAAATTGAATCCTACAATAGATTCAGTAGTTACTACACCATCATTAAATAGTATTGTTGTTAATGCTAGTTTAATTGATAATGAATCAGGTGTAGCATCTATTAACATTTATAAAGATGGAGTACTTGCTACTACTATTTCAGGAACAGCAGTAAATGCTGATTTAAGAGATTATACAAAAACAAAGAGTATTAATTATACATTAAGTGGTCTTGAAAATAATACTCCATATACTATAAAAGTAGAGGTATTTGATGGTGCTGGTAATAAAACTGAAACAACAGTTACTGAAACAACAGCTACACCAGAAATAGTTGCTAGAATTATTTCAATTGATGGTGTTCCTCTAAATGAACAAGACTATATAGAATTCCCATTACTTGCTCTTGCTATAGCAGATACTAACTGTGAAACAGAATGTGTTATTCAAATGGTAAAGAGTACTAATGAATCTGTATCTATCCTTGATGGACAAGATATAACATTAGATTTAAATGGTAAAACAGTAGCGGGTGTTGTTCCTGGATATACTGTTTCAAATAATGGAGAATTTACATTAATAGATAATGCTGAAACTGCTGGTGGATTAATTAACAGAAGTGGTATTGCAATACTTAATAATCAAGGTGCAACTTTAACACTTGGTGTTGGTAGTTCAGAAAAACCTGCAGATGAATATGATATAAGAACAGTATCAACTACAGTTCCATATGTATTTGGTGAAACTTATGGTATTTATTCTGAAAATAATTCTGAATTAAGATTCTTTGACGGTTTAGTTTCTGGAACTGATTCAATCTATGGTGAAGTTACTGAAACTGAATATTCATATAACGTTAATGTTCCACCTGTAGGACAAGGTGAATATGAAGAAGCTTCATTATCACAATTAGATAATCCAGAAGCGAGAATTAATAGAAGTGTTTATTATTCTAATGTTGCTAATGCAATGGGGGATACTGCATCAGGTGTTGATACTTCTACGACAACAAGTACTTCATTCCTAACAGGGTTTGAACATTCTGATAAGGATGAATCAACTGCTAATTATCAAACAGTTTCAGGATATGATTATGAATATGATCCTGATACAGATACTTTATATTCAACAAATAATATATATGGTTCAAAAGCATTTACTTCAACAACAATTGATTTAACTGGTTATAGTGATGATCAATTGCTAGATATCAAATATAATATAACTGAAAATAGTGATGGTTCAAAAGGAACTCCTTATTTGACAGTAACTTGTGTAAGTGGTCCTTGCTATCCTGAAAATTTAATGCAATATTCTAGTGGAGAATATTTATATAGATTAAGAAAAGGTGCAGTTTATAACATTGAACTAAGTTTTACTCAACCTGTTCAAATTGTTAAAGCTAATGTAAATACATATCCATCTGGTGGATATAGTGTTATTGCTCCATCTCAATATGCTGATTCTCAAATGATTATAACAAGTGCAACTTTATCAACAGAGACTCAAGGAAGTGGAGAACATACAGCATATAATAATGGAATAGCATTCCATGGATTCTATTATGATAGTGCAACTGATACATTAAGATCAGGTAATCAGTATCCTCAATCTCAAAAGGATTCTTATGCTGAATCATATATAGAAATTGATTTAACCGGTAAAACAGGTACTTATGAATTATCTGTTAGTGCTTCTATGGAATCATATTATTATTCATATGGTAGAGTATATGTTGCTGAAGCTCCAACTAATCCTGTACAATACTATTCTTCTATGAATTTATTGTATTTTAACTCATCATATATGTCACATAGAAATGGTTCAGAAAGTTTTTATGACTATACTCCTGGATATTCTAAAGTTGGTCCGTTTACTGGAACTCAAACACTTCAAGGTGGTAAAAAATACTATGTTAATTTCCATTATCAACAACAAAATTTTAGTTCTGCTTCACAAGCCGAATTTGAAAATAATAATATTTCAGATCAATTCATAATAGACCGTATAAGTGTAGTAAAAACAAATGTAGTTGAAGCGGTAGATATTCCAAATGAAATGGTTGGTAATGCATTTGATTTAGATACTGACTTTAGATATAGAGGAGAATTAGGCTATTATGGTTTAACTTCAAATAGATTTGGCGAATATCATGATTCTTATATTAAAGTTGATTTAACTGATGCACCTTTTGATAAAATATTAGAAATTGATGCACCATGGTTATATTCAAATATTGGAGCTATTTATATAACATCTAATAACAGAGGTTTAACTAATGAATATATAAATGCAAATAGATATAATATGCTTATGTATAAGGATGATTATGATGTTAATAAGTCATATCCTTATATGAATTATACATATTTAGGTACTCCTTCAACATATAATTATTTATTAGAAAAAGGAAACGTATATTATATTCATTTTAACGCTCAATCCGGATTTGATAGTTCTTATTATCCAAACTGTAATGTAGATCCTAACAACTCTAATTGTGGTATATATTTAAAAGGAATAAATATTAAGAATGTAGCGGAAAAGATATTAGACTTTGGTAGTAATCCAATTAATTATGGTACAGTTGATTATGATAGTTTACCAGAAGATAATCATACTATTACTCAATCAAATGGTGATTCTGTAAATCTTCGTAGTCAAAATGTAGAATTTGTATATGATGCGGAAACAAAGACATTTAATACTCCACATCCTCTTGGACAATATATAGTTGCTTATTATACAACTACTATTGATACTACAAACGAGGCAAATCCAGTTGTATATTCATTTACAGCTAATTATCAAGGTGGAAATAATGCTTCAGTAGCATATTATACAACTGATCAAAATGTACCTCCAGATATAGATCCTCGTGGAAATACTACATATCCTAGTGTTCCATATCAATATGTAAATACATATAGTCCTGCTTATTATTCATTTGAACCTGGACATATTTATTATTTCTATCATTATGTTACTGGTACCGGAAATACAACTGCTAGTTTTAAACTTATTAAATTAGATAAAGTTGATGAAACTGTTAATTATACTAAATATAATAAAATTATTACATTTAATGAAAATGTAGATGAAGTTCAAATATTAAAAAATATTGATCTACAGAGTTCAATTGCTGTTAGTGAAACTAAAGAAACAGTTCTTGACTTAAATGGATATAAAATTACTTCATCACTTTCAGATCCTATTATAAATAATAATGGTAAATTAACTATTATTGATAGTAAATATGAAACACAAACTGGTGATAATAAAGTTCATGAAGGAATACTAGAAAGTAGTGCTGGAGATATTATTAGAAATAATGGCGAGTTAACCATTAAAGATTGTGAAATTCAAGTAAATACTACATCACAAAGCTATGCTGGTATTAATAATAATGGTACTTTATATTTTGATTCTGATGGTAATACTAAGATATATGTTAATAAGATGTATTCAATAGGAATAAATAATAATGGAAAAATTTATTCTGCTATGTCTCCAGTAGAGATAGTAATGAATTATAAAAACCAAGTTGAACAAAATAGTTCTCTATATAGAGAAATAGGTTCTACATCAACATATGCTATTGGATTAAAAAATGAATCTGGTGCATATCTAAATGTTGGCGGTTTAAAAATAACTGGTAAAAATAGTACTGGTTTATCAAATTCATATAGAGGTGTTGCTGTTTTAAGATATGCTAATATCAATGTAGATATTAATCAATATGATAAGGATTATGATCCAGATAATACTAATTATAAGAGATGGCCATATGAATATGTATATCGTTCTAGTAATACTTATTATCCAGTTATAACAGATTATTCTATTAGAAATGATGGTATATTAACTATTACAGATGGTTCTAATATCAGTGGAAGAACTTATAATGGTAGTGAAATGCTTACATTTAATAGTTCTAGATTTGGACAATTAATTGCTCAAAATTATTCAAAAACATTTGATAATTCTTCATTAATTGAGAATGCTTGGATTGAAGGTGATTCAACATTTGAAAATAATGGTTTAGTTCAAAATACTTTATATAACTATGGAAATGCAGAAGCTACTAATGGTTGGTCAAATACATCAATAATTAATAACTATGGTAATTTTGATGGTGCACAAGGAACATATAATATAATTAACAACTATAATAATGGTACTATGTCATTTAAAAATGCTAGTGCAAAACATATATTAAATCAAGGTAAAGAAATCACAATATCAACAACAACAATTGATAGTACTGGTTCTGGATATAATGAAGCAATTGAAAATTCTGGAATATTAAATCTAGATTTTGGAGCAGCTGTTATTTCAGATGGAGCATATGGTATTATTAATATTCCATTAGCTATTCCAACAGAAAATAAATATTATAATCAGAGTTATGCTGAAAGAAAATATACTTCATACACATATAAGCAATTAGAATTAAATATTGGAACTGATTTAAATAATCCTGGTAATGTTTCAATTACTGGTGCTGATTATGGTGTAACTGGAAATTGTTATCAAAAAGCATATAAAAAATATTTTGCTGATAATCGTTATGAAAACGAGAGATTTAAAGATATTAATTTCATTAAGTATTTAGATGGTTCAACTGAACCAATTAAAGAGAGTGAATATGATCAATCTCTATGTATTGTAAATATGTATAGTGGTAATATTACTGCAACAAATTATCCAAATGTACCTTCAAGAGCAATTGATTTAGCTATTTCTAACACAATAGATAATAGTTATACATATTGGAACAATGGTTTACATGTAACTACTAAAGCCGCTGCAGAAGCAAGTAATAAAACTGTTACTGTTGCTAAAATTGGTAGTACAGAGTACGTATCTGTTCAAGATGCAGTAGATAGTGCTCCATCTGGAACACCTACAACAATTGATGTTTTAGGATATACAGATGTATCTAGGGTAGTAATACCTGAAGGAAAAGATATAACATTGAATTTTGAAAATGGACATAATTCATTCCTATATGCTAGAAATGGTTCATTTGAAAATAATGGAACATTAACTGTAACTGGTACAGGTCAAATAATTGGATATAACAAGTATATATTTGATAATAATGGAACTGCTACATTTAATAATGGTACTTATATAAGTGGACCACTTTATAGTTTCAATGAAGTTGCTCTAGTTAATAATAAAGGTAATGCAACAATTAATAATGGTTCTTATAATTATATAGATATGTATAATACAAAGAATTTAACAATTAATAATGGTAGTTTTATTGATTCTATCATAATAGGTAATGGAGCTAATTCAGTATCTACAATAAAAGGTGGATATTATGGTGCACCATCAACTGATAGAAATAATTTCTACTATGATTTTTCACTTACTAGAGATACAGTTCAAAATAGTACAAAGAGACATATATTTGAATTAGTAAATGGTGCTACAGCAGTAGTAGATGGCTTAAATACTTCTAGTGATTCTAGATATAATTCAAGTAATATTAGACCATTTGCAAGATTAGATGCATCTAATATGATATTAAGAAATGGTAATGTAACTGCTGGTGCATTTGATACTTCAACATATATAGTTGCAGATAATAACAGTAATGTAACATTTGAAAGTGGAACATATGATAATATTCATGTTAATAACTATAGTTCTACAGTAAATGTATTAGATGGAAATTTAACTGGAACTGATAATCTTGATTTAATTACAATGCAAGGTATATCTCCAGTTACTAATGTTGTTGGAGGAAATCTTACTTCTCCTGGCATAGCAATTGGTGTTACTAATTACACTGTAGATCCTGATTCTACATATTATGATGAAAATTGGCAAAGAGTATCTGATGATTATTCTTATGAAATCAATATTGGAACTAAAGGTGATAGAGATGCAAATAATAAGATTATTTGTACTAAAACATCTCCAATCATTAGAGGGGCTAATTATGGTATTTCAACATATGGAACTGCTGATTCATATGCTGGATTCTTAGGATTCTATGACGGTACTGTTAAAGGTATTGATGATGTATTTAGTATTAGTGTTGATGAAATAGAAGAAGACTATGAAGTTATATCTGATACTGAAGTAATTGATAGTTCAACATATAATATTAAATATCTAGATCAATTAGATTTAGTACATAATAATAATAAGAATGTTAACTATAAATCATTCCAACAAGCGTTTGATGAAGCTGATAGTGGAGATGTATTAGAAACTTTAAGATCTTATACTAATACTTCAAATACTCCAACTATAACAATTGCAAATACTGCAAACTTCACATTAAAAGTTAATTATCCAATTACATCTAATAACATTAAGTTTATTGAAAATAATGGTAATGTAACAATTGAAGGTAAGAAAGTATCAAATTATAAAGATATTACTACTAATGTAGCTGGTACAGTATTTGATAATAAAGGAACTTTAACATTAAATAATTTAAGTATGTCTAATATTAAAGGTAATCCTGCAGGTACAGCTGGAGTTACTAGTAGAGATATAATAATAAATAATTCTGGTGCTACTTTAAATGTTAATGGAACTTATATGGAAACTGTTCAACATACATTTATTAATAATAGTGGTACATTAAATGTTGATAAATATGGAACAGCTAGTTGTTATGATACTGCAATATTCAAAGTATTATATGAACCTGGTGCTGAGCCATGTACTAATGCTACAATACCAATTATAAATAGTGGTACTGCTGATTTAGATTATGTAACAATAGATTCTGATACTTATTGTAGATTATTAACAAATAGTGGAACTATGACAATTGATAATTCAACATTTAATCAAAGTTCATCAAGTTATGAACCAAATGTTTCTGTTTATGGATCTGTTGGAGGACAAGTTATTAGTAATGGTTCATCATTATCTATTAGTAATAGTAATTTGATTTATTCTCCATCTAGTGCTTCTTATAATAGAGGAGAATATAGTAACTCGTATACATATTATGATAATTCATATATTACAAATTCTGGTAATTTAGTAATAGATTCATGTAAGGCTGAAACATCAATCGATGGATTTATTAAAGAATATGGAAATAGTAATGCTGCAACTCAAACAAGTATTATTAATTCAACAATCCATAATAATTCATATGGTATTATTGATGGAGATTATGATGTAACAAATACTATTAATATAACTAATAGTAATATTAGTACACGTGATTCTATAATTGAAGGATATAGATATTATAGTTATCATAGTTGGTCTGAATACTCATCATTTGCATTCTATGTTCCAAGTAATAACGAAAAAAATAGCGTTATTAATATTAATGGTGGAACTTATACATCAAGTGGAAGACTTGGAGCATTTAATAGTACTGGAAGCTATACACCAATGAGTGGCGTTACATATAGTACAATGTGTTCTAGTGGATCAATGGATAGTAATGAATTAGATGTAAGTAGTCGTTATTTTGATTACAATGGTGATGATTGGGATCCTGGACATGTTGAAGCATATACTAATACAATTACAAATACTGGTACATTAAATGTTAGTGATGCAACTATTACAATGAATTTAGACGTATCTATTCCATCTATGGGTCACTATGATAGAATGAGATGGTATCTATATAAAGATACAATTAATAATCAAAACTATTCTAGTAGTATTAGTAAAAATAATATGGCTGTTATTACAACATTTGGAACAGCAAATATTGTTAATTCAACTGTAAGTATTTCAAATTCTGATTCTCAAAATGCTATTCATGGAAGAGGTAATGATGCTGAATTAGTTCTTGGTGTAAAAGATGGTACATATGATAATCAAAAACCATATATTTATTCAAAAGCAGTAACACCTATTATGAATCTAGATAATATTAAATTCTATGATGGTGTAATTGAGTCTTATGGTAATATTAAGCAAAGTAATTTTGCTGATAAGGAAACTGGATATGTAATTACTGGTGATGATAATAAAGTATATTTATCTAAAGAGAAAGTTATTAAGAATGTTACTCAAGACATTGAATATACAAGTATTAAGGATGCAGTAACAGCAGCAAATAACAATGATGAATTAAAATTGTTAAAACCATCATTTAAATCATCAAGTGCTGATGATGTAACATTAAATAATAAAAATATTACTCTTGATTTAAATAACAAGAAAACAAGTGTTGAATTTAATTTAACTGGTACAAGTAAGTTAACAGTTTATGATTCAACTGGTGGTACTGATTCAAGACTATTTGTTAATACTAATGATAGTTCTACATTGGATATTTCAAGTGGTAATGGTATTATTAACGCAAATGATAATTCAATAGTTAATGTTAATGGTGATATAAATTATGAAATTAATACATATGATAGTGCAACTTTAAATATAACTAATTCAACAGTAGATAGATTTACTGATGATAGTGGTAGTCAAGTAAATCATTGGATTACTATTAGTGAAAGTTCATCAATTAATATAACTGATTCTACAGTAGATAGAATTGATTTATATGATACTGCAACAATAAGTACTACATGTTCTACAAATAATAGTGTAACTTTTGATTGGTTAGAAAACTTCTCAACTGCAAATAATACTATAACTTGTGGAAGCTTCATCTATGGCATATATAACGGAGATAATAATAATCCTGTTCAAAGTAATTTAACATTATCTAATGTAAATGCAAGCTCTATAAATAATAGATACGAAAGTACTATAAATATTAATAATAGTTCAACTACATCAATAACTAATTATGGAACTGCAACAATAAATAATAGTACTGCTACTGGATATGTTGAAAACAATAAATATATTTCTGGTTCAACTACTAGAATGGATGTTGTAGATAGTACTCTTAACTATAGTGTTGAAAGTTGTTTTACTTATGAAACTGAACATACTGGTAATTGTATTACTAATTTTACAAATACAACAATTAATGGAACAGTAACAAATTATAAGAATTCAACTATGACTATAATTGGTGGTTCTATAACAAAAGGTATAACTAATAGTGGTACATTAACTATTGGTACAAAAAATAGTCAAATTGATACTACTTCACCAGAAATAAGTTATTATCTAGACAATTATGGTAATGGAAATAAATATGGTCTTAAGAATTCAACTAGTGGAACTGTTAATTTCTACGATGGTATTATTACTGGTACAACTGATACTGGTGCAATTGTTGGTCTTATTAATGATATTGAACCAAATTATAAAATATCAGTAGTAGATAATGGTAATAATACAGAATCTGCTTATTTAACATTAATAACTAATAATGACCCTAGAGTTGCTATGGTTAATGGTATTAACTATTCTTCATTACAACAAGCAATTAATAAGAGTGTAATGAACTGTTCAACTGGTATTTGTCCAGATGTAACTATTTACTTAAATATTGAATTAGATGCTGATTTAACAATTACAGATGGATATTCAGTAAATATTAATTCAAATGGATTCTCTATTAGAACAAATGACTTTATTGTACCAAGTTCTATTACATTAGATGGTAATCCAATAGTAGATCCAAATGCTAGTGGAGATATCGTTAATGGTATTAGAGGACTTCTTGGATTAGATCCAAATGCTAAGAATGTACTAATCTATGAAATGAGTGATGGTTCAAATCTTAGTACAGATAACCATTATAGATTATATTCATATGAAAATGGTGAATATGAACTTGTAACTATGGAAAAAGGTGATGAAGTTGCTAGATATACTCCTGGTAATGGAATTACTAATATGAAACCAATTAAAGGTAGATTATATCTAACAAATATTAAACCTGGTAGTTATAAGGTTTCTGACGATAATGGTTCTGAAGTAACATTTACAATAGCAGATGATGGAACTTTAAGTGGACATGTTAAAGAATATGTTCCAAGTGATAAAGTAATTGAATCAACTGGAACTGCTAAATTAATTATTTCTATTCAAACAGGAATAAGAAGAGTTAATTACATGTTTATAGCTATATCTCTAATAGCTGTTCTATCAATAATGTTTGTATTAAAAAGAAAAAGTCAGAATAATAAAAATCTAGTTTAAAACTAGATTTTTTTATGTTATAATTTTTATAGGTGATAACATATGTTCGAGTATATAAAAGGTATAGTAACAGAGATTAACTCTGGTTATATAGTAGTAGATAATAATGGTATTGGATACTTAGTATATGTATCTAATCCATATTCATTTACTGAAAATAAAGAATATAAAATTTATTTATATCAAAAAGTAGCTGAAGATGAAAACTCTTTATATGGATTTAAGACTAAAGAAGATAAAGATATGTTTTTAAGATTAATTAGTGTTAAAGGACTAGGACCTAAAACTGCATTATCATTATTTTCTGTTGGATCATTAGATACATTAGTAGATGCTATTGAAAGGGAAGATATTAATTATATTAAGAAGTTTCCTAAAATAGGAGATAAAGTGGCTAGACAAATAATACTAGATCTTAAGGGAAAATTAGTTTCTAAAGAGAATAATATAGTAGAGGATACTGAGTTAGTAGAAGCTTTAAAAGCTTTAGGATATAAAGCATCTGATATTAAGAGTATCTTACCTAAAATAGATAATAAATTATCTATAGAAGAAAGAATTAAACAAGGATTAAAATTATTACTAAAATAGAAAGGAATTAATTATGGATGAAAGAATAGAAGATCCTAATATTATATTAGGTGATGATGAAGAAAGATTAAGACCTAGATATTTAAAAGAATATATTGGACAAAGAGACGTTAAAGACAATTTAAAGGTGTTTATAGAGGCCTCTAAGATGAGAAATGAACCATTAGACCATGTATTATTATATGGGCCTCCAGGACTAGGAAAAACTACTTTAGCATATATAATAGCTAATGAACTTGGGAGAAATATAAAGACTGCATCTGGTCCATCTATAGAGAAGTCTGGTGATTTAGCAGCTATACTATCTTCTTTAGAAGAAGGAGATGTACTTTTTATAGATGAAATTCATAGAATGCCTAGATTTATAGAAGAAATCTTATATCCTGCTATGGAAGACTTTTCTTTAGATATAGTAATAGGTTCTGATGGATCCAGTCGAAGTATTAAAATAGATTTACCTCCATTTACTTTAGTAGGAGCCACTACTAGAGCAGGAGATTTATCTTCTCCACTTAGAGATAGATTTGGAATAATATCAAAGTTAGATTATTATTCAATAAATGATTTATGTACAATAGTTAAAAGAACTGCGTCAGTATTTGATATAGAAATAGATGATGATGCAGCATATGAAATAGCTAAAAGAAGTAGAGGTACTCCAAGAATAGCTAATAGATTACTTAAAAGAGTTAGAGACTTTGCTTTAGTAGAGGGTACAGGCAAAATAGACCTTGAAATAACTGAATCTTCTTTAAGAAAATTAAAGGTTGACTCTGAAGGATTAGATGTAACAGATCATAACTTACTTAAATCTATTATTTATAAGTTTAATGGTGGTCCAGTAGGAATAGATGCTTTAGCATCTTCTATAGGAGAAGAAGTAACTACTATTGAAGATGTCTATGAACCATATTTACTTCAAAATGGTTATTTAAAGAGAACTTCTAGAGGTAGAGTAGTAACTGAAAAAGCATATAAACAATTAGGGATAGACTTCCAAAAGAATTTATTTGATGAAGAATAAAAAACATATATTTATATATGTTTTTTTATTCTTTTATAGTATAATATCTTTGGTGATTTTTATGAAAACTGCAGATTTTGATTACTATTTACCAGAAGAGTTAATTGCTCAAACTCCATTAAAAGAAAGAGATGAAGCAAGACTTCTCGTACTTCATAAAAAGACTGGTGAAATAGAACATAAAGTTTTTAAAGATATTATAGATTATTTAAACCCTGGAGATGCTTTAGTTATTAATGATACTAAAGTTATACCTGCTAGAATTATTGGTACTAAGGAAGATACAGGGGCTGTTATAGAATTACTTCTTTTAAAAGATAAAGGAGAGGATACATGGGAATGTTTGTCTAAACCTCAAAAGAGATTAAAAGAAGGAACTATTATTACTTTTGGAGATGGTTCTCTAAAAGCTAAAGTAATTAAACTTGATAATGATGGAATAACTATTGTTAAAATGTTATATAATGGTATTCTTTTAGAAATACTAGAAAGACTAGGTACTATGCCTCTTCCTCCATATATACATGAGAAATTAGAAGATGGTAATATGTATCAAACTGTATATGCTAAAGATTATGGTAGTGCAGCTGCTCCAACAGCGGGCCTACATTTTACAGATGAATTATTAGATAAAATTAGAGAAAAAGGAATAATAATAGTACCAGTTACTCTGCATGTTGGACTAGGTACATTTAGACCTGTTATGGTAGAAGATGTAACTAATCATAAAATGCATACTGAAAGTTATATATTCCCAAGTGAATCTGCTGATATATTAAATAAAGTAAAAGAATCAGGTAAAAAGATATTTGTAGTAGGTACTACATCAACAAGAGTACTAGAAACTAATTTAAGTAGATATCCTAGATTTACTCCAGAAGTATCTGAAACAGATATATTTATTTATCCAGGATTTAAGTTTAAAGCAGTAGATAATCTAATTACTAATTTCCATTTACCAAAGAGTACTTTAGTAATGCTAGTTAGTGCTTTAGCAGGTAAAGATAATATTATGAAAGCATACAAAGAAGCCGTAGATGAAAAATATAGATTCTTTTCATTTGGTGATGCTATGCTAATAATAGATTAGAGGTCAATATGAAAATAAAATATAAATTATTAAAGAAAGAAAGTAATACTAAGGCAAGACATGGTAAATTACATACTAATCATGGAACTTTTGAAACACCTATGTTTATGCCTGTAGGAACTCAAGCGACAGTTAAAACTTTATCAGTAGAAGAACTATATGATGTTAATGCAGGAATAATACTTGCTAATACTTATCACTTATGGCTAAGACCTGGTGAAGACATAGTTAATAAAGCAGGTGGACTACATAAGTTTATGAATTATAAAGGTCCAATACTTACAGACTCAGGTGGATTTCAAGTATTTAGTTTAGCTAAACCAAAAGATATTACTGAAGAAGGAGTTATGTTTAAGAACCATTTAAATGGTGATAAGTTATTACTTACTCCTGAAAAATCTATAGAGATTCAAAATAAATTAGATAGTGATATAGCAATGAGTTTTGATGAATGTGTAGGTTTTCCTCATACTAGAAAATATGTTGAAGAGTCAGTTGAAAGAACTCTTAGATGGGCCAAAAGAGGAAAAGATGTTCATAGTAACGAAAACCAAAGTTTATTTGGTATAGTTCAAGGCGCTGAGTATGAAGATTTAAGAAAACACTGCGTAGAAGAATTAATTAAGATGGACTTTGATGGTTATTCAATTGGTGGAACTGCTGTTGGTGAACCAAAAGATGTACAATACGAGCAAGTAGAATATTCTTGTAAATATTTACCCGAAGATAAAGTTAGATATTTAATGGGAGTTGGAGATCCAATAGATATAATAGAGAACGTTATCAGAGGTGTTGATATATTTGACTGCGTTATGCCTACAAGACTTGCAAGACATGGTCATGCATATACTAAATATGGTAAAATCAACTTAAAAAATAAACAGTTTGAAGAAGATTTTACTCCTGTAGATGAAACATGTGACTGTTATGCATGTAAGAGTTATACGAGAGGTTATATACATCATTTAATAAAAGCAGAAGAAACCTTAGGAGCTAGACTTTTATCAATTCACAACATTAGATATTTAACAAGATTAACAGAAGACCTAAGAAAAGCTATTGATGAGGATAAAATCCTTGAATATAAAGAAGAATTCTTAAAAAATTACAAGTTTTAGGTTTTAAAACTTGTATTTTTTTTGTATAATTATTATTAGAGAAAAGAATATTAAAGGAATATAGAAGTAGGAGATGGATTTATGAACACTTTAATTATTTGCGGAATTATATTAGCAGTTTATTTAGTATATTCTTTTGCAATTTCAAAACTATTAAGAAAGGTTAATCAAAAATGGTATTTAGGATATATACCAGTTATTAATTTTATTAAACTATTAGAATTAGCAGATTATAAATGGTATAACATTTTTAAATTTATTATACCTTTAGGAGTTCTTGCTATATGTTATTTTGGCGGCTTTAAAGAACAATTTATTTATTTAATAGAAGGTTTTTCTGCATTATGTTTTATTTGGTATCTAATAATGCTTAAATATAGACTTTCAAAGAAATTTAATAAAGGATTATTATTTACAATTATATTTGCTATTATTCCTTTATTTCCATTTGTTTTATTATCATTTGATAATAGTAAATATGATTATAAATTAGAATTTACATCTGTAAGAGCTAAATTCTTAACAGTATTTTTAACAGTATTTTCTTTAGTAGTAGGATTTACTATTTTAATACCTACAGTATTTGATAATATTACTAAAGGATTAGATTTAGCTGGTGGATTTGAAATACTTTATAAGATATCACCTGCTGAAGAAGGTGTTGAACTTACTAGTTCAATGGTAGAAGATACTTATAGAACAATGGTTAGAAGAATAGATGCACTAGGTGTATCTGAACCTGAAATTACTATTGAGGGTAAAGATAAGATAAGAGTTAAACTTGCTGGTATTTCTGATGTAGATACTGCAAGAAACTATATTACATTAGCTGGTGAATTAACATTTAGAGATTCATCTGATAAGAAATTAATGGGTAAAGAAGTACTTAGTAGTTCTATGGCTGCTAAAGTATCAAAAGATGATAGTGGTAGACCAGCAGTATTATTAAATGTTAAAGATACTGATACATTCTATAATGTTACTACTGATATATCTAAATCAAATGATAGACTTATTGTTATTTGGCTAGATTATGATTCTGCTACAGATAGTTATAAGACAGCTAATTGTGGTAACTTTGAAAATTTAGTAGATGCTAAATGTTTATCAGCAGCTACAGTATCACAAGGATTTAGTAGTAACGTTATTATTCAAGGTAACTTTACTGAAGAACAAGTTGAAAACTTAGTTGATTTAATTAACTCAGGATCAAATAATGTTAAGTTTAAAGAGATTTCTTCACAAACAGTTGGATCTGCTTTTGGAGAAAACTCATTAGATAAAACTAAGATTGCTGGAGTAATTGGTATTGCTCTTATAATTGCATTTATGATATTTGTTTATAACTTTAATGGATTTATATCATCAAGTGTTATTCTTGTATATGCATTCTTTACATTCTTAATCTATTACTTAATAGATGGAGTACTTACATTACCTGGTATTGCAGCATTAGTACTTGGTGTTGGTATGGCAGTAGATGCTAATGTTATTACAGCAGAAAGAATTAAAGAGGAACTTAGAAAAGGTAAATCTTTAAAAGATGCTTATAAGAATGGTGTTAAGAATTCATTTAGTTCAATATTAGACTCAAACGTAACTACATTTATAGTGGCCGTTATATTATTTATGTTTGGTACAAGTTCTGTTAAAGGATTTGCAACAATGTTAATGATAAACATTGCTATGACTATGCTTATTGTAGTATTAGTTACTAGAATTATTACTTACGCATTTATAAATACAGGATTCTTTAATAATAGAGTTAAACTATTTATTAATCAAAGTAAAAAAGAAATAGTTAAGTCTACTGAAAGAGTAGATTCTAGATTTGAAAAAAAAGTTAAATTTAACTTTACTAAGAACTTTAAAAAGTTAATTATACTTCCAATTATATTATTATTAGTTGTTGTATCATTTGCAGTATTTAAAGGATTTAATTTTGGTATAGACTTTACTGGTGGTACAGATATTACTGTAACTGCTAAGAGTGCTTCTCTAAAAGATATTAATAAGACTGTTAAAGGTCTTGGATATAATATTATTGAATCAAGTGAAGCTGATGATAATTATTATGTTAAAGTATCTGAAATACTTACTGAAGATAAAGTTACTAATACTAAGAATACTATTAGTGAAAAATATAATGCTTCAGTAGATATTTCTGTAGTATCTAATATGGTTAAGAAAGACCTTATTAAGAATGCTATTAAAGCTTTATTAATAGCTTTAATAGGTATAATTCTATATATTACTATTAGATATAAGTTTAGTTATGCTTTAGCAGCTATACTTGCATTATTACATGATTCAATCATGGTAATTATGTTATTTTCAATTTTTAGAGTAGAAATTAATTCTATCTTTGTAGCAGCTATCCTAACTATAATTGGTTATTCAATCAATAATACAATAGTTATATTTGATAGATTAAGAGAAAATATTAAGAAGTATTATATGTCTAAGGAGTTTGATGAAACTAAACTTAGAGAAATAGCTAATAGAAGTATTAAAGAAACATTACTTAGATCTATTAATACAACACTTACAACATTACTTCCAATTATATGTTTAATAGTATTTGGATCTAGAGAAATAATTGAATTTAATATAGCTATTACTATGGGATTAATAGTAGGTTTATTCTCATCAGTATTCTTATCTTGTTCAATAATGATTATTATTGAAAGAATGATTACTAAGAATAAGATTAAGAAAGCAAAGAAAGTACCTAAGAAAGATACTAAAAAGAAAAAAGAAACTAAAAGAAAGGTTCAAGAATTAAGCGTAAAAGGAATTAATGCTTAATTCTTTTTTCTCAGGAAGGAGAATAAAATGGATACAAAACTCGAAATAGATAATATTTCTGAGCTTATAACTGCAGTTAAAGAATATATTGATGATGAATCAGAAATAGAAAATATTAAGAAAGCATATGAATATGCTTCAGTTATTCATAAAAATGATATTAGACTTAGTGGAGAAGAATATATGCATCACCCACTTAATGTTGCATATAATTTAACTAAATTGAATGCTGATTCTGATACATTATGTGCATCTTTATTACATGATACTATTTATATAGGTAATGCTTCATTAGATGACATTAGAGCTAAGTTTGGTGATGATATAGCAGATCTAGTAGATGGTATTACTAAGATTAATAAACTAAATTTATCAGCTGATTCAGAAGATCATATTAAATACTATAAAAAGATTATAGTAGGTCTTTCTGAAGATGTACGTATAATAATTATTAAACTTGCTGAAAGATGCCAAAATATGAGAACTCTTTGGGCAATACCAGAAGATAAACGTAGAGAAAAATCTAAAGAAACTTTAGAAATATTAGTTCCTATAGCTCATAGATTAGGACTTGGAGAACTCAAAACAGAACTTGAAGTATTATCTCTAAAGTATTATAAGCCAAATGAATTTATATCAGTTGAAGAACAATTAGATAATACTGAAGAAGAAAGACAAGCAATAGTAGACAATATGATTGAAGAAGTTTCTAAACTTCTAGATGAAAATGATATAGACTATGAAATAAAGGGTAGAGCTAAGAGTATTTACTCAATATATAATAAACTATGTAAGGGTAAGAAATTCTCTGAAATATACGATTTATATGCCCTTAGAGTGCTTGTTAATACTATTCCTGAATGTTATCAAGTAATGGGTATTATTCATTCAGTATTTAAACCAATGCCAAAGAGAATTAAAGACTATATAGCTAATCCTAAAACAAATATGTATCAATCTATTCATACAACAGTATTTGGACCATATGATAAATTATATGAAATTCAAATAAGAACATATGAAATGGATAGAATAGCAGAAAAAGGAATAGCATCTCATTGGTCTTATAAAGAAAAAGGTAAAAGTATTCAAGACTCTATGGAACAAAAACTTCAAATGTTTAGAAATATTATGGAGATTAGTGAAGAAAATGAGTCTGCTAATGAATTTGTTAATAGAGTTAAAGATGAAGTGTTAAGTGATAGTATATATGTATATACTCCTAGAGGAGATGTATTTGAACTTCCTAAAGGAAGTACTCCAATAGATTTTGCTTATAAAGTCCATTCTGGTGTAGGTGAAACTATGGTAGGAGCCCTAGTAAATGATTCTATTGCTAAAATGGATCAAATATTAGAGTCAGGAGATATAGTTAAAATAATAACTAATAAGAATGCAACTCCATCTATAGAATGGCTTAATATGGCTAAAACTTCTCAAGCAAGAAGTAAAATAAAAGCATATTTTACTAAAATGGATAAAGAAGAAGCTATTATTAAAGGTAAAGATTTATTCTTAAAGGAGATTAGAAGAAGAAAAGAATCTATTAATGAAATAATGGATAGATTAGATAATATTTTAACTAGTTTAAATCTTGAAAATGAAGATGATTTATATTATTCAATTGGTATAGGTAAATATACTTCTGTACAAGCAGTTAATAGTGCATTTAAGGAAGAGGAATCTAAAGAAGACTTTGTTTTAGATAAAATACTTAATAAAAATAGACCTGTTGAAGATCATAAGAATGATATATTAGTTAGTGGTATTAAAGATATTAAGGTAACACTTGCTAAGGGATGTAATCCTATTAAAGGAGATCCAATAATAGGCTATATTTCAAGAGGAAATGGTGTAATAGTACATCATAAAGAATGTAAGAATATACTTCAAATAGAAGATAGAATGATAGATGTTAAATGGAATGAAAATATTAATAAGAAGTTTGAAACTAAAGTACATATTGTAGCAAGTAATAATGAGAATACTTTAGTAGATATTATTAATATTGCGTCTTCAAATAATATATCCGTTTCAAAAATTAATACTATATATAATATGGATACAAATACATTTGAATTAACTATTAAAGTAAGTGATGTTGATACATTAAATAAATTTTTTGCTAATTTAAGAAGAAATAATAATATTAAATTAGTAGAAAGGATATTTGTATGAGAGTAGTTATTCAAAGAGTAGATAATGCATCTGTATTAGTTAATTCTAAATATACAAATAGTATTAATAAAGGGTATATGATATTACTTGGTATATGTACAACTGATACTGAAGAAGATGTAGATTACTTAGTTAATAAAATAGAAAAACTAAGAGTATTTGAAGATGATAATAATAAAATGAATCTTAGTATTAAAGATATTAATGGAGAAATATTATTAATAAGTCAATTTACTTTATATGCAAATACTAAAGAGGGCAATAGACCATCATTTACGGATTCAATGAAATTTGATGATGCAAATAATATGTATGAATTATTTAAAGATAGTTTATTTAAAACAAATATACCGTTTAAAACTGGTGAATTTGGTGCAGATATGAAGGTTAGTCTTATAAATGATGGACCTGTTACTATCATAATAGATTCTAAAGATAGAAATGTAAAATAGTATATATTTTATAGACTTTTAAGGTAAAAATGATATAATTATATTACAAGAAGGGAATAAATATTATGAATAAAAAAGAAACAATTACAGGTATTAGTAAACAATATGAACCAATATTAGTATATTTAATAAGTTTACTTGGTTTAATTTTTTCGTTTATGAAAGATGATGTAGATAAGGAAGCAAGATGGGTATACAATCAAGCAGGAGCTTTATTTATTGTTAATGCAGCTGTTGGTGTTGTATGTTCTACGTCTATTATTATTCCAATAGTTGGTATTTTAGTAGGTATAATTGGATGGATGGTTAGTGTAGCTTGTTTAGTATTTGCTATTATAGCAATTATTAAAGCATATAATGGTGAACACTATGAAATACCAGTTATTGCTAATATAGCTAAAGCTATATGGAAATATGAAGATACACCTAAATCTAGTGCTAAAAAAGATACTAAAACTGTAAAAGAAGTAGAAGTTAAAGCAGAAAAGAAAACTGCAAAGAAAACTGCAAAGAAAGAAGATTAATCTATCTTCTTTTTTTATGCTATGATATAATTAAAGTGGTGATAATATGAAAATTATAATAACTGCTGGAGGTACAGGAGGTCATATATATCCTGCACTTGCAATAATAGATAAAATAAAGAAAGAAGATAAGAATTCTGAATTTTTATATATTGGTACAACTAATAGAATGGAAAAAGATATTATTCCTGAAATAGGAATACCTTTCTATGGAATAGAAGTATATGGTATAAAAAGACAAATTACTTTTAAAAATATTTTATTTAATATAAAAGCTATAATTAAATATTTAAAAGGTAATAAATTTGTTAAAAAGAAAATAAAAGAATTTAATCCAGATATAGTTATTGGTGTAGGAGGATATGTAAGTGCTCCTGTTATTAAACAAGCTAAGAAATTAGGATATAAAACTCTAGTACATGAACAAAATAGTATACTAGGTTTATCTAATAAAATGAATTTAAAATATACTGATACTTTATGTACATCATTTAAAGATATGAAAGTAGATAAAGTACATTATGTATATACTGGTAATCCTACTTCTGATAATGCTAAAAACATTAAGAAAACAGAATTAAAAGAACTAGGTATTACTAATAATAAAAAGACTGTATTAATAGTAATGGGATCTTTAGGTTCTCAAACAGTTAGTAATGTATTAAAGAACTCATTAAATAAATTTAGTGATGATTATAATACTATTATAGTTACTGGGAAAGATTATTATGATTCTTATTTAGACATAGAAAAAGGTAATAATGTATATTTATTTCCATATATAAATGGACTTCCATCTATTATGAAATCATGCGATTTAATGGTAACTAGAGCAGGTGCATCTACTATTTCTGAAATAGTATCTTTAAATACGCCAGCTATATTTATACCAAGCCCATTTGTAACTGAAAATCATCAATATAAGAATGCTATGTCATTAGTTTCAGAAGGAGCAGCTTCTTTACTAGAAGAAAAAGATTTATCTCCAGATACTTTAGTTGGGTCAATTAATGAAATAATAAATGATGATAATAAAATTAAAGATATTAAAAAGAATTTATCTAAGTTTGAAATAGATGGTTCTCAAGATAGAATCTATAAAGAGATTGTTAAATTAGTAAAGGAATAATTATGGATAAAATCATTTCTAAATTAGATAGTTCATATAAAATTTTAGATAATGAATCTCTTAGCAAATATACTACATATAATGTAGGAGGTATTGCTAAATATATTATTTATCCTAGTAGTATTGATAAACTAGTAGAACTAGTTAAGATACTAAGAAATAATAATATTAAGTTTAAAGTAATTGGTAATGGTTCTAATTTAATATTTTCATCTAAAACATATGATGGAGTTATTATTAAACTAAATTACTTAAATAAAGTAATATATGAAGATAATATATTAACTGTAGAAGCAGGATATCCAGTTATTAAACTTGCTATAGAAACTGCAAATAAAGGTTTATCTGGATTAGAATTTGCATCTGGTATTCCAGGAGTTATTTCTGGTCTTACATATATGAATGCTGGAGCATATAATAAAGATATGGCCTCTATAGTAGAAGAAGTAATAGTATTAGATGAAAATAATAATATAGTTAAACTTTCTAATAAAGACATGAATTTTTCGTATAGATATAGTATTTTAAAAGATAAAAACTATATAGTTTTAACTGTAAAGATTAAGTTAGAATATGGTAATAAAGAAGAAATACTTGCTTTAATAGAGGATAGAAAGAAAAGAAGAATGGAATCTCAACCATTAAATTATCCATCAGCAGGATCAGTATTTAGAAATCCTGAAGGATTATCTTCTTGGAAATTAATAGATGATTTGAATTTAAAAGGTTATTCTATAGGAGGAGCTAAAGTATCAGAAAAACATGCTAATTTTATTATAAATAGTGATAATGCTTCTCCAGAAGATATAAGAAATCTTATATTTTATATAAAAGAAAAAGTAAAAGAAAAATATGATATAGATTTAATTATTGAACAAGAATTTGTTAATTGGGAGTAATTATGAAAAAGAAAAAGAAGAAAAGGAAATTAAAAAAAGTATTTATAGTTATCTTTTTCATTATGATTATTTCTTTAGCAGGATTCCTTTTATCCTTAGTTAAGACAAGAGGTTTCTATGTATTAGATAATAATTATGTAGATGAAGATACTGTATTAGATACTTGTGGTCTTGATGAAAATACATCATTCTTTTTTACATGGTCAATATTTATAAATAATAAATGTAATAATAACAGTATGATTAAAAAAGTTAAAGTAGATCATACTAAAACATTTGAAATAAAATTACATGTAGAAGAATATAAAGTTATATTTAAATATAATAATTATGCTATTAATGAGTTAGGTAAGAAAGTTAATCCTGTATATGAAGATGCACCAGTACTTGTTAATAAAATAGATAATAATGAAGTATATGCTAATTTTATTAAGAAAATGAATAAAGTAGATAATCAAATATTATCTATAATCTCTGAAATAAAATATGATCCAAATGAAGTAGATAATGAAAGATTTTTATTTTATATGAATGATGGTAATATGGTATATATTACTCTTAGTAAAATAACTAAAATTAATTCTTATCCTTCAATTATTAAAACCATTGAAAATAAAAAAGGAGTTTTATATCTTGATTACGGGAATTATTTTGTTCCTAAAGAATAAAATTCTTTTTTTTTAGTCTAAATAATGGTATAATATTATTAATAATAGAGAGGTATCTATATGAGAAAAATATATACTGCAATTGATATTGGTTCTGATACAATTAAAGTTATAGTACTTGAAAAATTAGATAATAAATTAAATGTACTAGCATCTAATATATATCCGTCTTTAGGAGTTAAAAATGGTGTTGTAATAGATGAAGATTTAGTATTAGCTACAATAAAAGAATCTCTAAAGAAGATTAATAGTACATTAAATATTAATATAAATAAAGCATTAATTAATGTTCCTATGGATGATGCTAATTATAGAATAGTAGATGGTTATACTACTATTACAGGTGAAGACTCTATAGTAACTAGAGATGATATATTAAATACACTTCAAGCATCTATTTATAATAAAATACCAGAAGATGAAGAATTAGTTACTGTAATGCCTATAAAGTATGTTTTAGATGATAGAACTGAAGTTAAAAATCCTAGAGGATTAAAAGCAAGTAAATTAAGTGCTCTTGTTATGATGGTAACTGCTCCAAAAGCAAGTTTATATAAGCATTTGGCTTTATTTGATAAAGTAGGTATAGAAGTAGTAGATATTTTATTTGGTAATATTGGAGATTATCATGCATATAAAGAGGATGAATTTGATAAAGGTGTAACAGCTGTTATAGATATTGGTTTAAATAAGACTGATATTTCTATATTTAATAAAGGAATAATATCGGCTTCTAAAGTATTAAAAATCGGATCATTTAATATAGATGAAGATTTATCATATGTATATAATATTCCATTAGATAAAGCTAGAAAACTAAAAGAAATGTTTATTAATCTAGATAAATCTAAAGCCTCTAAAGATGAGTTTTATGATATAAAAGATAAATCTAATATAAAAGTTAGTATAAATCAAAAAGAAGCTAGTGAAATAGTTTATAATAATTTATTAGAAATAATAAAAAAAGCAAAAAAAGAGCTAAATAACTTAACAAAAAAAGAAATTCATTATATAATTATAACAGGTGGAATAAGCAATATTCCTGGTTTTGATAAGTTATGTATAGAAGTATATAATGATATAGTACCTACTAAAATGAATAAAATAGGTATTAGAGATAATACATATTCTTCTGCATATGGTACTATTAAGTATTTCATTAATAAATTAGAACTAAGAGGTAGAGAATATTCTATGTTTAATGAGGATGAAATAAGTAAAATGGTTAGCAATGCGATTAAAAATGAAGATACAAAAATTTTTGGTAGATTCTTTAGTCGCTTATTTGATAAGGAGGATTAATAATGGCATTAGAAATTGATCAATTAGCAAAAATTAAAGTTATTGGTGTTGGTGGCGGTGGTAATAACGCTGTTAATAGAATGATTGAATCTGGTATTAAAGGTGTTGAATTTATTGTTGCTAATACTGATTCTCAAGCACTTAGAAATTCAAAAGCAGATATAAAAGTTCAACTTGGTAAGTCTGGACTTGGAGCAGGAGCTAATCCTGAAGTAGGAAGACAAGCTGCTGAAGAAAGTAAAGATGATATAAAAGAAATTCTTAAAGGTGCTGACATGGTATTTGTTACATGTGGTATGGGAGGAGGAACTGGTACAGGAGCTGCTCCTATAGTTGCTGAGATAGCACAAAGTCTTGGTGCTTTAACAGTAGGTATTGTTACTAAACCATTTTCATGGGAAGGTAATAAAAGACTTTTAAATGCAGATGAAGGATTAGAAAAATTAAAAGAACATGTTGATACTTTAATTATTGTTCCAAATGATAGATTAAAAGATATTATAGATAAGAATACTCCAATGATTGCAGCGTTTAAAGAAGTAGATAATGTACTTAGATTAGGTGTTCAATCAATATCTGATTTAATTGCAGTTAATGGATTAGTTAACCTAGACTTTGCAGACGTTAAAGCTGTAATGGAAAATAAAGGCGATGCATTAATTGGTATAGGTGTTGCTACAGGTGAAAATAGAGCTATAGAAGCTGCTAGACAATCTGTTAGTTCACCACTTCTAGAAACAGATATTAGAGGTGCTACAGATGCTATTGTTAATATTACAGGATCTAATAACTTATCTTTAACAGAAGTTCAAGAAGCAGTAGAAGTTATAAGACAATCTGCTCAAACAGATATAAATATTATATTTGGTGCTGTTATTAATGAATCTCTTGGAGATGATGTAATAGTTACAGTAGTAGCTACTGGATTTGATAAAGTAGGGGATGCATACTTAGATACATTCCATGAACAAGTAATAGAAATGAATAATCCTGTTGCATCAGATGAAGACGATGATGACGGATGGGATATCCCAGATTTCATTAGAAATAGGAAAAATATTTAAATGTAAAAAAGAAGTGTAAACTTCTTTTTTTTTGTCTAAAAATATAGACTTTTTTAATATATAATTATATAATTGAATTAACCAGTGGGAGAAAGTGGTTGAATGTGGGGGATGTCTATGTTAATGGGAGAATATCATCACAATTTAGACGATAAGAATAGACTTATAATTCCATCTAAGTTTAGATATGAACTTGGTTCTAAGTTTATTATCACTAGAGGACTTGAAAAATGTCTATTTGCTTATTCTGTTGATGAATGGAACAAGATTATAGAAAAACTTAATTCACTTCCATTTACTAGTAAAGATGCTCGTACATTCATGAGGATGTTCTTATCAGGGGCCACTGAGTGTGAACTTGATAATAATGGAAGGATTTGTATCACAGGACCTTTAATGAATTATGCTTCTTTAAATAAAGAATGTGTAATTATAGGTGTTGGTGAAAGAATCGAAATTTGGGATCAAGATATGTTTAATAACTTCTTTAATGAAAACATTGATAATTTCAGTGATGTAGCGGAGAATCTATTTAATGCATATTAGTGTATTACTTAACGAATGTATAGAGAATCTAAATATTAAAGAAGATGGAATATATGTTGATGCTACTTTAGGATACGCTGGTCATAGTTCACAAATTTTAAAACGAATAGCAAGGGGTTGCTTATTCGCCTTTGATCAAGATGGGGAAGCTATCGAATATAGTACAAAGATTCTTGATCAAATTAATGATAATTACGAGATTATAAATAATAATTTTGTAAATATAAAAGAAGAACTAGAAAAAAGAAATATTAAGGGTGTTGATGGGATCTTATTTGATTTAGGAGTTTCATCACCTCAATTAGATGAAGCAGAAAGAGGATTTAGTTTTCATAATGATGCTAAACTTGATATGAGAATGAATCAAAAACAAGAATTATCTGCTTATGAAGTAGTTAATACTTATCCAAAAGAAAAACTCATAAAGATATTTTATGAGTATGGAGAAGAAAAGTTCTCTAAATCTATAGCAGAAGCAATATGTAAATATAGAGAAACTAAACCTATAGAAACTACTTTAGAGTTAACAGAGATAATTAAAAACTCAGTACCAGAAAAGTATAGAAGACTTCATCATCCTGCTAGAAAAGTATTTCAAGCAATAAGAATTGAAGTTAATAATGAATTAAATGTTTTAGAAAAAGCATTACATGATTCATTAGAATTACTTAATCCTGGTGGAAGAATATGTGTTATAACATTCCATTCATTAGAAGATAGAATAGTTAAAAACATATTTAAAGAAGCTACTAAAGAAAATGAACTTTATAAAGGAATGCCTAATATTCCTGATGAATATAAAACAAAATATAAATTAATAGGTAAATATAAACCTACAAAAGAAGAACTTGAAAATAACAATAGATCTAGAAGTGCAATTCTAAGAGTTATTGAAAGAATATAAAGGAGAGAATTATGGGAAAGAAAGTTAGAAGTAAAAAGAAAAACATTGAAAGAAATTTTATTAATTTTGGCGCAGTAATATTACTTTGTTTATGGGCAGTATCTTTCTTTGCCAAAATTAGTTTATCTTCATTAAACATAGAAGTTGAAAAGATTAAATCATCAGTTAAAAATCAATCTGAAACTAATCAAGCATTATCTATGAAAATTAATGAACTTGCATCCTTAGAAAATGTAAACGAGGTTGCAAATGGAAGCGGATTGGCTTATAATAATGGTAACATTAGAATAGTTAATAATAGATAGGAGAATATCAAATGAAACAAAAAGTTCAAAATAAAATACATGTTAATAAATTTGTTATTTTATTTGGACTTTTTTTATTTGCAATAATAATAGCTAGATTAGTATATTTAAATTTATCTCCTAAAATAGATGGTATTAATCTATCTAAATTTGCCAAGAATAGAAATACTGTTAAAAGAACTTTAAATGCAAATAGAGGTACTATATATGATTCTAATGAAGAAGTCTTAGCAGAAACAGTAGATTCATATACAGTAGTAGCATTCTTAGATAAATCAAGAAGTAAAAATAGCACTAAACCAAAACATGTAGTAGATGTAGAAGAAACTGCCAAAGCATTATCTCCACTTATTAATATGAGTGAAGAAAGACTTATTGAACTTATGAGTCAAAAAGGATTATATCAAGTAGAATTAGGCCCTGGAGGTAAAGGATTAACTGAACTTCAAAAAGAAGAAATAGAAAAACTAGAATTACCTGGTATAGGATTTATTCCTACGCAAAAGAGATATTATCCTAATCTAGATTTTGCATCATATGTAATAGGTTATGTAAGAGAATATGATGATGGTAAAACAGTTGGAGAAATGGGTATAGAAGCTAAATTCAATAGTGAACTTACTGGTGTTAATGGATCTGTTACATATCAGCAAGATGCTAATGGATATAAACTTATTAATTCTCCAGAAATTAGAATAGAAAAAGAAGATGGATATGATATATATTTAACAATAGATTCTAATGTACAATTAATGACAGAAAGAGCATTAAATGATGCATTTAGTAGATCAGGTGCATCTAAAGCTATATTTATAGTAGCAGAAGCTAAAACAGGTAAGATTATTGCTTCTGCAACTAAACCTAGTTTTGATCCAAATGTAAAGAATATTACTAACTATCTAGATCCATTAGTATCTTATTCATATGAACCTGGATCTACTATGAAAACATTTACATATATGGCTACTATTGAAAAAGGTAACTATAATGGACAAGATACTTATCATTCCGGTACTATGAAAATAGATGAGTATACTATTAAAGACTGGAATACTTATGGATGGGGAGATATTTCATATGACTATGGATATGCTCAAAGTTCTAACTTAGGAGTAGCTAATTTAACTCAAAAGTATTTAACTGGTCAGGAATTAAAAGATTATTTAAAGAAACTAGGATTTGGTTCTAAAACAGGTATAGAACTTCCAGGTGAAGTTTCTGGTAAAGTAGATTTTACATATAAAATAGAGGTTGCTACAGCATCTTTTGGACAAGGAATAACTATTACACCAGTTCAAATGATTAAAGCTTTAACAGCTATCTCAAATGATGGTTATGTTTTAAATCCAACAATAGTAGAAAAAATAGTATCTCCTGATACTGGAGAAATAATATATCAAAATAAACCTCAAAAGGGTACTAAAGTTGCATCACAAGAGACAGTTAATAAGATTAAATCTTTAATGAATGATGTAGTTACTATAGGAACAGGTACTAGTTATAATATGGATGGCTATGATATTATAGGTAAAACTGGTACAGCAGAGGTATATAACGCAAATACTGGTAGATATTATAAAACTACATATAGAAATATAAGATCTTTTGCGGGTATGTATCCTAAAGATAATCCTAAATATGTAATGTATATAGCATTTGAAAATGCTGCATCATCTTCTCAAATGGCAGATGCTGTTAAATCATTAATTCAAGATATAGAAGCTTATTATAATCTAACTAATGTTAGGGCTACTACTAACTATGCATATAAAGTAGGTAATTATTCTAATAAGAAAGTAGTAGATGTAAAAACAGAATTAGATAATAATGGTATATCATATGAGTTAATAGGAGATGGAGATATTATAATAGATCAATATCCTACTAAAGATAATTATGTAGATGGTAAGATTTTATTAAAGACTAATGGTAATATAGGAGACACTGATTTAAGAGGATTCTCTTCTAAGTCTTTAAGAAATTATTGTAGACTTATAAATGCAGAATGTAATTTAAATGGTTCTGGTTATGTAACAGATCATAATTTTGAAAAAGATGGAACTGGTAAAATAATAAAAGTTAATGCAGAATTATATTTACCAAGTGCAGAATAATAAAAAAACAGATGATTAAATCATCTGTTTTATTTTACAATTCGAAGGCGCCCCCCTGAAGTTGCGCCTTCTTAAAAAAGAATAAAAAGGGGTTGGCTAGTGTGATACTAGCAGCCAATTCGCCATTCGGGAATTGGTATCAATTATATTAATGATTTTAGGTACTTTTGTCAACCTAAAATGTAAAAAAAGTTTAAAAAATATGATATAATTTATTTAGGTGATAACATATGTTTGGTTTAGATAATATAAAAGGTATTGGACCTTCTACAATTAATAAATTAAATAAGTTAGATATATATAATATGGAGGACTTAATTAATTACTTTCCGTATAAATATCATATATTAAAAAAGACTTCATTAAATGAAGAAAAAGTAGTAGTATCAGGTAAAATATTATCTATTCCTACAGTCTCTTTTTTTAAGAAGATGAATAGATTATCTTTTACTATGGAAATAGATAATCGAATATTTAATGTAACTATTTTTAATAGATTATTCTTAAAAGATAAATTAACTATTAATAAAGTAGTAACAGTAGTAGGTAAACTAGAAAAAAATACTATTACTGCATCAGATATATATTTATATGATATAGGAGGTAATATAAATATTATTCCTGTATATCATTTAGTAAAGGGATTAACATCTAAAAATATAACTAAATATATAAACGAAGCAATAAATACATCATATATTTATGATTATATTCCTGAAATATTATCTAATAAATATAACTTTATATCTAAAAAGGATGCTATATATAAAGTAAATAATCCATTATCTATGGAAGACATAGATATATCAAGAGATAGACTTAAATATGAAGAACTATTTATTTATTCTTTAAAGATGAATTATTTAAAATCTAAAAAAGATAATAAAGGGACATCTATTATAGTAAATAAAACTAGAATAAATGAGTTTATTTTATCTTTGAGTTATTCATTAACAAAAGACCAATTACATGCTTTAGAAGATATCTTTAAAGACATGGAATCTCCTTCACGTATGAACAGACTAGTAGAAGGCGATGTAGGTTCTGGTAAAACTATAGTAGCCCTTATAACTATGTATGCATATTTTTTAAATGGATATCAATCTTCTTTAATGGCTCCAACTGAAATATTAGCTATTCAGCATTATAATAATATGATTAATTTATTTAAAGACTTTAATGTAAATGTAGCATTAATTACATCATCTACTAAAAAAAGTGAAAAGAATAAGATATATGAAGGAATTAGTAATGGATCTATTAATATGGTAATAGGTACTCATTCTCTTTTAAATGAAGATTTAGAGTTCAATAATTTAGGATTAGTAGTAACAGACGAACAACATAGATTTGGAGTAAATCAAAGAAGGAATTTAAGAAATAAAGGTAATAATGTAGATGTGTTATATCTTTCTGCGACACCAATACCTAGAACGTATGCTTTAACTCTTTTCGGTGATATGGATATATCTATTATTGAAAGTAAGATATCTGGTAGAAAAGAAATAACTACTAAAGTATTTAAAAATAATCAAACTGATGAATATTTAAATATGATATATAAAGAATTAAAGGAAGGTCATCAAGTATATATAGTATCTCCTTTAATAGAATCAGAAGATGAATCTTTAGATATAAAGAAATTAAGAGATAAATTTTCTTTAGCATTTAAAAACTACAATATAGATATTCTTCATGGTAAGATGAAATCTAAAGAAAAAGATGAAATAATGAATAAATATAAAAACCATGAAATAGATATATTAATATCTACTACTGTAATAGAAGTAGGAGTAGACGTTAAGAATGCTACTATGATTGTTATATTTGATGCTGAAAGATTTGGTTTAGCTACACTTCACCAACTTAGAGGTAGAGTAGGAAGAAATGATTTAGAGTCTTATTGTTTACTTATATCTAATAAAGAAACAGAAAGACTAAAAATAATGGAATCTATCCATGATGGGTTTAAACTTTCAGAAGAAGACTTTAGACTTCGTGGATCAGGAGATTTATTTGGTACGAGACAACATGGAGATATGAACTTTAAAGTGGCAAAACTACCTAGAGATATTGATGTATTAAAACATACAAGTGAAGATTCAAAAGAAATATTAAAAAATATTGATAATTATTCTTTACTTCAAGGTATAATTAAAGATATAAGAAAAAAAGATTAGGAGGAATAATGAAAGAACAGTTTTTATTTGATAAATTATCTAAGATGTCTCTTCAAACTAAAATTGGTCAAATGTTACTAATTGATTATAGGAATGAAGATGGCTTTAAAATGACAGTAGATTTAGAAAAAGTATTAACTACTTATTCTCCAGGTGGTTTTATACTTTTTAGAAGCAATTTAAGTGATTATAAAAATACTCAAAAACTATTGCATAGTATTAAAGAAATAGGAGATATTAGTCCCTTTATAGCAGCTGATCATGAAGGTGGAATAGTTCAAAAACTATCAGATGTTGGTTTAACTATAATTCCATCTATGGAAGAAGTTGCTAA
This sequence comes from Bacilli bacterium, assembly GCA_017515795.1. GTDB lineage: Bacteria > Bacillota_I > Bacilli_A > RF39 > UBA660 > RUG13038. The sequence goes on from JAFWEE010000002.1 coordinate 62,347, forward strand.
AACTATGTCAGAAGAAGATGTATTTAATCTTGGTAAAAAAATGGGTGAAGAATTAAAATCAATAGGAGTAGATATGGATATGGCTCCAGTACTAGATGTTTTATCTAATCCTAATAATGTTGGTATACAATCAAGATCATTTGGTAGTGATCCAGAGGTAGTAAAAAGACTATCTATGGCAATTGCAAATGGATTAAAAGAAGAAAAAGTAATCTCAGTTGGAAAACACTTTCCAGGTCATGGAGGAGTTATAACTAATTCTCATGAAGATTTACCTGTTATAGATAAAAATTTAGAGGAATTAAAAGCATTAGAATTAATTCCATTTATAGAAGCTATTAAACAAAATGTACCGGGTATAATGGTAGGTCATTTGGCTGTTCCAAAAGTTACAGGAGATAAAACTCCTGCTAGTTTATCAAAAGTATTAGTAAATGATATTTTAAGAGATGATCTTGGATATAATGGTTTATCATTACCAGATGCTCTAAAAAGAATGGGTGCATTAACTAAATATTTTGATGAAAGAGAAATTTATTTAAGATGTATTAATGCAGGTAATGATATGTTATTAATGCCTCAAAATATTAATATTGCATATGATACTATATACAGAGCAGTTAATGAAGGAACTATTACTGAAGAAAGAATAAATGAAGCTGTTTATAGAATTCTTTCTACTAAATTTGATTATGGATTTTTTGATAAAGAGTATAATGAATATGTATTAAATAATCAAAATCAACAATATGTAAATACTCAATATAAACATAGATAAACAAATTGACAAAAGACATAAAATGTTTTACTATAAATATAGCATAACAAGATATTTGTTATGTGCACTTATACTGGATTTTGTATAAGTGAACCAAACCCCCTGAAG
>JAFWEE010000003.1 GCA_017515795.1 Bacilli bacterium
GATAATTATTCGGTAACAAGTAATATGGCTGTTAAAAAGAATTACAACTTTAAGAAAAATGAAATGTATGTTATTGAAACTAAGAAAGATGTTCCTGAAATATTAAAAGATTTGGGTTTAATTAGTGAAAATGGTTTTAAGATTAGAAGTTATCCTATGGATGAGATAGTAGATGATGAAGAATTAAAAGCTGCTTTTATTAGAGGTTGTTTCTTAATTGGAGGATCTGTTAATGATCCAAAGACATCTAGATATCATTTAGAGTTTATTATTAATAATGAAGAATTTGCAGAGTTTTTAAAAGATGTACTTAATTCATATGAATTGAATGCTAAGACTTTAAGAAGAGCTAAAGGATATATGGTATATATTAAAGAATCTGAAAAGATTAGTGATCTTCTTAGAATTATTAAAGCTTATAATGCAGTTTTATATTATGAAGATATAAGAGTTCTAAGAGAAAAGCAAAATATGAATAATCGTATTAATAACTGTGAACAAGCTAATGTTGAAAAATCTATGGCATCATCAAATAAACAAATAGAAGATATTAATTTTATTAAAGTAGAAGATGCTTATGAATTACTTGATGAAAAGGTTAGAAAAGTAGCTGATTATAGACTTAAATATCCTGAAAGTTCATTAATAGAACTTAGTAATATAATATCAGTAGAAACTGGAGAAAAGATTACTAAGTCATGTGTTAATCATAGATTAAGAAAAATAAGAGAGCTTGCTGAAAGACTTAGAGAAAGTAAGTAGGTGAACTTATGAATAAAAAGGAATTTAGAACATTAGATGAACAAATTGATATCCTTAGAAATAAAGGATTAACTATAAATAATGAAGAGCAAACAAAAGAAGTACTTTTAAAAGAAAATTATTTCTTTATTAATGGATATAGAAATATACTATATACAAAAGATAGAAAGTTTATTAAAGGAACTACTTTTGAAGAGTTATATTCAGTTTTCTTATTTGATAGAACATTTAGAAATATATTATTTAAGAATTTGTTAATAATAGAAAATAATATCAAGAGTGTTATTAGTTATCAATTAAGTAAGAAATATGGTTATAAAGAAGCAGATTATTTAAAACCATCTAACTTTAATCAGAATTTTATTGATAGTAGAAGAGTTATAGATGTCATTAATAAAATGAAGAGACAAATTAGAGTTAATGGAGATAAACATACAGCTACATTACACTATATGTCTAAGTACGGATATGTTCCTCTATGGATTTTAGTAAAAGTACTCTCATTTGGGCTTATAAATGAGTTATATGGCATATTAAAAGAAGAGGATAAAAAAGAAATAGCAGATATTTATAACTTAGATCCTGAAACACTTAAAGTATATTTAAGTTTACTTGCTAATTATAGAAATCTATGTGCTCATGAAGATATAGTTTATGAACATAGAACACAGGTTAGTATACCTGATACTAAGTATCATAGTGATTTAAAAATACCTAAAGTAGATAATGAATACATTTATGGTAAAAATGATATATTTGCAATTGTTATAATATTTAAAGTAATGCTTTCTAATACAAAGTTTTCTGATTTTATGGGTGAAGTTAATAGGGCAATTAAAGTATTTGATAAAAATGTAGGGATAATAGAAAATAATGTATTACTTGAGAGAATGGGATTCCCAAGTAATTACGAAGAAATATTATAGGAGATGATTATATGAATACTAAAAAGACAATATTAATATGTTTTATATTTTTTGTTATAACAGTTATTACATCAGTAGCAGCTGTTATACTATATGTTAAATTTTACCCAATAGAATCTAAAATAGTTACAGAAAACATAAATAGAACTGAAGTAATAGAAAGTGCAATAAGTGATTCAATAGAACAAGTATTTGATTCTGTTGTTACTGTTAAGAGTTTCTATAATGGAAAACAATATGGTACAGGATCAGGATTTGTTTATAAAGTCGAAGGAGACAAAGGTTATATATTAACTAATAATCATGTTATTGATTATGCTAATAGTGTAACTGTATTACTTCAAAATGGAGAAGAAGTAGAAGCTTCTATCCTTGGTAAAGATGAATACTCTGATTTAGCAGTATTATCTATAGCTAAAGATAAAGTGTTAAAGGTAGCAACTCTTGGAGATAGTGATAAAATATACCTTGGAGAAACAGTATTTACTGTAGGAAGTCCTATGGGTGAAGAATATTCTGGTTCTATTACTAAAGGTATAATCTCAGCTAAAGAAAGAACTGTAGAAACTGAAAGTGTAGTAACTAAAGTTATTCAAACAGATGCTGCTATTAACCCAGGTAATAGTGGTGGACCACTAGTAAGTTTATCTGGCGAAGTAATTGGTATTACTTCTATGAAATTAAGTGATGAACAAATAGAAGGTATGGGATTTGCAATTCCTATAAATGAGGCTAAAATGTATGCTTCTTACTTAGAAAAAGGAGAAAGCGTATCTAGACCATATCTAGGAGTTTCTTTAATAGATGTTAATGATGCATATAAACTATATTATTATAGATTAAATGTAGATAGAAATATTACTGAAGGTGTGGTAGTAGCAGCTATTGATAGTAATAGTAATGCTGCTAAAGCAGGATTACAACTAGGAGATGTAATTCTAAAAATAAATAATGATAAAATAACAAGCGTATCTAAACTTAGATATTATTTATACCAATATAAAATTGGTGATGAAGTAGAAATATCTATTAATAGAGCAGGAAAAGAAAAGACAATAAAGGTTACTTTGGAGGGAAAATAGGATGAAGAGAAAAAAGTTTGGTAAAGGTTTAGCTATATTATTATTAATAATATTAATTCCATTTTTAGGATTCTTGTTATATACAAAATTTTATGGTGGAACTAAAGAAGATAAAATAGAAAAGAAACTATTAAAAATGGGAACTATGTTCTATGAAGAGTATTATTATGATGCTTTAGTAGAACAAAAAGGCTCAGAAGATAATGCTATATCTTATTTATCTCAATTTGCTGATAAAGGTCTTAAAATAAGTTTTGATAACTTAAAAACTTATTTTGATAAGAACTCATTAATGAATTATACTGAATTAATGGATTGTGATGTTGATAGAACAAGAGTAGTTATTTATCCTAAATCTCCATATGGTAAAAAAGATTATGATATTAAAACAGATTTATCTTGCGATTTAATAAAAGCAACAGCTGATTCTAAAAAGTTTAAACAAGAATATGAAGAATTAAATGGTGATGATGGAAAACTAAAAGTATCTATAGATGAAAAGAATCAAATAATATATTCTTCTTTAGAAGAAATAAATAAAAAAATAAAAAATAGTGATTCTTTTGTAATATTTTTAGGTAGTCCATACTTTAATGAATCTAGAGTATCTATATCTACTTTCTTAGAAGTATCTAAAGACTATAATATAAAAGAAATATATTATGTAGATATTATACCTGGTGGTAAAGAAGAAAATGATATAAGAACTACATATGGATTAAACGAAAATAATGAAGTATATAAAGTTAAAGAAGGATCTTCTGAATATAATGATTTTATATCTTATGCTAAAGATATTCTTCCAAATCCAAGTGAAGATTTCATTAAAGGAACAGATTATGAAGGAGAAAAAACTATTCTAAATTCTGCATATATTTATGTAGAAAAAGGAGTACCAATTAGTTATACTGATGGTAGACCATCTGAAGTTCAAGATTATAATCTTGTAACTACAGAAAGATTAACAGAAATCTTTAAAGAATTCTATGGAAAGAAAAAGGCAAATTAATTTGTCTTTTTTTAATTTATATGATAATATATAGGAGTTTTCAAAAAAAGGGGGGTTATTATGAAAAGAGTAGAATTACCTAATAAAAATGGATGTAACTTTAGAATTAATCCAGATTCTATTCTTCCGATTTCTGAGGAAATTGAAGAATTCATAACACTAGAACCATCTTTAAAAAAAATAAAATTTAAAAATCAAATCCCAAAAGATATACAATCTAACAATATAATTGAAGGTATTGATAATGATTTAGAAGCCATAAGAAGAATTATAGTTAGAAAAATAATATATGATATATCTAGAGATTCAAGTGATAAAGAGAAAAAAGTATTAAACTTATATAAAGCTTATAAATATATATTAGAGAAAAAAGAGATTAATAAAGAAAACTTAAGAACTCTATATAGATTAATAAGTGATGGATTAATACTTCCAAGAGATCAAGAATGCATGGGAGACTACTATAGAGAAGATGAAGTATGTATTTCAAACTTAGCTTATTTTGATGAAAGAATTATGGGAATTCCATTTAAAGATGTAAGTAAATATGTTGATTATTTAATGGAATATGTTAAAAATGCAAAAGCAGAGAATTATACTGATAATTTCATAATTTCTCAAATAATACACTTTTATTTAATATTTATTCATCCATACTTTGATTGTAATGGTAGAACATCTAGAACAGTTGCTATGTGGTATTTATTAAATAATAATGCTAATGCATTCTTAAACTTTAACAGAGCTATACCATTTACAAAGAGTAAATATAATAAATCTATAAACTCATCAAGGGATACATCTGATTTAACATATTTTATTAAATATATGTTAGAAATGGAAATGAAACAATTAGAAAAAGAATACTTAATATCATCCATTGAAAGAAGTAGAGGAAAGAATTTTACTGATGATGAATATTTATTACTTGAATACTTCTTAAGTAATAAACAAAATCAATCATTAAAATCTTTAACTGACTTATTTACTACTGTTAATGGTAGTAAAATGAAAGTAAGTGAAGTAGCTTCTAAACTAGAACCATTTATGAAAAGTGGTTTAATTATTCAAATTGGATCTACTAAAACACTTCTTAATGATGGAACACCAAATCCAATTCTAAGATTAAATGCTGATATGTTTGATTTTAATAGAGATAGAGTTAAAACTCTAGATTTATCAAATTATCTTAATAAATAATTGAAAAAGGACAAATAATATGTTATTATTTATTTGTCCTTTTATAGGGGATTAGTTAAATGGTATAATAATGGTCTCCAAAACCACTGTTGGGAGTTCGATTCTCTCATCCCCTGCCATTTAGATTTTTAAGTAGCATCTGCTACTTTTTTTGTATTATAATATTAGATGGAGTGATACTATGGAAAATTATATTTGTAAAATAGCCTCTATAGAAGATATTATAAAAATGTATGATGAAGAAATATATAATTGTAGCAATAAAGAAAAGATGATTGAATGGAAAAATATGACTATAGAAAGAGTTAAAAATGGTTTTACTATTATTTATATAGGTTTATTAGATGATTTAATAATAAGTGAATGTTCAGTTACATTAAATCCAACATTAGTAAATAATAGTGAAAACTTAGTTAATGATAAAACTGCTTATCTACATGCATTTAATACAAAAGAAGAATATCAAAACAAAGGATATTTTTCCAAATTATTTAGATTTATGATAGATGATTTAAAGAATAGAGGTTATAAAAAAGTTACATTAGGTGTCGATAAAAAAAATAAAAAGAATAAAGATATATATACTAAGTATGGTTTTAAAGAACATATAAAAGATGTACATGAAGAGTATTATGATGGTACTACAGCTGATATTGAATATTATGGTAAAGAAATATAAAAAGCACTAACAATTGTTAGTGCTTTTATCTTATGATAACATGTTCAAAGTATTGTTCTTGAAACTCTGTTAATGCGTTAATTGCATCATCAGAGTATTTCTTTCCTTTTGGTACAACCACTAATTTATCATCATTATCATTAGTTCTATGTATTATAGCTATGCATTCTCCCTCAAATTCTTCTACTGGTTCAAATACTCCTAGTAAATATGCATCTAATTCTTCTCCATCACCACTTATAGTATTTGGAACATATCCATAATTTACTGGATATATAAATCCATGTTTAGGATGTTTACTTCCAAATTGTCGATCAATTTTAATGCTTAATAATTTTCCAATATATTCTTTATTTTCCATAGAATTACCTCCTTAATATTATTATATATTATATATAATAATATTTCATTATTTCTTATAGTATTATTATAATTTATATGATAAAATATGTTTGATTGGAAATGATAAAAATGGATAAATATACTAAACAAGAATTAATTGGTCAAAAATTATTAGTAGGTTTTGAAGGAAAAGAAATAGATAATTATGTAGTAGATTTAATTCAAAAATATAAAGTAGGTGGATTTATTTTATATAGAAGAAACTATGATACATATTCTGAATTCATTACTATTATAAAAAAATTAAAAGAATTAAATAGAGTTAATAGAATACCTTTATTAATATGTGTTGATCAAGAAAATGGTATTGTTAATAGATTACCTGATGAATTTCATAGAATTAAGAATGCTTTAGCATCTTCTAAATGTAATAATGATGTATTAAAAGAAGTAGGAGACATTACAGCTGAAATTCTATATAAATCAGGGGTAAATGTTAACTTAGCTCCTACTGTAGATATATATGATGATAAAATATCTAAATCTATAGGTAATAGATGTTTTGGTAGAACTAGTGATGATGTAATAAAGAATACTAGAATTATAATAGAAGAACATAAAAAGAATAATGTAATACCATTTATAAAACATTTTCCTGGTTTAAGAAAGATAAAAGTAGATACTCATATATTATTACCTAGGATTAAACATATAGATGAAGAAGATCTAAAACCATTTATTACTCATATAAATGAGAATGTTCCAGGAATACTTGTTGGACATATATTAGTAAAAGATTTAGATAAATTACCTGTAAGCTTATCTAGAAAAACTAATAGTTTAATTAAAGATACTTATAATTATAAAGGTATCACTATGACAGATGATATTAAAATGAGATCTGTTAGATATAGATATGGACGCATTAAAGCAGCCAAATTAGCATTAAAATCAGGTAATGATATAATTATGTTTAATTATCCTCATAATAAAGAAATAAGGGTTATAAATGAGTTTAATAAGTTATATGATTTATATAGTTCTGATATTAATGAAAGTGCTATGAGAATAATTAAACTAAAAGAATCATTTAAAATAAATGATAATGATTTTAAAGAATTATCTTTAGATGAAATAAATAAATATAATGAAAGAATAGATAAAGTAAATAGTATTATTATTAAAGAAAATAAATAAAAGAAGATATTTAATATCTTCTTTTTTAATTAATAATATGTTAATATAATCTTATTAGGTGGGTTAAATTATGTATAAACAAATAGGACGTCTTTTAAGAGAACATAAAAATGAGGAATTAGATAAAAAGTTTATTAATGATGCTTTTGAAGCAATGGTTTCTCATGATAAATTAGAGGAATATGCTAGTGAATTAACATTTGATGATGATGATCGTTATGGTTTATATGATGGAAATAATAAAACTATAAATATTAATATAAAACGTATAAATGGTTTAGAAAGAAGTAATTATAGTAAAAGACTTAATGCTTTACTTATACTGAGACATGAAATAGAACATGCTAAGAATCTAAGAAAGACTATAACTAGTGAAGGAATAGAGTCTGCAATATTACAATTATCTATGTTTGTTGCTGTAAAAGATGAAGATGCTTCAATTAGTGCATCTAAACCATTGATTACAGGAAAATCAGAATTATATGGACTTAATGCTAATGAAAGAATAGCAGATATAAGATCAACTAAATTTATGGTTAATTTATTAAAAAATGATAGAAATTCTGATGCATTAATTCAATCTAGAGTATTCTTATATAATTCTTATGTAAAAGGGTATCGTGATAACGGTACTATAATAGATTGTCCTACATATTTATATTTATTGAAATCTGGTTTTATTAGATATTATTTTAATCTTGTTAAATTAATTTCAGATCATGAACCATATTCTTTAGATACTAGAGTATTATGTGGTCTTCCTATTACAAGAGAAGAAAAAGATCTAGTATTATTAAATAAAGCTGGTTTAAAAGAAATCCCAAAAAAATAACATGCATTGCATGTTATTTTTTTAAACTCTTAATTACTTGCCCATGTTCAAGATTAACTAGTGTTTTACTACTTATATTAGTAGTAGCTGATATAGAAAAATCAAATATTTTTGCTATATCTTGACTTTTATCTCCCAAATCATGTCTATACATAGCGCATTCTGCTAAAAGTAATCTAAGGTAACAAATAGCCATCTTCTTATTAAATATAACACATTCCCATTTAGGCATATTAGTTTTTCTTTCAAAAGAATCTATACCAGTAATAGTAATACCATCACTTGATAATATTACATCGCTATGGTCTGGCGTACCTGTCATTATAATATTTCTTTCTCCTAAATTATCTGCTACTAAATCAAATTTGTCTACAATCTTATCGGTAAAATCTTTTGAGTCCATTGTTAAAATATCAGTATGGTCATTTTTCACAAAATCCATTGTATATCCAGCTAGTTCTTTATTTAATAAAGATCTTTTACCATAATAAAGACATTCTCCTAATATTGGAAGTGCTGGGCAATTAATATCTTGTAATTCTTTAAATACTCTTTCAGATAATTTGTCATCTTTAGAAGTTGTAAAATGATATCTTTTGAATGCTACATGTTCAAATTCATCAGAATATACTGAAGATTTTTTACCTACGTTTATTAATCTTATAAAACGATTTTCATTAAAATTATCACCATTTTTATGACATATTCTATTTTTTTCCATAGTATCCCCCATTTGTATTAAGGTATTATATATCATATCAAAAAAAATATCAAGTTTTAAATAATAATGTTATAATTATAATTGAGAGGTAAATAATATGAATGAATCATTACAAAGATATTTAGATGCATTAGAAAGAACTAATAATCAAGAATATCTTATGACTGAAGCGGAAAAACAAGAATTTGCTGCTTTATTTAGAGAACATCCAGAATTAGATCAATTAAAAACTGATCTTTTAAATCAAGATAATCCTGAATTTAGAAGAACTATGGTAAAAGACTATATAGATATTCTAGATTCAAGTAAAGATTTAACTGGTCAAATGAATGATCTAGGATTTAATCTAAAGGATACTAAAGATATAACTTTAAATAATGGTGAAAGAATTATTGTTATGTATAAACAAAATTCTGATGTTCCAATAGTATTACATGTAGATTCTAATGTAAATATAGTAAGTGAATTAAAGGAAAGAATGACTTCTGATCCAAAGTATCAAGGAAGTGATTTATCTAGTAATGCTGAGGCATTATTAGATGATTATGCTAGGGATAATAATGCATATCAACCAATTCAGGAGATTTCAAAATATGATCCTGCTACAAGTAAATATGCTATGGATTTAGAAAAACAAAAAGTTATAGCAGAACTAATAAAAAAAGCTGCTGAAAAAAATGTATTATTATCTGGACAAGACAAATTTATGTATATTGATGAAGATAATAACTATATTATGACTGGTACTGGAAAGGTTTTAGAAGCAGAAATAGATACATTAACAGGTAATATAACTGTTGGTACTGCTGCTGATGCTGCAGAATATAAAAATGAAGGTATAGATGTTTCTTCTGATGGTTCAACTTCATCAGATGGTTCAAGAGCATCAGAAGAAACTGAAAAAGATAGTGAATATTCAAGTAGTGAAATAGATTATGTATATGAAGAAGTATTTGCTAAAGGTGGAGCGGATCCATCTAAAAAGGATGAAACTGTTGAAAAAATAAACGAAATAGCTAATAATCCTGATGAAATCTATAATATGTCTAAAGAAGAACAAGAATGGTATCAAACAGCATATAATATGTTAATTTCTAAAAGAAAAACATTAACTTATGCTCCTAAAGATAATCAATCTGGAGTATCAAATTATTTATATATTGCTATATTTGTATTATTAGTAGCTTTTGCAGTACTAATGTACTTTGTATTTAAAAGGTAAGACTATGAATGATGTGATTACAAAATCCCTATATTGTAGTCTTCTTTTTTGTGATAGATGTGCATGGCTTAGTAGAAATAAACCAGAGAAATATGTAGAAAAGAAAAAAGAAGATGTACTTCAAAATGGTAAAGAAGTAGGGGAGTATGCTAAAGAATTATTTGGTAATTATGTAAATATTGAATTTAATAAAAATATTAACGTTATGATAGAGAGAACACAAGAGTGTGTTGAAAGAAATACCCCTGTAATTACTGAAGCTTCTTTTAGATATGAAAATATGTTTTGCTCAGTAGATATTCTTAAGAATTATCCTGATGGAGTAGAGGTTTATGAAGTAAAAAGTTCTACTGAAGTACAAGATATATACTTAGATGATATAGCATTTCAAACACATATAATTAGAAGTCTTGGATACAATGTTAAAAGTGCTAATATAGTTTATTTAAATTCTAATTATGTTAGAAATGGAGACCTAGAATTAGATAAGTTATTTATTATTGAAGACGTAACAGATGAAATAATTCCAAGAGAAGATAAAGTAAGTATTAATGTAAGAAGAATATTATCTAGTTTAAGAAGTCCAAAAGAGGTTACTAATGATATTGATTCATATTGTTTTAAACCATATGAATGTCCATTTTTAGAGTATTGTTCAAAAGATTTACCAAAACCAAATATATTTGATGTTAAAATCATGAAAATAACTGAAAAACTCAAGTATTATAAGGCTGGTAAGATTTCTTTTGAAGACTTAATAAATGAAGATATAAACGAAAAATATTTACAACAAATAGATTTTGAATTAAATGATAAAGAAGATTATATCAATGTTAATAATGTTAAAAAGTTCTTAAAAACTATTAAATATCCTTTATATTTCTTAGATTTTGAGACATATCAGCAAGCAATTCCTTTATATGACGGAGTTAGTCCTTATATGCAAATACCTTTCCAATATTCTCTTCATTATATTGAAAAAGAAGGAAAAGAACTAAAGCATAAAGAGTTTTTAGCTAAAGAAGGAACTGATCCAAGAAGAAAACTTGCAGAATCTTTAGTAAATGATATTCCATTAAAAGGAACAGTTCTTGCATATAATATGTCTTTTGAAAAAACAGTTATTAAGAATCTTGCTAAAATATATCCTGATTTAAGTAAGAAACTAATGAAAATACATGATAATATTATTGATTTAATGGTTCCTTTCTATAATAGAGACTATTATACAAAAGATATGAGAGGATCTTATTCAATCAAATATGTACTTCCTGCTTTATTTCCAGGAGATCCATCACTTAATTATCATAATCTAGAACAAATTCATAATGGTGGCGAAGCTATGAATGCATTTAGCAACCTTGTTAATTATAGTGAAGAAGAAAGACTAACTATTAGAAAGAACTTACTTGAGTATTGTAAGTTAGATACGTTTGCTATGGTTAAAATATGGCAAAAATTAAATGAAAAGTGTGGAAAAAACATTAATATTAGTATATAATTGATTAAGAAAGAAGGTAATTATGAAGAAGTTAAAATATTTATTAGTAGCTGCTATTATATTATTATTTCCATTTGTAGCATCTGCAAAAGACAAAGTAAATGTCTATATTTTTAGAGGAGAAGGTTGTCCTCACTGTGAAGAAGCTTTAGAATTTTTTGATGAATTATCTAAAGATGAAGAATACAGTAAAATGTATAATTTAAAAACTTATGAAGTTTGGTATGATGAAGATAATTCAGCATTAATGAAAGATGTTGCTGAAGCTTTAGAAGAAGAAGTATCAGGAGTTCCATATATAGTTATTGGTACTAAAACATTTGCTGGATATGCTGCTAGTATGTCTGGACAAGTAAAAGATGCTATTAAAGCAGCTTATGAAGATGATGATTATAAAGACGTTGTTAAAGAAGTAGAAGCTGGAACATATACTAAAGAAAAATATGAATTTCCAATAGTACCAGTTGCTATAGTAGCTGGTGTAGTAATACTTGCTGTTATTGGTATGGTTATATTTACTTCTGAAAAAGAAGAAGATGTAGTAGAAACAAAAAAAGAAGTAAAAGAAGTAAAAAAAGAAGAACCTAAAAAAGTAGAAACTAAAAAGGCTCCTGCTAAAAAGGCTCCAGCAAAGAAATCTACAGCAAAGAAAACTAGCAAAAAATAAAAAGACTTAAGTCTTTTTTTTGGCCCGTTGGTGAAGTGGTTTAACACATCGCCCTCTCAAGGCGACATTCATGGGTTCAAATCCCGTACGGGTCACCATTAGATTATTACTAACCGAAAGGTTAGTTTTTTTGTGATTTGTTATAGATAAAAAATAATAGGTATGTTATAATTATATAGAAAATAGGTGGGTGGATAAATAATGAGATATAGTAAGAAAAAGAAGATAACAATAGCTGTTATAAGTGTACTTTGTTTTCTATTTGTTGCTTTTATAATATTTAAAGGAATTAATGATTCAAGAAAACTAACAGATGATACATCTAATGATGTTTCTAAACCTAATGTAACTGCTAATGTTAGTTTAGTTGATAAAGTTAAAAAGAAATTTAGTAAGAAAAAAGATACTAAAAAAGAAAAAACTACTGAGAAAAAGTCAAAAATAGCAAAAAGTGCAAAAGATGAAGTAGAAGTTGAAAAAGAAGAAGTAAAAGAAGATGAAGTAGGTACTAATTTAACTGGTTATTATACTATTACAAGTTTAAAA